>NZ_JBWVBI010000008.1:0-192167 GCF_057221175.1 Ruegeria sp. HKCCD3925
CAATCGTGCCGATGTTGACGTGCGGCTTATTACGCTCAAACTTTTCCTTTGCCATGATGGCCTCCTTTTTCGGTAATGAAGGGAGCCCCTGGCCGGAGCTCCCTCAAATCTTCGCTTATGCGTATTTCGCCTGAATCTCGTCCGAGATGTTCTGCGGAACCGGATCGTAGTGGTCGAACTGCATGGTGAACTGGGCACGGCCCGACGACATCGAACGCAGAGTGTTGATGTAGCCGAACATGTTGGCCAGCGGAACGAACGCATCGATCGCGATCGCGTTGCCGCGCGGTTCCTGACCAGACACCTGGCCACGACGCGAGGTCAGGTCGCCGATGATACCGCCGGTGTATTCTTCCGGGGTGATCACTTCGACCTTCATGATCGGTTCCAGCAGCTTCGCGCCAGCTTTGCGCATGCCTTCACGCATACACATCCGCGATGCGATTTCGAACGCCAGAACGCTCGAGTCAACGTCGTGGAACTTACCGTCCAGCAGGGCAACCTTGAAGTCGATCACGGGGAAGCCAGCCAGCGGGCCGCTATCCATGACCGAGTTGATGCCTTTTTCAACACCCGGGATGTATTCCTTCGGAACGGCACCACCAACGATGCGGCTTTCGAACGAGTAACCTTCGCCTGCTTCGGTCGGCTGGATCTCCAGCTTGACTTCCGCGAACTGACCTGAACCACCCGACTGTTTCTTGTGGGTGTAGGTGTGCTCAACCGGCATCGAGATGGTTTCACGGTAGGCCACCTGAGGTGCACCGATGTTCGCCTCGACCTTGAACTCGCGCTTCAGACGGTCAACCAGGATGTCCAGGTGAAGTTCGCCCATGCCCTTCATGATGGTCTGACCGGATTCCAGATCAGTTTCCACACGGAAGGACGGGTCTTCGGCGGCCAGACGGGCCAGACCCTGGGACATCTTCTCTTGGTCGCCCTTGGTTTTGGGCTCAACCGCGATCTCGATAACCGGATCGGGGAAGGTCATGGTTTCCAGAACCACCGGATCCTTCGCGTCACACAGGGTGTCACCGGTGGTGGTGTCTTTCAGACCCGCCAGCGCGATGATGTCGCCTGCAAACGCTTCTTCGATCTCTTCCCGGTTGTTCGAGTGCATCATCATCATACGACCGATGCGCTCTTTTTTACCTTTGGTCGAGTTCAGGATCGAGTCACCCTTGTTCATGGTGCCCGAGTAGATCCGGGTGAAAGTCAGCGAGCCAACGAAGGGGTCGTTCATGATTTTGAACGCCAGACCCGAGAAGGCCATGTCGTCGTCTGCACGACGTGCGATGTCACGAACTTCTTCCTCGTCGCCGGGTTTGAAGCCCATGTAATCAACAACGTCCAGCGGGCTGGGCAGATAGTCGATCACAGCGTTGAGCAGCGGCTGAACGCCTTTGTTCTTGAACGCAGACCCACCCAGAACCGGAACGAACGCGATCTCCAGAGTACCTTTGCGCAGCAGGGCGCGCAGGGTCGGAACGTCGGGCTCATTGCCTTCCAGGTATTCCATCATCGCGTCGTCGTCCATTTCGACGGCCGCTTCGATCATCTTGCCGCGCCATTCGTCAGCCATGTCTTTCAGGCTGTCGCGGATCGGAGCTTTGATCCAGCTTGCGCCCAGATCTTCGCCCTGCCACAGCCACTCTTCCATGGTGACCAGGTCGATCAGACCTTCCAGCTCGGACTCGGCGCCGATCGGAATGCCAACCGGAACAGCGCGTGCGCCGGTGCGGTCTTCGATCATGTTGACGCAGTTGAAGAAGTCAGCGCCGATCTTGTCCATTTTGTTGACGAAAACCATACGCGGAACCTTGTAGCGGTCAGCCTGACGCCACACGGTTTCGGTCTGGGGCTCAACACCGGCGTTTGCGTCCAGAACGCAGACAGCACCGTCGAGAACCGCAAGCGAACGCTCAACTTCGATGGTGAAGTCAACGTGGCCGGGGGTGTCGATGATGTTCAGGCGGTGCTTAGGAGTTTCTGCGGTCTGACCGTCCTCGGTGCGTTCCCAGAAAGTGGTGGTCGCAGCCGAAGTGATGGTGATGCCGCGTTCCTGCTCCTGCTCCATCCAGTCCATGGTGGCTGCACCATCGTGCACCTCACCGATGTTGTGGGATTTACCAGTGTAATACAGGATACGCTCCGAGCAGGTGGTCTTACCTGCGTCGATGTGCGCCATGATACCGAAGTTACGGTATAGTTCGAGCGGATATTCGCGTGCCATTTTTGATAAGCCTCTGAATTACCAACGGTAGTGACTGAAGGCTTTGTTCGCCTCGGCCATCTTGTGGGTGTCTTCGCGCTTCTTCACGGCAGTACCGCGGGACTGTACAGCGTCCAGCAGCTCACCGGCGAGGCGTTCTTCCATGGTGTTTTCGTTGCGGCCGCGCGCAGCGGTGATCAGCCAGCGGATGGCCAGCGCTTCGCGGCGCTCAGGGCGCACTTCGACCGGAACCTGATAGGTTGCACCACCAACCCGGCGCGAGCGAACCTCGACCGACGGTTTGATGTTGTCGAGCGCTTCGTGGAACACTTCGACAGGAGCGCGCTTTACCTTGTTTTCAACGCGGTCAAACGCGTTGTAAACGATGCGCTCTGCGACCGACTTCTTGCCGTCGATCATCAGGTTGTTCATGAATTTGGTCAGTACCTTGTCGCCAAATTTGGCGTCAGGCAGTACTTCGCGTTTTTCGGCGGCGTGACGACGTGACATATCAGCCTCTCCTTCTTACTTGGGACGCTTCGCGCCGTATTTCGAACGACGTTGCTTACGATCTTTGACGCCCTGAGTATCCAGAACACCGCGCAGGATGTGGTAACGCACACCGGGAAGGTCTTTTACACGACCGCCACGGATCAGAACAACCGAGTGTTCCTGCAGGTTGTGGCTTTCACCCGGGATGTACGAGATGACCTCGAACCCGTTGGTCAAGCGCACCTTGGCAACCTTACGCATAGCCGAGTTCGGCTTCTTAGGTGTGGTGGTGTACACGCGGGTGCAGACGCCGCGTTTCTGCGGGCACTGTTCCAAGTGCATGGACTTCGAGCGTTTTACTTTGGGCTGCCGCGGTTTGCGGATCAGCTGTTGAATAGTTGGCATTCCGGTTTCTTCCCCGTTTTGCAACACACATGACATGCACGCGCGTTGCGTGCGGTTAAATTCGCTGCACTCATGCGTCCACAAGCGCAAAACCCGCGAGCGTTCCCATTCCGAGGTGAACGTCGCGGTTTGTTATCAGAGGGCGCGAACGATAAAAGTGTTCGGGCCTTGACCAGTTCATTACTGAAATCGGTTATGGGGCGGCCCCCGGTACCGAGATGTCGCGCGTATTAAGGGGAGTCGGCCCGAGTGTCAACAGCCCAGCGGGAAAGGCGTGTTGTGCATAAGAGCTCCGGCCGTCTATCAGGAACTAATGGAGATTCCCACTGCACCGACGCATTGCAGCACTTCGGCACCGGATGCATAGTGAGCATGCCCTGCAAACCATTGGATGCCCCATGCAAGTCTTTGGCCTGTGCCGATTTTCATTCCCTGCTCTGGGCGATTTCCAGATCGAACATGACACGGTCGCAGATCGGCGCGCCCATCTCTACAACCCTGCTCGTCTGGAAGAGCGGTTCCGCCTGTTCGAATCTGTGACGTTGCCCAGCTTTCGCGCGCAGACAGATGGGGACTATCAGCTTCTGGTCGTTGTTGGGGACTGTCTGCCGCGAAAGGCGCTCGGCCGGCTTAAGGACCTCACCGCTGACATCAAGCAGGTACGAATTGTCCAAAGACCCGTCGAACCAAGCCAGAAACACCGGCAGGTCATGAAACGAATCCTTCAGGAAGCGCGTTCAAATCCGGACCGGCCCTGTCTTCAATTTCGCCATGATGACGACGACAGCATTTCGATTGATTTCATCGAAAGACTGCGCGAGTCCGCCGATGATGTTGCCGGGCTGATTGGAAAAAATCAGGCCATAGGCCTCGATTTCAACAACGGATACCAGGCCTGCTTTGGGCCGAATGGGGTTCGGGCGGCACAAGTCTACAAATCTCTGCTTGGGGTGGGCTTGGGCATGCTTATCGCGGGCGGGTGCGCCCACACGATCATAAGTTTTACCCACAACCGGATCGGGCGTTTCATGCCAGTGGTCAGTTATCCTGATCGCCCGATGTGGATCAGGACATTGAACAACTCCAACGACTCGCCGCGCGCTGAAAAGCAGAAGGCGCAGCTTGCGCCGATCACGCCCGAAATCGAGACCGATTTTGCCACGCGTTTCGCGCTAAACCCCGGTTTCGTACGTTTGCCTCACTTCTCCGCCTGACGCGACCGTTCGCGAAACAGAGTGAACATCCCTGCCCCAACTACCAATGCACCACCCAGCATTGTGATCGCGTCCGGCCAGTCACCAAACACAGCCCACCCCAGTCCCAGTGCCCAAAGCAGGCTGGAATAGCGAAATGGCGCAACAAAACCGACCTCGCCCACGCGCATCACCATGACACTGAACAGATAGCCTATCAGAACAAAGACCGCAGCGCTGGCGATCATCGCTCCAGATGCGGTCGAGACCGGCACCCATCCTTCAAACGTGGAGACGATGATCGCTGCCAATGTGATAGTGAGGGATGTCGCCAGTGTTACCACCACAGAAGGTACTTCAGCTGACATTCGGCGGGTGATCAAATCGCGAACTGTAACGGAAGCAACCGCAATCAATGCGTAAATCGCATAGATGCTGAACCCTTCAGGACCGGGCCGAACGATCAACAACATACCGACGAACCCAAGCGCAATTGCAGCAATACGTCTCCATCCAATTACTTCACCGAAGAATAAGGCAGCACCCAAAGTCACGGTCAGCGGCAACGCCTGTAGAACTGCCGTAACGTTGGCAAGCGGCATGTGCATCAGAGCCGTCAAAAAGAAGATGGTCGCCGCCAACTCTGCCAGGCAACGTAATGCGATAAGCCATTTGTCATGGAGGGGAAAATTCAGGTGGAGCGCCCCAAGATAACGGGCCATTATCAACACAAGAACTGTCGCCAAAACTCCGCGCATGGCCACAAGTTGGAACAGAGGCAGATCTTGCCCCACCACTTTCACCAACGCATCATTGACGGTAAAGGCCGCCATACTGCCCATCATCAGCAGCGCGCCTTTAACGTTAGGACTCATTTAATCAACACCCGGTCTTCAATATATTGTCGTATTCACTGTTCAATTGATCACGAATTCAATTTGCGCCTGACAATCCTACAGTAATAGTTCCGACGAGCTACACAAACTGTCGACTTTTCAGTCGTTTCAATCTGTCATCTGGGCGGAAGGCGTAGATTTCGAGATCTCGATCTCATCATCCGTCATCTCCTCTTCTACGCCATCAAACAATGGCGTCGAAAGGTAACGCTCGCCCGTATCTGGCAACATTACCAACATGACGGAACCTTCCGGAGCAGTCTCCGCCAGTTTCATCGCGACCGCAAAGGTCGAGCCACCAGAAATACCGGTAAAAATCCCCTCTTCCGCGGCCAAACGGCGCGACCATGCAATACCGTCGCTACCGGGAACGGGAATCAACTCATCAAAGTACGAGTTATCAATGGCCTCCTGCAGAACCCACGGAATAAAATCAGGCGTCCAGCCTTGGATCGGATGCGGCTCGAAGTTCGGATGGCTCTCGGTCGGCTGGTGTATTTCATTGCGCGTGTTCACATATCCTGACGACACAATGGCTGCGTTGGCAGGCTCTGTCAGGATGATCTTGGTCTCAGGGCGCGCTTTTCTAAGAGCCCGGGCCACGCCCGAGACGGTCCCGCCAGTGCCATAGCCCGTAACCCAATAGTCGAGATTCTGCCCATCAAAGTCACCCAAGATTTCCTGCGCGGTGGTATTTTCGTGAATATCGGCGTTGGCTGCGGTTTCAAACTGGCTGGCCAGGAACCAACCGTTCTGCTCGGCCAGTTCTTTAGCTTTTGTATACATGCCGAACCCCTTTTGCGCGCGCGGTGTCAGGACAACTTTTGCCCCCAAAAACCTCATCAGCTTGCGCCGCTCGACCGAGAAACTGTCGGCCATCGTCACAACTAAGGGATAGCCTTTGGCCGCGCAGACCATCGCCAGCCCGATACCGGTATTCCCCGAGGTCGCCTCAACCACTGTCTGACCGGGTTTTAAGCTACCGTCGCGTTCTGCCGCTTCGATGATGTTGAGGGCAAGGCGATCTTTGACAGAACTGGCCGGGTTAAACGCTTCGAATTTTACGTAAACCGTCACGTTTGAGGGCGCGATCCTGTTTATTCGTATGCTTGGCGTGTCTCCGACGGTGTCCAAAATACTGTCATACAGTCGCTTTCGCCCATGCGTTTGACGAGTTGTCATTGCGGCCCCCTCCTCTGTTGACGAAAGCATGCCACAAACCGGATCACATTAGTAACTATCTTTGTGAGAGTTCGCCTCGGAGCGCTCACAACAAGAAAGGCCCCGCGAAATCGCGGGGCCTTTCTTAGTTATTGAGGGTGCCTATTCGCGGCTTTCCGGTGTTTCCACCAGAACGTCCAGCTCATCACCGACCATGTCGTCGTCGAAGGTCGGAGCGGCCAGAGCAGCGGCTGCTTCGGCCTCTTCCCTGCGCGCTTCGATAACCACGTTGTCGCGCGACTGCGCGATGTGGCGGACGGCCTGAGTGGCCCCACCGGTCCCGGCGGGGATCAGACGACCAACGATTACGTTCTCTTTCAGGCCAACCAGCTTGTCTTTCTTGCCCTGAACCGAGGCTTCGGTCAGCACGCGGGTGGTTTCCTGGAACGACGCCGCCGAGATGAACGAACGCGTCTGCAGCGAAGCTTTGGTGATCCCCAGAAGGATCGGCTCACCCTGAGCCGGACGACCGCCACGCGAGATAGTCTTCTCGTTGGCTGCGTCGAACTCTTGCTTGTCGACATGTTCGCCTTTCAGCAGGGTGGTGTCACCTGAATCCAGGATCTCCCACTTCTGCAGCATCTGGCGCACGATGACCTCGATGTGCTTGTCGTTGATCTTAACGCCCTGCAGACGATAAACGTCCTGCACTTCGTCGATCATGTAATCCGCCAGCGCTTCGACACCCATGATGGACAGGATGTCATGCGGAGCCGGGTTACCGTCCATCAGGTATTCACCCTTCTGGATGAAGTCCCCTTCGGCGACCGGGATGTGCTTGCCCTTGGGTACCATGTATTCGATGGTCTCCATGGACTCGTCAGCCGGTTCGATGCTGATGCGGCGCTTGTTCTTGTAGTCGCGGCCAAAGCGCACGTAACCATCGGCCTCTGCGATGATCGCGTGATCTTTCGGACGACGGGCTTCGAACAGTTCGGCCACACGTGGCAGACCACCGGTGATGTCCTTGGTCTTGGCGCCTTCACGCGGGATACGCGCAACAACGTCACCGGCTTCGATGGTCTGACCATCTTCGACGGACAGGATCGCATCCACCGACATCGGATAGTGAACCGGGTTGCCCGCATCGTTGCGGACCGGCTCGCCATCTTCACCGACCAGAATAATCTCGGGCTTGAGGTCGCTGCCTTTGGGGGCCGCGCGCCAGTCGATCACGATCTTCTGGGTCATACCGGTTGCGTCGTCGGTCTCATCCCGGACCGCAAGGCCCGAAACAAGGTCGACATATTTCGCGGTACCGGCTTTCTCGGCGATGATCGGCAGGGTGTAGGGATCCCATTCGAACAGCTTGTCACCACGAGCAACCTTGGTGCCGTCCTTGACAAACAGCTTGGAGCCATAGCCCAGCTTGTGGCTGGCACGCTCTTCGCCGTGTTCGTCGCTGATCACCAGCTTCATGTTCCGGCCCATAACGAGGCTTTCGCCTGCGGCATTGACCAGAATCTGCGGGTTCTCGAAGGAAACGACGCCTTCCTGGCTGGCTTCCTGGAACGACTGCTGACCACCTTGCGCAACACCACCGATGTGGAAAGTACGCATCGTCAGCTGCGTACCGGGTTCACCAATGGACTGCGCGGCGATGATGCCGACAGCCTCACCTGTGTTCACCATCGTGCCGCGTGCAAGGTCACGACCGTAGCAGGTGGCGCAGACGCCTTCCTCGGACTCACAGGTCAGAGGCGAGCGGATGCGCATCGACGCAACACCAGCTTCGTCAATGGTGTCCGCCATGCGTTCGTCGATCAACTGACCAGCGGCCACGATCACCTCATCCGTGCCCGGACGCAGAACATCGTCAGCCGCCACACGACCCAGCACACGTTCGGCCAGCGAGGCAACAACCTCACCGTCATTCACGGCGGCTTCGGCTGTGATCGCACGCTCAGTACCACAGTCGATCTCGCGAACGATGCAGTCCTGTGCGACGTCCACCAGACGACGGGTCAGGTAACCCGAGTTCGCCGTCTTCAGAGCGGTATCCGACAGACCCTTACGGGCACCGTGGGTCGAGTTGAAGTACTCGAGAACGGTCAGACCTTCTTTAAAGTTCGAGATAATCGGCGTCTCGATGATGTCACCGTTCGGCTTGGCCATCAGGCCACGCATACCGCCCAGCTGTTTCATCTGAGTGACCGAGCCACGCGCACCCGAGTGGGCCATCATGTAGACCGAGTTCGGCTCTTGATCTGACCCGTCTTCGGCCTTGGCAACGTCCGAGATGGTGCTCATCATCGCTTCGGTGACGCGGTCGTTACACTTCGACCAGGCATCAACAACTTTGTTGTACTTTTCGCCCTGAGTGATCAGGCCGTCCATGTACTGCTGTTCAAAGTCCTTCACCTGACCGCGGGTGTCATCAACGATGCCCCACTTGTCATCCGGGATGACCATGTCGTCCTTACCGAACGAGATGCCCGCCTTGAAGGCTTCTTTGAAGCCCATCGACATGATCTGGTCACAGAAGATAACCGACTCTTTCTGACCGCAGTAACGGTAGACGGTGTCGATCACCTGCTGCACTTCTTTCTTCCGCAGCAGGCGGTTGACCAGCTCGAACGGGGCTTTGTTGTTCATCGGCAGCAATGCACCCAGACGCAGACGGCCCGGAGTGGTTTCATAGCGCTTCTGAACTTCGTTGCCTTCGTCGTCGATCTGCGTGATCCGCGCGGTGATTTTCGAGTGCAGATGCACCTCACCCGCGTCCAGCGCGTGCTGAACTTCTTCGATCGAACCGAAGACCTTGCCTTCGCCCGGCATGCCTTCGCGTTCGAGGGTCACATAGTACAGACCCAGGATCATATCCTGCGACGGAACGATGATCGGTGCACCGTTTGCAGGCGACAGAACGTTGTTCGTCGACATCATCAGAACACGCGCTTCCAGCTGCGCCTCAAGGCTTAGCGGGACGTGAACGGCCATCTGGTCCCCGTCGAAGTCGGCGTTAAAGGCCGAGCAGACCAGCGGGTGCAGCTGGATGGCTTTACCTTCGATGAGAACCGGCTCGAACGCCTGAATGCCAAGACGGTGCAGCGTCGGCGCACGGTTCAGCATGACAGGATGTTCGCGGATCACCTCGTCGAGGATATCCCACACTTCGGGACGTTCTTTCTCGACCAGTTTCTTCGCTTGCTTAACAGTCGAAGACAGACCCTTGGCTTCAAGGCGCGAGTAGATGAACGGCTTGAACAGCTCCAACGCCATCTTCTTGGGCAGACCACACTGGTGCAGCTTCAGCTCCGGACCGGTCACGATGACCGAACGGCCCGAGAAGTCGACGCGCTTACCCAGAAGGTTCTGACGGAAGCGGCCCTGCTTGCCTTTCAGCATGTCCGACAGCGATTTCAGCGGACGCTTGTTGGCGCCGGTGATCACGCGGCCACGACGGCCGTTGTCGAACAGAGCGTCCACGGATTCCTGCAGCATCCGCTTTTCGTTGCGGACGATGATGTCAGGCGCGCGCAGCTCGATCAGCCGCTTCAGACGGTTGTTCCGGTTGATGACGCGGCGATACAGATCGTTCAGATCCGAGGTCGCGAAACGGCCACCATCCAGCGGGACCAGCGGACGCAGTTCCGGTGGAATGACCGGGATCACGGTCATCACCATCCATTCAGGCCGGTTGCCCGACTCGAGGAAGGATTCAACAACCTTCAGACGCTTGATGATCTTTTTGGGCTTCAACTCGCCGGTTGCTTCGGCCAGATCAGCGCGCAGCTGCTCGGCTTCGGCTTCCAGATCGATCTGTGCCAGCATCTCGCGGATGGCTTCGGCACCGATATTCGCGGTGAACGCATCCATGCCATAGGCATCCTGCGCGTCCATGTACTCTTCTTCAGTCAGCATCTGGCCGTAGGTCAGGTCAGTCAGACCGGGCTCGATGACGACATAGTTTTCAAAGTACAGAACGCGTTCCAGATCACGCAGCGTCATGTCCAGCATCAGACCGATGCGGGACGGCAGCGATTTCAGGAACCAGATATGCGCAACGGGCGCGGCCAGTTCGATATGGCCCATACGCTCGCGGCGGACTTTCTGCAGGGTGACTTCCACGCCACACTTTTCGCAGACAACGCCGCGATACTTCATCCGCTTATATTTGCCGCACAGACATTCGTAATCTTTGATCGGGCCAAAGATACGCGCGCAGAACAGGCCGTCACGCTCAGGCTTGAACGTCCGGTAGTTGATGGTTTCGGGTTTCTTGATCTCGCCATAGGACCAAGACAGAATTCGCTCAGGGCTGGCCAAAGAGACCTTGATCTCGTCAAAGACCTTCGGGGGCGTCAGCGGGTTGAACGGGTTGTTGGTGATTTCCTGGTTCATTTGTTACCTCAAATCTTGCGGAAGGGGGGACGGGAGAAAGGGCTGCGCCCTCACTCCTCAACCTCCGCATCCAGGAGTTCCATATTCAGGCCGAGGCCACGGACTTCTTTCACCAGAACGTTGAACGATTCCGGTACGCCCGCTTCAAAGTTATCCTCGCCCTTGACGATCGACTCATAGACCTTGGTCCGACCGGCGACGTCATCCGATTTCACGGTGAGCATCTCCTGCAGAGTGTAGGCGGCGCCGTAAGCTTCCAGAGCCCAGACCTCCATCTCACCAAAGCGCTGACCACCGAACTGCGCCTTACCACCCAGCGGCTGCTGGGTAACCAGGCTGTACGGCCCGGTCGAACGCGCGTGGATCTTGTCGTCCACCAGGTGGTGCAATTTCAGCAGGTACTTGATGCCCACGGTGACCGGGCGCGCGAATTGCTCACCGGTGCGACCGTCGAACAGAACCGACTGACCGCTTTCCGAGAAGCCTGCACGCACCAGCGCGTCGTTGACGTCAGCCTCTTTGGCCCCGTCAAAGACCGGGGTCGCAATCGGAACACCGCGGGTCACGTTGCCCGCAGCCTCGATCAGGCCATCCTCGTCCAGACCTGTGATGCCTTCTTTGTAGACATTTTCACCATAGGCCAGCTTCATCGCTTCGCGTACCGGGGTCAGATCGCCGGACCGGCGGTATTCACCCAAAGCGTCGTCAATGTTCAGACCCAGACCGCGTGCGGCCCAACCCATGTGGGTTTCAAGGATCTGACCGACGTTCATACGCGAAGGCACACCCAGCGGGTTCAGACAGAAGTCAACCGGAGTACCATCGGCCAGGAACGGCATGTCTTCCATCGGAACAACCTTGGAGATCACACCTTTGTTCCCGTGACGACCGGCCATCTTGTCACCCGGCTGCAGCTTACGCTTCACGGCGATGAAGACTTTGACCATCTTCATCACACCCGGCGGCAGGTCGTCGCCACGACGGACTTTCTCGACCTTGTCCTCGAAACGGGCGTCCAGAGCACGCTTTTGCACTTCGTATTGCTCGTTCAGAGCTTCAACGATCTGTGCATCCTGCTCGCCTTCCAGCGCCAACTGCCACCACTGACCGCGGGTCAGGGTTTCCAGCAGATCCTCGGTGATCACCGACCCTGCCTTGACGCCTTTCGGGCCTTTGACAGCGGTTTTACCCAGGATCAGACCTTGCAGACGCGCGTAGATGTTGCGGTCAAGAATCGCCAGCTCGTCGTCCCGGTCACGGGCCAGACGTTCGACTTCCTCACGCTCGATCTGCAGCGCACGCTCGTCTTTCTCGACGCCGTGACGGTTGAAGACGCGGACCTCAACGACCGTACCGTAGTCACCCGGCTTCACGCGTAGCGAGGTGTCGCGCACGTCAGATGCTTTTTCACCAAAGATGGCGCGCAGCAGCTTTTCTTCCGGGGTCATCGGGCTTTCGCCCTTCGGAGTGATCTTGCCGACCAGAATATCGCCCGGCTCAACATCCGCACCGATGTAAACGATGCCTGCCTCGTCGAGGTTGCGCAGCGCTTCTTCACCGACGTTCGGGATGTCGCGGGTGATCTCTTCCGGGCCCAGCTTGGTGTCACGGGCGGCGACTTCGAATTCCTCGATATGGACCGAGGTAAAGACGTCATCACGCGCGATACGTTCCGAGATCAGGATCGAGTCTTCGTAGTTGTAACCGTTCCACGGCATGAACGCGACGACCACGTTCTTACCAAGCGCCAGTTCACCCATATCGGTCGACGGACCGTCGGCAATGACTTCGCCCTTTTGGACGGTGTCACCCACCTTGATCAGCGGACGCTGGTTGATGCAGGTGTTCTGGTTCGACCGCTGGAATTTGCGCAGACGATAGATGTCAACGCCAGCGTCGCCCAGTTCCAAATCCTCGGTGGCGCGAATAACGATACGCTGGGCATCGACCTGGTCAATGATACCGGCGCGTTTCGCCTGAATCGCAGCGCCCGAGTCGATCGCAACCTTTTCCTCGATCCCGGTACCGACCAGCGGCGCTTCGGCGCGCAGCAGCGGAACCGCCTGACGTTGCATGTTCGAGCCCATCAGAGCGCGGTTGGCGTCGTCATTTTCAAGGAACGGGATCAACGATGCAGCAACCGAGACCAGCTGTTTCGGCGACACGTCGATCAGGTCCACATTCTCGCGCGGGGCGAGGGTGTAGTCACCGGCCTGACGGGTCGAAACCAGATCGTTGATGAACTTACCATCGGCATCCAGCGTCGCGTTCGCCTGCGCCACGGTGTGACGCATTTCTTCGGTCGCGGACATGTAGTGTACCTCATCGGTCACCTCGGCGTCTTTGACGACGCGGTAGGGTGTTTCGATGAAACCATACTTGTTCACGCGGGCAAAGGTGGCCAGCGAGTTGATCAGACCAATGTTCGGACCTTCTGGCGTTTCAATCGGGCACATCCGGCCATAGTGGGTCGGGTGTACATCGCGCACCTCAAAGCCCGCACGCTCACGCGTCAGACCGCCCGGGCCAAGCGCCGAGAGACGGCGTTTGTGGGTGACTTCCGAAAGCGGGTTGGTCTGGTCCATGAACTGCGACAGCTGCGATGAGCCAAAGAATTCACGAACAGCAGCCGCAGCTGGTTTCGCGTTGATCAGGTCCTGCGGCATGACGGTGTCGATCTCGACCGACGACATACGCTCTTTGATCGCGCGCTCCATGCGCAGCAGGCCAACGCGGTACTGATTTTCCATCAGTTCGCCGACCGAACGCACACGACGGTTGCCGAGGTGGTCGATATCGTCCACGTCGCCTTTGCCGTCACGCAGTTCCACCAGCGCCTTGATGCAGGCCACGATGTCTTCGCGGCGCAGCGTGCGCAGGGTGTCCGGCGCGTCCAGAGCCAGACGCATGTTCATCTTCACACGACCAACGGCGGACAGGTCATAGCGCTCGCTGTCGAAGAACAGGGTGTCGAACAGAGCCGACGCAGCCTCGACGGTGGGAGGCTCGCCCGGACGCATGACGCGGTAGATGTCCATCAGCGCGCTTTCACGGTTCAGGTTCTTGTCCTGAGCCATGGTGTTGCGCATGTAGGGGCCAACGTTGACGTTGTCGATGTCCAGAACCGGGATGTCGGTGATGCCCGCATCCATCAGGTCCTTGACGGTGCCGCCGATCAGGTCGCCGTCTTTATCATACTCCAGGGTCAGCTCATCACCGGCTTCGACATAGATCGCGCCGTTTTCTTCGTTGATGATGTCCTTGGCGACATACTTGCCGACGATGTTGTCGAAGGGCACCAGCAGGTCGGTAACAGCACCTTCGTCGATCAGCTTCTTGACCGCGCGCGGGGTGACTTTCTTGCCCGCTTCGGCAATCACTTCGCCCGATTTCGCGTCGATCAGATCATATGTCGGACGGGTACCGCGCACACGCTCGGGGAAGAAGGGCGTGACCCAGCCTTTCTTCTTGTCCAGCTTGTAGGACACGGTGTTGTAATACGCGTCCATGATCGCTTCCTGATCCAGACCCAGCGCGTACAGCAGGGTTGTCACAGGCAGTTTGCGACGACGGTCGATACGGGCGAACACGATGTCCTTGGCGTCGAACTCAAAGTCCAGCCAGCTGCCGCGATACGGGATGATGCGGCAGGCAAACAGCAGCTTGCCCGAGGAATGGGTCTTGCCCTTGTCGTGATCAAAGAACACACCGGGCGAACGGTGCATCTGGCTGACGATCACACGCTCGGTACCGTTCACGATGAAGGTGCCGTTCGGTGTCATCAGGGGCATATCGCCCATGAACACGTCCTGTTCTTTGATGTCCTTGACCGACTTGGCGCCGGTGTCCTCATCGACATCAAACACGATCAGACGCAGCGTGACCTTCAGCGGCGCGCTGTAGGTCATGTCGCGCTGCATGCACTCTTCGACGTCGTATTTGGGTTTTTCCAGATCGTATTTCACGAACTCCAGAACGGAGGTTTCGTTGAAATCCTTGATCGGGAAAACCGACTGGAACACGCCTTTGATGCCTTCGCCGTCTGTGGGCTGTTCTGCATCGCCGGAGCGCAGGAAAAGATCATAAGAAGATTTCTGCACCTCAATGAGGTTCGGCATCTCCAGCACTTCGCGGATTTTGCCGTAATATTTACGAAGACGTTTCTGGCCAAGGAACGTTTGAGCCATGTCAGATGTCACCTTTCGATGTTCTCAGCGGGCAAAGACACCGTCGGGCCCCGGCATCTTGCACAATCGAGACGACACGTCCGGATCAATTCGTGACCACCGTCCCGAAGGTGGCCTCCCGATCCGAAAACCGTGTCTTAGAAAACGCCCCAGACAATGAGGCCCTTTCTAAGACAGGTTCGGCTGGACCCGGATTTCTCCGGACCCAGCCAAATTTTGCGGCGCATCAGCGATGCACCTGTCGGTTGGCTCAGGCCAGCTCGACTTCGGCGCCAGCTGCTTCCAGCTTGCCTTTGACTTCTTCGGCTTCGTCTTTCGACACGCCTTCTTTGATCTTGCCGCCAGCTTCGACCAGCTCTTTGGCTTCTTTCAGGCCCAGACCAGTGATGCCGCGAACTTCTTTGATCACGTTGATTTTCGAAGCGCCGGCGTTCTTCAGAACGACGTCGAATTCGGTTTTTTCTTCCTCAGCTGCGCCACCGGCGTCGCCACCGGCTGCAACCATTACGGCGCCGCCAGCTGCGGGCTCGATGCCGTATTCGTCTTTGAGGATGGTTTTCAGTTCTTGTGCTTCCAGCAGGGTCAGACCCACGATGCTTTCTGCGAGTGCTTTCAGATCAGCCATTGTATTAGCTCTTTCCGTTTTACAGTGTGTGTTCCAACGTCAGGGTGGTCCCCCTACGCAGATCATTCAGTGCCAACCGCTTACGCAGCTTCCGCCTTCTCTTCGATGGTGGAAAGGATGCTTGCGATGTTGCTTGCAGGTGCGCCAATCGCGCCGGCGATGTTCGAAGCAGGTGCGCCAATGCAGCCCACGATCGAAGCAATAAGCTCCTCGCGAGACGGCATTTTCGAAACTGTTTCGACGCCTTTGCGGTCCAGAGCGTTCTCGCCCATTGCACCGCCGAGGATCTCAAAATTCTTGTTATCCTTGGCGAAGTCCTCGGCCACCTTGGCAGCTGCCACGGGGTCCTCGGAATAGGTCAGAACGGTCATCCCTGTCAGCAGGTCGGCCATGCTTTCACACGGCTTACCCTCAAGGGCGATTTTGGCGAGCCTGTTCTTGGCAACACGCACGGCACCACCCGCGTCACGAGCACGTGCGCGAAGGTCCTGCATCTCGGCAACTGTCAGACCGGCGTAGTGCGAAACCACTACGACGCCAGAGCTTTCGAAGATTTGGCCGAGTTCCTCGACCACTTTCTCTTTCTGGGCTCTATCCACAGTTCTCTCCAAGTTAGGGGCGATATCTCACCCCGGCTCATATTTGCCGCAGCTTTCGCTCCGGCGTTCAGGTCCGTTGTTACGGGATGGGCCAAAACTCGCCCGAGGGTGGGACCCCTCAGAATTCTTTGGTCTTACCCGTCTCAGGCAGGGAATTAAGGGGCCACATGGCACCACCCACCGTCTTGGACGAAACAAAATAAAGCGCACGACGAATCGCACGCTTTATTCCGTGGCTCTTCTTAGGACAGATAGGCCGGGTTTCCAAGAGGTAAATTGGAAGAACGCACCTCTCCTTCACAGCGGCTATACTGCCTAGCTGAAAACGCCCTGAGGCACCTTGATTTCCAGACGTCAAAACGACACCGAGATCGCCTGAAATTGCCGCGGCTATGCGAACTCGGTTCCCCCTTGGGGACCTCATCGTTCGGCGCTATCAACCGCCGGTGAAATCGTGTTGAAGCATCGGTGCAAACTTGCGGCGCGCAGCCCCCCAATTGAAATGAAAAAGCGGGTCCGGTATCCGCCAATTGTCACCGTAACTTTGAGCCAGCAATGCTGGCGCATCCTTCGGGAGCATGATTTCTCCACCATCAAGCGATTTAAGCGGAAAAATCGCACTTTCCGGCAAGGCATTCATTGAGTAAGGATAAACGCTAAAGCGCCCGCTTTCCGTCCACGCCGGAAACAGATCAATAGCAATACCCAAGTTATTTTTGACTTTGAAGACTGGTATATTTCGCTTCAACAATTTGGTATCCAGGCAATCATTGGCAAGCAACTCTCGCTGATATTCAATCCATTTTTCAGCGACGCCTTCAAGCGTGGACTCGCCCAGATATACTGCGAAATCGACATCGTCGTCGTGATCGATCAATCCACCCTCTCGAACGTGGCCCAACAAGGTGCCGGCGTACAGAATGATCGGCTTTCCCAGACGAACTACGGGTTCAAGCTCGGCGTCAAGTTTTGCAAAGATGTCGTCGCCTGCCTTTTCCCCGAATGTTCTGTTATAGCCAGCCGATGTAATGAAATCAGGGTATAGGGTCTGCTTCACGCGATCGAAAAACGAGGCAAAGCGCGCTTCATTACCCTGTTTCGCATAGCGAGTTTCCATACGCGATAGCCTACCGTGCGTCCGGGCAGGCTTTAGTCTCCTGTGGCAATACAGAAGAATAAAAGTCTCTTCCCAATCATCATAGATTGCTTGGTTCTCCAAGCGCATTATGGGATCCTTAAGCGCCTCAACCGCGAGGCGCGTTTTACGAGGCCGTGGTAGTGCAGTTTGCGCCGCAGCATGTGTAAAAACATGCTCTCGAAGTGAGGCAAGCTCCTTGATTAATTCTTCTTCTGTCATGGTGTTTTTTCATAGATCGCGCGGGCGACGATCGCATCTTCTGTTTTATATTTTGCGAAACCACCGCCTTCTACTCCATAGCATTTTCGGAATTCGGAGGCTTCCATTTTGGCATCCAGATCCGCCGCACTTACGTAACGCCGGAAATGCGGTGCCGCTACTTTTGTCGTGGCTCGATCCGCCAACGTTCGATACTCGAACGCCACGACATCGCCCGGTCTGCATCCATTCTGAAGCGCCCTAATCAGAGCATTTTCTTCATCATCTGTGATCGCGTGCAAAAAAAACCGAGCGTAAACGCAAACGGTTTCAGATCGCCGTTCGGTTAACACCTGCTCAACCAATCCATCTTTGAGATTGGTCCGAACAAACTCGAGATCATCACCGCCCTGCTTTTGCGCATGCTTTTGCGCCGATGAAATCGCTGCGTCTGAAGCATCCAGCCCGGTCACTTTGAATCCGTGGCGCGAAAAGAAAAAACTGTCGCGGGCATTTCCGCACCCTACATCAATGACATGTGACTGCCGATCAATCTCATTTGCCACAAATGCTGCAAATTGCGACGGCAAGGTCAGCTCCCATGATCCTGCCGATTTGGCATAAAACTGGTCCCAAAAGGTTTGCCGATCCTCTGGAAGTGATTTCTGACGAAAGTCTTGGTTCATTGATTAGCATTCTCGAACAGTTATTACACAACACTGGCGGAACTGTGTCAGACCTCAACTTCCAGTTCAATCGCTTCTTTAGCCACCAGCACTGAGGCGGTGAATCTGGGATTTTGCCCCATCACTGCTTTTGAGTCAGCGCAGCTGTCACCGGGTTGGAAATTAACAACACCCCAAGATTTCAATTTGTGCGCTGGAAACCACGCTGTCACGCGCCACTTATGTAGCTTGCGATATCAATCACAAAACTACAGTACGTTTTTTATGTAATACGCAAAGAAAATCCCGGGCAGTTCGCACCACCCGGGATCAAGTTCTCACAGCTAAACGCTAAGGCTTATTCGCCGGCCGCAGCCGCCACGTCCAGAGTCACGCCGGGGCCCATGGTCGAGCTCAGCGCGATTTTCTTCATGTAGGTGCCTTTGGCACCCGACGGTTTGGCCTTGGCGACGGCCGAGATGAAGGCACGGACGTTTTCAACCAGCTTGGCTTCGTCGAAGGACGCTTTGCCAACACCGGCGTGCACAACGCCGCCTTTTTCCGCTTTGAACTGAACTTCACCACCTTTTGCTGCTTCCACAGCCGCTTTCACGTCCATGGTCACGGTGCCAACTTTGGGGTTCGGCATCAGGTTGCGGGGGCCGAGCACTTTACCCAGACGACCGACGATCGGCATCATGTCCGGGGTTGCAATGCAGCGATCAAATTCGATGGTGCCGCCCTGAATGGTTTCCATCAGATCTTCTGCGCCAACGATATCTGCGCCCGCTTCTTTCGCTTCGTCCGCCTTGGGGCCACGAGCAAATACAGCAACGCGCATCGCTTTGCCGGTACCGTTCGGCAGGCCAACAACGCCGCGAACCATCTGGTCTGCGTGACGGGTGTCAACGCCCAGATTCAGAGCGATTTCGATGGTCTCGTCGAATTTCGAGGTCGCGTTGCCTTTGACCAGAGAAACAGCTTCTTCGACCGACAGGTTTTCCTTGCCAGCGACAGCTTCGCGCGCAGCGCGGGTACGTTTACCGAGTTTTGCCATTTTACTTCACCTCGATGCCCATTGAGCGGGCCGAGCCCAGGATGATCTGCATTGCGCCTTCGACGTCGTTGGCGTTCAGATCTTTCATTTTGGCTTCGGCGATTTCACGAACCTGCTTCGAGGTCACGGTTGCCACGGTCTCACGACCTGGGTTTTCCGCACCACGAGGACGGTTACGCTTGCCAACCGGCTTCAGACCAGCCGCTTTTTTCAGGTAGTAAGACGCGGGCGGCGTCTTGATGTCCATGGTGAAGGACTTGTCCTGATAGTAGGTGATCACGGTCGGGCACGGAGCGCCGGGCTCCATGTCTGCGGTCTTGGCGTTGAACGCCTTGCAGAATTCCATGATGTTGATGCCGCGCTGACCCAGCGCCGGACCAACTGGCGGCGACGGGTTCGCCTGACCTGCAGGAACCTGCAGCTTCATTGTACCAGCAAGCTTCTTGGCCATTTGGTTTTCCTTTCAACTTAGGTGAAACGCGTTTCACCCAGACTATGTTGCGTGGTCCGATCCGGGATCGCGATCCCAGCAACCTCCCACGAGAGAATCTCGCCCGAAGACGATAGGGGCGGCACTTACAGCGGAACGGCGGGGTTGGCAAGTGGCCTGCCATGCTCTCACACATCGAATCAAGCCCCCAAGTGGGTCTCATACGCTCACGGCGTACAGATCGTTACTAACAAGGTGCGACTGACAACTCTTAAGAAATTAATATCAATGCAGAATCCGCGCGGTGGTTGCGGGATGGTCGGGTTTCCGCCACCCCCCTCACCTCAATACTCGCAGCTGTGCTATACTCGACGAAATTAGTATTTTTGGTGGAGGTTAATTATGATCATTCGTTTACTAATAACAGTTGGCATCGCGCTGTCATTTGCGGCGTCTTCTCCTCAGACCGCACGGGCCGATGCTGGCGAGATACTGGGCGGTGCTGTGGTTGGTGGCGTCATCGGCTACGCTATCGGCCGCGATCAGCAGAGAAAACAGCAAGCCCGGACGAGGTCAACAACAACACGCACCTATCGCCCCGGAATTCCGTCGACCACACAAGGGGCGCAAACCCAGACCGCGCTCAACTATTTCGGCTACAATGCGGGTCGCGTTGATGGTCAAGTCGGTCGTGGCACACGGTCTGCGATCGAACGCTATCAGGTCTCGATGGGCTACCCTGTGAATGGCTATGACTTCCAGCCCTATCAGCGCGACTTCCTGATGCAGGCCTATTACTGGGCGACAAGCGGCGGTCAGACGACAACCCAACTCGCAGGCCAACCGCTTTTGATGGAATACCGTCGGCAGATACAAACCGGCTCTGCCCTGGCTGCTGCCCCTCAGGCACCAGCACAAGCCCCAGCAACCACGATTCCGGTTGTGGTTCCTCAAGCTCAGGAACCAGAGCCCGAGGCCAATACAACTGAAACAGCCTCTGCCAGCCTGCCAAGCCTGTTTTCCGGCGGGACCGGCGGCCCATCGCTGGCCAATCGGTGTAGCGGGGTGATGCTGCAGACCTCGACCAACGGGGGCTACACGACACTGTCAAATATGACGGATGCCGATTTTGCCCTCAGCGAACAGTTCTGCCTTGCTCGCAGCTATGCAATGGCGCGTGGCGAAGATCTGATGGCGGATATCCAGGGGCTGACGCCGGATCAGGTGAGCGCACAATGCGACTCGTACGGTGAAATGTTGGCACCGCAAGTTGATGCGCTGTCGATCAGCTCAAAGGCAGAAGCTGAAACCCAGGTACGCAAGCTTGCGCTGGACTCGGGCCTCAGCCCCGCTGATCTTGCCGCGACAAGCAAGGTCTGTCTGTCGATGGGCTACCGTCAGGACAACATGGACACGGCAGTCGGTTCCGCATTGATGCTAGTCGCGATGGGTGAGCCTGCCTATGGAGAGTTGATCGGCCACCACCTGCGCGAAGGCTTTGGTGTGCAACAGCGTCGCGATCTTGCGATGCAGTGGTACGATGCGAGCCTTTCGGCGTTGGATGCCGGTTCGCAGGCCGTCTTCCTGCCATCCCAGACCGACCGCCCGCAACTGTTGCGAGCCGCTATGGTTCAAGCGCAGTAAGTCGCGCACTCAGTCGTTTCAGCCTCTGCGAAGCTGATACTAATAACGCCGCGGTGTCAGTTTGCATCGCGGCGTTCTATATTGAGGGTGCCATTATGCCGACCCCACCGGAACCGATCTCAAAACAGGACAAGATCGACGCTTTGATCGAGTGGATGGTTGACGGTGCCCGCCCAGCTGGAAATGCGGTCGATATCATCGAAGGTATCTGTACCCGTCTGCTGGATGCCGGTGTCGCCATCGACCGGTTCGGTTTGTTCATCTGGACGCTGCATCCCAATCTGATGGGTCGACGTTTCCTGTGGAAAGCGGGCGCTGGCGTTGATCGTGTCGACGCGCCGTCTCAATTGTTCACCGAGGCGATCTACACCGATAACCCCCTTCCGCATGTGATTGAGCGTCAGCAACCCATCCGCCGCCATCTGGAAGATCCCAACTGCCCCGAGGATTACATCATTGTCGGAGAATTGCGCGAGCAGGGCTTCACCGATTATCTGGCGCAACCGCTGATCTATCTCAACGGCGATACCCATGTCTGCACTTGGTCAAGTGCCACGCCCGGTGGGTTTTCAGAGAGTGATCTAGCGATCCTGAGCCGGGTTCGCGGTCCGCTCGCCCGCCTGACCGAGACCTATATGCTGCGGCTCGACGCGACCTACCTTCTGTCGACCTATGTCGGCCGTAACAGTGGCGCCCACATTCTGGACGGTAAAGTACATCGCGGTGATGGCAGCAAAATCGAGGCCGTTATCCTGTTTGCGGATCTCAAGGGATTTACCCGCCTTTCGAATTCGGTTTCCGGCGATACGCTGGTCCGGCTGCTGAATGACACGTTTGATTGCCTTGTCCCGTCGGTCATGGACCACGGCGGAGAGATTCTGAAGTTCATGGGCGACGGCTTTTTTGCCATCTTCCCAACCAGCACGAATCTTCCGCCAAAGGTGCAGATTCAGGCCGCCATCGCAGCGGTGCGCGAGGGTGTGGCGTCGCTGGCCGAGGCCGATTTTCAGCAAAAGCTAGGCGTGCGCACTGCAATTCATCACGGTCGCTTCCATTATGGCAATGTAGGTGGCGGGGACCGGCTGGATTTCACGGCCATCGGTCCAGACGTCAATTTGGCGGCTAGACTTGTAGCGGCGGCCACAGACTTGGATTGCGACCATGTCCTTTCGGATACAGCCGCAGCATTTCTCCCGACACTCTGCGAACCGGTCGGAACTGTATCACTTAAAGGTTTTGGTGAGGATCAAACTGTCTGGCAGATGAGCACGCCCCAAACGTAAAAAGGGTGCCCATAAGGCACCCCAAACGATGGTACGATGGAAACCAATCAGCTCTGCTTGGTGACCTGCGTAAAGTCCAGCTCGACCGGTGTTTCGCGGCCAAAGATCGAAACCGAAACTTTCAGTTTCTGGTTCTCGTCGTCCACACCTTCGACCATGCCGTCGAAATCCTCGAACGGGCCGTCGTTGACCTTGACCTTCTCGCCGACCTCGAAGCTGATCATCAGCTTGGGCGCTTCTTCACCTTCCTGAACGCGGTTGAGGATCTGGTTCACCTCGGCGTCGCGCATCGGCATCGGGCGGCCCTGAGGGCCCAGGAAGCCGGTAACGCGATTGATCGAGTTGATCAGGTGATAGCCCTGATCCGACATTTCCATGTGTACCAGCACGTAACCTGGCATAAAGCGACGTTCGGTGGTGACCTTCTTGCCCCGGCGCACTTCGATCACCTCTTCGGTGGGCACCAGAACCTCGTCGATATCGTCTTCAAGGCCCTGCTCAGCCACCGACGTGCGGATCTGCTCTGCGATCTTCTTTTCGAAATTCGAAAGAACGCTGACCGAATACCACCGTTTCGCCATGAACCTGTCGTCCTTGTTTGCCTTTGGGCTGCGACGCATCGCGCCCTTCGTTGAAATCCTATTGCGTCACCCGGAATAAAAAGCGGCGCGCAGCCCGATTCGCCGCACGCCCATTCCGAATAGTCATGTCACCTACTCTGACATCGCAAGCTGTGCAAGGGGGCAGTCGCGTTTCAGCTTGCCCAAACCGGCTTAGCTAAACGCGCCGAGTACCAGTTGCAGACCGCCGCGAATGCCCAGATCAACCAGCGCAAAGAACACAGCTGTCAGCGCAGCCATGATGAACACCATGACCGTGGTCAACAGCACCTCACGACGGGTCGGCCAGACGACCTTTGCGACTTCGGCGCGGACCTGCTGAATGAACTGGATCGGGTTTAAGGTTGCCATGAGGCTACAATCTCTCTTCTAGCGGATGGGCCGGACATAGCCGGGCATTGCGGCAATTTCAAGGGCTGTTGACGCCCTTGTCAGGGCTTGGGCTTGTCATCCCATTCGTCGCTGAGGATACGGCGCGCATCGCCTTCCGGATCCTCATACTGGTTCGAGCGGACCGTGTAGATAAACGCAACCAAGCCAACCCCGCCCAAAAGCAGGGAAATCGGGATCAGATAGGCAAGCACTTCCATCAGAGTTACCTCAGCCGCAAGGCGTTCAACGACACGGTAATCGACGAGGTCGACATCGCCAATGCCGCAATAAGGGGTGTCGCCAACCCGGCAACGGCCAGCGGGACCGCGATGATGTTATAGACAGTGGCGATCCGGAAATTCTCGCGAATCCGACGGGTCGCCCTGACGGCTGTATCGCAAGCCTCAGCGATCGGGGACAGATCATTGCCCAGTAGCACGATATCCGACGCCACCCGCGCGGCATCCAAGGCGCTGGCCGGAGAAATCGAGACATGCGCCGCCGCCAATGCCGCCGTATCGTTCAGCCCATCGCCGACCATCAGAACGTGCCGACCCTGATCGCTTAGTTCCTGCACTTTGGCGGCTTTGTCTTGAGGCAAGGCCTGGGCGATCCAGTTCTCAATGCCTAGCTTGCCCGCCAAGGCCTGAACCGCGCCTTCCGTATCGCCGGAAATCAGGATTACGTCTTTACCAGCAGCGCGGAAAGCCGCAATCGCCTCGGCAGCGCCTGCGCGCGGACTGTCGGTAAAAGTAAAGCGCGATGGCGTCTGCGATCCAATTGCGAGCCAGGCTGCGGTCTGCTCACCATCTTCGCCGCCGACCCAGGCCGCTCGACCCAGCCGGACCTGCTGATCACGGTAAACGCCCTCAGTGCCATATCCCGGCACCTCAACAACATCGTGCAACTTGGCAGGCTTGATCCCGGCCTCACGCGCAGCCTTTGCAAGGGCAAGAGACAAGGGGTGCGAAGACGCTTCGGCCAATGCCAGAGCCACTTGCAAATCGGTACGCGAATGATCACCAAGATTGGTCAACTCAGGCGCACCGGATGTTAGGGTGCCGGTCTTGTCAAATACCACAGTATCCACTTCGGCCAGCCGTTCTAAAGCGGTCGCGTGTTTGATCAGCATGCCACTGCGGAACAATCGGCCTGATGCTGCAGTGGTTACCGCCGGCACTGCCAAGCCCAGCGCGCAGGGACATGTGATGATCAAAACCGCCGCAGCGATATTCAGCGCCGTCCGGATATCGCCCGAATAAATATACCATCCTAAGAAGCTGAGCGCGGAGAGTATATGCACCCCCGGCGCATAAAGCTTGGCCGCCTTGTCTGCCAGCGAAGTATACCGTGACCGGCCCGATTCAGCGATGGCTACCAGATCCGCCATACGGTGCAGCGAGGTATCTTCCCCGACTGCCGTCGCACGGATGGTCAGAGGGCCGGTCAGGTTAACCTCACCTGCACTGACGTTCAGCCCGGCCTCAGCAAAGACCGGGAGGGTTTCCCCGGTCAGCAGCGACCGGTCCAACTCGGACTGGCCCGAGATGATTTCGCCATCCACTGGCATGCGCCCTCCGGGGCGAACCAGAATCAGATCACCCACGTTAAGGCTCGCCACCGCCACTTCGGCTTCGGTCCCATCCACTAGCCGGATGGCGCGCGGGACCTCCAGCGCGGTTAGTTCTTCGGCAGCTGAACGTGCCGCGGCACGGGTGCGATAGTCCAAATACCTGCCCGCTAGCAGGAAGAATGTCAGGGTCAAAGCCGCGTCGAAATAAGCATGTTCACCGCTGAGTGCAGTTTCCCAAAGCGACGTGACCAGAGCCAGCAGTATCGCCAAAACAATCGGCACATCCATATTCAACCGGCGCACGCGCAGCGCGCTCCAGGCGTTGGAAAAGAAAGGCTGGGCCGAGAATGCAATTGCAGGCAGCGCAATCGCCGCCGATATCCAGTGGAACATGTCGCGCGTCGCATCGGTGGCGCCGGACCAGACCGACACCGATAACAGCATCACGTTCATCGAAGCAAAACCAGCCACTGCCAGCCGCATCAGCAGATCGCGCCCAGCCTTATCGGTTTGCGTAGCCGAAAGCGCACCCGGATCCAGTTCGTGGGCTTCAAAGCCAGCGCGCTCCAGCACCGGGATCAGATCGGCGGCGCGCGTATCCGGTGCCGCCTTGATCATCGCACGTTTCAGCGTGAGATTGACCCGCGCGTCTTCAACGCCGGGATGGGCATTCAACTCACGCTCGACCGTAGAGATGCAGGCCGAGCAGTGGATGCCCGGCAGCGACAGCGCGATCTGCACATCCTCTGGGATTGGCCGCGCCGCTTCCGCCGGGGCTGCGATGCAGCCAGGACAGGCTGCCCGAGATGGAGTGGCTTGCGCAACCATCTCTAACCTTTCACATACAGGGGCACACGTTGCGCGAACTCGGCACCATCTTTTGCTTTGGCCACAAGGCGAATGTTCCAGTTCCCTTTGCCCAGGGCAGCCGGAGCGGCATAGGCGATGCCATCAAAAGTAAAGTCCGGCGAGAAGTCTTCCTTCACATGGGTGGCGCGCCCCACCACGGCCTGCAGATCTGCCACTTCAACAGGGGAACCGGTCTGATCGGTTATGTATAGCACCAGCAGCCCTCCGGTCAGCTCGGCCTTGATGTTCCAACCCAGGGCCTGCTGTTCCTTCAAACGTTCATTGAACTCCTGGCTGGCTACATAGGAGTTCTTCACCTCAAGCCCCGGAAAGGTCTTGATTGCACTATAAGCCAAGACAAGGTTCACCGTGATGATCACGCCAAAGGCCGCGACAAATACCGCCAATGCGTGTTTGCCTGTGAATTGACGTTCTGCCATTCTCAGCTTCCTCGTCCGTTGAAACTGGTATCCTTGTAGGCCCGCTCACCACTTTCCAGATCTTCGACCCAGATGCGAACCGAGGTGCTGTCAGCCGCCGCAGGGGCAGTACCCTGCGGAGCGGTGATATAGACGCGGGTCAATTGTGCCGTATCTGCAGTGACATTAACAGTCTCGCCTTCAACACCTTCGATTTCAATCTGCAGCGAAGGATCGCCCGCAATCGTCAGTTTGAATGGCCGATCCACGCCATGTTTGTTGCGCAGGCGTACATCATAGGTGTTACGGATCGTGCCATCTGAAAGGGTAACGAAAGTCGGATTCCGCACCGGCGCAACCGTCAAATCGATATCCGAACGAATGAACAACGCAAAGAGCAGTGCAAATCCGACCAGTGACCATAGCGCCGTGTACAGGATCGTGCGCGGACGCAGGATGTGTTTCCAAACGTTTTTGGGTGGCTGACCTTCGCGTTCGCGGGCCTCATCACTCAGCGCCATGTAATCGATCAGACCACGGGGCTTGCCTATCTTGGCCATCATGTCATCGCAGGCGTCGATGCAAAGTGCACAGGTAATGCATTCCAGTTGCTGACCGTCTCGGATGTCGATCCCTACCGGGCAGACATTGACGCAAGCCATACAATCGATGCAATCGCCCAGCTCGCTGTCAGCCGTACGTTTGCCTTTGCCGCGTGGTTCACCCCGCCATTCGCGATATCCGACGACCAGGGTATCCTCGTCCATCATCGCGGCCTGTATGCGCGGCCATGGGCAGGCATAGATGCAGATTTGTTCGCGTGCAAAGCCACCGAAGAAAAATGTGGTGCCGGTCAGAATCAGCATCGTCGTATAGGCCACTGGATGCGCGTTTCCGGTGACCAGATCACGCGCCAGAGTTGGTGCATCCGCAAAATAGAAAACCCAGGCGCCACCGGTTGCGAGCCCGATGAAGAACCAAGCGACCCACTTGGTCAGGCGCAGCCGCGCCTTGCGGAAATCCAGCTTTTTCTGCCTGTGCAGACGCAGGCGCGCATTACGGTCGCCCTCGATCCAGCGCTCGACAAGGATATACAGGTCCGTCCAAACCGTCTGCGGGCAGGCATACCCGCACCAGACCCGCCCAAGCGCCGAGGTGAACAGGAACAGACCCAATCCTGCCATGATCAGCAACCCAGCGACAAAATAGAACTCGTGCGGCCAAATCTCGATCCAGAAGAAATAGAAGCGACGGTTCGCCAGATCCAGAAGAACGGCCTGATCCGGAAGGCTTGGACCGCGATCCCACCTGATCCAAGGCGTCACATAGTAAATGCCCAGCGTCACCGCCATGATGATCCATTTCAGATTGCGAAACGGGCCGGACACACGTCTCGGGAAAATCGGCTCTCTGGCGGCGTAGAGACTGGGGGTGGGATTGGAATCGCTCACAGGCTGGCTCCGCAACTGGCTATTCTGAGTGTGTGTTCTTCCAGATCACGAGGCAAGGGACTTTGACATGGGTCAAAACGCGCATCGTGCAGACACCTTTAGACGCGTGAATTACTGCTGGCTTCGCGCTTCGCGCCTCAGCCAGTTGATGAAGATTTTCACGGATCGCCTAAGAGCTTGTTTTTGCGTAACTATATGATACCCGCGTGTATCCGGCTCGGCGAACAGTTCGACGATGCGGCCCGCTTTGATGTCCGCTTCGACGAATTGTCGCACAGTGACGGTGACCCCTTGTCCAGACCGCAAACCATCCAGCAGCAGGTTACCGGGAAGCTGCGTACGCCCCGCGCCGCGTTCGGGTCCGACACCTCTCTCAGTCAGCCATTTTGTCCCCTCAGTCGTGCCAATTTCTTCAAGCCACGGCAACTGCGCAAGTTCTGCCGGGGACCAATCGGTCTTGTTACCCAATAGTGTGGGTGAGGCGACGATGACCATCGGCGTCTGCAACAACATCTCACACTCCACCCCCGACCAACCGCCGGCGCCATAACGGATCGCTACATCCACGCCACCCGGTTGCAGCTCGACCACCTCAAAGGTTGGATCTAGGATCAGGTTTACGTCGGGATGCGTCGCGCGGAAACTCGGCAGTCGCGGCATCAGCCAAGATGCAGCGAAGGAAGACGTCAGCGACACATGAACCGGGCGGTCCCGAGCCGAGCGAGCCAGATCACCCACAGCAGCCTCGATCGCACCAAATCCAAGCTGCAGGGCACGGGCCAGATGCTCACCTTCCGCGGTAAGTGTCAGCGCTTTGCCTGTTCGGTCCAGCAGAGCCGCGCCCAGATGTTTCTCGAGCGCGCGAAGCTGCTGGCTGATTGCAGCGTGGCTAACATTGAGCGCAGCACCGGCCTCGACAACACTTCGCTTCTCAGCGAAGGCGGCAAAGGCCCTGAGAGAGGCCAACGGTGGCAGTGATAGCCAGTCCATATGTAAACCCTACTTACACATTGAAATGGTAATTGAGTCGCATTCGGCGTGCGAAAGGTCAATCTTAAAGCTCAGAAACAACTCTGCACAGGAGGGAAACCATGCTGACCGTATTCGCCAGATCTTTTTTGAACGCGACACGCATCAATACGCCTCACATCTACGATGCGCCAAAGCCGGGCCGTCGCAAGCGGCGCTGGCTGCCCGAACATCATTGGTGGAGAGAAAACCCGCGCGATGTAAATCTGAACGATCTTTGATACTGGGTTGAATGCCGTATCTGGACCGGCAGAGATTGCAGCCCTATTGTTTGAAAATCGGCACCGGCTGTTCTGGAAACGCGCGAACAGATGGAACAGCCGGTGCCTCGACCTTCGGGCGGGAGACCGCCCGGAGGTGTTCTTTTAACCCTTACTGACCGCCACCCAACTGGTGGACATAGGCCGTGACAGCGCGAATCTGCGCGTCGGTCAGGCGATTCTCCCACGGGGGCATCACACCAAAGCGGCTGTAGGTGACCGTCTCGGTCAGGGCCTCTTGGCTGCCGCCGTAAAGCCAGATCGCATCGGTCAGATTCGGCGCACCCTGGGAAACGTCGCCTTTGCCGTCATCACCGTGGCAAGCCGCGCAGTTGTCTTCGAACACAACCTTGCCTGCCTGCGCCGCCGCGTCATCGGTCTGGGCGTTGGTCAGGGACATGACGTATTGAACCACTTGAGTGATCTCATCCTTTTCGAGGATCTCACCAAAGGCCGGCATCTCGGAATAGCGCGCGTCGTCGCTTTCCTCGTTCCGGATGCCATAGGCGATGGTGTACTCGATATCCTCAAGCGAGCCGCCCCACAGCCAGGCATCATCCAGCAGGTTCGGGAAACCCGGCGCACCCTGCGCGCCCGATCCGTGGCACTGCGCGCACCAGGTTCGGAACACAGCGCCACCAGAGTTAACTGCGTATTGTTGCAGCTCCGCGTCGGCCGAGATTTCTTCCAGCGGTGTTTCCACCAACTTGGCATTCCACGGCGCATTCGCTTCTTCGAACGCGACCATTTCCTGCTGCACCAGCTCGCGCGAAGACCAACCCAGCACACCGGCGGTTGCCGATTGAACCAAGGGCCATGCGGGGTACATGATCGTGTAGATCACGCCCCAAATTATGGTCGCGTAAAAGGTCCAAAGCCACCAGCGTGGCATCGGATTATCGAATTCCTCGATTCCGTCCCAGCTGTGACCCGTGGTGTTAGGATCGCCCGGCTGTTTTTCAGGTGTCTTACTCATTGCCGCGCCTCCTTGGATGTGGCGGGTTTGTCGTCGCCCCGACGGGGCGCTGGGGCATCAGCGTGCCGGAACGGGATGTTGGCGGTGTCCTTGTATTCCTTGCTGGCACCAGGGCGGAAAACCCAGATGATGATGCCAATAAAAAACGAGAACAGGAGCAGCAACATCCAGCTATCCGCGAACTGCCTTAGAATTGTGTATAGTTCCATCACACCCTCCTTTAACGGCTTGCGTCCGGGGTGAAGGTCGAGAAATCGACCAGCGTGCCCAGCATCTGGAGGTAAGCAACCAACGCATCCATTTCAGTCAGCTCGGGCTGACCGTCAAAGTTACGCACATTGACCTTGTCGCCATAGCGTTCCAACAATCCATCATAATCGCTGTCCGGATCGGCCTGCGCCCGAAAATCGGCCTGCGCCTGTTCAAGCATCTCGTCGGTATACGGGGTGCCGACCACGGCATTTGCCGCCATGATGTCACCGATATACTTGCCGTCTAGCTTACGATCCTCAAGGAAGCCGTATTTCGGCATCACCGATTCCGGCACCACCGATTGTGGATCGCGCAGGTGGTCCACCTGCCATTGATCCGAATACCGGCCACCGACGCGCGCAATATCCGGCCCGGTGCGTTTGGACCCCCATTGGAACGGATGATCATACATGGATTCAGCCGCCAGCGAGTAGTGGCCATAGCGTTCAACCTCATCCCGCATCGGGCGGATCATCTGGCTGTGGCAAACATAGCAGCCTTCGCGCAGATAAACCTCACGCCCCGCCAGTTCGAGAGGGGTGTAAGGGCGCATGCCCTCCACCTTCTCGATGGTGTTCTCAAGATAGAACAGGGGCGCGATCTGTACGATGCCACCGATGGTCACGACCAGAAAGCTGAAGATCAGCAGGAGGGTCGCGTTAGTCTCGAGGATCTTGTGTTTGTCGAGAATTGCCATTGCTCCGGCCCTCCTTATTCAGCCGGGACCGCGACGGTCAGGCTGGCCTCTTTGGCCGGCGCTTTCCGTACAGTCATCCACAGGTTGTAGCACATGATCAGCGAGCCAGCGACGAACATCACGCCACCTAGCGCACGCACCACATACATCGGGAACTTCGCGGCAACGGTGTCAGCGAACGAATTCACCAGGAAGCCATTGGCATCCACTTCACGCCACATCAGGCCTTCCATGATACCGGTGACCCACATCGACGCCGCGTAGAGAACGATGCCAATGGTGGCGAGCCAGAAGTGCCAGCTGACCAGCTGCAGCGAGTAAAGACGCTCACGCTTCCACAGAACAGGGACCAGGAAGTAAAGAGCACCAAAGGTGATCATTCCGTTCCAGCCCAGCGCGCCCGAATGTACGTGACCGATAGTCCAGTCGGTATAGTGGCTGAGGCTGTTCACAGCGCGGATCGACATCATCGGACCCTCGAACGTGGACATGCCGTAGAAGCCGACCGAAATCACCATCATCCGGATCACTGGGTCAGTGCGTAGTTTGTCCCATGCACCCGACAGGGTCATCAGACCGTTTATCATACCACCCCACGAAGGCATCCATAGGATCACCGAGAATACCATGCCAAGGGTCGAGGCCCAATCAGGCAGCGCGGTATAGTGCAGGTGGTGCGGACCGGCCCAGATATACAGGAAGATCAGCGCCCAGAAGTGGATGATCGACAGCTTGTAGCTGAATACTGGACGCTCAGCCTGTTTCGGGATGAAGTAGTACATCATACCCAGGAAACCGGCAGTCAGGAAGAAGCCCACGGCGTTGTGGCCATACCACCACTGGATCATGGCATCCTGAACACCAGACCAGACGATGACCGATTTCGATCCCCAGATGCTGACCGGGATGGTCATGTTGTTGACCAGGTGCAGCATGGCGACAGTCACGATAAAGGCCAGATAGAACCAGTTTGCCACGTAGATGTGCGGCTCTTTCCGCTTGATGATCGTGCCCAGATAAACAGCCAGGTAGGCAACCCAGACAACGGTCAGCCACAGGTCAACGTACCATTCAGGTTCGGCATATTCTTTCGATTGCGTTCCACCAAGTATATAACCGGTTGCCGCAAGCACGATGAACAGCTGATAGCCCCAGAACACGAACCATGCCAGGTTTCCACCCCAAAGTCGCGCAGCGCTGGTGCGCTGTACGACATAGAACGAAGTTGCGATCAACGCGTTACCGCCAAAGGCAAAGATAACCGCCGATGTATGTAACGGCCGCAGACGCCCGAAATTAAGATAGCCCTGCGCCCATTCGAAGTTCAGCGCCGGAAAGGCTAGCTGGAACGCAATAAAAGTCCCCGCCAGGAACCCGACTACCCCCCAGAATGCGGTTGCGATCACACCGTAGCGGATCACGTCATCCATATACTCACCAGAGCGGTCGACGAGGATATCTGGCTCTTCCGTGTTTCTAAGCGTCCAGATGAACAGACCGCCGGCGATCAACATCACCAGAATCGCGTGCACCTGATACGCCAAATCCCGTGCGTAGTTAGAGCCGATGGCTGCGAACAGCACCACCAGCCCAAGCACGATCAGCTTGATGTAATTTGACATATTGCGTCCCTTTGCCATGCCTCGCGCGATTCTTCGTGTCACGCGAAACCTTTTTGACTGCATGCTGTAATGCAGCGAGGTCGCCTTTGACGCTTTGATCTGCATCAAGACAAGCCCCTGTTTTCTGTGAGAGGTATTTTGCAGAAACAGACACGCGCTGGCAACGGACAGCGCCGGAAACATGAGGTCGACATGGCATTTAAATCTCTTCTTACGGTCATGACGGAAACCAAGCTTTCTCAGAACGCACTGGCACAAATGGTGGCATTGGCAGAAGGGCAGGACGCCCATGTCGAAGCGTTGTGTCTTGGCGTCGATCGCAGTCAGACCGGTTATTATTATGCCGGTGCAAACGCTTTGATCCTGCAGGAGACCCTGAGCCGCGCCAATGCCGAGGCGGACGAGATACTCGCCTACGCTCAGGATTATCTGGGTAAGTCGGGCGTGCGCTGGTCCGCTGAAAACGGGGTAGCTCAGATCGCTGATCTCGGGCGACATGTCGCACGCCGCGCACGCTTTTCGGATCTCGTGGTATTGCCCCGACCTTATGGAAAAGACCGCGACGCAGAAGCGGAACCCATCGTCGAGGCCGCCATGTTCGAAGGCCATTCGCCGGTGCTATTGGTGCCCGATGATAACAAACCGATTTCGGCCCCTAAAACCGTCATGGTGGGCTGGAACGAAAGCGTCGAAGCGATGCGCGCCATCCGTCGCGCGTTGCCATTCTTGAAGCAGGCCGAACTCACACGGATTGTTGTGATTGATCCACCGCGTCATGGGCCGGATCGATCGGACCCGGGCGGTCTGCTATCTCAGATGCTGGCGCGACATGGGGTGAAGTGCGAAATCGACGTGCTCAGCAAGACCATGACGCGCGTCTCGGACATCCTCAATCGCCACGCTGCCGATACCGAGGCCGATATGATCGTTATGGGGGCCTATGGCCATTCGCGCTTTCGCGAGGCCATTTTGGGCGGTGCGACCCGCAATATGCTGGAGCAATCAGAAATCCCCGTGTTTCTGGCCCACTGACGACGCCAACAAACGCAAAAGCCGTCCGACTCTGGTGCGGCTTTATGTCTTGCGGATCAGGCCGATCAGGAACAGCAGGATCACCGCGCCGATAGTGGCAAAGAAGATCGAAGAGATGAGCCCTCCGCCAACCGCAAAGCCCAGGGCGGGAAAGATCGTGCCCGCCAGAAACGCACCGACAATCCCGACTATAATATTCCCGATCAGGCCGAACCCACGCCCTTCCATGATTTTTCCCGACAGCCAGCCAGCTATCGCGCCGATGAACAGCATGGCGAGTAAACCGCTAAATTCCATAAGGGACTCCCAATTGTTCGAGGGCGGCAGGCTGAGGCATCAGACCAGAAACCCGCCATCGGTATCGTCGCCCGCCTCTTCCATTAGGCGCCCCATATCGGGGATTGTTACATGGCGTTTACCTTCCAGAGTAATGACCTGATCTTTCTTCAAGGCGGAAATCTGCCGGCTGACAGTTTCCAGGGTCAGCCCAAGATAGTCGGCCATCGCCTCGCGCGTCAGTGGCAGGTCAAAGACAATCGGAGCTACCATTCCGGCTTGATGAATCGATGCGTCCCGGCGCGCGATGATCGAAAGCAGGCTGGCAATCTTTTCCCGCGCCGTCTTGCGCCCAAGCACCAGCATCCACTCACGGGCCGCATCCAATTCGTCCAGCGTCATTTCCAGCAGACGCTGCGAGATGTGCGGCGTTGTGATCATCATGTCTTCGAACGGCTTTTTGCGGAAACAGCACATCATCAGATCGGTGGTTGCAACCACGTCATAGGGCGCGTTGTCCCGTCCGGGGCGACCCACGAAATCGCTGGGCAGCAGCAGGCCGACCATTTGCCTGCGCCCATCCTCCATCGTCTGTGTCAAAGACGCGATTCCCGACACGACCGAGCCGACAAAATTCATCGGATCGCCGGACCAGATGATCGTCTGCCCCGCCTCAAAGCTGCGGTAGTACTTGATGTTCTCAAGCTCTTCCAGCTCGTCCTTTTCGCAATGCGCGCACACCGCACGATGCCGGATCGGGCATTCTGCGCAATTGGTGTGGTCGAATTGGGCCTTGAGTGTCATTCGCGCTTCCATTTGATTTCGGTCAAAGTACCCTGGGCCCTCCAGCTATAGTCATATCTTTATGACACTGAAACCTCAACTGGCACGGCTTGGACTTTTTGACGCGAAAGTACCGCGTTACACAAGCTATCCCACCGCACCCCACTTCAGCAATGACGTCGGGGCTGATCTGTTTAGCGACTGGATTTCCGGGATTGCTCCGGGCAGTTCAATCTCGCTTTACATCCACGTACCCTTTTGCCGTCGGCTGTGCTGGTTTTGCGCCTGCCGGACACAAGGCACCCAGACGGATAACCCGGTCATCGCCTATGTCGACGTGCTAAAGGCCGAGCTGGATTTGCTGGCGGCACGCCTGCCAGAGGGTGTTACATTGTCGCGGCTGCACTGGGGCGGCGGCACGCCGACGCTGTTGAATGCAGACCTGATGCGGGATCTGGCCGCGCGAATCCTTGAGATTGTGCCTCTAGGCCCAGACGCCGAGTTTTCCGTCGAGATCGATCCGAATGAGATCGACGAAGCCCGGCTGGATGCACTGGCCGAAGCCGGGATGAACCGCGCATCGATCGGCGTTCAGGATTTTGACGACGAAATCCAGAAAACCATCGGTCGCATTCAAAGCTATGACACCACCCGCGAAGCTGCCGAGATGATCCGCGCGCGTGGTATATTCAGCCTGAATGCGGACATCCTTTATGGCCTGCCCCACCAGACCAAGGCACGCATGACCGAAAGTGTGCAAAAGCTGTTGTCGCTGAACCCTGACCGGGTCGCACTCTATGGCTACGCGCATGTGCCGTGGATGGCCAAGCGCCAGCAGTTGATTCCATCAGATGCCCTGCCCACACCGGAACAGCGACTGGAACTTTTTGAAACCGCCCGGCGACTGTTCCTATGGGACAATTATGCCGAGATCGGGATCGACCACTTTGCAACGCAGGACGATGGGCTGACCCATGCGCTGCGCGCTGGTCGATTGAAACGGAATTTCCAGGGTTATACAGACGATCAAGCTCCTATTCTGATTGGCTTGGGTGCCAGCTCGATCTCACGCTTTCCGGAAGGATATGCGCAAAACGCACCGGCAACCTCGGCTCATACGAAGGCCATACGCGAAGGGCGGTTCTCGACGTCGCGCGGGCATTTGTTCAAAGATCAGGATGTTCTACGGTCTCGTCTGATCGAAGCATTGATGTGCGATTTTCAGATCAACTCGGCCGAGATTCTGCGCGATTATGACATTTCAACTGCGGAACTGCAGCAAATGTACGCAACGGCAAACGCGGCCTTCGACGGGTTGCTACGCGTGGATGAAAACGGATTGTTCATACCGCCCGAAGCACGTGCGCTGACCCGCATGATCGCGCGCAGCTTTGACACGTATGATCTGAGTAAGGCTGGGCATAGTTCCGCGATCTGAACACTCTTCGGCAGGTCGTTTTTCGCGACCTTCCCTTACAAACCGGCACGGGGGCTTGACGCATGCCTTCGGTTTTCTCCACACTCAAGGGGTGGAGAGACCCACCTCTTCACAGCCTGAGGCAGGCAAACGCAGACAGTTCTTGCCGACGCGCATGCGTTCGACAGCCCTTTTCGTGCAGCCATACTGCAACCTGAAAGAGGGACAGCACTCATGCGCGTTTTCACCGTCCTCGGCCCCAGCCAATCGGGCAAATCCACCTTGGTCGAAGCGATCAGCCGCCTCGACGGGCGGCCCACCACATTCGATGTTGCCGGAACCGTGCATCTGCACGGTTTTTCTTATTTAAACGAACCGTGGTGCGCGGTGGACGTAGACGGAGGCGGCGATGCGCTGGCCTATGTCGGCCCGGCCATGGCGATCTCGGACGCAGCAGTTGTGGTTGTTCCACCTGACCCCGATGCTGCCGTTCTGTGTGCCCCGTATCTGAGGTTGGTCGAAGAGGCGGGCATTCCCTGTTTTTTATTCATCAACCGCATGGACAGCCCCAACGGTCGCATCCGCGACATCGTTGCTGCACTGCAGACCTATTGCGCCCACCACATCGCTCTGCGGCAGGTGCCGATCCGCGACGGAGACACCATTATCGGCGCAGTCGATCTGATCTCGGAGCGCGCCTGGAAGTATCAGGAGGGGCAGCCCTCGGCCCTGATCGAGCTACCGCAATCAGCGGAAGACCGCGAACAGGAAGCACGCACTGAGTTGTTGGAGACCCTATCGGATTTCGATGACAATCTGCTGGAGCAACTGATCGAGGACAAACAGCCCCCCAGCGAGGAGGTCTACGAGCTGGCTGCACAGGTCTTGCAGAACCATCAGCTGATCCCGGCTTGTCTGGGTGCCGCGAGCCATGGCAACGGTCTGACCCGCTTGATGAAGGCGCTGCGCCATGAGGCACCGGAATTCAACATTGCAGCTGATCGGGATGAGGCCGAAGAAAACGCACGTGCCATCGCAGGCTTTGCAGATGTGAAGAAGCATATCGGTAAGATCACCGTATTGCGTGGTCTGGGCGACGGTGTGAAAGCTCATGAACCCCTTGGTGGCGAAACTGTTGGAAATCTGACAACCCTGGACGCCAAGACCCAGATCAGCGCGCTTGAAGCCGGACATATTGGCCTTGCTGTCAAATCCGACCACCTTAATCCTGGCTTCATCTATGACAGCGCGGCGGCAACGCCGTTGCCGGAATGGGCCTCATCCCATCCTGCCGCGCATCGTCAGGTCGTATCGCCTGCGCATGAGCGAGACGACGTGCGCCTGTCGAATGCGTTGACCCGACTGGTTGAAATCGACCCCGGCCTGCATCTGGAGCAAGACGAGCTGAGCGGTCATTCTATTCTGGGCTCACAAGGCCCGCAGCACATGCGCCGCGTGACCGCCAAACTCGCCGAAGATTTCGGCATCGAGATTGAGGCCGAAGCCGCCGGAACCGCCTATCGCGAGACCATCCGCACGAAGGTCGATCATCGCCACCGCCACCGCAAGCAATCCGGCGGTGCAGGTCAATTCGCTGATGTGGTGATCTCAATCGCGCCGCTGCCGCGCGGCTCGGGGTTTCAGTTCGAAGAAGTGGTCAAAGGCGGGGCCGTACCCCGGAACTACATTCCTTCGGTTGAACATGGGGCCAAGGACGCACTGGTTGAGGGGCCTGAAGGTTTCCCTGTGGTGGACGTCAAGGTGACGCTCAGCGACGGCAAGCACCATAACGTGGACAGTTCGGATTATGCCTTCCGCACCGCTGGCAAGAACGCAGTACGTGAAGCGCTGCCCGAGGCGAAACCCGTCGTCTTGCAACCGATCCTGAATGCCGAGATCCATCTGCCTTCAACCTTCGTCGGTGACCTGGTCCCCACGATCAGTTCCTTGCAGGGTCAGGTGCTAGGTTTCGAAGGCAATCCCAACGTTTCAGGCTGGGAAATCTTCAATGCGACACTCCCCGCCGTTGCCGAGGATGAACTGCACCGAACCCTCGCCAGCGCCACCCGAGGCACCGGTTGGGTCAAACTACAATTCGATCACTATGAAGAGCTACGCGGCCCCGTTCCCGCGTCAGCCAAAAACAAGGAAATAGCCTGACATCAAAGGCGCGGGCTGCGTGTCAGCCCGCCGCCGCAATCAGCTCGCGGGTATAGTCGGTCTGAGCGTGTTCGAACAAATCTTCAGCAGCGCCCATTTCGACCACATCACCGTTTCGCATGACGATTACGTTATGTGACATCGCGCGCACGACCTTCAGGTCGTGGCTGATAAACAGGTAGGCCAGCCCGTACTTCCTTTGCAGCTCACGCAGCAGGTCAACGATCTGCACCTGCACGGTCATATCCAGCGCGCTTGTAGGCTCGTCCAGAACCAGCAGCTTGGGCCGCAACACCATGGCGCGGGCGATGGCGATCCGCTGGCGTTGCCCGCCGGAAAACTCATGCGGATAACGGTCCATCGCAGAGGGGTCCAATCCGACCTCGTTCATCACTTCGGCCACCAGATCGCGCGGGGCGCGATGAGGATCGACCTTATGGATGGCCAGCCCCTCGGCGATGATCTGCATGCAGGTCATCCGTGGGCTGAGGCTGCCGAACGGATCCTGAAATACGATCTGCATGTCCTTGCGCAATCGCCGCAACTCGCGCGTTGACCAGCGGCGCACATTCTGGTCGCGGAAAGTGATCCCGCCCTCGGACGCGATCAGACGCATGATCGCCAGCGCCAGCGTCGTCTTGCCCGAGCCGCTCTCCCCCACGATCCCAAGCGTTTCCCCGGCACGGACGCTGAGGGTCGCGTCGTTGACGGCCTTCACATAGCCTACGGTCCGTTTCAGGAAACCGCGCTGGATCGGGAACCAGACTTTCAGGTGATCGGTGCGGGCTACCTCTTCGGCATCCGGGGCCACCGGGTCGGGGTGCCCGGACGGCTCGGCCTCCAGAAGCTTGCGAGTATAGGGGTGTTGCGGGTTGTCGAAAATCTCCGTTGTCACTCCGGCTTCGACGATTTCACCGTCCTTCATCACGCAAACCCGGTCGGCGATGCGGCGGACGATGCCAAGGTCATGGGTGATGAACAACATCCCCATGTTCTCGGACTTTTGCAGTTCGGCCAGCAACTCCAGAATCTGCGCCTGGATGGTGACGTCCAGCGCCGTTGTCGGCTCATCCGCGATTAAAATGTCCGGCTTGTTCGCCAACGCCATCGCGATCATCACGCGTTGACGCTGCCCGCCGGACAACTGGTGCGGATAGCTGTCGAGCCGTTCCTCGGGGTCTCGGATGCCGACCTTGGTCAGCAGTTCTACAATCCGTTCCCGCGCCTCATCGCCGGTAACGCCCTGATGCAGAGCCAGCGATTCCGCCATCTGTTTCTGGATCGTGTGCAGCGGGTTGAGCGAGGTCATCGGCTCCTGAAAGATGAAACTAATGTCGTTGCCGCGCACGTCCATCAACCTGTCTTCGGACGCGCCGATCATCTCTTGCCCTTCATAAGTGACCGAGCCTTCGACAATTGCGCTATCACCCAGCAGCGACACAGTGCTCAACGCCGTCACGGATTTGCCCGAGCCGGATTCGCCCACCAAAGCCACCGTTTCACCCCGGTCGACGGTAAAGGACACGCCTTTGACTGCCGCACTCACCTGCCCGTCCTGCCGAAACGAGACCTTGAGGTTGTTCACATCCAAAAGGCTCATGAGAAGGTCTTTCTGGGATCAAACGCATCGCGGACGCCTTCAAAAATGAAGACCAACAGCGACAGCATGATGGCAAAGGTGAAGAAGGCAGTGAAGGCCAGCCACGGTGCCTGAAGGTTCTGTTTCGCCTGCAAAGTCAACTCTCCAAGCGACGGTGCTGAAGACGGCAAACCGAAGCCAAGGAAATCCAGCGAAGCCAGCCCACCGATGGTTCCAGTCACGATGAACGGCATGAAGGTCAGCGTGGCGACCATCGCATTAGGCAGCATGTGGCGAAACATGATCGTCATGTTACCCACGCCCAGCGCCCGCGCGGCACGGACATACTCCAAATTTCGTGCCCGCAGGAATTCAGCGCGCACGACGCCCACCAGTCCGGTCCAACTGAACAGGATCATCAGAATCACCAAGAGCCAGAAACTTCGCCCAAGAATCGCGAACATGATGATAATGACATAAAGCGAGGGTGTCGCCGACCAGATCTCGATAATACGTTGGAAGATCAGATCCAGCCAACCGCCAAAGAACCCCTGAATGGCCCCAGCAAAAATGCCGATCAAACTGGCCACACCGGTGACGAGTAAAGTGAACAGGATCGACAGGCGGAAGCCATAGATGACACGAGCTAGCACATCTCGCTTGGTGTCGTCAGTGCCGAGCAGATTCTGACCATTGGGCGGCAGCGGTGCAGCGCCCGGGCGGTCCACGCTGGTGTTGAAGGAATACGGGATTGGAGGCCAGATGGCCCAGCCTCGCTCAAACCCATCCGCTTCGAACGTGCCCGCCTTGATTTCGTCGATAATACCTTCGGGGTCGTCGAAGCACTGATCCAATCCGCCGCTATCGATCAGGCACATGACCTCGGGGTCGCGATAGATCGCCTCGGTCTGGAAATCACCGCCGAACTCAGTCTCGGCGTAAAAGTTGAAGACAGGCGTGTAGATTTCACCCCGGTACTTTACCAGGATCGGTTTGTCGTTGGCGATGAACTCGGCAAACAGCGATAGGCCGAACAACACCGAGAAGATGATCAGCGACCAGAACGCCCTGCCATTGCGCCGGAAGTTGCGCCAACGGCGCTGATTGAGAGGGGAGAGTGCCATTTACCCCTCCCGCTTTTCGAAATCGATACGCGGGTCAACGAGCACATACATCAGATCGCTGATAATGCCGACGACCAGCCCCATCAGGCCAAATATGAAAAGCGTACCAAAAATTACCGGATAGTCGCGCGCCACTGCGGCCTCAAAGCCCAGACGCCCAAGACCATCGAGCGAGAAAATGGTTTCAATGATGATCGATCCACCGAAGAACACACCAATGAATACAGCAGGGAAACCTGCAATCACGATCAGCATCGCGTTGCGGAAGACATGACCATACAGCACCTTACTTTCACTCAAACCCTTGGCGCGAGCGGTCATCACGTACTGCTTCTTGATCTCATCCAGAAACGAGTTCTTGGTCAGCAGCGTCAGCGTTGCAAAGGCCGAGATGGTCAGCGCGATTATCGGCAAAGCGATGTGCCAGAAATAGTCAGTAATCTTCCCAAACAGGCTGAGGCTGTCCCAGTTGTCCGAGGTCAAACCCCGTAGCGGGAAAATCTGCCAGTAAGAGCCACCGGCGAACAACACCAGCAGCAGAATGGCAAACAGGAAACCGGGGATCGCATAGGCCACGATGATCGCACCGCTGGTCCAAGTATCAAAGCTCGACCCGTCCTTGATCGCCTTGCGGATACCTAGCGGGATCGAGACCAGATAGGCGATCAGCGTCGACCACAGACCCAGCGAAATAGACACCGGCATCTTTTCCAGCACCAGATCAATCACACTGATCGAGCGGAAATAGCTCTCGCCAAAATCCAGCGTCAGGTAGTTGCCCATCATGCCTAGAAAGCGTTCCAGTGGCGGTTTGTCGAAGCCAAACTCTTTTTCCAGTTCAGCAATGAATTCGGGCGGAAGGCCACGCGCACCGACGTATTTGTCATCAAAGGCACCACCTGCGGGCTCGGCCCCGGCTCCGGCATCGCCACCACCAGCGAACCCAGCAAAGACGTCGCCCTGCCCTTCGATCTGCGCGATGATCTGTTCAATGGGACCACCGGGCACGAACTGCACCAGCGTGAAGTTGACGATCATGATGCCCAGAAGGGTCGGAATGACCAGCAACAGGCGTCTTAGGATATAGGCGCCCATGTTATCGCAGCGCGCCTTTGGCTTTCAGGTCAGCCTCTTTCTCGGGGTTGATCCACCACAGATCGAGATACCCAAGCGAGAATGGAGGCAGGTTTTCAGGGTATTCGTACATGTCGTAATAAGCCGTCCAGTAATCCGCCACATACCCATCGGGAATGACGAAGAACTCATAACGCAAGACACGATCCAACGCCATCAGCGCAGCATCCTGTTCCGCCTGATTTGTCGTGTCGAATGACGCTTCGATCACAGCGTCAACAAGTGGGCTGGCAAGACCGGCAGGGTTGAACAAGCTAAACGCGGCTTCTTCCGATCCGTACATCTGACTGAGACCCCCGCCGGTCGACAGGAACGAGCCATAGCGGTTCGAATATACCATATCATAATCACGCTCACGCCGCCGCAGGGTGAATTGAGAAGGATCTACCTTCTCGGCCGAAGCATCCACACCGATCGACTGCAGGTTCTGCACATAGGTCTCGATCATGGTGGCGGTCGAGGTTGGAATGCTCGACGCATACGGAATATTGACCTTCAGCGTCTGCCCATCGGCATTGCGGCGCAGATTGCCGTCGCCGACGGGCCAACCAGCCTCGTCCAGCAGTTTCGAGGCTTGCCGCAAATTGCGACGGTCGTTCAACCGAGCTGGATTGGATTCGTGGACGACAAGCGCAGGCTCGCTGAACACCTCGGCCGGAACCACGTCACCCAGCGTTTCCAGAAACGCCAGTTCGGCACCCTCCGGCACGCCTGTCGCTTCAAGATGTGTCCCCTGCACGAATGAACTGCGCGGTGCGTTCAGACCGAACATCAGCGATTCATTTGCCCATTCGAAATTGAACGCCAGCGCCAGCGCTTTACGCACATTCTTGTCGGCAAATTGAGGCTTGCCCAGATTGAAAACGAAACCCGACGGCGTCGGCGGGCTACCATCCACGATCTCGTCCTGCACGACAAACCCTTCGCTGAGTTTCGGGAAATCGTAACTAGAGGCCCAGAGCTTGGGGTCACTTTCGATACGCATCGTGTATTCGCCCGCCTTGAACCCTTCGAAGGCGGCGGTTTGATCCGCGAAATACTCGATCCGGATAGTGTCGTAATTGTTGCGGCCTATGTTGATCGGCAGATCCTTGCCCCAATAATCGTCGCGACGCTTGTAGACAATACGGCGGTTGATGTCATAGCTGTCCAGTTTGTAAGGACCTGAACCAACGGCGACCTCCAGCCGCGGTTCGTCCAGACGACGGCTTTCATCGGCCTCGAACCAGGCTTTTGAAAATACCGGGGTCGACCCGACGGTTTCGATCAACCCGCGCCGGGTGACATCCGGACTAAAAGTAAATTTTACAGTGTGGTCATCCAGAGCTTCAGCCCCTGTAACCATGCGCCCGACGGCTTGCGCATAAGACGGCAAACCCTGCTCAATGAACAAACGATGACTATAGACGACGTCTTCGGCAGTCACCGGGGTGCCATCCCAGAACATAGCTTCGGGGCGCAGATTGAAGATCACATAATTGCGCCCTTCGTCATATTCCATACTTTCCGCAACAACCCCATAATACTGCCCGACACTATCCGCGGTGCTTTCGATCAGCGGGTCATATTGAAGCGTAGTCAAAGCGCCTGCCCGCCCCTTGCGCGAATAAGGGTTCAGGGAATCAAACGTACCTGAGCCCGCCAAAGACAGCTCTCCGCCCTTTGGTGCGTCTGGGTTGACGTAGTTCAAGTACGGATAGTCGGCCGGATAATCCAGATTTCCGAAATAGGAATACCCGTGGCTGCGCGTGACGCCCTCTTCATTGGCACGGGCAGGATCGCTGCTGCCCAGAACCAGTGTCGCCGAAATCCCCAAAGCCGCAGCCCAAGCGTGAATTCCGGTAAAGCGCATCTGGGGCAGAAGGGGTTTCATCAGGCTCGTCCTCTGAATTTCTGTCGTCTTCATTGTCGTGCCCGCCAGCTAAAGGTCCAGCACTGTCAGTTGCAAGTTTAGAATGCGTGAACGCTTTGTGAAGTTCTTCTCAGACAAAAAATAAAGCCGCTGCGCAAGGCAGCGGCTTTAAATCCTGCAAATCTGATCAACAGATCAGTTGCCGATGGTCTGCAGATACGCAATCAGATCGGCGCGTTCTTGTGGTTTTTTCAGGCCAGCAAAGCTCATCGAAGTGCCCGAGATATAGGCGCTTGGGCGTTCCAGGAACGCGTCCAGGGCTTCGGGTGTCCAGTTGCCGCCATGCGCCTGCATCGAGGCCGAATAACCGGTGAAGCCTTTTGCTGAGGCAACCGGGCGATCTACGACACCGTAAAGGTAAGGACCTGTACCATTGGCGCCGTCTTCCAGTTTGTGGCAAGCGGTGCACTTGCGGAATACGCGCGCGCCTTTTTCCGGATCGGCTGCAGCCAACATATCTTCAAAGACTACTTCTTCGCCGTCCGCGCTTTCGCCCGAGCTTTCGGTTTCGATAATGTAAGCAGCTTCGGCAAGATGGCTGTCAGAGCTATAGAGGACATCCGCCCCCCATTTTGCCAGAAGCAACACCAGGAAGGTGCCAAACAAGCCGGCTGCGGCTTTGGTAACTGTCATCGTGTCGAACATTTTGATCGCGTGTCCATTTCAGCTGTCTGCGGGGTGTCTAAGGCTTCCCCTGAGAAGACGCAAGGTATAGACACCGCGACTAAACGCCCAATTCAAGAACTTGTTGCACGGAAACGACCAAATGACCAATCGCATAGCATTTCAGGGAGAACCCGGCGCATACAGTCACGAAGCCTGCCGGAACGCGCGACCGGATATGGACGCCCTGCCCTGCCGCACTTTCGAAGATGTGATCGAATCAGTGCGCTCAGGTGAGGCTGATCTGGCCATGCTACCGGTGGAAAATACCACCTATGGTCGTGTGGCCGATATTCACCGCCTGCTTCCGCATAGCGGGCTGCACATCATCGACGAAGCATTTGTGCGCGTGCACATCAACCTGTTGGGCGTACCGGGCGCGACTCTGGAGGATATCACTGAGGCGCATTCCCACCTCGTCTTGCTACCACAATGCGCAGGTTTCCTGAGGCAACACGGAATTCGTGGCAGGGTCAGCCCGGATAATGCTCGTGCCGCACGCGAGGTCGCCGAGATCGGCGACAAACACTCCGCAGCGTTAGCCAGTGAGCTGGCAGGTGAGATTTACGGCCTCAACGTTTTGGCCCGTCACATTGAAGATCAGGGCGACAACACGACCCGTTTTCTGGTGATGTCTCGTGAGGCCGACGAATCGCGCCGTGGTGATCACGGCATGATCACAAGTTTTGTCTTTCAGGTGCGTAACATCCCGGCGGCGCTGTACAAAGCGATGGGCGGATTTGCAACCAACGGAATCAACATGACCAAGCTGGAAAGCTATATGGTCGACGGGTCCTTCACCGCGACCCAGTTCTATGCCGATATCGTGGGTCATCCAGGCGATCGAAATGTGCAACTGGCGATGGATGAGCTTGAGCATTTTACCACCAACGTAGAGGTCCTCGGCGTTTATCCGGCTGCGCAACCTCGTGGATAGTGCAGGTAATTGGCTCGCCCCTTCAAAGGAACGGCCTGGATAGGCGGGGCAGCTACGCTTGCACCTTAGAACAGTAATTAGAGTCCTTCGGTGCGACATACTGAAAGTGCGGCGGACTACGGGTTGGTCACTCCGGTCCCCATGCGAAAGACCTTGCATATCGCGCCATCCATCTGCCGGTACTCTCTGAATCCCATCGCCTCATAATAGCCAAGGCCGTCGGAATTATTGGCCCCGATCGTAGCATCGATAGCGGGCAATCCCTGCTGCCGAGCGGCTTGAAGAGAACGTTTGAACAGCGCCCGACCGATACCACATCGCGCAGCGGACGGTTTGATATGCGTCCCAATGATGCCCCACCCGACCGCAACGCCATACGGGTTGTTTCGGTTGGCAAGCTTCAACGACTGGAAACCCAGTATCTGTCCGTCCGGCGCAACGGCAAGGCTACACTGAATCCGCTCAGGGTCGCAGATGTAATGCGTCAGTGCAAAGGCGCTGTCGGCGGGCTTGGTCCGCTTTCCAGCCGCTACAAGCGCTGTTAGCACACCGGACAAGCCATCCGCATCGGCTTCGACAGCGTCGCGTATGATCGGTCTCGTTAAAGTGCTCATCTACTTCTCGGTTGTCAGACACCATGGAGGTGTCGTTCCTCCATATCGCGCGCGAATTCGCTGAGACGGGTCTGGAACTGCCGCCTGAATCGGGATTGCCCTAACTTCAGGGATTGAAGCAATAGGCGGGCGGGCAGCGTTTTCGCACCCAGCGATGTTTCAACGCGCAGCCGTGTCCGACGTTGGGAAAGCGCCAAAAGCTCGATCACCGTGTCGCCGTTCATTCCCTTGCTGCTGGACTGGAACCGCATCAAGGACGGGCGGTCGCATTCAGTCATCTCGATAATGATATGACGTGGCTTGCCACGTATCTTGAATTCGGTCTCCCAGGTTATTCCGGCCTGCGGCACAACCGACCCCGTGACCCGACGCACATCGACCCCGCGCCGCAAGGCTTTGCGTTCGAAGCGTTCAAAATCCGAGACCATGTTGAAGACCGTCTCGATTGGGACATCGATATCTTCCTGCGCTGAAAACTGCATGATTGCTTTTCTCTGCCCTAGATTGGGTTCAGTTTCTCGTCAGTCCAACGTGTCTGCAAGCCAGTGTTGCAACAAAAAGTGCGCAATCGCACCTTTTCGGGCAGGCAACAGCTTAGGGTGATCCCCAGCGAAGGCCTGCATCATCTCGGTCCGTGTGACCCAGATCGCATCCTCGATCTCGACCGGATCGATCTGGATATCGCGCGATAACGCCTCGCCTGCGCATCCAAACATCAGGGATGCGGGAAAGGGCCAGGGTTGGCTTGCGAGATAGCTCACCGCACCCACGGGCACGCCCGCCTCTTCCATCACTTCGCGCCGCACAGCGGCTTCCAGCGTTTCACCGGGCTCAACAAAACCAGCCAAAAGCGAATACATGCCTTCAGGCCAGCCCGGAGAGCGCCCCATCAGCACCGAATTGCCATGGGTAATCAACATGATGACCACAGGATCGGTGCGCGGGAAATGCTGGCCGCCGCAGGCCGGGCAACTGCGCTGCCATCCACCCTGAGACATCTCGCTGCGGGCACCACATCGGGCACAGAATTGATGCGTTTCGTGCCAGCCGATCACCGCCTTGGCGGTTGCCGCAATCTCTGCGTCTCGTGGGTTGAGGCGTGTCATGATGCGGCGCAGCTCGGCAAAGACACACCCCTCGGGCAGATCAGGGTGCTGCTGTTCGCTGCGGTCGACAAAATCTCCGACACCGGATAAATCCAGCCCTTCAGCCGCCCAGCCCGAGATGTCCATGGCAAAAAGCGGCGATCCATCCTCGGATTTTCCAAGGAAAATCGGTTGCTCGATCACACCGCCCGGGCCCTGTTCGAGAATCTTGTGCGTCATCGGAAGCCGGACGAGCCGGTCCAGTGCCTCACCCTCAACCAACAGTTTGCCGCGCCACAGCAACACACATGTTGCCAAAGGGTCACGATAAACCTGTGCCAGTTTGTCCGCGTCGCCGCGCAGCAAACCCGCCCGATCCAGTGCCGAGCCGCCAAATGTCACCTGTTCTGCGCGTTTCATGCCTGCCGTTCCTGACTGCCGCGCAAAGGGCTGCCACGTCTTACCTGATCGTGCAACGGGTATCGACCAAACATTTTCGACCCTGCCGCGGAATGACCGCAGCATCGCCCCGGAAATTGCATTAAATCGACCCCATGGTGAAAACGTTGGCACACTGACAGCTAGAAGTTGAAGATATTGAAATCAAAGCATTTAATGCGAAAACCAAGAGATGCAGATGATGGCGCACGGATTCGAATCCTTGCTACATCCGATCTACACATGCACCTGACGTCATATGATTACTATTCGGATCGCCCCGAACCTGCGATTGGTTTGACCCGTACCGCCAGCCTGATTCACGAGGCGCGCAGACAGGCTGAACGCGACGACGCCCTTGTGCTGTTGTTTGACAATGGTGATAGCCTGCAGGGAACGCCATTTGGCAACTGGGCAGCTGAAAACGTGCCAGACGCCCATCCCCTGCCACGCGCGTTCAACACGTTGAACTATGACGCGATCGGATTGGGTAATCACGATTTCGGATTTGGGCTGGAACTCGTCAATCGCATCGCTCGCCAAACCGCCTGCCCAATGATTTGCAGCAATATGCAAACCACTCAGACCGAACAAGGTTGGGATGCACACACGATTCTGCATCGGGTAGTCAGACTAAATGGACAGGACACCGCAATCCGCATCGGGGTTCTTTCTGTTTTGCCCTCTCAAACCGCACAGTGGGAAGCACATCTGCTAACGGACCGGGTCGTGGTAACAGACATTCTGGCCGCTGCGTGGCGCGCTGCTGAAGATCTCAGCGTGCAAGGTTGCGACCTGATTGTCGCCCTTGCGCATACCGGACTGGGATCGGCAATGGCCGAGCCGGATATGGAAAACGCGATCATCCCGCTGGCCGAGATGCCGCTGATTGATGCCGTCGTCGCAGGCCACACCCATCTGACACTGCCCGGAAAGGCGCATGATGGTTATCCATTCGTCGACAGTACGCGGGGGCTTGTGCATGGAACGCCGGTTGTCATGCAGGGTTGGGCCGGGTCTCATCTTGGGATCATTGATCTGACACTGCAAAAAGATACCACCGGCGATTGGCGCATTACAGGCAGCCATGTCGAAGCGCGGGCAATCGCTCAATCGGGCACAGAAATACCCGAATGCCAAAGGATCACAGAGCTGTTTGCGACCGGCCACGCTGCGACGCGCAAAAGGGTGACCAGGCCAGTGGGCGCAATCCCACACACGCTGCATAGCTACTTCTCATATTGCGTACCGGATCGCGGTCTGGCCTTGGTTGCGGCGGCTCAGGCCGCTGCCCTACGCCCGCATTTGGTCGATACCGACTGGGCAGATTTGCCTATCATATCGTCAGCCGCCCCGGCAAAGTTCGGCGGGCGCGCAGGAAGCAAGTACTACACGGATATCCCCTCAGGCGAGATTTCAGTTCGACATATCGCCGATCTCAGTGTCTTTCCTAATGAATTGCGCGCGGTGCTGGCCTCAGGTTCTCAGATTCGGGACTGGCTTGAGATGTCAGCCGGGCTGTTCCATCAACTTGGCTCAGACGCCCCGATCGATCTTGCCGATCCTCAGCGCACGGGCTTCAATTTCGATGTCCTGCACGGCGTTACCTACCAGATCGATCTTTCGCAACCGGCGCGGTTCGATACGCTCGGTCGAGTGATTGATCCGGCATTTTCCCGCATTCGCAACCTGAAATTCGATGGGCAGCCGATTGCGCCTGACCAGAGTTTCCTTGTCGCCACCAATAACTACCGCGCCAATGGCGGTGGTCATTTTCCAATTGCGCGACAAGCCCGTATGATTGACCTGCCTCAGATCAGCATACAGGATATTCTATGCAAATACGTCGCGGGCACATTGCCCGCCGACCCACTCGCGCATGCACCGCGCCCCTTTTCTTTTGTACCAAACCAAAGGCAGGGCGCGATCCTGACAACGGGGCCGCGCGCGCTACACCATGTTGCAGAGCTTGCTGAGTATCATCCACGCATTCTGCCCGACGATGCGGATGGTTTCATGCGTATTCATCTGACCTTCTGACGGGTTGCCATTTTCAGGGGATGCACCTATATCGGCTTTGAGAGGTTGGCGCGGGCGAGCGCCTCGCCAACCTGGTCAGGTCCGGAAGGAAGCAGCCACAACGAGCCCCGCTTGGGTCGATGTCCAACCTCTCACTTAGAACCTATCAGCCGCAGGAGGGCGTTTATGATTGTAACAAAAACCCTTCGGGCAGACCGGTTCTGATCCTTTCCGATCAATTGACTGCCTGAACACGTCACCGGCGGATGCGCGATTGCCATTCGACGGGATTGCTGTTTCTGATCACAGGCAGACCAATGTTACTTTCCTTATCGGACCTCGGATGGTCCTCTCATTTCGCGGCTCAGCATACGGCTGATCCGTCACTTCTTCCGTATCGCATCTCGGCCGTACACCGGGATCGACTGATCGGGCTGAGCCCTGAAGGTGAATCGCCTTTGTTATCTCTGGATAAATCAACCGGCGCATATGCCGTTGGGGATTGGGTTCTGGCGGATGAAAACAAACGCATACGCCGCGTGCTGGCCCGGCGCAGCCTGCTGCAGCGCCGGGCCGCAGGTACAGGGGCAGCAGCGCAGCTGATCGCTGCAAATGTTGATGTGCTGTTCATCGTCAGTTCCTGCAACGCCGATTTCAATCTGCCACGTTTGGAGCGGTATCTTGCGCTGGCGCATCAGGCAGGCTGCTATCCGGTGGTCGTTCTGACCAAGTCGGACATGTGCGATGATCCGAGCCTTTATGTAGATCAGGCCCAATCGCTCGCCCCGTTTCTGACGGTACTTGCGGTCAACGCGCTGGATCACGGCGGTCTCGAACAAGTTCTGTCGTGGTGTCCGAAAGGACAAACCAGCGCCTTGCTTGGATCATCCGGCGTTGGGAAAACGACGCTCGCCAACGGGATGACGGGGCAGGATCAGGCCACCGCAGGTATTCGCGAAGACGATGCGCGCGGCAGGCACACAACAACGGCACGCGCCTTGCATCGCATGCGCAATGGCGGCTGGCTGATCGATACGCCCGGCATGCGCGCGTTACGTCTGCTAGATGCACAAGAGGGGTTGGATGAGGTGTTCTCGGACATCTCAGACCTCAGCCTGAATTGCCGCTTCTCGGATTGTCAGCACGAGACTGAGCCCGGATGTGCGGTACAGGCTGCAATTGACGCCGGCACACTTGATCCCGCGCGGCTGGACCGCTGGCGCAAGCTGCGGCGCGAAGACCAACACAATTCCGCTTCGGTGGCGCAGGCCCGCGCCCGCGACAAGGCGTTCGGCAAGATGGTGCGCAGCGTGATGCACGAGAAAAAATCCCGTAAAGGGCTATAACGAAGCTGGGCACCGGCCTACCGGTGCCCAGCGCTATCAGGCGATCAGCCTAGGCCAGACTGCCGCATTCCGTCTTGCGAATGCACCGATATGGCCGATCTTGGATACTCCGAATTCGCTTGGTGCAAGCAGATGGCGCCCGGCTTTGGGTCCATAGAGATCGGCAAGACGCCAGACAGCATCCGGCGGCACCATTTCATCATCTGCGAAGGTAAACAGATCGACACGTTTGCCCAAGTCTTCCCAGCGGGCGGCGGGCAGTGTCGTGCCGATCTCTGGCACATAGCTTTTGGGGGCGGTGCACCATTTGCGCCATTGCCAATAGACTTGGGCAGGCAGGTCCGATCCAAACCCGACCAACCGTCCGGGCAGGTAGCCAAGCGCCTTGACCACCAGCGGCGCGTGACCAAACCAGAACAACGCCGCCAAAGCGCGATAAGGCCAAGGGTGATCCGCCAGCGTTACCAGACCCGAACAGACACAGATCATCCTGTCAATCTGATCGATATCGGGTTGGATCGGGCCAAACATTCCGCCCAAGGAATGACCTATGCTCCATAGCTTGGCCTGCGGAAACCGTCGGCGCATCTCGGCCCGGGCGGCTGGAATGTCGATCAACGCCCAATCGGCCATGGTGACATTTGACCGCTTTTGTGAACCCACCAAAGAGTGACCAAAATCCCGGTAATCGTAAGTCAGGCAGGCCATGCCCTGTTCTTCGGCGAGCCACCGGGCGAAGTGCTGATAGTAATCCCTTGGCACCCCAGTCGCACCGTTTATGACGACCACCTTTTCGGGGTCGGCAACCGGACGGTAAAGCCGCGCCGACAACATTGCCGGGTCGGACGGGATCTGAAAATCCTCGGTCACAACCGCCTGCTGCGTGTCCAACATGGTGCCCTCCAATACCGACTGAACTGATCAGTTCACCCGAAGCGCCTCAAGTCAAGGTTGACGTGGCTGGACCGTACGTCACTTGCCTGACGCAATCTTCTTGACTCGGGCACGGCGCAGCCGATAGCCATGTCGCGATGGTTCTCGCGCCCAATCGGGCCGGGATGAAAAGGGAACACGGTGCGGTTCTGCCCGGATAAATCCGGAAAGAACCTAGTCCGAGACTGCCCCCGCAACTGTAAGCGGAGAGCAATGCCGAGATACCACTGGCCTTGAAGGTTGGGAAGGTCGGCAAAGCGATGACCCGCAAGTCAGGAGACCTGCCATCGGATGTAGAACCGAAACTCGGGCGGGGTGTCCGGGACGGGTTTGATCGTGCTCCGCAACGACCAACCTGTGCCACGCCCTTGCCTTGCGCGCGGAGGGCGCATTGATGATCTGGAAGACCAAAACACACGAATTCGCGGCGACCGTGTGCCAACGTACTGGCGCACCTTGCCCCGCATTGGCACAGATGGCGCGGGCTCTGACGCAGGCCATGTCCGCCACAAAACCGGTCACGAAAACTGAGTTTGAGATTGAAGGCACCATAGATCTGTCGCACTGCCCGGAAGGATGCACCGCCCGCTTTCGCGCCCAATGCGACCAGATACGCGTATTCTGCGGAACCGATCCTGAAATCGATACCGGCCGGCTGGATGACTACGCAGACATGATGTTCGGAACCGAGTACAGCAGCCTACCCGCAGACCTGCTAAGGAATCCTCCTTGCGCCATGCTTGAGGCTTCGCTTCTGGTGCAGCACAACGGTGGCGAAATCTCGCCACATTTTGGTGTCTAAGCCGTCAAACGGCTTGAACACGGGCCGGTTCAACGGCCCAAAGCATCTGGGCATTTGTCTCGACTGCGCAAGGACGCACCGTACGCAATCGCTTCAATGCCGTCTCAGGCCGTTCACCGCATTCAACCATCAGACGCAGAACCACCATCCCGGATCGGCCACAGCCACCACGGCAATGCACTAGCACACGGCCACCACCTGACAACGCCTGACGTGCGGTCGCGCCAACGCGGGGCCAGCGCTCCACAATCTCCTTGGGTGGCGTGCCAAAATCTTCGATCGGCAAATGCACCCATCTGCTGGCACGCCCCTGAATATCAGCGCCAAAATTCCGCGAGCCATCTTGAATCATCTCAACCTCAGTCGTCATCGAGATCACAAGCCCGGGCTTCCAGTCTGCGATAAGATCAAGGTCTTCTGTATACGTTCCTCCACGCCCAGGCATCGAGGACAAGGCCAAGGTGCCTCCGCCAACCTGCAACGCATAAACCACCAGTTGCGACATTATCTCCCCCCAAACAAACTTCACCCAACATCATACTGGTCCAGTAAATAGAATAGAGTGGATTTTAGCCGCATACCCACGCATTCCAAAATGAAAATCGTCCCGGCTGGCTGTGGACGCGGGCGGCGAGGGCCTCTACGCTGCGGCGTAACGCGAATCCGACAGAGCAGACATGACCGAGACGCCCAGCCCCGCCTACCAGGTTCTTGCCCGCAAATACCGCCCCGAAACCTTTGCCGATCTGGTCGGTCAGGACGCCATGGTGCGCACTCTGAAAAACGCCTTCGAGGCGGACCGGATCGCGCAGGCCTTCATCATGACCGGCATCCGCGGTACCGGCAAGACGACGACCGCTCGGATCATAGCCAAGGGTATGAACTGCATCGGTCCCGATGGCAGCGGCGGCCCTACCACCGAACCCTGCGGTCAATGTGAACACTGCGTAGCCATCATGGAGGGCCGCCATGTCGATGTGATGGAGATGGACGCCGCCAGCCGCACCGGTGTTAATGACATCCGCGAGATCATCGACAGCGTCCGCTATCGCGCTGCGTCCGCGCGCTACAAGATCTATATCATCGACGAGGTTCACATGCTGTCGACCAGCGCTTTCAACGCGCTGCTCAAGACGCTGGAAGAACCCCCCGAACACGTGAAGTTCATCTTTGCCACCACCGAGATTCGCAAGGTCCCGGTGACCGTCCTGTCCCGTTGCCAGCGCTTTGATCTGCGCCGGATCGAGCCGGAGGATATGATCGGACTGCTGCGCAAAATTGCAGGTGCCGAAGGGGCACAGATTGCCGAGGATGCGTTATCGTTGATCACCCGGGCCGCCGAGGGATCGGCGCGCGATGCGACCTCACTGCTGGATCAGGCGATCTCGCACGGGGCCGGTGAAACCAGCGCGGATCAGGTGCGCGCGATGCTGGGGCTGGCCGATCGGGGCCGGGTGCTGGATCTGATGGATATGATCCTGCGCGGCGATGCTGCAGGCGCGTTGACCGAGCTGAGCGGGCAATATGCCGAAGGGGCTGATCCACTCGCCGTCTTACGCGATCTGGCTGAAATCACGCATTGGGTTTCGGTGGTCAAGATCACCCCGGATGCCGCCGAAGATCCCACCGTTTCCCCCGACGAACGCGCCCGAGGTCAACAAATGGCCGAGGCTCTGCCCATGCGAGTCCTTACACGCATGTGGCAAATGCTGCTGAAAGCGCTTGAGGAAGTTTCCGCCGCACCCAACGCAATGATGGCTGCGGAAATGGCCGTGATCCGCCTGACCCATGTGGCCGACTTGCCTAGCCCGGAGGAGCTGATCAAGCGTCTGCAAGATACGCCTCCGCCGCCCAATGGTGGCCCCGGCAAGGGAATCGGTGCGCCTGGACATGCTATTTCCGCGCCACAGGCTGTGGCCCGACCGGCCTATGCCGCATCGGGAATCGGCGGCAACGCAGGCGGGCCAACAGCCGCGCTGGCCCAAGATGTGCAGGCAGCGCTGGCACGCTATCCTACATTTGAACATGTGGTTGAACTGATCCGAGCCAACCGGGACGTGAAGTTGTTGGTCGAGGTCGAAAACGGCGTGCGTCTGGTATCCTACCAACCGGGCAGGATCGAGTTCGCCCCAACCGACAACGCCCCGACCGACCTGTCACAACGATTGGGCGCGTCGCTGCAGCGTTGGACAGGCAACCGGTGGGCCGTTTCTATTGTCGCTGAGGGCAACGCACCGACGATTGCCGAGGTACGGGACGCTGCAGACTTGGCACTGAAGGCCGAGGCTGAACAGCATCCTCTGGTGCAAGCAGTGCTGACTCATTTCCCGAAAGCGCGGATCAAGAGCATCGAAACCGCAGAACAACGCGCCGCTCAAGTCGAAACCGAAGCCCTGCCCGAGGTCGAAGACGAATGGGACCCGTTTGAAGAGGACTGACTTTCGAGCATAAGCGCACCTCAACCAAATGCTCCCGCACCCGCCACGGGCCATCGGCTGGCGCCGATACCCCTGAGCGGCTTTGGGCCCGGCAGCGCGCCTTGCGCACTGCCGGGCCTAACGGGAGGAAAGGTCTTGCCAAAGACCTTGACGACGGGCGGGAGTATCCTGACCTCTTGTGCCGCACGGTTACGCTTCGTATCTAGGCCACAAATCGAGTGACAGGAGATTACCGATGCTAAAAGGTTTAGGCGGCCTGGGTGACATGGCCAAGATGATGAAATCCGCGCAGGATCTGCAAACCAAGATGACTGACATGCAGGAAGAGCTGAACACCATCATGGTTGTCGGCGAATCCGGTGCCGGGCTGGTCAAGGCCACCGCAACTGCCAAGGGCGAGTTGAAGGGTCTGGACATCGACCCGTCGATCTTTAACGGTGACGATAAGGAAGTAGTCGAAGACCTCATCCTCGCCGCGATCAAGGACGCCCAAACCAAGGCGCAGGAACGTTCGCAGGCAGAAATGGCCAAGCTGACCGAAAGCATGGGCCTGCCCGCAGACATCAAGCTGCCGTTCTGATACACCCTCCTGACGGATCTATGGCCGGGGCGTGTTTCCCTGGCCCAATTGCGAGGGTCTCACGGTGAGTTCGAACAGTGACATCGACAATCTGATCGACCTGATGGCCAAGCTGCCCGGTCTCGGCCCCCGCTCGGCCCGCCGCGCGGTCCTGCACCTGATCCGCAAACGCGCCCTGCTGCTGACGCCGCTTTCAGACGCGATGCAGCAGGTAGCCGTAACTGCCCGTGAATGTCTGAACTGCGGCAATGTGGGCACCACTGATATCTGCGACATCTGTAACAACGAGGCTCGCGCAACCGGAGAGCTGTGTGTGGTCGAGGACGTCGCCGACCTTTGGGCGATGGAGCGTGCCGGGGTCTTCAAGGGTCGCTATCACGTTCTGGGCGGCACTTTGTCGGCTTTGGACGGGGTCGGCCCGGATGAATTGCGTATCCCCCGGTTGAAGGACCGGGTTGTGGCCGAGAGTATCACCGAGATCATCCTCGCCCTGAACGCCACCGTCGATGGTCAGACCACCGCCCACTACATCGCGGATCAGTTGGAGGGGCAGGTTCGTCTGACATCCCTGGCACAAGGTGTGCCGATTGGGGGCGAGTTGGACTATCTGGATGATGGGACGATTACGGCGGCTTTGCGGGCGAGGAAGGAAATCTGACAAAGTGTGTTCGGCATGCACTGTCAATCTACACTAGAAATTAGCTTGTGGGTAATTCAGGAAACCGCATTGACCAAGTACCCCGATCTGTTTGTCCTAAGACATGGCGAAACCGAGTGGAATACCTTGGGCAAGTTTCAAGGCCGCAAGAACTCTCCGCTAACGGAAACCGGTATCTATCAGGCGCGGCAGCAGCGGGAGATACTTGGCCGTATCCCCAACCACCCCAAACGCGTGTTCGTCAGCCCGCAGGAGCGGGCGCAACACACCGCAAGGCTGGCGATTGCACCCCAGTTTGATTTCGCAAACGATGACCGGTTAACGGAAATCGCATTTGGCCAATGGGAAGGCGCGACGCGGGAATTCATTCGGACTCAAATCGATTGCCCATACGAGTCCTATCATTGGTATTTTCGCAGCCCGGATGGCGAAAGCTTTGACGAGATCTATGAGAGGGTACAATCGTTCTTAGACGAGCAAGACGAATCCGCAATCGTGGTGACGCACGGCGTTACGTCACTGATATTGCGCGGGATTTGGCTGGGCCTTGGCATCAACGATCTGTTAAAACTTCCCAGGACCCAAGGATGTGTTTTCCGCCTGTCAAACGGCACCGAGACGATCTTGACCAAGACGGGTAGTTTGCAATGATCTTGGCGGATAAGTGTTTTTGGTGTCCTCTAGATTCAAATCTCAAATTAGCTTGAAAAACGAACAGAGTTAAATTCCACTGAGCGAAAGACTTGGAGCACATAATGACCCGCCTTCTCGCACTCACCTTAGCCGCCTTCGCCGCCACTGCTGCCCTGTCGCAGGAACTTATCGACAAAGGTTTTGTCGAAGGCTGGAACATCATGATGGACCCCAATCTTGGCAATGGGTGCCTGATACAAACCGTGTATCAGGACCTCTCGGTGGTGCGGCTAGGCTATGACGCGTTGGATAATCGCGGGTATTTCACCGTTTACAACAAGGCTTGGGGCGACATTAAACCGGGGGAACAATACCCAATCCGGTTTGAGCTGGACGGCAAGAGCTTTGATGCCACCGCCATCGGGTTCAAGCAGGATCGCGTGCCCGGCGCGACGGTGTTCTTTACGGACCGGAGTTTCGTCACCTCGATTGCGCAGAACAAGACCATGACCGTCTACAATCCCGAAGGTCAAACCGTCATGGCGATTGATCTGAAAGGCACCGCCAAAGCGCTGGATTATGCGCGCGACTGCCAGAACAAAAAACTCTAACGAATCGGATCAAACACCGCGTCTTTAGCGGTGCAATCACGGATCACGTCGCGGCCACAGGGCACCGGGTCAAGATTGCGGGACAAGCACAGGCGGACTTCTTCGATATAGCCTTGCTTACAGGTGATGGTGATCATGTCAGGCTCGAGCGTGGGATTGGCCTTGAGAAAGGCCTCTTCCACCACCGAAGCGGGCAGTTTGACCGTCGCGTCCAGCTTGCGGAACACTTCGGGGAGCGCAACTCCTGCATAAGCCTGCCGCGACAGGGCGAAATAGTCGGGTGCACTGAGGCCCGAACAGGTGCCGTGCTTTTTCCATTGATGCCAGGCCAACCCGGATGAGCCCTGAATATCCTCCATTTCCCGCGTCATGCGGCGTGCGGGTGGCGCTTCGGTCGTGCGACAGTACGAAGGCCAACCCTGATGGAATTGCGGCCAGAGACCATGCAATATCCATCCGTGATCGTGTCGTGCGTTGCACTGATCCGATCCGCGCGCATCGCCCTCGCGGGCGCACCAATTGGGCGACCAGCTGAGCGACAGGACGTAGTAGTCAAAATCGCCCGCCTTTTCGCCCTCGGCCATCGCAGCCATGGCACTCAGCACCCACAAAATCGCCCAGCGCATTCGCCTCTTCCCTTCTTTAGCTGTCGCGACTATATAGGCCCCAAGTTCCCCGACAACGGAAACCTGCCCCATAGCTTCGGGGCCGCCGAATTCCGGCGACGGGACAGATGTATTTATAGGAGACGGGCTGATGGCAAAACCGCTTATGGCCAAGGCAACCGCCGTATGGCTGGTGGACAACACCACGATCAGCTTCAAGCAGATCGCGGATTTCGTAGGCATGCACGAGCTGGAAGTGCAGGGTATTGCGGATGGTGATGTGGCTGCAGGTGTCAAAGGGTTTGACCCGATAGCCAACAACCAGCTGACTCAGGAAGAAATTGACACCGCGCAAAACAACCCGCTGCATAAGCTGAAGCTGAAATTCAATCCAGCGGCATCAGGCGAAGAGAAACGCCGTGGTCCGCGCTACACCCCGCTGTCCAAGCGTCAGGACCGTCCGAACTCGATCCTGTGGCTGGTCAAGTTCCACCCGGAACTCAGCGACGGCCAGATTGCCAAGCTGGTCGGCACCACCAAGCCGACCATCCAGTCGATCCGCGAGCGGACGCACTGGAACATCTCGAACATGCAGCCGATCGATCCGGTTGCCCTGGGTCTGTGCAAACAATCCGAACTGGATGCCATCGTGCAAAAGGCCGCGGCCAAGAAAGCAGCCGAAGGTGGCGTGATGAGCGATGATGAGCGTCGCAAACTGGTCTCGACCGAACAGTCGCTTGAGATGGATTCAGCGCCCAAGATCCCGACCGCGATCGAAGGTCTCGAGACATTCTCGTTGTCCGAGGACACCAACGAGAAGGAAGACGAAGAGCCCATCGTCGATGCGGATAGCTTCTTCAACCTGCCCAAGGGTGGTGGTGATGAAGAAGACGAAGACGATCTGCGCCCCTGAGATGCGCATGGTCCCGGCCTCGAATAGCCGGGACCCGATTTTTTGGGTGATTTGATGCTAAAGGTTCTATCCTTATTCTTCGACGCGCATCGTGCCGTTTCAATCTATGTGTTCCTGAAATCCTGGTGGTTGGCCATTACAGGTGCCGTAGTGATGATTGCGATAGTCGCTGGCTTGCTGTTGCTGAATGACGACGGCAAGCACGAGCACGAGGCGTTTCTCACCGTCGCGGTTTTGTCGGCGACACCGATCAATGGCGATCTCAAGAACGGGGTCATTGCTTCGGTGCGCTTGCCGGATGGCTCAGCAGCATCAATCACTTCGACCGAAGGGCCGATTGCTCAGACAGTTGGAACCCAAGCCTGTATCGAGAAACGGGTTTTCGTTGAAAGTGGAGAGCCAAGGTATCGGTTCAAACTGCCACGATATTGCGAAGCTAGCTAGAAAAGCAAAACCGCCCGGTGGCTCAACCGGGCGGTTTTTTGTTTAGATCATTTGAAACAGGATGCCTGCTACGATAGCGCCGCTGATGCCCAATCCCAGATAGGTGGCAAAGACGCGCGGTTTCACCAGTGACCACACGGCCGCCATCGCAGGTATCGAACTGACGGCGCCGGCCACCATGAACGACATTGCAGCACCCGCACTCATACCCTGTTCCATCAGACCCGCAAGAAGCGGTGGTGCGACGTAGGAGTTCAGATAGGCAGGCATTCCGACCAAGGCAGCGATGACAATTGGCACAACACCCTCACCACCAACAACCCGGGCGATCAGGTCTGCCGGAACATAGCTGACCAGCAGCGCCTCGAGCACGTAGGCGAACGCTAGCCATTTGAGCAAGAACAGACCGTTATGAACGAATTCGGCCCGAAAGCGCGTCCGACGGTCAGGGTCTTGCCAGAACTTCCAGACGGGTTTGTCATCTTGCTTTGGTCCGCAACCGCAGCAACCAGCGGGTTTGTATTCACGCAACGGCTGCGCAAAGGCACCTCCGCGCATCAGGGTGCGCACCGCAAACCCGCCGAACAAACCCAACGCGACAGCGGCAACTGCTTTACCAATAGCAAACGGCCAACCCAGCGCACCCGCAGTAATCAGCAACGTCGGGGGGTCGATCAACGGTGAACTGAGCCAGAATGCCATCACGGCCGACAATGGCGCACCCAGAGCCAGCAAGCCTGCGATGAATGGGATCACTTCGCAGGAACAAAATGGGGCCAGCCCGCCAAACAACGCAGCCAGAAAGATCATCCGTGTCTCGCGACCCTCAAATGCACGGGCGACCATGACTTCGGCCCCGGTTGCCTTCAGGTATGATAGCAGCAGAACAGCAAACAGGATGTACTGGCCCGTATGCGCAAGCGCTTTGGCTGCAAAACTCACAACCTCGGTCCAGTTGCCCGGATCAAGAACGGCCACCAGCGCCAGTATGACCACGATCAGAGCCCAGGGCGTTTTGATCAGGTCGATCAGGTTTCTGGCAAGTGGCTTGGGGTTTTGTGTTAGTTCAGCCATCGTTTGCGGCCTTTCCGATTTCGTCTGCGCAGCATTCACTAAGGATGAACTGCGCCAGGTTTCTCAATTCGTCAAAGCACGCGCGGTTGATCGTGCTACGCCCGATCTTCTCTTGCTCAACTACTCCGCCAGCAGCCAGAAACCGCAGATGATGCGCCAGAGTCGAGGGTGCGATTCCTGTCCTCGTCTGAATTTCTCCAACGGTCAGGCCTGCTTCCCCAGCACGAACCAAGGTCTTAAGAACCTTCAATCGGGCTTCCGAGCCCATGGCAGAGAAACCTGCGGCAGCTTCTTCCCACATCCTTTATCTCCATTAAACTAGATTTCTGGATATTTAGTTTAATTTGTATCCTGCGTCAACCACGCGTGTGCGTAAAACTCCCAACATGGTTCGCAGGGCCATAAGTCCAGATTGCCTCCGCCTTAGGTCCAACCTATAACGAGGCAATGGGTATTTCGGTCGACACATTCTTTTTGGAACGCAATGGGCAAGGCACCTTACAGGCGCAGCTGCAACAGTTGATCGCCGAAGGCATTCTGTCAGGACGCTTCCACGTTGGGGAAAAGCTGCCCTCGTCCCGTAAACTTGCTGCCCATTTGGGTGTCAGCCGGATTACGGTCACGCTTGCCTATACTGAACTGCTGGCCAATGATTACCTGACCGCCAAAGGCCGGTCGGGATACTATGTTTCAGAAAATGCGCCAGTGCCGCCGACCTACACGCCAGTGCGGCGCGACACCGAAGTGGTTGACTGGGATCAGGCGTTTGCCCGCCGTTTCTCGGGCGGTGATGTGCTGACAAAACCCAGCAACTGGCGTGACTACCGCTATCCCTTCATTTATGGCCAAGTCGACAGAAAGCTGTTCGATCATGCAAACTGGCGTCTCTGCGCAGTTCGGGCGTTGGGACATAAGGACTTTGATTCTTTGACCGGAGACTATGTCGATCAAGATGACCCGCTGCTGCTTGAATTCATCGCCCGGCATACTCTTCCCCGCCGCGGAATTGTAGCCCGGCCCGAAGAAATCTTGATCACCCTGGGCGCTCAGAACGCCCTTTGGCTGGCGTCTCGCATATTGCTGAACCGGAACCGTAGGGCAGCGATCGAGGACCCCTGCTATTACGCCCTGCGCGATCTTCTGATTCACTCGGAATGCAAGCTGTCTTATCTGAAGGTCGACCGGGACGGGTTGCCCCCGGAAACAATCCCTGACGATACCGACGTCATATTCACCACCCCCAGCCACCAGAGCCCGACAACCGCGACCATGCCGGTGGACCGCCGACATGCACTGCTGCGTCGTGCCCGCGAATTGGATGCCATGATCGTCGAGGATGACTATGAATTCGAAATGTCATTTCTCGGGGCCCCGTCACCGGCGCTCAGGTCAATGGATCGCGATGGGCGGGTGATCTACGTGGGCAGCTTTTCCAAGTCGCTGTTTCCGGGGCTTCGATTGGGCTACATGGTCGGGTCCGAACCCTTTATCCGTGAAGCGCGCGCCCTGCGATCTCTGGTCTTGCGTCACCCTCCTGGCCACATGCAGCGAACCGCAGCCTACTTCCTATCGCTCGGCCACTATGATGCTCAGATCCGGCGCATGTCTAAAACGCTGCAACGCCGTCGCGAAGCGATTGAGGAGGCGATTGGACAATATGGTCTGACTGTTGCTGGGCGCGGGATGCTGGGCGGATCATCGATCTGGATGCAAGCGCCGCTGCATGTAGACACCAGCAAACTGGCCCGAGACCTGCAGCGCCAAAGCGTCCATATCGAACCGGGTGAGGCATTTTTTTCAAGCCAGAACAGGCCAAAGAACTTTTATCGGCTGGGCTACTCTTCAATCTCGTCGGATCGTATCGAACCGGGAATCCAACAGATTGCTGAAGCGATCCGGCGTTCTTAAGCACTCTGGACTTAAACCGCTACCGGTTCTGGCCCTAACGCCACAGACACCCGTACGCCAAAACCGATCAGAAAACTGGGTGCAAAACCCCCGTTCCATCCTTCTATGATCGGAGATTACGCAGATGAAGATGACCACTGAAGAAGCCTTTGTAAAAACCCTGCAGATGCATGGCATCGAACATGCGTTCGGTATCATCGGCTCGGCCATGATGCCGATCTCCGACATCTTTGGCAAAGCAGGCATCACTTTCTGGGATTGTGCCCACGAAGGGTCCGGCGGCATGATGGCTGACGGCTACACCCGCGCAACCGGCAAGATGTCGATGATGATCGCCCAGAACGGCCCCGGCATCACCAATTTTGTGACCGCCGTCAAAACTGCCTATTGGAACCACACTCCGCTGCTGCTGGTCACTCCGCAGGCCGCAAACAAGACCATGGGTCAAGGTGGATTCCAGGAAATGGAGCAGATGCGCATGTTCGCAGACTGCGTTTGCTATCAGGAAGAGGTGCGTGACCCCAGCCGCATGGCAGAGGTTCTGAGCCGGGTGATCATGAACGCCAAGCGCGCTTCGGCACCTGCGCAGATCAACGTTCCGCGCGACTTCTTCACTCAGGTGATCGACATCGAGCTGCCTGCTGTTGTTGAGTTTGAACTGCCTTCGGGTGGTGCATCGGCCGTATCCGAAGCTGCCGCTCTGCTGTCGAACGCAAAGAACCCCGTTATTCTGAACGGTGCAGGCACCGTTCTGTCGAAAGGCGGCATCGAAGCGTCGAAAGCACTGGCCGAGCGTCTGGACGCTCCGGTCTGCGTTGGCTACCAGCACAATGACGCTTTCCCCGGTTCGCACCCACTGTTCGCTGGCCCGCTGGGCTATAACGGCTCGAAAGCCGGTATGCAGCTGATCAAGGAAGCAGACGTTGTTCTGTGCCTCGGCACCCGCCTGAACCCGTTCTCGACCCTTCCAGGCTACGGCATGGAGTACTGGCCTGCAGATGCAAAGATCATTCAGGTCGACATCAACCCCGACCGCATCGGCCTGACCAAGAAGGTTTCGGTTGGTATCGTGGGCGATGCGGCGAGCGTTGCCACCAGCATCCTGAACCAACTGTCCGACACAGCCGGTGACGAAGGCCGCGACGCGCGCAAGGCGAAAATCGCCGAAACCAAATCGCGTTGGGCGCAAGAGCTGACCTCGATGGACCACGAGCAGGACGATCCGGGCACCACCTGGAACGAGCGCGCTCGCGCTGCCAAGCCGGACTGGCTGAGCCCGCGCAAAGCATGGCGCGCGATCCAATCCGCGCTGCCGAAAGAGGCGATCATCTCGTCCGACATCGGCAACAACTGCGCCATCGGCAACGCCTATCCTTCGTTTGAAGAAGGCCGCAAGTATCTGGCCCCCGGCCTGTTCGGCCCCTGTGGCTATGGTCTGCCTTCGGTCATTGGCGCGAAGATCGGCTGCCCGGATGTACCAGTTGTCGGCTTCTCTGGCGATGGTGCCTTCGGCATTGCAGTCACCGAACTGACCGCCATCGGTCGCGAAGAATGGCCAGCCATCACTCAGGTTGTGTTCCGCAACTACCAGTGGGGTGCGGAAAAGCGCAACTCGACCCTGTGGTTCGATGACAACTTCGTCGGCACCGAGTTGGACACAAAAGTGTCCTATGCCGGCATCGCCAACGCCTGTGGCCTGAAAGGCGTCATCGCGCGCACTCAGGATGAACTGACAGCGGCGTTGAGCCAGGCGATCGAGGATCAGAAGAACGGCATCACCACCCTGATCGAAGCAATGATCAACCAGGAACTGGGTGAACCCTTCCGTCGCGACGCGATGAAGAAGCCGGTTGAGGTTGCAGGTATCGACGCAAGCGACATGCGTCTGCAGCAGGTTTGATTGCTGTCAAAAACATAAGTCGGACCGGGTTCGACCGGTCCGCTTAAAGAAAAGCAGAGGAAGGGGGTGCCTGCACTCTCTTCCTCTATATGGTTGAGCCCGGTGTGCTTACGCTCCAGTGTGTTCAACACGTACAGGTACCAAGGCGATCCGCCACAGGGAGAGACAGCGTGAATCAACAACCGAACCTCAACCTATCCCCACCCGTGTCAGACGAGATCCGCCGGACTACATGCTACATGTGTGCCTGCCGCTGCGGTATCAACGTGCACATGAAGGATGGGAAGGTCGCTTATATCGAAGGCAATCGGGATCATCCGGTAAACAAGGGCGTTCTCTGCGCCAAAGGCAGCGCGGGGATTATGCAGGTGAACGCCCCGTCGCGCCTACGCGCACCGCTCAAACGCGTCGGCCCGCGTGGGTCTGGCGAGTTCGAAGAGATCAGTTGGGACGAGGCGCTCGAGATCGCTGTCGGTTGGCTAAAACCGATCCGCGAAGACAACCCTGAGAAACTGGCCTTTTTCACCGGCCGTGATCAGAGCCAGAGCTTCACCAGTTTCTGGGCACAGAATTTCGGCACCTGTAACTATGCGGCCCATGGCGGGTTCTGTTCGGTCAACATGGCAGCCGGTGGCATCTACACGATGGGCGGTGCATTCTGGGAGTTCGGTCAGCCCGACTGGGATCACACCAAGCTGTTCATGCTGTTCGGCGTTGCAGAAGACCACGACAGCAACCCGATTAAAATGGGCATCGGCAAGATCAAGGCGCGCGGTGCCCGGGTGATTGGGGTAAATCCGATCCGCTCGGGCTATAACGCCGTGGCAGATGATTGGGTCGGCATCACCCCCGGTACCGATGGCCTGTTCATCTTGTCGATGATCCATGTGCTGATGAAGGCAGGCAAAATCGATCTGGATTACCTAAGTCGCTACACCAACGCGCCGGTCCTGATCAACGCATCCGACGGTCCGGAAAAGGGTCTGTTCCTGAAAGACGATGACGGCAAGCCATTGGTCATCGACCGCAATACCGGCAAGCTGACTGCTTTCGACACCCCCGGCGTCCGCCCTGACCTATCAGCGACCTACGAAAAGGACGGTGTCACCCACCGCCCCGTCTTCCACCACATGGCAGAACGGTATCTGGCGGATGAATACGCCCCCGAGGCAATCGCAGAAAAATGCGGCGTACCAGCGACCCGCATTCGCGCGATTGCTGGCGAGCTGGCCCGTGTGGCCTTTGATGAAGCGTTCGAACTGGACCATGAATGGACCGATTTCCGGGGCGAGAAACACTCGAAGATGATTGGTCGCCCCGTCGCGATGCACTCGATGCGCGGCGTTTCGGCCCACGCGAACGGTTTCCAGACCTGCCGCGCCCTGCATGTGTTGCAGATCCTGCTTGGAACGGTCGAAGTCCCCGGCGGCTTCCGCTTCAAGCCGCCCTATCCCAAGCCAGTTGAGGCGCATCCGACTCCGCATTGTAAGGTGACGCCGAATACACCGCTGGACGGGCCGCATCTGGGGTTTGTTCGCGGCCCCGAGCATCTGGCGCTGAAAGAAGACGGCAGCCCGGCGCGGATCGACAAAGCGTTTACATGGGAAAACCCGATGTCCAGCCACGGGCTGATGCATATGGTGATCTCGAACGCACATGCGGGCGATCCCTACAAGATCGACACGTTGTTCATGTACATGGCGAACATGTCCTGGAACTCGACCATGAACACCAAGGGTGTCATGGAGATGCTGACGGACAAGGATGAGAACGGCGACTACGTGATCCCGCATATCATCTATTCCGATGCTTATTCCTCGGAAATGGTGGCCTATGCCGACCTTATCCTGCCCGATACAACCTATCTGGAACGACATGACTGTATCTCGCTACTGGACCGCCCGATCTGCGAGGCCGAGGCAGCGGCAGACGCGATCCGCTGGCCGGTGATTGAACCCGACCGCGACGTACGCGGCTTCCAGTCGGTTCTGATCGATCTGGCCAACCGCATGGGCCTGCCCGGCTTTACCAACGATGATGGCAGCGCCAAGTGGACGGATTACGCCGACTATATCGTCAACCACGAACGCAAGCCGGGGATTGGACCGCTTGCCGGTTTCCGGGGCGAAAACGGCGACAAGGAAGGTCGTGGCGAGGTTAACCCCGACCAATTGAACCAATACATCGAGAATGGTGGCTTCTATGTCGCGCATATTCCCGAAGGTGCGGATTACTACAAACCTTGGAACACTGCCTATCAAGACTGGGCTGTGGGCATGGGTATCTATGACAGCCCACAGCCCTATCTATTCCAGCTCTATTCCGAGCCGATGCGTAAATTCCAACTGGCCGCCGAAGGCTACGGGGAACGCCAGCCCCCAGATCACCTGCGCGCGCAGATCCAAGATACAATGGACCCCCTGCCCATTTGGTACGAAACCGATCAGACCGGCAATGAAGGCTTCACCGTCAACGCTCTGACCCAGCGGCCAATGGCGATGTATCATAGTTGGGGCACACAAAACGCCTGGTTGCGTCAGCTGCATGGGCGCAACCCGCTATACGTCCCGACCAAGCTGATGCGTGAACACGGGCTGCAAGACGGCGATTGGGCCAAAGTCAGCTCTCCACATGGCGAGATCACGGTACCCGTCATGGAGATGGCTGCGCTGAACAACAATACCGTGTGGACTTGGAATGCCATCGGAAAGCGCAAAGGGGCCTGGGCCTTGCAGAAAGACGCCCCCGAGGCCACCAAGGGTTTCCTGCTCAACCACCTGATCCACGAGCTGCTGCCCCCCAAAGGTGACGGCCTGCGCTGGGCAAACTCTGATCCGATCACCGGTCAGGCCGCCTGGTTCGATCTGAAGGTAAAAATCGAAAAGGCCGCCGCTCCAAGCGATGCTGAAAGCCAGCCAGAATTCGCTCCAATCAAATCGCCGGTCGGGCAAGGGCCAAAGGATTTGGCCTGGAAGGTGGGCAAATGACCCGATCCGTTCTTCATCTGGCTATAAATATCTCGGGGTCTGGGGCAGAGCCCCAGCCCGCCCTGACCACAATCGCAGAGGCAAGGCAGTCATGACCCAGCTCCCCCAATCAACCGAACGCAAGATGGGTCTGGTCATTGATCTGGACACCTGCGTTGGCTGCCATGCCTGCGTCATTTCATGCAAAGGCTGGAACACCGAAAACTACGGCGCGCCACTGTCGGATCAGGATGCTTATGGTGCTGACCCTTCAGGCACTTTCCTGAACCGGGTGCACTCTTACGAGGTGCAACCCGCCGAAGGGAACGCCCAGTTGATCCACTTCCCCAAATCCTGCCTGCATTGCGAAGACGCACCCTGCGTGACCGTCTGCCCCACCGGTGCCAGCTACAAGCGGGTCGAGGACGGAATCGTTCTGGTCAACGAAAGTGACTGTATCGGCTGCGGCCTGTGCGCATGGTCCTGTCCCTATGGCGCGCGCGAGCTGGATCAGGCCGAAGGCGTAATGAAGAAATGCACGCTTTGCGTCGATCGGATTTACAACGAGAACCTACCCGAGGTGGATCGTGTGCCCTCCTGTGTGCGCACCTGCCCGGCGGGTGCCCGGCATTTTGGCGATCTCGGCGACCCTGGCAGTGATGTCAGCAAGCTGGTCGTCGAACGTGGCGGCATGGACCTGATGCCTGAACAGGGCACCAAACCCGTCAACAAGTACCTGCCGCCCCGACCCAAGGACAAAATTGAGGAGCAGATTGACATCCTGGCCCCTCTGCTGGCCCCGGTCGCCGAAGAGCCCAAGGGTTTCCTCGGCTGGCTCGACAAGACCCTGGAGAAGCTCTGATGCACCCGGCACCTTCCGTTATCATCTTTACCACCCTGTCCGGCCTCGGATTTGGACTCTTGTTCTTCCTGGGGCTCGGCATACCTGACGTCTCGGGCTGGGTCGCGTTTGTGTTTTTCGCAATTGCCTATGGCTTGTCCGTCGGAGGTTTGCTCGCGTCGACCTTCCACCTCGGCCACCCCGAGCGCGCCTGGAAAGCCTTCACCCAGTGGCGCTCAAGCTGGCTCAGCCGCGAGGGCTGGTGCGCGGTCATCGCGCTGCTCGTCATGGGGCTCTATGCCATTGGTGCGGTCTTTCTAGGCCAACGCTGGGGTGTGCTGGGCTGGATCGGGGCGGCATTCTCGCTGGCCACGGTCTTCACCACATCGATGATCTACACGCAGCTCAAGACCATCCCTCGCTGGAACATGAACCTGACACCGGCCATGTTCTTGTCGTTCAGCCTTGCAGGCGGTGCTTTGTTGGCCGGAGCGGAAGCGCTTGCCCCTTGGTTGCTGGCTATTGCCGGCGCTGTACAGCTTGCCTATTGGGCCAAGGGCGACGATGCGTTGTCCCGATCGGGAACCACGCTGGCAACCGCGACAGGGCTTGGTGAGCGAGGCGCTGTCCGCGCATTCGAACCACCTCATACAGGTACAAACTATCTGCTGTGTGAGTTTGTGCATGTGGTCGGTCGGAAGCATGCGCAGAAACTACGGATGATATCTTTTGGTCTGGCTTTTGTGCTGCCTTTACTGCTGCTTCTGATCCCTTTTGGCGGCGTTCTGATCAAGCATGTCTTTGCGCTTGTGGCGGTGTTGTCGCATGTCACCGGCGTTGCTGTTTCACGCTGGTTGTTCTTCGCGCAAGCAGAGCATGTGGTTGGGTTGTACTACGGCAAGCGTTGATGGGGGCTCTGCCCCTGTCGCGGCAAGCCGCGCCTCACCGAGGTATTTCTAGCCAGATGAAGTTTGGATCCCGAATTAGAAAGGGCGGCGCTCGATCTTCGAGGCCGCCCTTACGAGTCCGTATATTGATTTCAGATTAATCCAGCATGCGCCATTGCTGCTTCGATAGCGGCTTTGGTGCTGTCTTCCAGCTCGGTCAGAGGCGAGCGCACTTCGGTGCTACACAGGCCAAGTTTACTGAGCGCGTATTTTGCGCCAACCAGACCGGGCTCGATGAAGATCGCTTCGTGCAGGGGCATCAGGCGGTCCTGATACTCCAGCGCCATTTCGTAGTCGCCATTCAGCGTTGCCTGCTGGAATTCAGCACAGAGCTTCGGAGCCACGTTTGCGGTGACCGAGATGCAGCCCACTCCGCCATGAGCATTGAAGCCCAGTGCAGTCGCGTCTTCCCCGGATAGCTGGCAGAAATCCGCACCACAGCTTGCACGCTGCTGGCTGACGCGCGCCAGATCTCCGGTCGCGTCCTTGACTCCGATGATGCGCGGCAGTTTCGCCAACTCACCCATCGTTGCAGGAGTCATGTCGATGACCGAACGACCCGGGATATTGTAGATGATGATCGGGATATCAGCACTGTCATGCAGAGTTTGGAAATGCGCCAGCAGCCCCTTCTGGGTCGGCTTGTTGTAATAGGGGGTTACGACCAGCGCCGCATCCGCACCGATTTTTTGCGCAAACTGAACAAACCGAATTGCCTCGACAGTATTGTTGGAGCCCGCGCCTGCGATGACAGGCACGCGACCTGCTGCAGCCTTCACCACTTCGGCGATAACCGTTTCATGTTCTTCATGGCTGAGGGTCGGGCTTTCGCCGGTCGTACCAACCGGAACCAGACCGGTCGAACCTTGCTGTATTTGCCATTCCACCAGGTGTTTGAGCGTTTCCAGGTCCAACGCGCCGTTGCTGAACGGGGTGACCAGGGCTGGCATTGAGCCTTTAAACATGGAACGCTCCTTAGGTGTTTTTTGCGCACCGGTCTGTCACGATTAAGGGTTTGTGAGTTGATCCCGGCGGCGCAAGGTTTATCCTGCATGGCTGTATCCTTGGTTTGTTGGGGAATGCAAGGGATGAGACGTATTCTGTCGCTTGGAATAGCGATGATTCTGGCGCTGATGCTACAGCCGCATGCCACTCGTGCGGATGCGACGCAGGATTTGCGCGCGGGGCTCTATGAGATGCGCAAGGGCGATTGGAATGCCGCGCTGCGCGTTGCAGGCCAGCGTGGATCGGTGGCGCGGGACATTATTGTCTGGCATTGGCTACGCGAAGGTTTTGGCAGCTCGGGCGATGTGCTGGTGTTTCTTGAGCGGCGCCCGGATTGGCCCGGTTTGGCCTGGCTGCGCCGTAAGAGCGAGCCATCATTCACCGGGGCCGATCCGAATCGAGTTCTGAAATTCTACGAAGGGTTGCCTCCGCAAACAGCAGAAGGTGCTTTGAATTATGCCGTGGCCTTGAAAAGCCAAGGCCGCAATGGTGAAGCAGAAGCCGACGTCGTAACCGCTTGGCGAACCATGCCGATGGGGTCGGGCCTACAAAAGGATTATCTTGAGAACTTCGGGAAGCTTCTGAGACCACATCACGAGGCCAGGTTGGATCGGATGTTGTGGGATGGGCATCTTGTCAGCGCCGGGCGGATGCTGCCCCTGGTCAACTCTGATCAGCGCAAACTGGCCGAGGCGCGCATTGCCCTGCAAAAGCGCGAAAACGGAGTGGACGGCAAAGTCGCCGCAGTGCCGGAATCACTGGCCAAAGACCCTGGCCTGGCATTTGATCGTTTCGTGTGGCGGGATCGCAAAGAACTGGACGACAGCGCCATTGACCTGATGTTGGCACGCTCGACCGGACCGAAATCGCTGGGTGAACCCGACAAATGGGCGGAAGGGCGACGCAGACTGGCACGTCTTGAGATGCGCACGGGAGATGCCGAACGCGCCTATGCGATTGCCGCCAATCACCACATGACCCCCGAAATGGGCTATGGCTATGCTGATTTGGAGTGGCTCTCGGGATTTCTGGCGCTGCGCAAGCTGAATGATCCGGCCACGGCGGTGCGGCATTTCCAGAATTTCTCGGAGGCGGTGCAATCGCCGATTTCGAAGGGTCGAGGTGGATATTGGCTGGGCCGCGCCTATGCGGCGCAGGGGGATGCTGACAAGGCGCACGAGGCTTATGCCGAAGGCGCGAACTATCAGACCTCGTTCTACGGGTTGCTGGCGGCGGAACAAATCGGCCGTCCGTTTGACAGCGAATTGGCCAACCCACGCCGCGCGCCGCATTGGAAACAAGCCGCATTCGCTGACTCAAGCGTGTTGGAGGCTGGATTGCTGTTGCAGCGCGCAGGAGAGGGAAACCTTTCAGAACGGTTTCTGACCCATTTGGTGGAAGGTCTCGATCAAACCCAAGCCGCTCAGCTGGGGGACCTGGTGATCGAACTGAACGAACCGCATCTGGCCGTCATGATCGCCAAGCGCGCGGCAACAACCGGTGTTGTTTTGCCTGCCGCTTATTACCCAGTGCACCCGGTCGCAGATATGGGACTTCCCATGGCGAAGGAAATGACGCTGGCAATTGCCCGACGCGAAAGTGAGTTCGATCCGGTAGTCATCAGTGGCGCAGGCGCGCGCGGTTTGATGCAGGTCATGCCCGCTACCGCCAAACTTGTGGCTCAGGATTTGGGTATTCTGGGTGGCCATAAAACCGCGCGCCTAACCTCGGACTGGCAATATAACGCAAAGCTGGGGGCGAATTATCTTGCAACGCTTGCAGAGGACTTCAACGGCAATGTCGTGATGATGGCCGCTGGATATAACGCGGGGCCAAGACGGCCGATTTCGTGGATGGAACGCTATGGCGACCCGCGCCGGGGCCAGGTGGACGTGATCGACTGGATTGAGACCATTCCTTTCAAGGAGACGCGCAACTATGTCATGCGTGTCGCCGAAAGCCTGCCGGTCTATCGCGCTCGGCTTGGGCGGCCAGCTTTACCAGTGCCATTCTCAAAGGAACTAACCGGTTCAACCCTTTCGTCGTTCGCGCCATAAGGTGAACAGGCCCGCCGCGATCACCAAAGCTGCGCCCAGAACAACCTCGGGGCGCAGGGTCTCGTGGAAGATCGTGATGCCGAGAATTGCGCTCCACATCAGATGGAAATAGGCAAAGGGTTGCACGGCGCTGGCCTCAGCCATTTCGTAGCACTTAATCAATAGCCAGTGTCCCAGAGCGCCTGCGATGCAAAGCAACCCCATCCAAAACCAATCGCTGCTGGCCATGGGTTCCCAAAACCAGACACCAACAGCAGTCATTGCGACTGCACCAGCCACCCCAGTCCAGAAAAAACTGGTCGCAGTACTGTCCCGCCGAGCCGCATACCGTGTCAGCAGGCCATAAATCGCGAACATAAACGCCGAGATCAGCGGGATCACAGCCCAAGGGTTGAACACACCGGCACCGGGCTGCAGGATGATCAACACCCCGATGCAGCCGACCCCGATGGCAGCCCAGCGACGCCAGCCGACTTTCTCACCCAGAACCGGGCCGCTGAGGGCAGCGATCAGCAGCGGATAGCTGATGAAAACGGCCTGGCTTTCAATCAAGCCCAGAATGGTAAAGCTGAAAACGGCGACACAAATTTCTGCGGCCAGTAACACACCCCGGAATATCTGGAGTCCCAACTGGCTGGTTTGCGCCGCCGCCCGCAAACCTCCGCTAGATCTCGCAGCCAGAGCAATCACGAATGCGGCAAAGAACCAGTACCGGATCATCACCACCATATACGTATTGTAGGTACCGGCCAGATGGCGCGAAATCCCATCCTGCAAAGCAAACACGATCGTCGCGCTGACCATAAGCGCTATACCGGCGTTGACGTTGTTCTTCTGGTTCATTGCTTCACCGCCCGGGTCATGTGCCGTTTACGGCCAAAGCCGGGGCTGCGGGTAACATCAAAACCTGCGTCGGATAGGCCCCGACGCACGAAACCCGCGGCAGTATAGGTTGCCGCTGTACCGCCTTGAATCGTGTGCTCCGCCACCTGCTGCATCAGTTCAGCCCCCCACAGCTCGGGGTTTTTTGCGGGTGAGAAGCCATCCAGAAACCACGCATCTGCCTCACCTGCCCATGTGGGCAAGGTCTGGCGCGCGTCTCCGACCATGACCTCAAGATGCAACGTGTCCAGCACGCATTTCTGCCCATTCCATGTTTCCAATAAGCGATCGGCCCACGGTGCCACCTCGGGAAAGGCCGCCAAAGCACGCGACATATCGTCAGGCGCCATCGGAAAGGCCTCGAAGCTGGTGAACCATAAAGGTGTAGTCTGCCCTGCTGCTTCCCACGCCGACCACGCGGTCAACAGATTCAGGCCGGTGCCAAAGCCTAGTTCAGCGATGTGAAACCCCGGTACAAAGCGCGTTGGCAGATCGTTGCCTGCCAGAAACACATGACACGTTTCCTCTAACCCGTTCTGCAACGAGTAATAGGGGTCATCGAACCGATTCGAGACCGGGATCTGGTCTTCCGTCCAAGTAAGTTCGGCACGCTGGTCTGCCATCGGGGAATCCTGTAGCTAAGCGGCGCGACACTGAACAACGAAAAGGGGATTGGCAATGGTCGATGTGACGGTGCGGGGCGCAGGAATATTTGGCCTCTCCATCGCCTGGACCTGCGCACGGCGCGGCGCGAAGGTCCAGATCGTCGACCCATTTGGTCCGGGCGCGGGGTCCAGTGGAGGGCTTGTTGGCGCGCTGGCCCCACATGTGCCCGAAAACTGGAACACCAAAAAGGCGTTCCAGTTTGAAAGTTTAATCATGGCTGAACCGTTCTGGAAACAAGTCGAGGCCACCGGTGGTGTATCGCCCGGCTACGCACGTCTTGGGCGTCTGCAACCCATACCAGACGCACGCGGTTTGGAGCTGGCCCAAGCGCGTGAACAAACGGCTGCAACACTCTGGCAGGGTCAGGCTGATTGGCGCGTCCGGTTGGTAGATCAGATTGGTGCCTGGTGCCCACCCAGCCCGACGGGATATGTCGTCCACGATACACTAAGCGCGCGCATGCACCCAAGGCGTGCCTGCGTGGCGCTGGTGGCCGCGCTTGCCGTAATGGGAGTAGAAGTTACCGCCGAAGCGCCCGACAAGGGACAAGTCGTACACGCCACTGGACTTGCGGGTCTGCAAGAGCTCAGCAAGGCGTTTGGCAAGACAATCGGTAACGGCGTGAAAGGACAGGCGGCGTTGCTGCGATTTTATGCGGGTGACGTACCACAGTTGTTTGCCGATGCCGTTCACATCGTGCCTCATGCCGATGGTACGCTGGCCATTGGCTCGACATCAGAACGCGAATACGACGATCCGACTAGCACAGATGCCGCTCTGGACGATGTACTGGACCGCGCCATGCGTGCCGTGCCGGTCCTGCACGGGGCGGAAGTAATCGAACGCTGGGCCGGTGTCCGCCCCCGCAGCAAAAGCCGCGCGCCGATGCTGGGCGCGCATCCCCTGCACAAAGGGCAGTTTATCGCCAATGGGGGATTCAAGATCGGTTTTGGTATGGCACCGAAGGTGGCCGAGGTCATGGCCGACTTGATGCTGGAAGGACGCGATAGAATCCCGCAGGATTTTCTGCCCGAAGCTTCACTCTGATTGCGGTATTGCCTTGGCTGACATGCATTGTCGGCCTCCGGGTCCACGCACCCAAAACTCCTGACCATCCCGACACAGGGTCGCCGATTCGAAATGCATCAGCGGCGACGATGCGCGAAACGTAAACTCCGCCAGAGGCCCCATCAGATCGGTTGCGAACAACATGAGGAATTGGGCCAGCAGAGGCCCATGGACAACCAGCCCGGCATAGCCTTCCACGTCGCGTGCATAGTCAAGATCGTAATGGATCCGGTGTCCGTTAAACGTCAGCGCCGAATAGCGGAACAACAGGGTTGTATCAAATTCAACAATGCGGTGATCCAACTCATCCGTTCGAGCCATCGGAACTTTTGGAGCCGGTGCGTCTGATGAGGGATCTTCACGATAAACCAGATCCTGCCATTCGGTCACGCTCAGCGCGCCCTTTTGCCAAATCTCGTGACGCAGTGTGCCAAATGCCAACGGTCCGCTACGTCCTGTCTTTGCCACGGCGCTTTCTCTGACCGTCCGACGCTCGGCTGCGACCCCTGCCACAAAGGGCTGATGAAACTGCAGTCGCCCACCTGCCCACATGCGCCTTGGTAGTCCCATATCGGGGATCAGACCTTGGCCTACCCGAGGATGTCCATCACGCCCCAGATCGCTCGGCACATGCGGCGACCAGAAATAGAGCTGATGAAAGAAGGGAGGTAGTACTGAGCCTGCCTCAATCGTCGGTTCCCGCCCCAATGCTACCTGCAGTGCAGCCGCTCGGGCAGGATCTACGACATCGGCCTGAGTCTCTATCTGGTCTTGATCCTTCATCCGCATAACCTAGAAGTTGCGGTGCAGACCGGCAAGCAAAGGTGATTAAAACCCGGCCTCTGCCCGCAGCTTTTGCATCAGGTTATGCAGCGTATGCTCGTAGCGGTCGTTAGACAGCCGCCCGCCTGCATCAAATTCATTCGAGCTGTCCGCCAAGTGAAGCTCGGGACCTTGCAGAATGCGTGGCTGAAAGGGGACCATGAAGGACCGCAAGATCATTTGCGCCCGCTCCCCCCCGGCCCGGCCCGCAGCCGCAGACATGACGGCGAGCGGTTTATCCATCCATGGCTTGCCTTTCGTCCGACTGACCCAGTCCAGCGCGTTTTTTAGAACACCCGACGGCCCTTTGTTGTATTCCGGCGTTGATATGATCACCGCGTGGGCCTGGGCAATCTGATCGGCCAAAACCTGCACGGTTTCAGGTATGCCTTCGCCAACTTCGAGATCGCCGTCATAAAGCGGCAGATTGAGATCAGCCTCAATGAACGTGCCGGGTTCGAACAGGCGTGCAGCTTCGCGCAGCAATTTACGGTTGGTCGCATCCTGCCGTAGCGAGCCGGAAAGGCCAAGAAGGATCGGTTGGGACATGGGGAAACTCCGCTTTGGTGTTTCCCCTTAGTTATCCCGAGACACCATCGAACCAAAGGCCCGATGACGCGCAGTCATTGTGCGCGAGACGCGTGATCAGGTGTTGTCGCTGGGAACCACCACAATCTCGACCCGCCGGTTCTGGGCTTTCCCCTCGGGTGTCAGGTTCGATGCGATCGGGTTGTTTTCACCTTGCCCGACAGTAGTGATACGGGCGTAGCTGACACCATTGGCCTGCAGAATATCAGCCACCGCATTGGCGCGGCGTTCAGACAGTCCGAGGTTGTAGGACGCCTCTCCGTCACTGTCAGTATGACCGATAATCTGGACATTCGAATTCGGGTAGTTAACCAAATTCTGCCCCACCTTCACCAAATCGGCACGCAAGGCCGGGCGCACGGTGGAACTGTCGGTGTCGAAGGTGATGTCATTCGGAACCGTGACGATCAGGCGATCACCCGCGTTGACGATCGTGATGCCGTCATTTGCCAACTGCTGCCGCAGCTCTGCAGCCTGCCGGTCAAGTTGGTTGCCGATCACGCCACCGCCTGCGGCACCGATGGCACCACCGGCCAACGCCCCCAACAGTGGATCAGAGTCATTGGCAATTGCGCCCACACCAGCGCCGATCAGACCACCCAGCAACGCGCCTTGCTTGGCATTCTGGTTGGGATCGTTCTGCACGCTGAGAGTGCCCGGGTCGGTACACGCCCCCAAAAACAGGGCTGAACACAGTCCAACCGTCAGTACACATTTGGAAATCGTCATTGAATCACCTTCTGCTCACGTACCCGTTCACCGGGTTTGTTTCGTTCCGCTTAGTATAACACAGTGAGAACAAAGACCCTCAAGCAACAATTGAGTGAAATCGGCGAATACCTGCCATTCAGGCGACCCCTTTGGAGCTATCCCAGCTGTTCTGCTCCTGCCAGATCGCGCGCAGAGGTTCCCCTTGCCCGCAGAAATGATCCTCGGTCAGTTCGCATGCCCAGATCCGATCTGTGCGGAAATGGCGAAACCCGTTTCGCAGCTCGCACCACGCGGCCAGCATGGTGCATTCAATATGGTAGATCAGGGCGACGGGCCGTATCGTGCGCTCGGTACGCTCATCTTCCGAATTCACGTAGGTGATGCGAATTTTACGTTCAGCCCGGATCGCTTCGCGATAGTTCACGACGGGCACACATCCCTTTTCCGGATCATCCATCGGTGCACCCCAGGGCGCAACCTGTAGCCAGTCGGCTGGCGCGCGCAGGGCCTCGATCTTCCGACAAACTCGGTCAGCGGCCTGTTGCAAGGTGCTGTCACCCGTGCGGGCCAGCATCGACAGGCCCACCCAGAGGGCCTCAACCTCTTCGGCGTCGAAATTGAGCGGAGGCAGATCATACCCGCGCCGCATCAGATAGCCAACACCCGCTTCGCCTTCGATTGGCGTACGCTGGGCCTGCAACGCGGCAATATCGCGGTAGACGGTGCGCACCGAAACCTCGAGCTTGGCGGCCAACGCATCGGCCGTCACGGGCGCTTCAGCAGCACGCAAGATCTGAATGATTTCGAACAGACGTGTCGATCGGCGCATCCGGGTCTCCTAAAGATCTGCTGACAACTTAGCACACCCCCCTGACAAGGTGGTGTCAGGAGTGTTGGGCGAAGATTGGGCAATTGCAACTCAGGAGAGTGACCATGCCCTACCTCGACAATCACGTCATGATGACCTTAAAACTGGATCGCTGGTCCCAAGATCACGTTTTGCGCGGATTCGAAATCGAACGTGAAATTGCTGCCGCACGGGAACGCCAAGTTATACGCCCGGTCAAACGCACCCGGCGGTTTTCGCTGGGAAACCTGAAGATGCTTTGGACCAGTAACGCCTAGAATCAGAATTTGGCTGGCGCGCGAAATTTCATCGACACCCCGCCTTCGGGATTTTTGAGGCGCAGTTCTTCCGAATGAAGCATCAACCGCGGGAAGTCGCGCGCCACGCCATCGGCATAAAACGGATCACCCAAGATAGGATGCCCCAGCGCCTGCATATGAACCCGCAACTGGTGCGATCGTCCGGTCTTGGGAGACAGGCGAACACGCGTTGTCTCGCCCTCGTATTTAACCACGCGCCAATCCGTAACAGCAGGCTTGCCGGTGTCGTGACAGACCATCTGACGGGGGCGATTGGGCCAATCGACGATCAGCGGCAGATCAACCGTTCCCGTCTTTGGTTCTACCCGCCCCCATACGCGCGCGACATAAGTTTTGCGGGTCTGGCGATTTTCGAACTGTAGCCCCAGATGCCGCTGGGCATGCGGCGTCTGTGCAAACACCATTACACCGGATGTATCCCGATCCAACCGATGCACCAGCAGCGCTTGTGGAAACGCAACTTGTAAGCGGGTCAGCAGGCAATCAGCAAGATGCGCGCCCCGCCCCGGCACGGACAACAAACCCGCCGGCTTGTTCACCACGATCAATTGCGTGTCTTCAAACAGCACATCCAGAGGGGAGTTTGGGGGATCATAAGTTTCGCTCATGCGCGCTTGCCTATCTCAGGCGGCCCCCTCCCGCAACGTCGTCCTTGCGTGAGTGAAAAGGTTCAGCAACTCTTTGGTCAACAAGAGGGAAGACGGTATGCACCCGACGATCAAACGAATGCAAGAAGTGGTGGCCAAAGGCGATGAAGGCCTGATCCAAGAGTTGCTGGCCGAAGATGTGCGGTTTTCACCACCCACTTACTACAGCACCTGGACCGGGCGTGAACCTGTTGCAGCGGTTCTGGGTCATGTGGGTCAGGTGTTTTCCGAATTTCAGTATCGTCGGATCATGGGCGACGGCGACGATTGGGCATTGGAGTTTCAATGCAAAGTCGGTGCCTTGGACGCCGTGGGTGTAGACTTGATCACGCTGAACGCAGACGGACTTATTCAGGAATTTGAGGTCGTCATGCGTCCTTACAAGACCGTCGGAGCCTTGCGCGAAGCCATGATGGCACGAGTCATGAAAGATGCGCGCTTTCTAAAGTTCAAAGATGCGCTGAGCTAACGGTTCCTTTGCCTGTTGCCGCCGATCAGATTCTCAGAATTCCGCTTTTGCCTATTCTGGCCATTCAGGGGTTCGCGGTAAGACGCAATGCGCAATTTCTGCCAGAACCGACTGGTCCCCGCCAAGGGTGTGCAGGGCGCGGGCCCAGACTGCGCTTGTTGATCACCGGGGACAGCTCGGCCGCTGGCGTTGGGGCGGGCACACAAGGCCAGGCGCTATCCGGGCAACTGGTCGGCCGATTGGCAAAGCGTTATACCGTGGAATGGCGGCTTGAGGCGGCCACCGGGCATACCACTCAAAACACAATTGAGCAGCTGCAAGGGCTTTCCGAACAGTTTGATGTGGCCATAACGGCGCTGGGTGTGAACGACGTGACCCGAGCGGTAAGTAGACAGAGCTTTGAGGACCACCAAGCACGCCTATTGGACCTTCTGACCGGGCCGATGAAAGCCCGGCAGGTGATCGTGTCTGCGGTTCCTCAGATGGCGCGTTTTCCCGCTCTGCCTCAGCCTCTGGCCTGGTTTTTGGGGCAACAGGCTGCAAGGCTGGATCACGGCTTGCAGAAGGTGGCTGCAGCATATCCGCAAGTTTCACATCTGGCGCTGAACCTGCCCGATGACCCGGCGCTCGCCGCGCCGGACGGATATCATCCAAGTCCCAAGGCCTATGCAATCTGGGCGGAACAGCTTGCCCAGCTCATTCGCTAGGCCTGAGACCGTATTTGCCGGATCATCGGGATCGAATATACAATCAACCCGGCCCAGATCAGGGGGAACGCGATCAATCTTGCCTGATCAATACGCTCTCCGAACAACGTGATCGCGGTGATAAAAATCATCGTGGGCGCGATGTACTGCAGGATACCCATCGTCGACAGACGCACCAGTTTGGCCCCATTGGCATAAAGCAGCAACGGAATTGCAGTCACCAGCCCCGCGCCTGCAAGCAGCGCAGTGTCTGACACGGCTGCTCCAAAATGCCCGACACCACTTGTTCCAAGCCAGGTGACGTAGGCCAGGGCGGGTATCAGTAGAATCAGGACTTCCAACAAAAACCCTTGGTTGGGCCCGATCGGTAGGGAGCGCTTGAAGAACGCATAAAACCCCCAACTGAACATCAGGCCCAAAGCCGCCCAGGGTAAGCTTCCCGCCTGAAACACCAGCACCAACACCCCCAAAGCGGCCAACCCGACCGCAACCAACTGTGTTCGGTTCAGAGGTTCGCGCAGCAATATCGCACCCAACGCAATGCTGAACAAAGGGTTGATGTAATAGCCCAAAGCCGCGTCCAGCGCATGCCCCGATGAAATCGCCCAGACATAAATCGCCCAGTTGACTGAGATCAGCGCCGCTGTAATTGCCGCCATACCTAACATTTTGGGATTGCGAAGTGCAGTTTTCAGATCGCCGGTCCGCCCGAGCGCTATCAGCAGCAGCCCGGCCACCGGCACCGACCAGATCACCCGATGCGCGACAACTTCGATCGGGCCAATATGTTCCATTGCTTTCATGTAGAGCGGCAGGAAGCCCCAAAGCACATAGGCCATCACGGCCAGAACCAGCCCTTTGGGCGTATCGGTATTGTTTGGTGGTACGCGGGTGTCTGCCACAGCGAGTCTCCGACTGATACCGTGTTTCTCTACGGCAAATCAGATGGGCTTGGGAACTATCAAAACTGTGAAGCAAGGCATCAAAGTTTCTGATAGGTCGCGCGTTCTGCAGCCAACCTACATGCGAAGCGCTGTCTCACGCTCATGGATATTGTTGGCCAGATGAGCAGGTGATCCCTTGTTGATCTGGCCACAAATACTCTCGCGAGCGTTGCCTGGTACGGACGGTGGGGCAGAGCCTACCCCTGTCGATATTTTCTAGACTTTGACCCGCTCGGATTTCGCATCATACATCGGTTTCAACGACGCCTCTGCCTGGACTTTCACACCACAGACATCGATCTCATAGGTCGAGGCCAGCACGTCTGCAGGCTTTTCGCCCTCGCAGGGCACATAGCCCAGACCAATGGCACCACCCAGCGTGTGACCATAATTGCCCGAGCTAAGGTAACCTACATATTCACCATCGCGCACGATTGGTTCGTTGTGGAACAACAGTGGTTCGGGATCAGTCAGTCTAAACTGGACAAGCCGGTTCTTGGGCCCGCTTTCCTTCCGGGCCATCACCGCCTCGCGACCAATGAAATCGCTGCCTTTGTCCACTTTGACGGCAAATCCCAATCCCGCATCGACCACGTGATCCTCGCAGGTGATGTCATGACCGAAATGGCGAAAACCCTTCTCGATCCGGCAACTGTCCATCATGTGCATGCCGCAGAGTTTCAGGCCCATATCTTGTCCGGCTTCGTGCAACGCCTCAAAAACATGACCTGCCATGTCGGACGACACATAGATCTCCCACCCAAGCTCACCCACATAGGTCACCCTGTGGGCGCGAGCGAGACCCATACCGATCTCAATCTGTTGCGCCGTGCCAAAGGGGTTAGTCCTGTTCGAGAAATCAGCGGGCGAAACCTTTTCAAGCAATGCACGCGCATTCGGCCCCATGACGGCCAAAACGCCCTCGCCAGCGGTGACATCGGTGATAACCACATTGAAGCCGCCTGCATGACGCATCATCCAGGTCTGATCCGCCAATCGGGTCGCCGCGGGGGTGACGACCAGGTAGGCGGTCTCAGTCAACCGTGTGACCGTGACATCTGCTTCGATCCCACCGCTACGGTTTAGGAATTGGGTGTAGACGATCTTGCCATTGGGCACTGAATAATCGCCGCCGCCGATATAGTTCATTAATTTCTCGGCATCCGGCCCTTCGACGCGGATTTTGCCGAAGGACGACATGTCATACATGCCTACATTTTCGCGCACGGCACGGTGTTCGGCAGCCGAATTCTCGAACCAGTTCTGCCGTTTCCAGCTGTATTGATACTCCCGTTCCTGCCCTTCGTTGGCAAACCAATTGGCGCGCTCCCACCCAGCCAATTCGCCCATCACGGCACCCTGTTCGATCAGGTGATGGTGAAACGGTGTCCGGCGCACACCGCGCGCGGTGGCCTTTTGGCGATAGGGATAGTGGTCGGCGTAAAGCAGGCCGAGCGTCTCTTTCGAACGTTCAAAGAGGTACTGCTTGTTGCCCTGAAACGGCTGCATGCGACTGATGTCAACATCGCCCAGATCGAACGGTTTCTCGCCCGAGTCCATCCACTCGGCCAGTGCCATACCGGCACCACCCGCCGACTGAATACCGATCGAGTTGAACCCTGCAGCGACCCAAACGTTATCCATCTCGGGGGCGAGTCCCAAGTGATAGGCATCATCCGGCGTAAAGGATTCGGGGCCGTTAAAGAAGGTGTGAATCCCCGCCTCGGCCAACATCGGCATCCGATTGCAGGCCGCTTCGAGTATTGGTTCAAAGTGATCGAAATCCTCTGGCAACTGGTCGAATTCGAAACTGTCGGGGATGCCGTTCATCGCCCAGGGTTTTGCATTTGGCTCAAACGCGCCCAGCAGGATTTTTCCGGCATCCTCTTTGTAGTAGGCACATTCATCCGGTACGCGCAGCACCGGCAGTTGGGTCAGCCCGTCGATCCCTTCGGTCACGATATAGAAATGTTCGCAGGCGTGAAGCGGCACGTTCACACCTGCCATCTTACCAACCTCGTGGCCCCACATGCCCGCACAGTTCACCACCATGTCGCATTCGATATGGCCCGAGGCACTGCCATCGTCCGCAATCCAGTCCACGCCGGTCACCTGACGGCCCTGCTTGACGACATCGGTGACTTTCACACGTTCCTTGACGATGCCACCGCGTTGGCGCGCACCTTTGGCCAAAGCCAGTGCAATGTTTGCCGGATCACCCTGCCCATCCAAAGGCAAATAAACCGCCCCCTTGACCCCTTCGAGGTTGAGATGGGGATACAGCTCTTGCACACGATCATTGCCGATCTCTTCGACCTCAACCCCGAAAGCACGTGCCATGGCGGCCTGACGATAGATCTCTTCCTTGCGCTCTTCAGTCAGCGCCACCGTGATCGATCCGCAACGCTTGAACCCTGTGGCAACGCCAGTTTCTTCCTCAAGTGCGCCATATAGTTCCTGACTGTACTTAGCCAGCTTGGTCATGTTTGCGGTCGCGCGCAGCTGCGCAATCAGACCTGCAGCATGCCATGTGGTGCCGCTGGTCAGTTGCTTGCGCTCAAGCAGCACAACATCGGTCCACCCTTTCTTGGTAAGGTGATACGCGACCGAGCATCCGATGACGCCGCCGCCGATGATGACCACACGGGCCTTGGTGGGAAGATCAACCATCCTGATGTCTCCGCTGTCTCAGGTTTTTTGCAAAATGCCATGAAGGATCGACAAAAAAAGCGTCAAAAACGTCATCTCAATCGCGAAAATCACCTATATTCTGCACGTCTTTTTTGACGTCTCAGAACAAACGGAGTGACGCCAAAGACGCTTTTGTAAACGGATGAGAATCCGTTTGGAAAGCCGCACACCAAGCCGATTTCCCGCACGCTCATCGTTGTGTTCAAAAGCAGGTTGTTGGCTTTGGCCAAGCGCATTTCTCGGTAGAATCCGTTTGGAGTGGTTGCGAAAGTTGCCTTGAACTTGCGCTCAAGCGATCTGTTCGACACGTGTAACATGTCAACGATCTGATTGATCGGTAACGGTTCTTCGATATTCGCCTGCATCAGCTTGATACATTGATCCAGCTTTGCGTCACCTGTGGCTGTATTCCGAGCGCCCGAAAACGGCTGCATGGATGAGAAATCGCGGATGTTCTCGTGCAGCATGATATCCGCAACTGTCATCTTGGCGGCACCCGAAATGTGCCGCCCAATCACCGCCAGTGCCACATCCGTCGTTGCCTCCATTCCCGCGCAGGTGACCACCGAACCCTGTTCGGTCGCAATTGAAAGCTTGGCCTCAAAACGCGCGCCACGTTCGCGTAAGAAAGAGGCGTTTTCCCAATGGGTTGCCATATGATCAGCGCCGTTTTCATCGATGTACCTGCTTGCCGCTTCGGCCAGCAAAAAGACCTGGGCTCCCCGGTACGTATAGTCGGGCACGACGCGACCTAAAGAAAGCTCTGGCTGATCCGGATCCGAGTTTCCGATCACAAACAGATAATCCGCATCGGGCTGCGCAGGTATGGTTTCGGTCGACACCGTCGCGCAACTGCTGCTTTCAACAGGCCCCCCCTTTCGGGACCGGTAAGTGAATGTGAACGGAGGATGCGCGCAAACCCGGTTGGCCAGGCGCAACACATCGACCAACGAGGCCAATTCAAGCAACACGAAACCGGGTGCAACCAGAATATCGAAATGCTGCTGATCCCGATCTTTTCGCCGTTCAGGTTTGTTGCGGATCGACATGAGGCACACTCAAACAATTGTGTGCCCAGCCGCGCATAAACTGTCGGCAAGGGTTTTAATGTGATCGGGTCCAACTTCGCAGCAACCGCCAACAATCGTCGCGCCCTGCGCCACCCAGCCCATGGCATGCTGCGCATAGGCGTCAGGGTCTAGGTCATGACGGCTTTCCAGAGAGTCAACCGTCGGGGCTTCCTTCAAAAAACCGTCTTTGATACCAGTAAAGCCATTGGCATAAGCGCCGAACGGGCGACCCAGCTTTGCGATGATCTCCAGTGCAGCCGGAATCGCTTCCGGGCGCGCGCAGTTGATCAAAACGGCCTCGGGGGCGTAACGCGCAACAAGCGGGGCGATGTCCTCCAGTGCTTCGCCTGACCGCAATCGTGTGCCGTCATCATCCATAACCGACAATGCCAGCCAGACGGGTTTGCCGCAATTCTCGGTACCGCGAAGCGCACCTTCGGCTTCCAGAACCGAGGACACGGTTTCGATCAGGAACAGATCAACCCGGTCTGCCATCAGTTGAGCCAGCTCGGCAAATTTTTCAGCCGCATCGTCTGGGTCGGGGTTCAGATCGGGCCGGTAGCTGGCCAAAAGCGGACCAAGCGCACCAGCGATACGACCGTCAGTTCCCGCGCAAGCCTGCTCGGCCCGCGAAAGAGCAGCCTCGATCAGAAGTGGCATCTGGTCTTCGATCCCCTCACGCACCAGCCGCGAGCGGTGAATGGCATAGGTATTCGTGGTGGCAATCGTCGCGCCACTGCGGAAATAGGCCTCGTGAACTTCGGTCAGCAAGTCAGGTTTGTCGATCATCACCCGCGTTGACCACAAAGGCGTGGGCTGGTCACCGCTGCGTTTCACCAGTTCCTGCCCGATCGAACCATCTAAAAGCGTAATGTCAGCCATCTACCCCCCTTTCACGGTATTAATACCAGTTTCCCGGGCAAGGTCTTGGACATAAAATCCTCTTGCGCCTGAACAATGTCACGCAACGGGTAGGTTTTTGAGACCAAAGGCCTGATCCGACCTGCATTCATCAGCACAACAAGTCGGCCAAAGACTTCGGGAGGCTGATGGGTGCAGCCATGGATTGTGATGTCGCGCAGATAGATGTTTCGCAAATCGGCGCTGACGATGGGGCCAGCGATTGCACCTGACACCGCATAGTGCCCGCCGGGTTTCAGCGCCAGTATGAGATCGGGCCAAGCCGAGCCGCCCACCACATCGATGACGACATCGAACAAATCCTTCGGCAGTTGCGCATCCCGGTCAAAGGTTGCCGACGCCCCCTGCGCTTTGACCACATCCGCCTTGGCAGCACTTGTCACCCCCCAGACCGTCGCTCCTCGTAGCGCCGCGAGCTGGACCGCGGCGAGGCCCACACCGCCTGAAGCCCCTGTGATCAGCACTGTGTGGCCTGCCGACACACCAGCGCGAGTCAGCAGGTTTTCTGCGGTCCCAAACGCGCAGGGAATAGCGGCGATTTCCACGTCTGATAGGGGCGAGGCGGTCACATCATAGAGATCATTGCTATCGACCAGACAGTATTGGGCAAACGCTCCGTCGATTTCTGAACCAAGCGCGATAAAACCATGCGGTCTACCCGGCCCCGGGCGTGGCAAGTTGATAGGACAGGTCACGCGTTGGCCGGGCTTGAACGCTGCCCCCGGTCCAGCCTCTTCAACAATCCCACACAGATCACCGCCTTGGATGCGGGGAAAGTGCAGCGCACCTCCCCACCCGCCGGCCTCAACCTGCTGATCTACCGCATCCGTCGCTTCTGTAACATCCGGCGAGTACCAGCCGATCCGCGTGTTGATGTCGGTGTTGTTCACCCCGGCAGCGGCGACGCGCACCAGAACCTGCCCTGGACCGGGGGTCGGAACGGGGACGCTTTCCCGCCATTCCAACACCTCAGGACCTCCATGGCCAGTCAGATATACGCCTTCCATCTGCCGGGTCATATCAGCGCCTTTCTGTCGTAGGGGTCAGGCCCTCAACCGTTCATTTGCAGGATCCCAGAGCGGCTGATCCTCCTGAACAACAGCACGACATTTCTGACCGTAGATTTCAACCTCTAGCTCAGTTCCCGGGACAGCCTGGTCTGCGCGCACCATGCCCAGCGCGACCGAGGCACCAATGCGATACCCCCACGCACCCGATGTGGTTTCACCCACGATCTCATCACCGCTCCAGATGCAGGACATGTAAGGCGCATCGACCTCACCTGCGTCCACGATCAGAGTGACAAAGGACTTTTTAACGCCTTGCTGTTTTTCGTTCTGAATGGCTGCTTTGCCAACAAAATCCTGTGGTTTATCGAGCTTGACAAAGCGCCCCAAACCACCTTCCAGCAGAGAGTAATCTGTGCTTAGGTCGCCTTTCCACGCGCGATAGCCTTTCTCGATCCGCAGCGAATTCAACGCATACATGCCAAAAGGTTTCGCTCCGGCAGCCAGCACAGCTTCGTAGATGGCGGGCATCGCATCATTTTCAGCATGGATTTCCCAACCCAACTCACCCGCGAAAGATACACGGATCAGGAAGGCATCCTGCCCGGCAACTTTGGCGAATTGGTGGGTCAGCCACCCTTGCTGCAAATCTGCATCGGTGATGCCGGACAATACATTCCGCGTCATCGGTCCGGTCACGATCAGTGTGTCGCGCTCGGTTGTGGTTTCCCGAACGGTCACACCTTCGGGCACCGAATTGCGGATCAAATCACCATCGTGCCACTGTGCCGTGGCAGCGGTGATTAGGACGAAATTGTTCTCAGCCAGACGGATACAGGACAGCTCGGTCAGAATGCGCCCTCTTTCATCCGAGACATAGATCAGATTCATGCGCCCTGCTTTAGGGATACCTCCGGTACAGAAGCCACGCAGCCAGTCATCCGCCCCCTCGCCTTGTATCCAGAACCGCGAGAAGCCCGGCAGATCCAGCACCCCGCAGTGATCGCGCACGGCTTCGCATTCTTCTTTGACCCGTTGCTCCCAAGGGCCCGAACGTCCCCAGGTATGGGTGGCTTCCAGTGACGTATCATCGCCGGTTTGCGCAAACCAGTTTGCGCGCTCCCAGCCGTTGTACGCGCCCATGACACCGCCCAATTCCTTGACCTTGGCGTGCACAGGCGAGACCTTCTTGTCGCGTGCGGCAGGCCATTCGTGATGGGGGAAGTGCATGGCGTACTCGTTGCCATAGACTTCCATGCCCTTCTGATTGCAGTAGTCCTGATCGGTGTAGTCGGTGTAACGACGTGGATCGACCGCCCACATGTCCCACTCGGTGTGGCCGTCGACAATCCATTCGGCCAGCACCTTGCCTGCACCGCCACCCTGCGCGATGCCAAAAGTGAAGGTGTGTGCCTCGAAGGCGTTTTTCACACCCGGCATCGGACCAATCAATGGCAGACCATCCGGCGCGTAGGGGATCGGGCCGTTGATGACGCGACCAACGCCCGAGGTTGCCATCAGCGGTACACGCTCCATAGCGTCAGTAACAATGTCCTCGATCCGATCCAGATCGTCATTCCACAGCTGGAAGCTGAAATCCTCGGGCATCGGGTCATCCTCGGTCATCCAGTGACCCTTGCAGTTGGGCTCGTACGGACCAAGGTTGAACCCGTTCTTCTCCTGCCGCAAATAGTAGGAGATATCGACATCGCGCAGCAGCGGCAGCTTCTTACCATCATTTTCTTTCGACCACGCTTCGATTTCGGGAACTTCGTCGGTCAACAGATACTGATGGCTCATGACCATTGCCGGGACGGTTCGGCCGCCAAAGGGTTTGAACCATTCCCCGACTCGCTGCGCGTAGTAACCGGCGGCATTCACCACATAGTCGCAGGCAATGTCACCCTTTTCGGTATGCACGGTCCAAGTGCCGTCATCATGCTGTGTCACACCGTTTGCGGGGCAGAAGCGGATGATCTTCTGCCCCATATCCCGCGCGCCTTTGGCCAGAGCCTGGGTCAGCTGCGCGGGGTCAATGTCACCATCGGTCGGGTCATACAGAACGCCTTCAAGATCATGGGTCTCAAGGAAGGGATAACGTTCCTTGGCTTCTTCCGGGGTCCACATCTCCATCGGGATACCCTGATACAGGCCCATGGACATGGCATGCTCAAACTCCTGCATCCGTTCTTTGCTGTGCGCAAGACGGATCGAGCCTGAAACGTGGTAGTTCATTGGATAGTCGACTTCATCGGCCAGACGCGAATACAGCTCGGTCGAATAGCGCTGCATGTTCATGATCGCCCATGAATTCGAGAAGGTCGGAACGTTACCAGCAGCGTGCCATGTCGAGCCTGCGGTCAGTTCGTTCTTTTCCAGCAGAACACAATCGGTCCAGCCCTTCTTGGCCAGATGATAAAGCGACGAGCAGCCAACAACGCCACCGCCGATGATGACCACACGGGCCTTGGTTGGAAAATCACTCATGTGTTTGGTTCCCTATTAGTGTGCCCGCTGGGGCAGATCGTCTTTGATGTCATAGTAATCGCCCTTGTCCGCCACAAAGATGTGCTGGGCGAGTTTCAACCCGGTCGGCTCATCCAATGAGCCCACGGAAATTGCGATCGTGTCCTCGTCATTGTGCTGCCAGAAGAGGAACGAGCCACAAGCGCGGCAAAATCCGCGCTTGGCAATGTCGGAAGCGCGATACCAGCCCAGCGTTTCGCTGCTGGTAAAGCTGAGATTGTCCTGATGCGTTACGGTCGAGGCCCACAGATGACCCGACTGTTTGCGACACTGCCCGCAATGGCAGGCATTTGGTGGCGTGAGGTCTCCGTCAACAACAAAAGCGACCGCGCCGCACAGACATGATCCGGTATGCATATCCTTACCCCCTCGCTGTAGGCGTTGAGCTGGCTCCCAGCAAAACGCCATAAATGATGAAACAGGTCGCCATTACGCGTCGCACCCAGATATTGAACACCGCCCCCAGTGCGGCCTTACCCATGAGGGCACCCAGCATCGTGAACCCCGTGTAGCTGAGCGTCGTGATGACCAGAGCCGTCGGCATGATCACGGCCATCTGCTGCCAGATGGGTACATCCGGCTGTACAAACTGCGAAAACGCCGCAAGGTATCCGGCGACGCTTTTGGGGTTGATCGTAGCAACAGCCAACGCGTGAAAGTAAACATGTCTTGCCGGACGCTCTGATGCCGGAGCGGGTTTCGCTGCGTTCATCCAACCGCGAATGCCCATCCAGATCAGAAACCCGGCCCCGATAAGTTTGGCGACAAAGAAACCCGTTGGCGACGCGGCAATCAACGCTGTGATTCCCACAGCCGAGAGGATCAGGAACACACTCGCCTGAGTCAAAATAGCCAAGACACCCAACATAGCCTTGGAGAACGGCAGGCTCATCCCATTTGAGATGCAGTTGACCGCATTCGGCCCCGGGGTGGTCACGAACACCACCCAGAACAGAGCGAATATGGTCCAGGCCTCAAAACTCATCAGTACACCGGCGGGGCGATGACCCAGATGGCCACAGCGGGCTCATCAAAGGGGTTGGACCAAGTGTAGGGCTCGTGCTTGATCCGGAAGCTATCGCCGGGGCCGACCTGAAAGCTGCGCGAGCCGATCGTCAGTTCCAGACGGCCTGAAACCATATAGCCGACTTCCTGCGTCGGCCGGTTTGCCGGGGTCTGCATCTGAGAATGCGGCTCAAAGGTCGAATGCACCATCTCGAAATCGTCGGTCAGGTCAGGCGAAAGCAGTTCTTCGATCAACCCTTCTTCGCCAGAGCCCATCGGGCGACGGGACCCTGCCCGCACAATATACCCTTGCTCATCCACCGGCGCAGCGGAATGGGCAAACAGCATCGACATCGGCACACCCAGACATTCGGCAATCTGGCGTAGATCCGAAATCGACGGCTCGGACATGTCACGCTCGACTTGGCTGAGCCAGCCAACGGACCGATCCAATCGGTTGGCGATCTCGGTCAGAGTCAGCCCACGCGCCTTGCGCAGTGCGCGCAGATCGGCACCGAGGGATGCGCTATGAGGGGCTTGCGAATTCAAGTTGCGCTCCGAGTCTGCGTGAAATTTTCTGTTACTTTTTCACGGTGCCTCGAATCGGTGAAATTTCCAAGCATTTTTTCACTTGGTTCTGCAATTTTAGTTGGCTATGCACGGTCCATGTGGATTGCCGTAATCTATCTTTGGGTCATTAATGCCCTGACTTTGATGGCGTTTGGCTGGGATAAGCTGCGCGCGCGCCGTAGAAGGCGACGCATCCCCGAGCGGCGCTTGTTATGGTTGGCGGCACTAGGAGGCAGCTTGGCCGCGCTACTGGGGCGCTGGATCTTCGGGCACAAGACCCGCAAGCTCGGTTTCTCGGCTTGGCTATACACGATCACAGCGTTTCAGGCCGGGCTTTGCTATCTGATTATGTCCCGAGATCTTGGCGCATTTTTGCGATAGCTCGGAACCCTCTAACGCGCAAATACATCCGTTAGAATAGCACCAAGTGCAGTCGCATCATCTTTGGTAAACGCGTCGGGCTGGTCGCTGTCGATATCAAAGACAGCGATCACGTTACCATTCGCATCCCGCACTGGTAGAACCAACTCGGACCGAGTGGATGACGCACAAGCGATATGGCCGGGGAAAGCATCTACATCCGAAACCAATTGCACTTGCCCTGTACGGGCAGCCGCACCACACACACCGCGTTCAAAAGGGATTACTAGGCAGCCATGCCCCCCCTGATAAGGCCCGATCTTTAGCACTTCGGGCTCAGTTACGCGGTAGAACCCTGTCCAGTCGAATCGGTCGTCCGAGTGATGCACTTCGCATGCCACCGTAGCCATCAATGCAACCTCGTCGGTTTCACCGTCGGTCAAGGCGGCTATGGTTTTGGCGAGTGTGTCGTAGTCGGCTTTCATGTTGGTAGACCTTGCATCCGGGGAACTGCGGGCGCTGCCGCCAATTCCCCGAGTATTTGCAAAAAGACAAAGCGTCAAACGCGTTCTATTGCGATGGCCGTCCCTTCTCCGCCGCCAATGCAGATTGCAGCGACACCGCGCTTGAGATTTCGCTTTTCCAGCGCATTGAGCAGCGTGACCATAATCCGAGCCCCCGAGGCACCTATCGGGTGGCCAAGCGCACATGCGCCGCCATTCACATTCACGATCTCACGGGACAAGCCCATTTCGTGCATGAAAGCCATGGGTACAACGGCGAAGGCTTCGTTAACCTCCCACAGATCGACATCCTCTTTTTTCCAACCGATATGGCCCAACAATTTCTGCGCCGCCGGAACCGGAGCAGTTGTGAACAACCCCGGTGCCTGCGCGTGACTGGCGTGGCCAAGAATCCGTGCGCGCACGGTCAGGCCCTGCTGTTCTGCCGCCTCTGCCGAGGCAAGCACAAGGGCGGCTGCGCCATCCGAGATCGAAGAAGAATTGGCTGCCGTAACCGTTCCGTCCTTGCGAAATGCAGGTTTCAGCGTGGGTATTTTCTCGGGCCGCGCCGATTTTGGTTGCTCATCCGCCTCCAGCACAACCTCGCCCTTACGGGTCTGAATCTTGACCTGTGTAATTTCCTGGTCGAACGCATTATTTTCCTGCGCGGACAGCGCGTTCGAAAGCGATCGCAGGGCGTATTCGTCCTGCGCCTCGCGCGTGAACTGATAGGATTCGGCACAGTCCTCGGCAAACGTGCCCATAAGCCGACCTTTGTCATAGGCGTCTTCGAGCCCGTCCAGAAACATGTGATCAACCACTTGCCCATGTCCGATCCGGGCGCCACCGCGCATCTTGGGCAACAGATAGGGCGCGTTGGTCATGCTCTCCATCCCGCCAGCGACCATGGTCTGAGTATGGCCCAAAGCGATCTGATCAAACGCAATCATTGCTGCCTTCATGCCTGAACCACACATTTTGTTGAGCGTTGTGGCAGGTACATCTTCTCCCAGACCGGCGGCAAACCCAGCCTGACGCGCCGGGGCCTGTCCCTGGCCGGCAGGCAGGACGCAGCCCATCAGCACCTCATCCACGGTCCGAGCGCCAGCACCCTCCAGCGCTGCGCGGATAGCAGCACCGCCCAGATCAGCAGCGGCGACGCCGTCAAACATGCCCTGAAATCCGCCCATTGGTGTACGCGCGGCACCTGCTATCACAACCTCGTTCATCCGAAATCTCCTTGAACTTTCCAGCCTATGGATACCGAATGGTAAGAATTACCGTCTAGCGTATTTCTACCATCATTTTGCATTGCCAAAGGCGGACGAACATGGGGCTCAGCAGCGAGATCACCGGCGAGACACAGATAATATCCGTTCATTGTGATCGAATTGATGCCGCAATGGCGATTCAATTCAAGGAAGATATGCGCGCGGAAACCCAAACCCATGCCAAACGGGTGGTGTTGGATTTGTCTTCTGTTGAATTCATCGATTCCAGCGGTCTGGGCGCCATTGTCGCCTCGATGAAACAATTGGAAAAAGGGCGCAGATTGGATCTGGCCGGGTTGCGCCCGATCGTTGAAAAAGTGTTCCGCCTGACCCGCATGGACACCGTGTTCAGACTGTTCAAATCGCTGGATGAGGCGATCGGCGCTGGTGCAGACTGACGATCGGCAGAGGTGGAACAGCGTGTGCTCGAATTGCAAACAAAACTGCCTGGAGGTGAGCTTTCCCGCGACACAAGTGCAGGCCAGCGCAGGGATCGCGGCGTTAAGCGCACGGCTGGCGGCGCAGGGATTGCCGGAAAGCAAAGCAGATGACGTAAGAATCGCGCTGACGGAAGCGATCAACAACGTGGTCGAACATGCCTATGCCGGGGTTGCCGCCGCTGACATTCAAATCGATTGCTCATTATGTGCAAAGAAGTTGGTGATACAGATCATCGATACCGGCGACCCGATGCCCGAATTGCGGATACCGAGCGGCACTCCACCATCTGTCGACACTGCTTTGCAGGACCTGCCCGAGGGCGGCTTTGGCTGGCACCTGATTCATCAACTTGCCAGCGACATACAATATGAACGCAAAAGCGGCGGGAACCTGCTCTGCTTGCGGTTCGACTTTGACGAGATGCCCTAGCAGGCATCAAATGGCCACAATAAGGCCTAGATCGAACCATTGTCGCGCCGCAAACAAAGGTCATAAGTAAGGGGTAGCTCAGATAGCTTCCCTCGGCGCCTAGCGTCACAGCCCCCACCCAGTGAGCGGCGCCGAGGACCTCCTTCCTCTGATAGCATTGGACAATTCCCAGCTGCGGCTTAGTGTCTGCGTGTTTGCAGAAGGAAAGACCCATGCGCGATTTTCACAAGACAGGCCGTTCTGAAGTTTTGGCAACCGAAGGGATGTGCGCAACGTCCCATCCGTTGGCCGCCAAAATCGCGCTGGATATTCTGCAGCAGGACGGCAATGCCATGGACGCAGCCATTGCAGGCGCAGTGCTTCTGGGAATTTGCGAGCCGCAAATGACCGGCTTGGGTGGAGATTGCTTTGTTCTGTACAATCGCGCAGGCGAGCAGACGGTTCGCGCACTAAACGGTTCGGGTCGGGCCGCGGCAGCAGCGGATGCACAGGCATTGCGGGATCGCGGTTCAAATTCGGTTCCCGAGACCAGCCCGGATGCCGTGACAATTCCCGGAGCGGTTGAGGCATTCTGCCGTCTAGCAAAAACCGAAGGTCGGCTGGGCCTGGAAGCAATCCTGCAACCCGCAATCCATTATGCCGAGTCAGGTGTTCCGGTGGCTCCACGCGTTGCCTTTGATTGGAAGAACAGCGCATCCACCCTGCAAGGCGCGGCCCGTGATCATTATCTGATTGACGGCAAACCCCTGCAAACCGGGCAGGTTTTTCGCGCACCCGGTCAGGCAGAAGTTCTTAGGCGCGTGGCCCAACACGGTCAAAAGGCATTTTATTCTGGTGAGATTGCCGATGACATGCTTGCGGCCCTGTCCGATCTGGGTGGAGTACAGACTGCGCAGGATTTCGCGGCCGTGCAAAGCGATGAAACTGTGCCCGTCAGCGGAGATTATGGCGGTGTCGAACTGGTCGAGCACCCACCGAATGGTCAGGGCGCGACGGCAATCCTGTTGCTGAATATCTTGAAGCACTTCGATCTGGCCGCAATGAACCCTTGGGGGGCTGAACGCGTACATATCGAAGCCGAGGCCAGCAAACTGGCCTACGACGCACGCAATCGTTTCATCGCCGATCCCGACCACAGCACGCGGATGGCTCATTTTCTTGCACCTGAGACAGCCGCCCAACTTGCCGCGCTGATCAATCCGAAACGCGCCATGGCTGCCGCCGCTCCCTTGACCGAGTCTGTTCACAAAGACACCGTCTATATCACCGTGGTTGACCGGGATCGCATGGCCGTTTCACTTATTTATTCGATCTACCACGGGTTCGGGTCGGGCATCGCTTCGGAAAAGTTCGGCATTTTGCTGCAGAACCGGGGGGCGGGTTTCAACCTCGAACCCGGTCATCCAAATGAGCTTGCCGGTGGAAAGCGACCAATGCACACAATCATACCGGGAATGTTGCGCGCCCAAGGCCGCATCGCGATGCCCTTTGGTGTCATGGGAGGTGCCTATCAACCAACCGGACACGCGCGGTTAGTGTCAAATCTCACGGATTTCGACATAGAGCTGCAGGAAGCCATCGATGCGCCTCGGGCATTTGCAGATGGGGGCGTTCTGAAAATTGAGCGAGGCTATTCCGATGCCGTTCTGCAACAATTATCCGATATGGGGCACACTGTCCAAATACCGGAAACGTCTCTGGGTGGTGCGCAAGCCATTCGAATCTGTTCAAACGGAGTTCTGGAAGGTGCTAGCGATCCCCGTAAAGATGGTTGCGCATTAGGCTACTGACACACGCCATTATGACGGACATATTCAGTTCAACTGAAAGTGCAGCGGATAAGATCCATCCTGAAACGGGCCGAACATGTTGGGGATATCGGGATGGTCTACCGGCTCACCCGATTGGTCCTCAACCAGATTTTGTTCTGAAACATAAGCGACATAGAAGGATTGATCATTCTCAGCCAGCAAATGATAGAACGGCTGGTCCTTCAGCGGGCGACTATCTTCGGGTATGGCCTGATACCATTCCTCCGAGTTCGAGAATTCCGGATCGACATCAAAAATAACCCCTCGAAAAGGGTGTCTACGGTGTCGAACCACCTGTCCCAGACGGTACTTGGCTTGTGTCTTTAGCATTGTTTCGGCCCCCAAAGCATTTAGTACATCTTTTCGGGCAGAAAAGCCAACCAATGAGCTGAAATTCGGGGAAACAGTCTGTGAACCTACTCCTAACAGTGTTCGAAATCGTTGCCCCAGTGTTCCTTCTGGCCGGGATCGGGTTTGCGTGGGTCAAGCTCGGGTTCGAGTATCGGCTGCAATTTGTCACGCGGTTTGCGGTGACGCTTGCAGTGCCCAGCCTGATCTTCGTAGCTTTGATGCAAACCGACATTCCTGGCGGTGAATTGACCGTTTTCACGCTCGCTGCGATTGCATCACATGTTGCTTTGGCGGTGGTTTTCTGGGTCATTGTACGTGCCTCAGGGCTTGAGCAGCGGACCTATCTGTCACCTCTTATCTTCGGTAACACTGGGAATCTGGGCCTGCCTTTGTGCATCTTTGCCTTTGGGCAGGCTGGGTTGGGTTTCGCGGTGATCTTTTTGGCCGTTACGGCTCTGTTTTCTTTTACCTACGGTATCTATCTGGTCGCGGGGCGCGGCGCCTTTGGCAAGGTTCTGCGCGAGCCGATGGTCTGGGCCACGCTGCTGGGGGCATTGTTTCTGTGGCGTGGATGGCAGACGCCACTGTTTCTAACCAACACGCTGGAACTGTTGGGCCAGATGGCGGTGCCTATGATGCTGATCACCCTTGGGGTCGCGATTGCACGCCTGACAACACAGAAGCTGCAACAGGCTATATGGTTGTCCTTGCTGAAACTCGCGGTGTGCTTCGGGTTGGGCTGGGCTCTTGCCATCAGTTTTGGACTGGGTCCTGTAGCTTTCGGAGTTCTGGTTTTGCAAATGTGTGCGCCGGTCGCCGTCACCTCATACCTGCTGGCAGAGCGGTTTGATGTGGATTCCGACGCGGTTGCAGGCATGGTCATGGTCTCGACAGTATTGTCGGTCGCCGCATTACCGATAATTCTCGCTATTATTCTGTAACGATTGTGATTTCCTCAGAGCTCAATCTGCGCTAGAATAAAGAAAAAAGGCACGAGGCACATGAGCAGAATTCTTTTCGTACTCTTCGGGGTGCTGCTTTTGGCATCCTGTGGTGGCGGGTCCAAACAGCCACCGAGCAGACTGAATGACGCGTGCAGCATTGCGCGCGAAAAACCCGATTATATCAAGGCCTTCAAAAGCACCGAGCGCAAATGGGGTGTCCCCGTTCACGTTCAGATGGCCACGATTTACCAAGAAAGCCGTTATCGCGCAGATGCGCGCACACCGCACAAATACGTGCTGGGCGTCATCCCGATGGGTCGCCAAAGCAGTGCTTACGGCTATGGTCAGGCACTTGATGGCACGTGGGAGCAGTATCAGCGCGAAACCGGCAAACGCCGCGCCAAACGGGATCGCATCCGTGATGCATCGGATTTCATTGGCTGGTACATGAACAAAAGCTATGAGCGGAACGGGATTCATCCCACCGACGCGCGTAACCAATACCTGGCCTATCACGAAGGGCAAACCGGCTACGCGCGCGGCAGCTACAACAGCAAATCTTGGCTGTTGAACGTTGCGAATGATGTAGACGCCCGAGCGCAACTGTATCAGGCGCAGCTGGCGAACTGCCGTTACTAAACAAACCCTGTCAGGTCAGCGATCGTCTGACCTGATACGGGTTTTGCTTGAAAACACGCTGGAATCGAGGTTTCCGCCTTCAGTCAACGGCCCCAGCAGTACGGTCGTTTGACTTCCAGCGTTATCGTGGATCACCCATTTGCGCAGCTCAACCGGATTGGATGTAAACATTAACTCGATCCGCCCGCTTTCCGGGTTCTTGGGGTCCTGAGCCGTCACAACCGTGGCGGTCCCGTCAAAATCGTGCCCAACAACCATATTGGCTTGCCCCAGATTGACATTCCGCGCCAACACCAGTGACAGCGGTGTGCGTTTCAGCGGGTACTGTTCGGGCGGCTGATTGGATTTCGGGTCAAAGATCTGCACCGTCCCCGACCGCGCCAAAACTACCGCGCTGTTGGGCGGATCATATTCGAACCGCATTTTTCCGGGCCTCTCGAGCCACAGCTTACCGGTGCTAAGCGATCCGTCATCATTCACCTGCGTGAATGTGGTCTGAACCGTCTTCATCTGGTTCAGGTAGTTAGAGATTTGCGACAGTGGCAGCTTTTCAGCCGCCCACGCGGCGGGCGCAGCCAGTGTCAGAGCAAGGGCAAAAGCAATCTGTTTCATAGGACCCAGATAGGCGTTCTGCCCTTGTTATTAAATATCTTACTGCTCGGGGACGAGGATTTCGCGTTTTCCAACGTGATTTGCCCCGGAAACAACGCCTTCGTCCTCCATCTGCTCAACAAGCCGCGCAGCTTTGTTGTAGCCAATGGCAAGTTTTCGCTGAATGTAGGACGTCGAGCATTTGCGATCTTTGATCACAATCGCCACTGCCTGGTCGTAAAGGGCGTCTTCTCCGTTCGTGTTGCCACCCGTGTTCAGGCCCAGAACAGCGTCGATATTGTCAGCCTTTTCCTCAGCCGGGCCATCGACCACGCCGCTCATGTAGGCCGGCGGACCGAACTGTTTCAGGTGGTTGACGATTTCTTCGACCTCTTCATCCGAGACAAACGGACCGTGGCAACGGGTGATCTTCGCCCCGCCCGCCATATACAGCATGTCGCCCTGCCCAAGCAGTTGCTCGGCACCCATCTCGCCCAAAATGGTGCGGCTGTCGACTTTCGAGGTCACCTGGAACGAAATCCGCGTTGGGAAGTTCGCCTTGATCGTCCCGGTGATCACATCGACCGAGGGACGCTGCGTCGCCATGATCAGGTGAATGCCCGAAGCCCGCGCCATCTGCGCCAGACGCTGGATGCAGGCCTCGATCTCCTTGCCCGCGACCATCATCAGGTCAGCCATCTCGTCGACGATCACAACGATATAAGGCATTGCTTCGGGCGCGAATTCTTCGGTCTCGAACATTGGCTCGCCGGTTTCATCGTCAAAGCCGGTCTGGACCGTGCGGCTGAACATCTCGCCCTTGGACAGCGCATCCTTCACGCGGCCATTGTAGCCCGCGATATTGCGCACGCCCATTTTGGACATTTTGCGATAGCGATCCTCCATCTCGCCCACGACCCATTTCAGGGCCACAACCGCCTTTTTCGGGTCGGTCACAACGGGCGAGAGCAGGTGCGGGATACCATCATAGACCGACAGTTCCAGCATCTTGGGGTCGATCATGATCAGGCGGCACTCATCCGGCGTTAGCTTATAAAGCAGCGAGAGGATCATCGTATTGATTGCCACCGACTTACCGGAACCGGTCGTACCAGCGATCAAGAGGTGAGGCATTTTTGCCAAATTCGCCACCACGGACTCACCGCCGATATCCTTGCCTAACGCCAAGGGCAGCGCATGGTTACCATCGCCGAAATCGCGACTGGCGAGAATTTCGCGCAGCACCACCATCTCACGGTTTTCATTGGGCAGTTCAATGCCAATAACCGAGCGCCCCGGTAGAGTTGAAACCCGCGCGGACAAAGCCGACATTGAGCGCGCGATATCGTCAGCCAAACCGATCACACGGCTGGCTTTTAAACCCGGTGCAGGCTCCAATTCGTACATGGTCACAACCGGACCGGGGCGGACGCTGACGATCTCACCCTTGACGCCGTAGTCATCCAGCACGTTTTCCAGCATCCGCGCATTTTCCTCGAGCGCTTCATCGCTTAGGTGATGGCGTTGGATGCTTGCAGGGTTGGACAGAAGGCCCAGCGGTGGCAGTTCGAAGTCGGAATGCCGTTCCTCGAAAGAAAGTGTCGGCTGTGCTTCGGCTTGCGCCCTGCGCGAAGGCGGAGGAGTGCGTCGGACCGGTTGAGCTACTACAGGTTTACGCGGCTCAGCGACAGGAATCTTGACAGCCTGTCTCGGTTGGAGCGCGGGTTCGGGGGCATCATCAAACACGGTCTCATCATCATAGTCCGGTTCGGAAACATAGTCCTGCTGCATCCAATTATCAGCCTCGGAGTCAGCCGCCAGCGCATCAACATCAGATCCTGCTGTCAGCGGTGGTTCGGGTGGCAAACCTGCAGAGGTCATCGGGGGTTCGGGCGGCAACTCGCCTGCCGCGCCAGAGTTCAAAATCAACGGGTCCGGTCCCCTGCCCCGCCCTTTGGTCAATGGCAAGTTGGGATCGGGTTCGGGCGTTAGCACACCAGCGGCCACTTTACGATTGCGTACAGCGGCGGAAATCTTGGACCGGATGCGATCCTCACCCGGCATGTCGTAATACCCTTCGACCGCAACGTTTTCGACCAACTCAGGCTCGGGCATTGGGTCAGGGCGACGGATCAGGGAAGGCATCCGAGCCAGAAGGCCTGTCTTGGCGACAGGTTCCTGCGCTTCAACCTCAGGGTCTTCAAAGACCGGATCAGAGTAGGCCAGGTCGTCGTCAAAATCCGCCTGAACCGGAACTGCACGTTCGGCCTTGCGCTCGGCCCATTGGGCCTTCCGGTCCCGTGCTGCCCGCGCTGTCGCCGATGCCCCGCGTCCCAGCGCGTTCATCAACAGATCATAGGCCATGACCAGTCCCAACAGAAACGCCCGGAAGCCATTGCGAACGTCCGCTTTGCCGAAACCCAACACGAATACACCCAGAGCCAGCATACCGACCGCCATCGCCAGCGACATCAGCTTGACCAGGAAATGCGATGAGATCGGCAACAAAGTCAAAATCGCGCCCATCACTGTATCGCCGAATAGACCGCCCAAGCCATAGCTGTGCGTCGCCCGCCATTCAGCACCCGGTACCAGAGTCGCTGCATAGACAGCCAGAACGGCGATCCAGATCGGCGCAAAAATCAGGCGGGCAATGGCACGGTCTTCACCTAAATGACCCGCAAAGCGCACACCCCATGTGATCAGAACGAGAGCAACGCCCAAGCTGCCCCAGCCTACGATCATAAACAACGGTGCGGCGATTGAGGCCCCGACGCGCCCCATCCAGTTTTGCACAGGCGCATCGGTCGAAACCATCCAGTTTGGATCATCGGGCGTATAGGACCAGATCATCGCTGCAGCGGCCAACCCCAACAGGATCAAAGCGATCCCGATCAGTTCTTTGCTACGCCGTTCAATGGCGGCTTGCGTGTTGCTGTCCAGCAGCGGGTCACGGTTTCGCGCGTTATATGATGCCATTTTGCCCTCGTACCTCACGAATAGATGCAGTCGCGGAGTGTAATCAGCCCGCGCTTCATCTCTGTTTTTGGGGCCACCATCGCGACCCGGATAAATTGCTCGCCCGGGTTTTGCCCCGGATCACCTTGAGAAAGATATGCGCCCGGCAGAACCCGTACGCCGGTTTCCTGCCAAAGCTTCAATGCGGTTTCTTCGCCGTTTTCGACGGGTAGCCACAGGAAGAACCCGGCCTCGGGCGGCATGTAGCCCTGTACGCCTGCGAAAACCTCATCCGCGACGGCGTATTTCTCCTGATACAGCGCGCGGTTTTCCTGCACATGCGCTTCATCCGCCCAAACCTTGGCGGCGGCGGCCTGCAGCGGGGCGGGCAAAGGGGCACCCGCATAGCTGCGCAACAGTTTGACACGGCTGATTGTTTCAGGTCCACCTGCGATCAGCCCCGACCGCAGCCCGGCCAAGTTCGACCGCTTGGACAGAGAGTTGAACAGCGTGACACGTTCGGGGTCAGCACCCAGTTCCTGCGCAACGGTCAGCGCGCCAACCGGCGCGGCGTCGCGGTAGATTTCGGAATAGCATTCATCGGCAAAGATGCGGAAATCGTACTTTTCAGCCAATTGAATCAGCTCGACCCAGTAATCGCGCGAGGCGACCGCCCCCTGAGGGTTCGCGGGTGAGCAGATATAAGCCACTGCAGTGCGGTTCAGAATCTCTTCGGGCAGGCCTGCATAGTCCGGTAGATGGCCGGTCGCAGCGGTTGCAGGTACAAAATAGGGCTGCGCGCCGACCGAAATCGAGGCGACCATGTAAACCTGATAAAACGGGTTCGGGCACAGGATGATTGGCTGCTGTCCGTTCTTCTTCTCAGGGCACAACGCCATTGCGGCATTGTACAGACCCTCGCGCGTGCCGTTCAGTGCCATCACATTGGCATCTGCATCCATCGACACACCATAGCGGCGGTTGATCCAACCCGTGATCGCTGCGCGCAATTCAGGTGAGCCTTCGTTCGGGGGATAGCCCTGAAACCCGGCGGCGTTTTCCATGATCACGTCGGTCACCCAAGATGGGAAATCATGCTTGGGCTCGCCAATGGTCATGTGAACGACTTCACCACCCGGCTGATGATGATCCAACAGGGCGCGTAGACGCGGAAATGCGTATTCCGGTAGGTTCGAAAACCGCTCGGGGAAATTCATGATACTGCCTCAATTTCGGGGTCATTTTGCGCCCCGTTTTATGGCAGATTACAGATCGACCCGGGCTTCGTCCAGACAAAGAGGTGCCGAATCAGGGGATTGTGGCATTCAGGTCAAAGCGCTTTCGGCTGCTGACCCGAGCCGTAACAAGGCCTCTTCCGACCCCGGATAGCCCAACATCATCAGCCCGCAACCGGGTGTTCCCGTGGGCAAAGTCAGTGCCGCAAGCCCCATCAGATTGCCGATCCGGGTGTTGCGGAGAGCCAAGAGATTTTCGGTAACATAGTAGTCATGATCATTCATCAACCGGTCGAGATTGGGCGGTAGGATCGGGGCCGTCGGCGCAAGCACGGCATCAAAGCCCGCAGTGGCCGCATCCCAAGCCTGTCGACAAGCGGTTAGTTTCGACCAAGCGGCCACGTAATCGGGGCCGGAATAGGCCTTGCCCATTCGGAACCGTTCAAGGATTTCGGGATACATCGCCTCGGGGTTCGCTTCGATCACATCACGCCACAAGCCGTAGGCTTCGGTTGTATAAAGCACGCCCGACAGGCTCATCGCTTCGTTCAGCTCAGGCACGTCAAGCGGAACGATCTCGGCCCCGGCCTCTTTCAGGCGCGCCAGCGCATCATCATAGGCGTTGGCTGGAGCTTCGCGCAGATCGTCCTTGGCGACGTTCTGCAAATCAGCAAAGCGGCGACCGATCAATGACGCCCCGCGCAGATCAGCCGGGGCGGTGCCCTCAAGCGCGGCAAGCATATGTGCGGCGTCCTCAACTGATCGCGCCAGCGGCCCAACGGTATCGAATTTCAGACACAGCGGCACGACGCCCTCAAGGCTAACGCGCCCCGCCGTGGTTTTCAGCCCCACCAGATCGTTCCAGGCCGAGGGAATCCGCACCGATCCACCCGTGTCCGAGCCAACGCCGCCTGCAGCAAGCCCCCACGCCACCGAGGCCCCTGCCCCTGAGGACGAACCTCCGGGTACGGCCTCTTCGTCATTCACGCATGGAGGCGTAGCCGTCACAGGGTTTAGACCCAAACCCGAGAACGCCAATTCGCTCATATGCGTTTTACCCAGACAGACCGTACCCATCGCGGTCGCGTTCCGCACTACCTGCGCATCGGATTCGGGCACGCGGCCTTCCAACAGGGCCGAACCGGCCTCGGTCCCTACGCCTGCCGTGTCAAACAGGTCTTTCCAGCTGATCGGGACGCCATCCAACAAAGACCGCCGCAGGCCAAGCTTGGCCCGCTCTTGCGCCGCAAGGGCCTCGGCGCGGGCGCGATCGTGGGTCACCCGGGCATAGATCCGATCGCGATGTGGATGGGCGTCAATCGCGCTCAGATAAGTTTCTGTCAGTTCAACCGGATCGATCTGCCCCATTCCGATACCACGGCCCAAATCACATGCCGTCATGGTCAGCCAGTCTTGCATCCGGTCCCCTCCCGAGTAATTCCGTGATCGGACGGTAGCGACAGGACCGCACATGGACAATCCCGAAAGGGCGCGCATATTGCAGCACATGGAACACAGATCCGATATCCTGATCGTTGGTGGTGGCCTGAACGGCCCTGCCCTTGCGCTGGCGCTGGCCCAGACCGGGCATTCAGTCGTGGTTGTTGACGCTCTGGCAGAGAAAGTGCGCAAGAATGCGGCCTTCGACGGGCGCGCTTATGCGCTTGCATTGGCGTCGCAACGTCTGCTCGACGCGATAGGCGTTTGGAAAAAGGTGGAAAAGCACGCCCAGCCTATGCTGGAGATCAAAGTAACGGATGGTCATGCCGGTGCCGGACCTTCCCCGTTCTTTATGCATTTCGACCATGCCGAGATCGAAGAAGGCCCGATGGGCTATATGGTCGAAGATCGCCACCTGCGGCGGGCTTTTCTGGAGGCCATGACCGAACAAGACGGGATTACCGAAATCAGCGGCAAAACGGTCGTGTCTCAGGACATCTCGGCAAACGGGGCAACACTTACACTGGATGACGGGTCCACCTTGTCCGGCAGCCTTCTGGTGGGTTGCGATGGCCGCCGCAGCGGGACCGCTATGCGCGCCGGAATCAAGCGAACCGGCTGGGACTATGGCCAGACCGCTCTGGTCTGCGCCATTGAACACGAGCTACCGCATCACGGTATCGCCCATCAGTTCTTCATGCCCCCCGGCCCGTTGGCGATTCTGCCGCTGACCGGGAACCGCAGTTCCATCGTCTGGAGCGAACGCACTGATACGTCCGCGCAGATCAATGCGCTGCCCGAGGCAGATTACCTACAAGTTCTGCGCCCGCGCTTTGGTGATTTCCTGGGGGATATCCGCCTGCAGGGTGACCGGTTCACATACCCGTTGAACCTGACCATCGCCAATTCCTTCATCTCGGACCGGTTGGCTTTGGTCGGAGACGCCGCCCATGGCATGCACCCTATCGCCGGGCAAGGCCTGAACGCAGGTCTGCGTGATGTAGGTGCATTGGCCGAGGTTCTGACCCTTGCGGGACGACGTGGCGAGGATATCGGATCAACGCTTGTGCTGGAGCGCTATCAAGAGTGGCGCCGGTTCGACACAGCCTCGCTTGCGATGGCGACTGATGTGTTCAACAAGCTGTTTTCGAACGATAATCCCCTGCTCCGCATAGGTCGGGATATTGGAATGGGTATCGTCGGATCGCTGCCCGGGCTGCGCCGAGGTTTCGTGCGCGAGGCTGCAGGTCTGACCGGAGACCTGCCGAAACTGCTGCAGGGCCACCCGATCTAGTCCAGCTCTCGGGCCTCATCCACTAGCATCACTGGAATACCGTTGCGGATTGGAAAGGCCAGAGCGGCGGCTTTTGACACCAGCTCTTGCCGTTCGGCATCATAGTGCAGCGTCGTGTGGGTCTGCGGACAAATCAACGCCTCAAGCATATGGCGGTCAAAGGCGTGTTCGGTATCGCTCATTGCAGTTTTTCCTCATTCGATCCGCCGCGCATGGCGAATTCAATTAATGTCACCAAGGTTTCGCGCCGGGTGCGTAAGCAAGGGGCCTCAAGCAAAGCCTGCTTTTCCTCCGGGTCAAATTCCAGCATCATGGACAGGGAATTGACCAAAAGCTCATCATCGGCATCTTTCATTGTGTCCCAATCGGTGGACAACTGACGGGACGAAAAAAACCGTTCCAACAGCCGCAGGAACCTGTTCCGATCAAAACCGTCATCTACCTCGGCCTTGCCCAGATCACGGTCAAACCCGTCCCAAGACACCGAAACCCGGCGATACGGGGTGAAACTGTCCAACTCTGATTTGACCCTGAACCGAGAGATTCCCGTCAGCGTAATCAGATACCTGCCGTCTTCGGTCTCGGAAAACTGGGTGACCCGTCCAGCGCATCCAATCTGGTGCAACTTAGTTTCGTCCCCCTGACAGGTATTCGGTTGCACCATCCCGATCAGGCGTTCTTGCGTTTTCAGCGCGTCGTCCAGCATCTGTAGGTAGCGCGGCTCAAAAATATGCAGCGGCAGGCGAGACCGTGGCAGCAGCAGCGCTCCGGGCAAAGGGAAAACGGATACCGTTTCCGGCAAATCGGCAGGATGCATCATGTACCCGAGTTTAGTTCTGATCGGGGATTAGGCAAATATCATCGAGCTGAGCTTGCGCCGCCCGTTCAGAACAATCGGGTCATTGGGCTTGAGCGCATCGAAAATTGTGAAGAGCTGCGCCTTTGCTGCCCCATCATTCCACTCGCGATCGCGGCGGAACAATTCCAACAGTTGAGCCACTGCCTCTTCGACATCGCCATTGGCATGCAGGGCCTGCGCCAGATCGAAACGGGCTTGATGGTTGTCTGGCTCGGCCTCAACTGTTGCAGTCAACTCACCTACCGGACCAGCATCTGCAGCCTGCTTGGCCAATTCCAGTTGCGCATGGGCCGCTTCAACCTCTGGTGAAGTGGAAATCTCGGCAGGAGCGCCATTGAGGATCGCCTCAGCCTGATCCAGATCCCCCGATGCAATATGCGCGCGCACCAACCCGCCATAAGCGGCAGCGTGATTGGGGTCTTCACCCAGTATGGCGGCAAAAGTCTGTGCCGCGTCTACAGCGGCCCCCTCGGTCAACATTTCTTCGGCAGCTTGCACAGCATCATCTAGTTGACCACCCGGGCTTTCACCGCCCGCGGCTTCGATCACACGATCTATGAAGGCCTTGATCTCGGACCCTGGCAAAGCGCCCTGAAACCCGTCGATCGGTTGGCCTTTGTGAAATGCATAGACCATCGGAATCGACTGGATGCGCAGTTGTCCTGCAATCATCTGCGCTTCGTCCACGTTGATCTTGACCATCTTGACCGCACCCTTGGCAGCGGTCACGGCCTCTTCCAACGCCGGGCCCAGCGTTTTGCAGGGGCCGCACCAAGGCGCCCAGAAGTCAACGATGATCGGCGCCTCTTGTGAGGCTTCGACCACATCGGCCATGAAGGTGGCCTCGGTCCCGTCTTTAATCAGATCAGTGGCTTGGGGGCTGCCTGCGCCGTTCAGAAGGTCCATGGCTTATACTCTCTGGTTCGAACTTGCGCCCTATATGCAGTCCAATGCGGCAGAAACCAAGGGGAGAGTTCGGCGAATTTGCTTCGGTCAGACGTCAAACGTGGCAAATACCGGGGCATGATCACTGGGTTTTTCCCATCCGCGCGCGTCGCGCAGAATGCGGCTGGAATGACCCGCGTTCGAGATATCGGGCGTAGCCCAGACATGATCCAGCCTGCGTCCCTTGTCGGCGGCATCCCAATCTCGTGCCCGATAAGACCACCAGCTGTATAGCTGGCCCTCGGGAATATCCTGCCGGGTGATATCGACCCAGCCACCTGCATCCTGAGTCTCGGCCAGCGTTTCAACCTCGATCGGCGTATGTGAAACCACCTTCAGCAACTGCTTGTGCGACCAGACATCATCTTCGCGGGGCGCAATATTCAGATCGCCCACCAGAATGGACTTTTTCGGCTTTTCCGCATGGAACCAATCGCGCATGTCAGCGAGGTAATCCAGCTTTTGGCCAAACTTCTCGTTCACTTCGCGATCCGGCACGTCGCCCCCAGCGGGGACATAGAAATTATGAATGGTTACGCCATTCTCCAACCGCCCCGCAATGTGTCGCGCATGACCCAGACCCGCGAAATCCTTATCCCCTACTTCCTCAAGCGGAAGGCGCGACAGTATGGCGACGCCGTTATACCCCTTCTGGCCCCGCGCAATCATATGCGTATAGCCCAGCTCGGCGAACCCTTCGGTCGGGATTTTGTCGACCGGCGATTTGCATTCCTGTAGACACAGCACATCCGGGGCCTCTTCCTGCAGCAATTTCAGAACGATAGGCTCGCGCAGGCGGACCGAATTGATGTTCCATGTGGCAAGGGTGAAGGGCATATCCGGGGGTTCCTTTGTCGAAGTTGCCGCAGGTTAGCGCGGCGCCAAGCGAGGTGCCATCGAAAAACAAAGCAATGTTGCCTGACCCGGCGGTGACGGAAACTTGCAAAGTTTCCGGTCCGATTTCATTGAATGAAATCGGATGCCCGGTGCCGATATCGCCCTGCACGATACAGTTGCACCCTACAAAAAAAGCCGGGCCATCAGGCCCGGCAGTCCAACAGGGAGGTGCATGTCATAACCCGGACATGCGCGGGTTGGGAGTAATCTAAAGATACCTACAGAGTATCACTTTGATCCAAGTCAATCCACCATTAGTCAAGCAACAAGGCGATATCCGCCCGATTCTGTGACCAAAAGGCGCGCATTCGACGGGTCGGGTTCAATCTTCTGACGCAGACGATAGATATGGGTTTCAAGCGTGTGCGTTGTAACGCCTGCGTTATAACCCCAGACCTCATGCAAAAGAACATCACGTGCAACGACGCCGTCAGTTGATCGATAGAGGAACTTGAGAATGTTAGTCTCTTTCTCGGTCAGGCGGATCTTGCGATCATCTTCGGTCATCAGCATCTTCATGGCCGGTTTGAAGGTGTAGGGCCCCAGAACAAAGACCGCATCCTCGGATTGTTCATGCTGGCGCAGTTGGGCCCGAATCCGGGCCAGAAGAACCGGAAATTTAAAAGGCTTGCTGACATAATCATTAGCGCCAGCATCAAGGCCCAGGATCGTGTCAGCATCGCTGTCGTGCCCAGTCAGCATCAGCACCGGGCTTTTGACGCCCTGCTTGCGCATCAGGCGACACAGCTCACGGCCATCGGTATCCGGCAGGCCGACATCCAGAATCACCAGATCGTATATTGCTTCGCGCGCGCGTTCCATTGCCGACGCGCCATCGGACGCCTCGAACACGTCAAAGTCTTCGGTCATGACAAGTTGCTCGCTGAGCGCTTCGCGCAGGTCTTCGTCGTCATCCACCAGCAGGATTTTCTTGAGCTGAGCCATGTACGGTCCTCCTAAGCCTTTTCCATCACTTGCGTATGAAGAATGCAATCAGCAAGATTTACTGCAGTCGTCTCACGCCCTCGTGTCTGACGCCGAGGAAATGTTTCACATTTTCCAGTGATCGGGGTAGGACAGGGTCTGATCGTTTCAAGGTAAACTGCATGAGTCTCACTCCCGACATCACCGAATTGCTGGCACGGGCGCGGGCTGACCTGCGTATGGGTGTTCCCGTTGTTCTGACCGACGAACTGGGATTTGGAGTACTCGCATTCGCCACCGAGACCCTGAGCCCGCAAAGGTTGGCCGATTTGCGCGGCTTGGGCGGGGATCCCGTTGTCGCCATCACGGTTCGGCGCGCTGAAACACTTAAAGCGCGTGCATATGACGGCGATCTTGCTCGCGTCATGATCCCGGCGGATGCTGGGCTGAGCTGGGTGCAGGCGGTGGCCGACCCGTCCGATGATCTGAACGCCCCGATGAAGGGCCCGCTGATGACCGAACGGCAAGGCAGCGCAAATCTGCACCGGATCGCTATTGCGTTGGCCAAGTCGGCGCACTTGCTCCCGGCCGCCGTCGTCGCCCCTATTCAAGACGGGCGCGAATTTGCGGCAGATCATGGTCTGACCTGCATTGACCATGCCCGGGCCGCGCCACATCTGACAGATCGCAGTGCTCTGCACCCTGTCGTCGCCGCACGCCTGCCGATGGAAGTGTCGGAGGCCGGGCGCCTGCATGTATTCCGCCCCGAAGATGGTGGAGAGGAACACTACGCGGTTGAAATCGGTCGCCCCGACCGCGACAAGCCCGTCCTCGCGCGGCTGCATTCGGCCTGTTTTACTGGCGATCTCATGGGCAGCCTGAAATGTGACTGTGGCCCGCAACTGCGCGGGGCCTTGGCCCAGATGGGGGACGAGGGTGCGGGTGTCCTGCTATATCTGAATCAGGAAGGACGTGGGATCGGGCTCGCCAACAAAATGCGCGCCTATTTTCTTCAGGATCAGGGATTTGACACAGTCGAGGCCAATCACCGGCTTGGATTCGAAGACGATGAACGGGATTTCAGGCTCGGCTCGGATATCCTGAAATCGCTGGGCTTCAATTCGGTCCGTCTGCTGACCAACAACCCTGCAAAAATCGCGATGATGGAACGCACAGGTATCGCCGTCACCGAACGTGTTCCGTTGAAAGTAGGTGAAACAGATTTCAACCGCGCGTATCTGGCGACCAAAGCGGCAAAGTCAGGCCACCTGCTGTGACACCAAGCGATCTGGTTCTTACACCACGTGGCATTCGGTTTCTCGGGCACCTGTTCCCCTGCGCTATAGGCAAAGGGGGCTTGAGCCCAACCAAGCAGGAAGGTGACGGAACAACACCAACAGGTGTGCATCACATTGTGGGTATGCTCTATCGCGCAGACCGAATGCCACGGCCGGCGCATTGGGCACGACCGATCGGACCGCGCGATTTATGGTCAGACGACGTAGAGGACGATGCGTATAACCATTTGGTGCGGGCGCCTCATGATTTCAGTCACGAAAAACTGCGTCGCCCAGATCCGCTTTATGACCTGATCTTGATAACCGATTGGAACTATCCCAATTCAGAACCCAGCCGGGGATCGGCCATCTTCCTGCATCAATGGCGACGCCCACGGTTTCCGACCGAAGGCTGCATCGCATTCAGGCGCGACCACCTACGTTGGATTGCCCAAAAAATCACGCCGGGCACACGGCTGATCATCCCTGAGGCTTAACCCGCGCCCCGAATATGGCAGACCCAATACGGACGTGTGTGGCACCCAAGGCGATTGCCGATTCAAAATCACTGCTCATTCCCATCGACAAACCCTCCAGCCCATTCCGCTCGGCGATTTTTGCTAATAGCGCGAAGTGCAGCGCGGGCTCCTCTTCAACCGGTGGAATGCACATCAAACCTCGGACGGGCAGGTCCATGCCGCGGCATTCTGCAATGAACGCATCAGCATCTTGTGGGAGAGTACCGGCCTTCTGATCCTCTTCGCCTGTGTTGATCTGTATAAAAAGATCGGGGCACTTACCCATTTCTTGTGCCAATCGCGCCAATGTTTTGGCGAGCTTTGGTCGATCAACTGAATGGATGGCATTGCAAAGATCAATCGCCTGCCGTGCCTTGTTTGTTTGCAATGGACCGATCAGATGCAGATCGATGTCCGGAAAACTCTCGCGAAATGCAGGCCATTTGCCAGCGGCTTCCTGCACACGGTTTTCTCCGAAACACCGGTGGCCCTGTTTCAACACGGCTTCGACCCGGTCGTTAGGTTGCACCTTGGAAACCGCAATTAATTGCACCGAGCCTTCGGCGCGTCCTTCCGCAGATTCAGCTTTGGCTATTCGATCGGTGATTTCTTGCAGCGACATGGGTTCCTCATTCTGCGTTTGCAGCAGCAAAACACCATGTTGCGGCAAAAGAAAAGGGCAGGTCCGAAGACCTGCCCTTGAACCTTGTGGTTCAGACCAACTTAGAAGTTGAACTGAGCACCAAAGTCGGCACGCAGCTGGCTGTCGCCGTCGCCACGCTTCTGGTTGCCGATACCACCGCGCAGCGATGCACCGCCACCCAGGTCGTAGATGGCACCGATGCCGTACTGCTGCAGATCGTCGTCTGCCGAACCGTCACCGTAAGCGAAGGTCAGAGTGGTTGCCGCGCCCAGGTTGTAGGCTGCCGACAGACCGTATGCGGTGCCGTTGCGGTCATCGTTTGCAACGTCATCGTCTGCGACGAACAGAGTACCGGAGAAGTCACCGAATTCTGCACCCAGGGTCAGAACGGTCAGGCTCTGCTTGTCGGCATCGCCCAGACCGCTGGTCTGACCGTAGGCCAGAGCGGCAGTCACGTTACCGAAGGTGTAGGTCGCGCTGATGTCCCAGCGGTCTGCATCATCAGTGTCCGCACCCGCAACAGCTTCGTCAGCAAATGTGCGCTGGTCATACGACGCGCCGAAGGCGAAGTCGCCAACTGCGTACTGGAAGAACACAGCGTTTGCGCCCGAACCGGTCGACGAGTACGCCAGGAAGTCATAGTCGACGCCCGAGTACTGACCAATGAAGCTTTCCAGGCCAGGCTCGTTACCGTAGTAGTTTGCCAAGTTGTCGAACGAACCGGCTACGTTACCGGCGTCAACACGCAGACCACCGAAGATGACCGAGAAGCGTGCGCCGTTCAGGCCAGCGGAGTTTGCTTCGCCGTTGCCGGCATCTTCGTCTGCCTGCAGACGAACACGGCCTTCAAAGCGAACGCCACCGTCAGTTTCAACGATTCCGTCGATGTTCAGACGGAAGCGCGAGACCAGGATGGTTTCGTCGGTTTCTACGCCGGTCGCTTCACCACCACCAATTGCGTCAACGGTACCTGTACGGTCTTCCAGGTATCCCAGACCAAAGCGGCCGTAACCGCTGAACTTTACTTCGGCCGCTGCAACACTTGCGGTTGCAATCAGTGCGGTCGTTGCGAAGAGAACTTTTTTCATCTTGTTTCCCTCGGTTTCAAAGATTTTCTACTCGACACATGCAAAGCACGCGTCTCAGCACGGACACCGTTTCGCTTTTTTTGCCCCCGTTGCGCAAGCTTGGCATAAACGCAAAGACGTCATTCGGCCCAAATTGGTGCAAGGATGCCACAGTCGAATTCAACGGATCGTGCGGTTCGCGCGAGTCGATCATAAAAGAATAGGGTTGTTGCTGTACGGGTCCTTGTCTAGGAGTATCACTCGACAGAGCAAAACAAGTGACACGGGACCTTCCAACGATGCGCCGTATTACGATTCCAGGTTTGATCATGGTAACGGCTGCCTTATCAGCCTGCGGAGGGCCACCGCCTGGCGATGCAAGTGTGTTGACCGCTGATGGCAGCTCGACAGAGGAACGCGAACTGAATGACCCGAATCGTTCGACGATCTGGGACGTATTTGGCCCGAACACCTCAGAGCAGGTCACTCAGGTAAATCGCTATCTGTGGGCCGCATCGCTGGATGTACTGAATTTCTTGCCGATCCAAGAGGTCGATCCGTTTACCGGAGTGATCGTAACGGGTTATGGCACACCGCCCGGCGGCGGGCGTTCCTATCGCGCGACAGTTCACATCAGTGATCCCGCTTTGGAAGCGCGTTCTTTGTCCGTAGCTCTTCAGACCAGTGGCGGTTCTCCGGTCAGCGCTGCAACGTCGCGCGCCGTCGAAGATGCGATCCTGTCTCGCGCGCGTCAGCTACGCATTGCGGACAACAAGTTCTAGAAACCCGACAAAAATCACACTATTACCACGCCGGGTTCCTACCCGGCGTTTTCATTCACGAAGGACCGCATGATGTCGCGCTACTCGGCCAACGAAATCGAAGCAAAATGGCAGGAGGCCTGGGACAAGGCCGGAATCTTCATCGCCAATCACAAGGCGGACAAGCCGAAATACTATGTGCTTGAGATGTTCCCCTACCCGTCTGGCCGTATCCACATGGGGCATGTACGCAACTACACGATGGGAGATGTGATCGCCCGCCACAAGCTCGCAACCGGTCATAACGTGCTGCACCCGATGGGCTGGGACGCGTTCGGGATGCCTGCGGAAAACGCCGCAATGGCCAGTGGTGGCCACCCCAAAGATTGGACCTACGGCAATATAGCCGACATGCGCGGACAGATGAAGCCGCTGGGCCTGTCGATCGACTGGTCTCGTGAATTCGCCACCTGTGATCCGGAATACTACGGCCAGCAGCAGGCTTTGTTCCTGGATATGCTCGAGGCCGGTCTGGTCTATCGCAAGAACGCCGTGGTGAACTGGGACCCAGTCGATATGACTGTTTTGGCCAATGAACAGGTAGAAAACGGCCGTGGCTGGCGTTCAGGCGCCTTGGTTGAGCGTCGCGAGTTGACTCAGTGGTTTTTCAAGATTTCCGATTATTCCGAGGAACTGCTCGACGCGCTGGATACGCTGGATAACTGGCCCGCCAAGGTACGCCTGATGCAAGAGAACTGGATCGGCAAGTCCCGTGGCCTGCAATTCGGGTTCGAACGCACCGATGGAGGTGAGCCGATCACCGTCTACACGACACGGCCCGATACGCTGATGGGCGCGTCGTTTGTTGGCATCTCGCCCGATCATCCGATTGCCAAGCAGCTTGAGGCAGAAAACCCGAAAGTCGCTGAATTCGTTGCCGAATGCCGCAAGGGCGGCACCACCGAAGAGGCGATCGAAACCGCCGAAAAGCTGGGTTATGACACCGGCATACGTGTAAAACATCCACTCGACCCCAGCTGGGAGCTGCCGGTCTGGATCGCCAACTTTATCCTGATGGACTATGGCACCGGCGCCATTTTTGCCTGCCCAGCTCATGATCAACGTGACCTCGATTTCTGTCGCAAATACGGCCTGCCTGTGGTCGACACATTCTTTGCACTGGATGATGACACTCCGGTCGACAAGATCGCGTTTGTTCCACCGAAAACCGAGAAAGTCCGCTGGGTGAATCATTTTGCGGGTCTCACCGAGGCAACGGGTGAAGAGGCCATCAATGCCACCGTTGATTTCGCCGAAAAGGCCGGTTGGGGTGAAGGTGTTACCAAATACCGCCTGCGCGATTGGGGGCTCAGCCGCCAGCGCTATTGGGGCTGCCCGATTCCTGTTGTGCATTGTGATCAATGCGGCACGGTCCCCGAGAAGAAAGATAATCTACCGATCGAGCTGCCTTATGATGACGGCAACGGCAAACCCATAGATTTTTCGATCCCCGGCAACCCGCTGGACCGCCATCCCAGCTGGCGCGACACCCCTTGCCCTTCCTGCGGCGCTCCAGCCAAGCGGGAAACTGACACGATGGACACGTTTGTCGATTCGTCGTGGTACTTCGCCCGTTTCACCGCCCCGCGCGCAGACAAACCCACCGATCTTGCCGAAGCCGAGTATTGGATGAATGTCGACCAATATATCGGCGGCATTGAGCACGCGATTCTGCACCTGCTCTACTCGCGCTTCTTTGCGAGAGCGATGAACATCACTGGTCATTTGCCAAAGAAAGCGATTGAGCCGTTCAACGCGCTGTTCACTCAAGGCATGGTGACTCATGAAATTTATCAGACACGCGACGCCAACGGTCGCCCGGTCTATCACCTGCCCGAGGACGTGACCGACGGCAAACTGACCGACGGCACCGTGGTTGAAATCATCCCCTCAGCCAAAATGTCCAAGTCGAAAAAGAACGTCGTCGATCCGGTCAGCATCATCTCGGCCTTTGGTGCGGATACTGCGCGCTGGTTTGTTCTGTCCGACTCCCCACCTGAGCGCGACGTGGAATGGACCGCGTCGGGCGCCGAAGCCGCGTTCAAACATCTCAGCCGCGTGCACCGCATCGCCGCAGAAATCGCAGAATCGGATCTGGCGGCCACTGCAGATGACGAAACGCTGCTACGTGAGATGCACAAAGCCATTCATGACGTATCGGGCGGGGTCGAATCCTTTGGCTTTAACGCATCTATCGCAAAGCTTTATGCATTCACCAACGCGCTTGCCAAATCCAAAGCGGGCTCTGCAGTCAAGCGCGAGGCAGCCAAGACACTAGCGCAGCTGATGTCGCCGATGACGCCACACTTGTCCGAAGAACTTTGGCAGATGCTGGGCGGCGAAGGCCTGGTTGCAACCGCGCCTTGGCCCATCGCGGATGAGACGATGCTGATCGATGACACCATAACCCTGCCGATTCAGATCAACGGCAAGCGTCGGGCCGAGATCAGCGTAGCCAAAGATCTGGATAAAGCAGAGGTTGAAAAAATCGCCCTCAGCACCGAAGCTGTGCAAAAGGCGCTGGATGGCGCTGCACCGAAGAAAGTGATCGTTGTTCCGGGCCGGATCGTTAATGTCGTCGTTTGATCGTAGAACCCTGTTATTGATGCCGCTGGCGCTCGCCGCTTGCGGGTTCGAGCCGGTTTATGCGCCCGGAGGATCAGGCTCGGCCTTGGATGGCAAGGTCGAGGTGTCCGCACCAAATACGGTCGAAAGCTTTCTGCTGGTCCAAAACCTGGAACGTAAATTAGGTCGAAGCGCGACCTCGGGCAACGAATACAAGCTGGATGTGGGGGTTTCGACGGTCACCCGCAGGGCCTCGATTACCACAGCGAATGAAACCAATCGCTATACGATCGACGGGAATGCGACTTACGCGCTGAAATCCAATGCGACCGGGCAAATCATCGCCTCGGGCAACGTTACCGAATTTGTCGGTTATTCTGCTGCAGGCTCGACCGTGTCTACACTGGCAGATGAACGCGACGCGACCGAGCGCTTGATGGTGATTCTGGCCGATCAGATCGTAAATCGCCTTTACGCCACACCGGGCCTGTCCACATGAAGTTGAGCCCGCGCGAGGCTGAAGGCTATTTTGCCAAGCCGGACGCGGACAAAGCCGGATTGCTGATCTACGGGGCGGACGCGATGCGCGTTGCGTTGAAGCGTCAACAGGTGCTGGCGGCTTTGCTGGGACCTGGCGCCGAAGAGGAAATGCGCCTGACCCGCATTCCCGGAAGCGATCTACGCAGCGATCCGGCCCTGTTGCTGGACGCGGTCAAGGCTGTCGGATTTTTCCCCGGTCCCCGCGCGGTGTTTGTTGAAGACGCCACCGATGTCGCAGCGCCTGCGATTCTCACAGCCCTTGAAGACTGGGATCATGGCGATGCACAGATCATCGTGACGGCCGGGCAGCTCAAACCCAGCTCGAAAATCCGCAAAGCATTCGAAGCGAACCCTGCCGCATACGCTGTTGGCATCTACGATGACCCGCCCTCGCGCGCCGAGGTGGAGCGCATTCTGGCGCAAGCCGGATTGAAGAATATTCCGCGCGATTCGATGTCGGCGCTTAGCGAACTTGCAATGGCGCTCAGCCCTGGTGATTTCACTCAATCAGTTGAGAAACTGTCGCTTTACAAACGCGGTGACGCCGGTGAACTGACGATTGAAGACATTGAAGCCTGTGCGCCGCGGTCGACCGAGGCGGCGCTGGATGATGTATTGAACGTCGTTGCCGAAGGCCGGGCACAGGAAATCGGCCCCCTTATCCGACGCCTGCAGGCGCAGGGCACCAACGGGGTCACCTTGTGTATTGGGGCGACGCGGCATTTCCGAACGCTCTATGCCTGCGCATCCGACCCTGAAGGCGCGGCGCAGGGAATCGGCAAGCTGCGCCCTCCGGTCTATGGCAAACGACGTGACCGGATCCTGAGGCAAGCTCAGGGATGGGGGGCGCCCAAGCTGCAGACCGCTTTAACCGTCCTTACAGATACGGACCTATCCTTGCGCTCGGCAGGTCAAACCGCACCTGCGATGGCACTGGTAGAGCGTGCAATGATCCGACTGGCGATGCTGGCCCGATCGGGTTAAGGCCTAGCGCGCCAACCACGTTGCCGCCGACTGACCGGCCCAACGTCCCGTCGCCAGACAGGCGGTCAGAAGATAACCACCGGTCGGGGCTTCCCAATCCAGCATCTCGCCCGCGCAAAAAACGCCCGGACATGCAGTCAGCATCAAACCGCTGTCCACGGCACCCGATGCTACCCCGCCAGCGGTTGAGATCGCCTCATCCATCGGGCGTAGCCCAGCATACCTGATGGGCAGGTTTTTCAGCGCACCGATCCATTGCGTTTGCTTCAATGCGCGGCCCTTAGTCATTTCGTGGAACAAAGCGATCTTTTGCGGAGACAGACGCAGACCATTCTTCAACCAATGCGAAAGCGTTGCCTTTGATTTCTTCGCGTCCAATCGCGCCTGCATCCCTTCAGCCGTCACATCCGGGACCAGATCAACAAACAGCGGCGCCCCCATCCGCAGCGCAGGGGTCAGGGCATACATACCGCCACCTTCCAGGCCTTTTGCGGAAATAGTGGCCTCACCACGGCTATCCAGATCGCCCGCCATCCACCGCACCGACTTGAGCGCCGCGCCAAAATGTGGCTGCATATAGGGGCTCCAATCGACTGACAGAGCGGCGTTAGCCGGTGCAAACGGTGTTAGATCAACTCCGCTGTCTGCAAGCCATTGGGCCCAAGCCCCATCCGAACCCAACCGCGCCCAGCTGGCACCCCCCAATGCCAAAACCGTCGCGCCGGGCGAGCAAAACTGCATGCCATCTGGCGTGTCAAAAGCCAAAGCCCCACCTTGCCATCCCTGCCAGCGCCAGCGTGTCCTGATCTGAACACCGGCCTGATCCAATCTGGCCAGCCAAGCCCGCAGCAAGGGTGAGGCCTTCATGACTTTCGGAAACACGCGCCCGGTAGAGCCCGTGAACATCTCTTGCCCAAGATCACCGGCCCAAGCCTTCACCGCCTGTGCGTCAAACGCTTGTATCATCGGATGCAACCAATCCTTTGCATCCCCGTATGCGCCCATAAGCATGTCAAAAGGCTCATCCTTGGTCAGGTTCAGGCCGGACTTCCCCGCCATCAGGAATTTACGCGCGACAGACGGCTTGGCTTCGGCCACTACAACCTCGTGCCCGGCGGCGGCAAGCTGTTCGGCGGCCATTAGCCCCGCTGGTCCTGCCCCGATAACCATGGATTGCGCCATTGTGTCCCTCTTGCCCTGTACACGCATCAGCGCGAAGTTAGGTCATGGCAAATTCCGATCCGATCTGCCCGCTCTGCAACCGTCCGATCCCCGAAGGTGGTGGAAGCCTGCACCATCTGATCCCAAAGCTTAAGGGAGGCAAGGGCGGGCCCACCGTTTTATTGCATCAGATATGCCACAAAGAGATCCACGCGACACTGACCGAGGCCGAACTGGCGCGTGACTTCCACACTGTCGATGCACTGCGCAAACATCCGAGGCTTGAGAAGTTCCTGAATTGGGTGCGCAAACGCCCGCCGGGGTTTCGCTCAAAAGTGCCGGGCAAACGACGCGGGCGATGATCAGGCAGGAAGCCAGGGATCGCCGAATGCATCCTTTTGCGGGTCAGCCAGCCCTTCAATTTCGATCCCGAGATAGTCCGGCACCGGTGCAAACCGGGCATTTGGGATGTGTTGGTATTCCAACGTGGTATAAGTACGCTTCCACAGCCATTCGCGATTCTCAACCGCCCAGAGATCGGGGTTGGGAGGCTCCTCTGCGGTGAACGCATAGAAATGAAGATCGAACCCGTGAGGTTCGACATCCTGCAGAGACAGCAAAGACAGTCCCATGGATCGGCAAAACGCATCTTCGGCAGCGATATCACCGGTTCGCAAAGTGATCTGACCAATACAGGCCTTGGCAAATGGGGCGTCCGCGCTGGCGGCATTTTCGGGCCGGTTGCCCTCGAAATCCTGCTGCAGCAGTTCAATGGCAAACCCTTCGGGGTCATTCAGATGGCACATATAGCCGATATCCAGAAACTGCCGCGGCGCGCTGACCGGGGTACCCTTCTGGCGCAGGTGTTCTGCGGCAAGATCAACATCCGGCAACGTGATCCCGATCTTCCAATACCGCTGCCCCGGATCATGGCGGTAGCCCCCGCCGCCAGGCATCAGCAACAGATCGGCATCCTGACCGGAATATCCAAGACGACGATTGGCGCCTTCAACCCTGACAGACATGCCAAGCGCATCACGATAAAACGCCGCCAACGCATCCGGGTCCTCCACCCGCAATCGGAGCGCGGCCAACCTCATGGGCACAATCCGGCTATGCCCGCAGCAACCGACGGATCTGCGGACAGGCTGTCGGCTACAAGTTCTTGTGCAGTTGGTATCAAATGTTCGGGCTCAACCACCCGATCAACCAGCCCAAAGCTATAGGCTTCTTCTGCAGAAATCTTCTGTCCAGCCATCAGTATAAGCCGGGTTCTGGCCGGACCGATCAACTCTGCCATCCGCTTGGGATCCGAGGGCTGCGGCAAGAATCCCAGCTTCATGACCGGGTAAAAGAACTTGGCCGAAGGCACTGCGATACGCAGGTCACAGGCCAGCACCATACCGTTGGCTCCACCGGCCAAAGTGCCGTTGAGCGCGGCCACCGTCAGGCAGGGCAAGGCGGCAATGGCACCCGACAACCTCTCCCAAAGATCGGATGTCGCAAGGCCCGCCCGCGCTTCTTCAAGATCGGCGCCCGCACTGAAGACCCGGCCCGCCCCCGTCAGGATCAATGCACGTGCCTCGGTTGCCGCCTCTGCGATGCGTACCAATTCGCTAAGCATCGCTGAGGTCAGCGCATTGGCCTTATCCGGATTGTTCAACGTGACGGTCCACAGCCCATTATCCTGTGTCAGTTCGATCACGTCAGCCCGACCCTTTTTCGGATGACTTCGTTGCGAAGCGATATTTCGGTCCCCAAGAACTCATCCGCATCCGCCGAGCACATCCACATCAACGCCCGCGCGGGCCAGTCTGCGGGGATGTGATCGTCCCAATCCAGCTGACTTACTGGATTGATTCCGCTGGCCTTGATCACCCGCTGCATATCTGTGGCCACAGTTCCCGGGGACAGGCCCATTGCGCGAATACCGTGATGCGCCTCTTCCAGATGCAGGCATTCGGTCAGCATCTTGGCCCCGGCTTTTGATGCGCAATAGTGGCTCCAGGCTTCGACCGGGTTCGACGCGGCACCGGACGAGACTGTCAGAACGGTCCCGCCGCCTGCTGCCCGCATGATGGGCAGGACGGCACGCATTCCGTAAAAGACTCCCTTCAAGTTGATGTCGATTGCTTGGCTCCAGGCCCGGGTGTCGGCATTCGAAAGATGAAAGATCGGATCAATGACGCCCGCGTTCCCGATTAGCACATCCAGCTTGCCGAACCGGTCGATGCAATCGGCAACTGTCTGTTCGACCTGGGAAAAATCGCTGACGTCGCAGGCCAGCGCCATGGCATTTTCACCCAATGCCGCAGCCAGAGCGTCAATCTGATCGCGGCTGCGTGCGACCAAGGCCACATTGGCCCCAGCTGCGGCAAAAACGCGCCCGGCTTCCGCTCCGATGCCTCGGCTTGCCCCTGTGATCAGTACCGTTTTCCCTTGCATATGCATCGTTTAAATCCCTGCATTTGAAATTGTCTTAACTCGTACCCTGCAAATGGGGAATTGGTCCACCCCTTCCCCCTTGACGCTGGCCGCTACAGGCACGACCATGCCGGCAAATTGATCAAGAAGGGTTCTATTATGACTGTTTTCCTTCGCCGTAGCTGCGGTGCAGCTTTGGCCTATGCTGTTGCAACCAACGGCGCGTTTGCAGATGTTACCGCCAATGATGTCTGGGCCGATTGGCAGGCTTATCTGGGCGGCATGGGCTATGACGTCACTGGCGATCAGAGCGTTTCCGGCAACGTCACCACCATCGCGAACATGACGATGGCCATGGCCATTCCGGACACCGAAGGTACCTTCGACATGGTCATCCCCGAGATGACGTTGACCGAAAATGGCGACGGTACAGTCAATATCGGCTTCCCTGCCAGCTTCCCGATGACAATTTCGGGTGAAGCCGAGGGCGAGACATTTTCGGCTGATCTGATGTACGCTCACGACGCCTTGGAAATGGTCGTTTCGGGTACCCCCGAAAACATGACATATGACTATACGGCGAACAGCCTGACTCTGTCGATGGACTCGATGGAGTTTGATGGCGAAACCGTATCTAGCGACTTGTTTGCCTTGAACGTTCAGATGAACGAAATCGCAGGCACATCGCAGATGCAGATCGGCGAGATGCGCGATATCGCGCAGCAGTTCACGGCCAGCAGCCTGTCCTATGATGTGGCCTTCAACGAGCCCGAAAATGAAGACACGGGCCGGATCAGCGGTAAATTAGATGGTTTGAAATTTGATGGCGATACAATCATCCCACCCGGTATGGATGTCGCCAACATTGAAGACATCTACAAGGCCGGATTTGCCGCTTCAGGTACATTCACATACGCCTCGGGCAGCACCGAAATGGCAGGCACTGCCGAGGGTGAGCCATTCTCGCTCAGCAGCAGTTCCGAAGGAGGCAGCTTTACCGGCAGCATCGATGCACAGCGCCTTGTCTACGATCTTGCGCAGAACAGCACCAAACTAGCCGTCACCACGTCGGATCTGCCTTTTCCAATCGAAATCGCGATGGCAAATGCAGGGCTGAAATTCGAGCTTCCGGTGCAGGCCTCGGAAGAAATCCAGCCATTTGGATTTGGCATGAACCTGACGGATTTCACCATGTCCGACGTGTTGTGGAGCATGTTCGACCCTGCTAGTGCGCTGCCGCGCGATCCGGCGACCATCGCGTTGGATGCAACCGGCACCGCCAAAGTTCTGGTCGATTTCATGGACCCGGAAGCCGTCGAAGAGCTTGAGACATCTGATATCGTTCCGGGCGAACTGCATTCGCTGAAGATCAACAAGCTTCTCGTATCATTGGTCGGAGCCCAATTGAGCGGTGATGGCGACTTTGCGTTCGACAACTCCAACACGGAAGAGTTTGATGGCCTGCCTGCCCCGTCGGGTGTTGCCAACTTGAAACTTGTTGGGGCCAACGCTCTGCTGGACAAGCTGATCGGCATGGGCTTTGTGTCGGAAAACGACGCGCTGGGCGCGCGTATGATGATGGGTCTGATGGCTGTTCCGGGCGAAGAACCGGACACGTTGAACTCGAAAATCGAGTTTACCGAGGATGGACAGATTCTGGCCAACGGTCAGCGTATCAAGTGACAAACAAATCGGGAAAGGCCGCGGCGCTGGCCTTTCCCGCCCGAGGCACATAAAGCCAGTGGGCTGCAGGCCTTGCGGGACAGGCTATCCGAGGCTAGGTCCAGAACAACAAGACCGGAGGCCTCATGACGCGAACACCTCAAACAATCAGTGAAGAGCTGCTGAATGCAGCCCGCAAGGCAGGTGCCGAGGCAGCGGATGCCATAGTAATTGATGGCTCATCCGTTTCTGTGGAAGTACGTAGTGGTGCATTGGAACATGCCGAACGCTCGGAAGCGACCGATCTAGGGCTGCGGGTCTTCCTTGGCAAACAGCAGGCAATCGTATCCAGTTCGGATAGTCGCCCCGATACGCTTGCCGCGATGGCCGAGCGCGCCGTGGCCATGGCACGGGAAGCGCCGGAAGATCCGTTCACCGGCTTGGCCGCGCCTGACCAATTGGTCGCCGACTGTAATATCGACACGCTGGAGCTGTTTGACCCAGCCCCTGAACCCAGCGCTGAAGCTCTGATGCAGGATGCGCTGGCGGCCGAGGCAGCAGCGATGGACGTTACGGGTGTCTCACAGGTGTCCGACGCTGCGACCGCCTATGGTACCCACCGGGTCCATCTTGCCGCGACAAACGGCTTTTCGGGTGGCTACATGCGCAGCAGCCGTTCAACCTCATGCGTCGCCATTTCCGGCGAAGGGACGGGAATGGAGCGTGACTATGACGGTGACAGCCGGACTTTTCAGTCTGACCTGCGCAGCCCCGCCGAGATTGGTCGCACGGCTGGTGAACGTGCGGTTCAGATCGTGGGAGCACGCAAGCCCCAGACCGGCAGTTTTCCGGTGGTGTTCGACGAACGGATTTCATCATCCCTGATCGGCCATCTGCTGGCCGCCAGCAATGGCGCGGCGATAGCCCGCGGGGCCTCATGGCTGAAGGAAAGCCTTGGGCAACAGGTTCTACCGGCACATTTGTCTTTGATTGAAGACCCGCATCGCCCGCGCATTTCGGGCTCGCGCCCGTTCGATGCCGAAGGGCTGGCAACACGGCGCAGGGCGATCGTTGAAGATGGCGTTCTGACCGGTTGGACGTTAGACCTGTCCAGCGCCCGCAAATTGGGAATGACCTCGACCGGCAACGCAGCGCGCGGCGTATCCGGGCCGCCGTCGCCTAGCAACTGGAACCTGAGCCTGACGCAAGGCGAGAAGACCCGCGCCGAGTTGTTGCGCGACATGGGTACCGGGCTTTTGGTCACTTCGATGATCGGATCGACCATCAATCCGAATACCGGCGACTATTCACGCGGCGCTTCGGGATTTTGGGTTGAGAACGGCGAGATCACCCATCCCGTCAACGAGTGTACCATCGCTGGCAATCTTCGCGACATGCTGATGCGAATCATTCCGGCAAACGATGCGCGGCCTTACCTATCGCGCGTTGTACCCTCGCTGTTGATCGAAGGGATGACACTTGCCGGCAACTGACCTGCCCCTGCTGATCGACGCTGCGCTTGAGGCCGGAAAGATCGCCACGCGCTATTCGGGTCCTGATGCCCAGCGCTGGGATAAACCCGAAGGCGCAGGCCCGGTGACCGAGGCCGATCTGGCCGTCAACGCGATGCTTGAACGTGATCTGCAGGCGGCCCGACCGGATTATGGCTGGCTGAGTGAAGAGACCGAGGATTCCCCCGACCGTCTGGCCCGTGATCGAGTCTTTGTCATTGATCCTATCGACGGCACCCGCAGTTTTGCCGAGGGGTCGCGCACATGGGCCCATTCGCTGGCCGTAACCGAGAACGGTGAAGTCACGGCAGCCGTCATCTACCTGCCCTTACGTGATCTGCTTTATGCGGCTGCAAAAGGGCAAGGTGCAACGTTGAATGGCACTGCCATCCAAGTTTCAGGTCAAGCACACCTGCCCGAAGCCGAGATTTTGGCGGCAAAACCCAATCTAGATCCGCGCCACTGGCAATCCGGTGCTGCCCCTGACTTTCGCCGTGTATACCGCCCGTCCCTGGCTTACCGGATGGCGCTGGTTGCGCAGGGACGGTTTGACGGGATGCTAACGTTGCGACCCAGTTGGGAATGGGATATCGCCGCCGGAGATCTGATCCTGCGCGAGGCAGGCGGGCTCTGTACCGATCGTTTGGGGCAACCTCTGCGCTTCAACAATACCCACCCGCGCCTGAACGGCGTGGTGGCGGCAGGTTCAGCGGTGCATTCGGGCCTTCAGGCCCGGCTTGACCCGAATGGGGCCGGAATTCCGGCATGAGCAAGCCGCGATCTCTGAGCCTTGCGGCCTATCGAGTCCTGTCCTGGGGCGTCCCGCAAAGCACGGGTCACCCCGAGATTGCGCGCCCGGAAGGTGAACTTCTGTGGGTCCATGTCAGTACACCCGATCGGTTGCGGGCCGTCGACAATATTTGCCGTCGGCTGCTGTCTGTGCGACCAGAACTTTCGCTGTTGCTGACCGCCCCACCCGATGTTGATCTGAAGGACTGGGAAGATTGCGATACCCCGATCACAATGCTGCCCGCCGAGCATACCGGCGCGGCGCGCACGTTCTTGGATCACTGGCGCCCTGACATGGGGCTGTGGTTTGGCGGTGGGCTGATGCCCAATGTCATTACACGCGCACAGGAGCGGGGCATTCCGCTAATTTTGCTTGAGGCTGTGGTCGACGTGAAAACCGCAAGGGGTGGACGTTGGCTACCTGATATCACGCGATACACGCTGGATTGCTTTACAGCGATACTTGCGCCCAATGATGACAGCGCACGCCAAATCCGACGCCTGGGAGTGAACTCGGCAAAAATCTCGGTCGCGCCACCACTTCATATCAGCCCCAACCCAGAGCCCTGGCCCGAAGATGAATTGATCGAGACCACTCACACAATGGCCGGGCGCCCAGTTTGGCTGGCCGCATGGGTTCAGGACAAGGAGTTCATCTCGGTTCTGACGGCCCATCGTCAGGCCTTGCGGATGCTGCCACGTCTGGCTTTGGTCCTGCATGTGGCGGATATGTCCGAGGCATCGCCCCTGTTTAAACGCCTCGAAGCGATGGACCTTCGATGCGCCAACTGGGATGAAGGCCATCCAATCGAAGACACCACACAAGTGATTCTAACAGCCGAGCCCGAGGATCTGGGCCTTTGGCATCGTGTATCCGCAGTTACCTTCATGGGAAGTTCACTGGAACGCGGGGCGCGGGGGCACGACCCTCTGACCGCAGTCGCCTTGGGATCTGCGGTAATCCATGGGCCTCATGTCAGCAAGCATCGCAGTCTCTATGACAGATTGGGGCAGGCAAAAGCCGCGTTGAAGATACGAACCGCAACAGAGTTGGGCGATGGCGTTGTCGAATTGTTGGCACCTGACCGCACAGCAGACATGGCATTGGCCGGATGGCGGATTGTCACCGAAGGGGCTCCACAGGCGGACCAACTGATCGATATGGTACAGGATACACTGGACCGGCGAGGGCGTGACGATGCGGGCACCTGACTTCTGGAACTCAGCCCCTGATCGGTTGGATCTGCGCGCCAGGCTGTTGGCGCCACTTGGTCGCCTCTATGCCGCTGCAACCGCCCGTCGCGTGGCGAGCGGGCAAGGCATCTCGCCGGGCGTACCGGTTATCTGCGTTGGCAACCTGAATGCCGGTGGCACAGGGAAGACACCGACGGTGATCTGGGTTTTGGAATATTTGAGGGATACCTGGCATCAACCTCATGTCGTGACCAAAGGCCATGGTGGCTCGCTGGAAGGCCCGGTGCAGGTCGACCCGCGCAAACACACAGCGGCTCAGGTCGGGGACGAACCCCTGTTGCTCGCCGCGTTTGCCGAGGTCTGGGTCGCCAAAGATCGTGCAGCGGGCGCGCAGGCAGCCGCAGCGGCAGGGGCAACCGCGATCGTGCTGGACGACGGTTTTCAGAACCCCGCAGTTGCCAAGGATTTTTCCATCATCGTGGTGGATGCGCAGCGCGGATTTGGCAATGGCCTTTGCCTTCCTGCTGGTCCACTGCGAGAGCCTGTGGCCGTTGGATTGAAACGTGCCGATCTCGTGTTGTCGCTTGGGGACGCCGCAGCGCAGTCAACATTTTCAGAAAGATGGGAACCTGCCCTGACGGTCCCACACGCCACCGGCGAGGTGTGTCCGCTCCAAACCGGAATGGACTGGAACAATACACCCGTTCTGGCCTTTGCGGGCATAGGCTATCCGGACAAGTTCTTTGGAACTCTGCGACAGCAAGGCGCTAAACTGCTGCGGGCCGAGGCACTGGATGATCACCAACCACTGACTTCAGCGCTGATGACGCGGCTTGAGAACGAGGCCAAAGCACTGGGCGCGCAACTGGTGACAACCGAGAAAGACGCCGTGCGCCTGCCCGCCACATTCCGCAGCAAAGTTCTGACCCTACCGGTTCGGTTGCAAATCAATCAGGATGACAAAGTCAAAGAGTTGTTGGCGAAGGCCGCGCCTTCACCTTAGGCAGATGGCCAGCCCAAAACAGGCTGACCATTCAGGATTTAGCTGCCAAGCTCGGCTTCGATCAGCGTCTTGAAGTCGTCATAAGGCTGATTTTCAACCTTCTTCCCATTCACGACGAAAGTAGGCGTCGCCTGAATTCCATCGCGTTCGGCATTTTCCTGATACCAGGCCACCAGTGTCTGCGCGCGGGTACCGTCCTGCAGGCAAGCCTCAAGCTGATCATTGTCTATGCCAGCGAGACGCCCGATCTTGCGCAGTTCATCAACGATCTCGGCAGGACCTCCGGCCCGAGTCCATTCCGACTGGCCTTCATACAGCAGGTCGGTGATGCCAAAGAACTTTTCAGGTCCTGCACAGCGCGCGACCATCGAGGCCCACAGGCCATAGCGGTCGAAATACACCTCACGGTAAGTGAACTTTACCTTGCCGGTATCGATGAAGTCCTTTTTGAGCTGCTTGTACGCGCCCTGATGGAAATTCGCGCAATGCGGGCAGGTGTACGATGCATATTCGATGATCTCGACTGGCGCGTCTTCGGCCCCCTGCACCATCTCGACGATGGTCGAGGTGTCCAAATCCGCCTCTTGCGCCTCAGCAGCACCAACAAGCGGGTTCGAAGGGATCGTGTTACTCGACGTTGTCAGCCAATAGCCGCCAGCGGCCACGGCGACAGCCGCACATATTACGGTTGCAATCCGGCTCATTCATCAGCCCTTTCTTAGCGTTTCTGTCTGGATAAAACGTTGCGGCCCAAACGTTCAAGGGCCGCGCGCAAATCTTCATCATCAACCGCGCGCGACACATTGTCGGCCTCAGCTGCGATTTCTGGTGAAACAACCGGTTTCGTCTGTTTCGGTTTGTGATCGAAACTCGCCTGCCCCTCAGCAAATCCGGTAGGCGCGGTCTGGGTGATACGCACCCGATTGATCGCGTTGTAACCATAGACCGCATTCACTTTGTCGCGCAGCTGTTCTTTCTGCATCTCCAGCATTGGCGCCTGCGGCCCGGTGGTCAGCACCGTCAGTGTCGCGCCAAAGCCACCCTTGGCGTATCCCACATTCACCGGCCGGGCGATCGACGCGATGTCCTGGCCCACAATCTCGGCCCAATGGGTCAAAAGGCGCGAGACGGCAAATCCCCGGCTTTCCCCGGCCTGCCTGATCCGGTCGTTCAGCAAAGTGGCGGTGCGCTTGAACCCGCGGGTCGAGGAACGTCTGCGTTGCATCTGGTTTCCAACTCCTGCGCCGCTATTGTAATAGGCTGATACCCGGACGCCAGTGAAACCCGACAGAGAGTTACATAAAACTTGCGTGACTGCACCGAATCTGACCTGAGCAATACGCTGCTGGATTGGTACGACCGCTACGCACGTGAAATGCCGTGGCGTATCGGCCCGGCAGCGCGTGCCGCAGGCGTAGCACCAGACCCCTACCGCGTCTGGCTATCCGAAGTGATGCTGCAACAAACGACCGTTGCCGCTGTTCGCGACTATTTTGTTCGTTTCACCACGCGCTGGCCAACCGTCGAAGCCCTTGCCAATGCGCAAGATGATCAGGTCATGGGGGAATGGGCTGGCCTGGGCTACTACGCCCGCGCCCGCAACCTTCTGAAATGCGCGCGGGTGGTTGCGTCCGCGCATAACGGGCAGTTTCCCGACAATTACGATGCACTACTGGAACTGCCGGGCGTTGGCCCCTACACGGCGGCGGCCATCGCAGCCATCGCATTTGATCGGCCCGAAACTGTCCTGGACGGCAATGTCGAACGGGTCATGGCAAGACTCTATGATATTCACGAACCCCTGCCCGCCTCAAAACCGCTGTTAAAGAAAAAAGCCGCGGCATTGACCCCGCAGCACCGGCCTGGAGATTACGCGCAGGCTGTCATGGATTTGGGTGCAACGATCTGTACTCCAAAATCTCCGACTTGCGGTATTTGCCCCCTGCATGCGGCCTGTCTGGCGCGGAAGGCGAGGACGCAGGTGGAACTGCCGCAAAAAACGCCCAAGAAGCCCAAACCCACCCGGCTGGGCCACATCTACATCGCCCAACGCGGAGATGGTGCCCTGCTGTTGGAACGCCGCCCCGATAAGGGTTTGCTGGGCGGAATGTTGGGCTGGCCTGGCTCGGACTGGTCCGAAACACCGCTGGAAAGCCCTCCGTTCCCGGCGCGATGGCACGAAATCCCCGGTGAAGTGAGACACACCTTCACCCACTTTCACCTGATCCTGCGTATTTGGACAACCGAATTGCCAGACGGTTGCGATCCGAACGGTCTGACTGTCATGGACAAACACCAATTCAGGCCCAGCGACCTGCCCACGGTTATGCGCAAGGCTTTTGACCTCTGGCGCGGCCAATAGACCGCTGGGCAAAGCCCAGTGCGCGGTCTACGGTGCCGCCAACGTTTCGGAGCCTCAACATGATCGCATCTGACACCCTGTCCCGATGGCAATCCGCCCTTCCCTTTTGGGTCTCATACCTCCTGATCCCACTGATCTGGATGACCACTACGGCAGGCGGATGGTGGGTCCTGCTGGTACCGCTTTCGACATGGTGGGTCTTTGCGGTGCTAGACCGGCTGACCGGCCTAAACCTTGAAAACGCCGACCCGGATACGCCAGATGCGGGGCTGCAATGGTATATCTGGCTGACCAAAGCCTGGGCGCCGGTGCAATTCCTAACGCTCTATGGGCTGATCTGGTACACTACCCGAGCCGTAAATATGAGCTCGGTCGAAAAAATCGGCGTGTTCTTCGGCATGGGCGTCCTTTCCGGAACGATCGGGATCAACTACAGCCACGAGCTGATGCATCAGAAAGGCAAACTGGAACGCTGGCTGGGCGATTTACTGTTGTCGATGGTCCTTTATTCCCATTTCCGGTCCGAGCACCTGCTGGTTCACCACCGCTACGTCGGAACTCCGCGTGATCCGGTAACCGCTCGCTACAACGAAGGTTTCCACCGGTTCTATCCGCGCGTTCTGCGCCAAAGCCTCATCTCAGCCTTTCGCGCCGAGCGGGAAAAACTGGCCCGCAAAGACCGCCCGTGGACCGACCCGGCAAACCCGTTCTGGCGCTATTGGAGCCTGCAAGGAGCCATGCTGCTGCTAGCATTTCTGATCGGCGGATGGGCAGGGCTAGGCCTGTTATTGGTACAGGCCGGCACCGCGATCTGGCAGCTTGAACTTGTTAACTATGTCGAGCACTACGGGCTGACGCGCAAATATCTGGGCGATGGCAAATATGAGCATGTGCACCCGCGCCATTCCTGGAACGCGTCACAAAAGGCTTCAAACTGGCTGTTGATCAACCTGCAACGCCACTCGGATCACCACTACAAGCCCAACCGCCGCTTCCCATTGCTGCAACACCATACGCAGGACGCAGCGCCGCAACTGCCTCATGGATATCCGGTCATGACCCTTGCCGCGATGATTCCGCCCTTGTGGCGGCGTATCATGAATCCGAGGGTCCGCGCTTGGCGGCGTCAATACTATCCCGAAATCACCAACTGGAAGCCTTACAACAAAGCGCACAACCCTGCCCCTCGCACCTGACTGCAGCGCGCTGCCCGGCCCAACGGGAAGGATCGCATCTTAGATGCGGTGCTGACAGGCGGGAGCCCTGGTTGCTACAGCACCCAGACATCCATCGGGGCTGTAACACCGCGAACAGGCTGGTCCGAGTACTGTGCAAACCCGGTCATCATGTCTTGCGCATTTGGCGTCTCGCTTAGGGCCTGAGACCGCAATGCATCACTGACAATGATGCGCGCTTGAAAATCGCGCGTCAGGGCCTCTAGCTTCGCGGCAACATTCACCGCATCGCCGATCACTGCAAATTCCAGCCGGTTTGCACCGATATCCCCCAGTACGACCGAGCCATAATGAACCCCGACCCCGATCTGAATCTCTGGCTCACCCGCGCGCTTGCGCTCCAAATTCCAACGGTCGATCATCTCGACCATGGACCGCGCGCACGCCAGTGCATTGCTTGCATCCAGCTCTCCGGGTACGGGGGTTCCAAACGTGGCCATCAGCCCATCGCCCAAGTATTTGTCGAGTGTTCCGTGATGGCGAAACACCTCGGTCTCCATTCGGGCGTGGAAACCACGCAAAACTTCAATAACCTCATATGGATCACGGCCAGCCGAAAACTTGGTGAAGCCAACGATGTCGATAAATAGAACCGCGATATCCTCTTTGCGGACCTGCTTCAGAGGTTCGTCGTTCTGGCTCAGCTCATCCACCACATTCGGCGAAAAGTATCGAGACAGATTCGCGCGTTCACGTTCAAGCCCAGCATTGGACATCAGCAAGCGATTGAGGCGGCGCATCGACACCCCAAGCGTCACTGCGACCATGACAAAAACGATCACCTGCTGGATGCGTAGGGTTGGCATGAAACTGTTGGGATCCATGAACTCGGCCACATCCGGGTAGCCTGACAAAGCCTCGGCCACACGCTCGCTAATCCCAGGGATCGGGGTGGCGACCCACCAAGCGATCACCCATCCAGCCGTCCACATCATCGCCGTCCACGAACCGATCGCAATGACAGTGCGCCAGGAATAGGCAAGCGTCCCTGCTGCCAGGATAATGAAGAAATACTGAAAATTGTCGAACCGATACTGCATCGCCAGTGGTCGCACATCGTCGCTGAACGGGTTGGGCACAATCATCCCCAGCGTCATGATCAGCAGATCGACGAAGATCAAAAGCAACTCGGTCCGGGATTGCCCCACACGACCCGCGCGTTGGATCAGCCAACCATTGGCGCAGATCAGAAGCAGGATGAAATGGTACCATAGGACCTCCCACTGGGGATTCAGATAGATCAGCAACAGCCCGGTCAACGCCATCGCGATCCAGCGTGCACGAACAGCCAGTTCAAGCCCCTCTCGCTTGTGTCGTTCCAGTGCTGCCTCGGTATATTTGTTGTCCAGATCGAAGTTGTCCGGTTGCGTAACAAAGAACCGGCTAAGGCGGGATTGACTGGCGGTGGTCTCGGTCATTGCCTTTATCTCCCAAATGGGCTGTCAGGGGCTGCCCTATGCAATCATCTCACAGGCAAAAACAAAAGACCCCGCCGGTAACGGCGGGGCAAGGCGTAGTGCCTTGTGTCAGGCCACAGGCACCGGCGGTATTCAGTTATGCAATTCGGCCCTGATCTGCTGACGCAACACGTCGATGGGCACGGTTTTGCCATCGCGTTTGAAGCACCAATAGGTCCAGCCGTTACAAGACGGTGCATTTTCCAGATGCGCGCCAACCTGATGGATTGAACCTTTGACGTTCTGCCCTACCAGAGTCCCGTCGGCGCGGACCTTGGCTTTATGGCGTTGGTTCATCGAATACAGTTCCTCACCCGGGCGCAGCATGCCGCGTTCGACCAATTGGCCAAAGGGCACGCGCGGCTCAGCGCGCTTGCTGGCGCTGACTTCCAACGCTTCGCGGTCAAACTTACGGACCTTTGAGATACGCTTTTCAGCCACCTTGCGATAACTTTCTTCGCGCTCAATCCCAATGAACTCACGCCCCAGCATTTTCGCTACAGCACCTGTGGTGCCCGTGCCAAAGAACGGATCCAGCACCACGTCACCGGGATTGGTCGAGCCAATCAGGACACGATGCAGCAGTGATTCCGGTTTCTGTGTCGGGTGCGCCTTATCGCCGTTTTCGTCCTTGAGTCGTTCATGCCCGGTGCAGATCGGCAGTACCCAATCGCTGCGCATCTGCACACCTTCGTTCAGCGCTTTCAGTGCTTCGTAGTTAAACGTGTATTTGGCCCCTTCGCGCTTGGACGCCCAGATCATTGTTTCATGCGCATTGGTAAACCGCTTGCCACGGAAGTTTGGCATCGGGTTGGATTTACGCCACACAACGTCGTTCAGAATCCAATAACCCGCATCCTGCAGGGCGGAACCCACGCGGAAAATGTTGTGATAAGACCCAATCACCCAGATCGCACCATTGGGCTTCAGCAGACGATGCGCAGCCTTCAACCATTCCCGCGTGAACTGGTCATAAGCCCCAAAGCTGCTGAACTGATCCCAGTGATCATCGACCGCATCGACCTGAGAATTATCGGGCCTGTGCAATTGACCTTTCAACTGTAAATTATACGGGGGGTCCGCAAAAATCAGGTCAATCGACGCCTCGGGCAGACTGTTCATCGCCTCGATGCAGTCACCGGATAGAATCGTGTTTAAAGGGAGCGCGGCTGCGCCCTTTGTCTTGATTGTGGTCATATCACTGCCTCAGTTCCACGGCGCTTTTGCGCTCATTTGGTTGAGACAAGGATGAGTCAAAGATGATTCGCCGTCAATTTCTTTTTTGAATCAGCGACTTACGATTTACTCTTGATACAAGATATTGTGGACCGGTTTGAACGAACGTCTATGGTGTGGGGTCACGCCAAGATTTTGCAACGCCTCGCGGTGCTGTTTTGTCGGATATCCGGCATTCGCCTCCCACCCATAGCCGGGATGCTGTTGCGCCAAATCCACCATCAGCTGATCACGCCAGATTTTTGCAATGATCGATGCTGCCGAAATCGACACCGACCGTGCGTCGCCCTTCACCACCGCCTGCGAGGGCAATTTCATACCGCGCGGGATCATGTTGCCATCAATCAGCAAGAAATCCGGAGCCGGGTCCAGCGCAGCTACCGCGCGTACCATCGCCAGATGCGAGGCGCGCAGGATGTTATGCTCATCGATCTCTGCAACCGTGGCTTCGGCCACCGCGACCTCTGCCCGGTCGCGCAATATCTCATCCAAACCGCCGCGACGCTTGGCCGTCAGTTTTTTTGAATCGTTCAACCCAGCAGGAATGTCATCCGGGTTCAAAATAACCGCTGCGGCCACAACCGGGCCGGCCAGCGGACCGCGCCCAACCTCATCCACCCCGGCAATTCGGGTATATCCGCGTGCTAGCAAAGCCCGTTCGAGTTCATAATCAGGTGTCGTCATACCCTTGGCAAATCGCGTTTCGTAGCGCTTCGCAAGAAAAAAGAGAGGGCAGCTTGCGCCACCCTCTCCCGCGCGGCGCTTCTATGGCGCCACTCCTGCTCGAAACCTGTTACTGGTAAACGACGCGGTATCCTTTCTGGCGCAGGCAGGCGGGTTCGTATGCCCGTTTTACCTTTTTACCATTCCAGAAACCAACCTTGCATTGGTGTGGCAGGCTATCGGCATGTTTATAGTACTTCTTCAGGCAATTTGGCCCAAGCAGCGGACGCTTGTTCGAATAGGCATTGAACGTGCGCAGGCAACGCTGCGGTAGGTCATACCGCGCCACCCGCTTTGGCAACGGGCGTACAGCATGTTTTTTCTTGGCCTTCTTCGCCTTGGCTTCAGCCTGCTTGTGACGCTTGCGGCGCTCTGCCTCTTCGTCGCGCTTTTTCTCCTGATGATAGTGGTTGACCGCAGCACCTATGAGCGCGATCGCAGCCAATCCGCCGAGAATATCTCGGGTATCTGCCGCCCGTGCCTGCGACGCTGAGATCCCCGTAATGGCGACGGCGGTTGCTATGATCAGAGCGATAAATTTCCGGTGCATGATGCGTGTCCTTTCGGATAATGGGCAGGCCGGTTACCGACCGCGAATTTGATAACCTGACACTGCGACCACCCCGTTCAGACAAGCAATAACGGCATACTGTTATTCAATATCAGCACCACAAACCCCCTGAGGTTATTGAATATCCACCCAACCCATGCGCAGGATGCAGCCCATGAAACAGATCCTCTCTTCTCTGGCTCTGACGGCCCTGATATCGGTTGGGTCGCAAGCCATCGCGGCAGATTGCTATGCCGACTACAAGGCCAAGCAGGACAATCCCTTACGCCTGCACTATGGCGTCATGCAGGTCTCAAACTGCGATAAAGGCTCGGCCCGGAAAGAAGTCGCCAAGCGGCTGAAATCAAACGGCTGGACCCTGCTGAACGTGATGACCGTTTTCGAGGCGGGTGGATTGGATCAAAGGAAGGCCAATGCCGGAAAATACTATCTCCGTTACTGAGGCGCGTCGTTCGGGGGTTCGGCTGGTTGGTCTGGGGATTGCGGCAATCGTCGCGATCCTGGTGACTGCAGCGGTTTTCCTGTTCTGGACGCTACCGGACGCAAATGCCTTCAACGCGCGGGTTGAACGGCTGTTTGTCGAGGCTGACCTGACCTCGCAATCGGAAATCCGTCTGCTCGAGATTCTGGCGCAATCGGGCACCGCCTTTGCCGATACGCTATCCAGCTATCGAATGGTCATCTTCGTGCTGTTGGTCTTTGCCAGCGCCATGCTGATCACCGCGCTTGTTTTTCTGGTCATGCTGGTTCTGCTGAACCGCCGCATGGCCCAGATTGAACGGACGGGGATCCAGGTAACATCCCTGCTGATCAGCCGTGAAGAGAATACCGTTTATCTCAACAACATGGATTTTAAGTTGACCCCCGCCGCGATGGAAACGCTTTCAGTTCTGGCTGAATCCCGGCTTGATGACGAGGTCCTGTCGGGTGCCCAGATCGAAGCGATGATCTCGGGCAGAAACGCTGCAGATTGCGATGAGGCCGCTGGGGCAACCCGGATCAAACGCCTGCGCGACGCCTTGGGAAATCAGATGGTCAGTGAGCTGCTGGTGAAGAACATCGCCAAGAAGGGCTATATGCTGTCGATTGAGAAAGACGTTATTCAAATGGTCTGAGGATGCCATTGCGGTAAAATCTACGTGCGCATCTTGGAATTCTCGCCCTCAAGACCCATGATATACGGGCTTGGCCAAGGGAGGTTGCAGATGAACGTCCATGCCACACCGAATGTCAAAGGCTATGGGATATCCGTTGAGCCGCTGCAGGGACGGATCGCGATCTACCGTGGTGATATACTCCTGGCCGAAAGCCACAACGCCAAAGTGATGTACGAAACGCGGCTACCTCCCGCGATCTATGTTCCGCGCGAAGACCTGTGCGTCGAACTCAGCCCTGAGACCGAATTGCAGACGTTCTGCCCCTTCAAGGGTACCGCAACCTATCACGACATTAGCCTACCGGAAGAGCGCCTTACGAACTCGATTTGGGCTTATGAAGACGCCTTCCCTGAAAGCGCGGCCATTCAGGGCCATATTGGATTCATGCCGGATACCGCGACGCGGATCGACCTCGGCGACAACCAACTGCGTCAACCCGACGATGGCAATATCAGCGGCCCCCTGATCGATTGGCTGATGCGCGGTGCGTCCGAAATTAGCACTCCTGATGCCTTTACAAAAACGCTGGCCGAGAAAATGCTGGAACATGGCATCGCTATTCAACGCCTAAGCATTCTGGTCTGGTCGCTGCATCCGCTGATCGCAGGCAAACACTATATCTGGGAGAAAGACTCGGCTGAGATTTCGACTCACACTCCGACCTATGAAATTCATGATCACCCTGCTTTTACCAATAGCCCTCTGCGTCACGTTTCAAACGGGTTGGGTGGTGTCCGCCAGCGCCTGAACAACGACAATCCGCATAACAGCTTTCCGATCATCGAAGACCTGCGCGCAAAAGGGGCCACCGATTACGTTGCCATGCCACTGCCTTTCTCGGATGGGCGGACGAATGTCCTGACCCTGACTTGCGATCATCCCGATGGGTTCACGACTGAGAATCTGGGTCTGGTTTTTGAATGCTCTACTGTCATCGCGCGGTTCTACGAGGTCTTCATGCAGCGCGAAAACGCGCAGGTTCTGCTGGAAACCTATGTAGGCAAGCGCAGCGGTGCGCGCGTTCTGGGGGGCGAGATTCGCCGCGGTGATGGCGATGACATAGATGCGGCGATCATGTTTTGCGATCTTCGAAATTCAACCGCATTGGAAGAAAAACTGGGGCGTGATGACTATATCGAGCTACTGAATGCGTTTTTTGAGACAGTTTCAGGGATCGTGCACGACCATGACGGAGAAGTTCTGAAATTCATCGGCGACGCTGTTCTTGCCGTCTTCCCGGCGGGTGACGATGCCGCCAAAGCCCGATCCAGCGCGCAGCTTTCGGCAACTGAGATCGTAGAAAAACTGGGTGAATTGCGCAGTGACGGAAGTGATCATGATTTCGACTGCTCGATTGGTGTCGCCTATGGCCGCGTCACCTATGGCAATGTGGGCTCACGCGAACGGTTGGACTTTACCGTGATCGGTCAGGCCGCCAATGTCGCTGCCAGATTGGGCGAATATGGCAAAACCGTCGGACATAGAATTGTTGTCTCGCAAGATATCGAACCTGTTTGCAAACAGGCGATCCCTTTAGGGGCGATCAAGCTGCACAACGTCTCGCAACCGATCAAATCATTTGCCCTGCAAACCTCAGCCGATGCCTGATTTGACAGTTTACTTCGCAAGAGTTGAACCTCAAATTGTGCCACCCACTATCTCGCTATCTCGGATCGGTCAACCTATGGCCTTGCGCGAGATACCGTACACACCGTGTCTGGTTGACATCAATGGTTCAAAAACCACCGCCCAGCAGGATCAGAGCCGTCTGCGCAGGTGAGATCGACTGTTGGATTTGATTGATCTGATTGCGGGCCGAATACGTGTCGGTCAGCTTTTCGATTGCCTCACTTTCAGTGAACTGCGCCAGATCGGATGAACCCGTAATACGCTGCAATCGATCTTTGAAAACCTCAAGCTGCTTGTCGATATCCAGTTGCGCAAATGCTGAAGGCAGCCCCAATGCCGTTTCCATCATGCGGCGCAAGGGAGGCAGCCCCATCAGATCAAACCACCTTCTGTCCTCACTGCCACCCTGGCCAGCCAGATCGCGCAATGCATGCTGGGTGTACAACGCGATACGCATCGATTCATCTGCTTCACCAACCGAGATTTCAAAACGCGCAATCAAGTTGTCGTCGGCGATCTTTTCCATGGCGTCCACCAATCCGGTCTTGCGCACATCGCCGGGACCAAGTCCAAAGGCATTGGCAAAATCACGGTACCTGCCGTCGGCCAGCCTGTTCGCAAGCGCATCGTCAGCCTGCGTTCCATCGGACAAGATTTTTTGGACAAAATACCGATTGTCGAGATCACCTTCCAAGCCAAACGCACCCAAAGCCACCTGCAACAACCGTCGGTCCGAAACCAGATCCTCGGCCGTCTGGACCTTGCCAATATTGTCGAGAAAATACCTTGAGTCCCGTTCGTTGATCCCCGAGGTGGAATAGCTTTGAAGCTGCGCATCATAAGTACGCTGCAAAAAGCGCCAGCCAACTAGCCCACTTGATGGTATGACCGGCTGAAAGGTCACTGCTGATATGCCATCAGACGTTCTTCGCGCGGCAACAGTGAACGCAAAGCCTTCAAACACTTATAATATTGCTCTGCCACCAACGCTTCAGTTGCGTTGGCCAGGACCCGGCGACTGTCGGCATCCGTGAAAACCTGGCTCAGTTCTTCCACGCGCCGCAGAAGTTGCTGGCGCGCCTGCTCAGGTTCGGTATCGCCTGACAGAACCAACTGCGCGGCATAGCAGACACGGCGTACCGGCGTGTTGACCTCTTCCGGGTGAATGGCATCGCGCAGGCGCAGGACATTTGCCTGAGGTGTCATGATCGAAAACCGACTGCGTCGATCCCCGTTTTCGATTACAACACCATTGATCAGAACCCGTTCCTTTGGGGCAAGTTTCAGGACCAGACCCCCCATCAGTTGCCCCTCATTTGACGTAGCCCGCGCAACACGGCCATGTTGATCTCAAGCAGCGGCTCAACGGTCGCCTTGTTCGCCAGCACCTGGCTGCTGTGTTGTTCGGTAAACTCAGCCAAATAGAAAATCCGCGCCCGCAGATTGCTCGGCAGCCCGTTATCCGCATCCGCCACATCGGTTGCCAGCACAGTCCACAGGCGGCGATTTTCGTGCAAGGCTTGAACGAACCCTCGGAAATCAGCCGTTTTCCGCGTGGAAGCAGCCTTCAACCGATGTGTAATCCTGGAAATCGCCTCATACTCTGTATCCCGAGGTGTTCGCGTCGGTGCAGCAGATTGCGCATAAGCGCGGTGAGCAAGCGTTTGCGGTGTCACTTGAAATCCTTCCAATTGTCCTTCAACGGGCGATCAAGTCCGGGGCACGGCGTGCGTGCCCCGGATCAGTTCCAAAGTTAACGGAACAGCGACAGGATGGACTGTGGCGCCTGGTTCGCGATCGATAGCGATTGGGTTGCCAGCTGTTGCTGGACCTGCAACGCTTGTAGTCGCGCCGAGGTTTCTTCCATGTCAGCGTCAACCAACGAGCCGATACCGGATTTGAACGAGTCAGACAGGTTCGAGATGAACTCTTTCTGGGTCTCGATCCGACCCTGCGCCGAACCAAAAGCCGCCGAGGCATCAATCGCAGTATCGATGAGGCCTTCGATCGCGCCAAGCGCTGCGGATGCGCCGGCAGAAGTCGACACATCAATCGAGGCCAGAGCGCCTAGACCGCCAGAGTTCGCATTGGCATATTGACCGCTGATCTGCAGCGAATCTGACCCTTCGTTGGTGATATCGAGTTGCGCAGCATTCGTACCCGGATCATAGACGACCGAAACATTGGCATCCGAAGCTTCGATGGCAGCTTTTAGCCCCGCAGCGATGATCTCTTCGGGCGCGTTGCCTGCGGCGATATCCTCAGCCCGGACTGTATAAGACGCGACATCGTCGCCCAGTCGGACCGTGAAAGTATCGCCAGCGGACAATGTGCCCGGATCAGCGATCACGATGCTTCCATCATCATCGCTTCCGCCGTTTCCATCCAACGAAAATCCGAATGCGTCGGCCGTATCCGCGGTGACCCCGTCAGTTCCAGTGAACACGTCGGCAGCAGTGTAACCACCTGTCGACAGGTTTTGCGCCGATACGCTAATGGAAGACGCTGTCACATTGCCTGCATTGTCTCGATCCAAAGAGGACAGAATGCTTGCGCCAGCCCCACCGTTCACCAGATTGAGGCCGTTGAACTGGGCAGCGCCGACAACCGATTCGATCTGATCCCTAAGCGCGGCCACATCGGTGTTGATCTTAGCACGATCAACGTTGTCTTCCTGCGCCGCAACGATCTTGCCTTTCATCTGGTTCAGCAGATCCGTCACAGTTTCTGAGGCGTTTCGTGCAACTGCGACAGTGGATTCACCCAAGGCCAGGCTGTCCTTGATCGCATTGAAGCCGTTGACGTCTGATTCCATCACCTTCGAGATGGCCCAGACAGCCGAGTTATCCTTGGCTGTAGCCACATCCTTGCCGGTCGAGATCGCGTTTTGCGTCTGTGCGAGGTTCTTGTTGACCGATTTGAGAGTTTGCAGCGCAACCATTGCGCCATTGTTCGTCAGAATGCTGGACATATTTGTCATCCTCTTAGCGTTCGGGCGCGTTTGACGCCCATGTTGGACCCACCAAACCGGCAGGCATTCTGTCGTTCTGACCTGTGCGTCGTGCCTTGTGGCCTTCGCGCCACCCGTTGTTTCAGGTGCATCGCCACATTTGCCCCCGATCTCCTAACGGAGTGCTAAGACGGGCAAATCCGAAATCTCGGATTTGAATCAAACCTGATGCTATGCCCGTTTTTCCAGCTTTGCCCGCGATCGCAAGGCAAACCCACTACGCTGCCCCGAGGCGTCATAAGTGCTGAACTCCTGCCGGACCTGTTTCAGTTCCGCCATTCGGTCCGCCACAGCCCGAATACCCTCGGCCGCACTGTTCAAAAGGGCTTGGTTGCGCACGACCTTCTTCTGGATCCGGATCAGATCATCGCTTTCCAACACCTGCAGATCATTTATTGCACCGATCAAGTTCTCTTTTTCAGGCACCAATCGATCCAGATCGGTCAAATCCCCCTGGACCAGCGCTGTGCGCTCCAGATCCAAAAGGTCTTCCAGTGCATGAATCGGATCTTTATTCATCGGACTTCTCCATCATTGCATTGAACAAAATTTCCGAAAGGCCGATTCCACCCGCCTTTGCCATTTGCTGTGCCTGCTGTTGCACCAGAAACGAAGCAAACTGATCTTCGCCTGCACCACCGCCAAAGGAACTTCGTGCTTGGCCGAGTCCTGCTGACTTGAGCATTTCAGCCAGAAAAGCGGCCTCCAGCTCAACAGAGGCGGCTTTCAGCTTCTGTGGAATCTGGGCGGAGTGCATGGTCGCACTGGTAGATGTAATCGTCATCGGATTCTCCGAAAATTGCTATGAACTTTCTCGATCAAAGGGGAAAGCGGTTAAAATAAACGTAACTTCCTGTGGGCACAGTGCCGGCCAGATCAAAGAAACCCCGGAGCGAAAAATGACCAACCCGCTGACGATCATGTCGCCTGCATCTGCCACGGGTGACAAACCGGGGGCATCTCAGGGTAAAGAGCGTGATACCAAAGGTGGGTTTGCCTTTGAGGAAGTGCTCAATGAGGATGTCGAACAAATCGAATTGAAGGATGTAGATCCGTTTGTGGCTGATTCAAACCTGCCATCCGAACAATCAGAAATTCCATCTGTTTCTACGGCAGATTCAACTGAGACAATCAAAACCGACGAACTAGAGCCCGCCCAACTGCAGGTGGCTGCGCAAGAGGTCGCAAATGCGCCGAAACACCAAGCGGATTTTGCCGTCGGTGAGACGAACCATGTTGCCGCTCCGCCCAGCCCGGTACCGCAAATTTCGCAGTTGGCCTCTGAAAATTCAACGCTAAGACAAAATGCAGGCTCACCCGAAGCGGCTGCCCCAAGGCCTGACGCAAACGTGCTTCGAGCGCCAACCCAAGTTCCGATCCTTGATGTTAGCGGAAATGGATATCTACACCATAGGCCGGCCTCACACGCGCTAAATGCTAGCTTTATGGGGGATACGTTTTCGAAACTGGAACCGCCAAGTCCCGAACCAGAGGTGCCACTCGTCGCACGCGCAGTTGAGCCTGTAGAGGCTCGAATAACCCGGCAAACTGTCATTTCTGCCGCCTTGAAACCGCAGACAACAGCTTGGAATCTCGACCGGGCTCCGGGCGATGCTATTGCTGAAACGGCGATCAGCGCGGAAGTTGATGACCTTTTTGCAGTCAAAGACACAGCGGTGGGCCACACGATACGCGACACGACGCAAGCGATGCCCATCGCCGCAGCCCGCGCGGAAACGGCACGCACGATTGCGGGGCAACTGGCCGCTTCGATTTCGACCCGACCAAATACCGGTGGCGTTGAAATAGCTCTGAACCCCGAAGAGCTTGGGCGCGTATCAATCACGCTCAACGGTCGAGAAGACGGGTTTCATCTATCGATCGCGGCCGAACGGCCCGAAACACTGGACCTGATGCGGCGACACATTGCGATCCTGTCGGCTGAGTTCGAAAAGCTGGGTTATGGGGATCTGTCGCTTGATCTTAGCATGTCCGGGGACTCGTCCCAGCATGGTGACCCATCAGAGCCTGACCCTTCCTCAGAAACGGTCGAAATGGTTCGCGACGCGGACCATAAGGCACCCATACTTCCGGCTGGCCCTGAACGGGGCCTTGATATGAGGCTTTAATTGATGATTTCAGCGACCAATTCAGTGACCGCAACGGGTGCAAATCCCGGCGCAAACAACAATTCGGAACGCTCGGCACTGACGTCAGATTTCGAGACCTTTCTGCGCATGCTGACCGTGCAGGCGCGCAATCAGGATCCGCTTGAACCTCTGGATTCCTCCGAATATGCCTCTCAGCTGGCGCAGTTCTCGATGGTCGAACAACAAGTCAAAGCCAATGAGCTTCTGTCTGGTCTCGCGCTGACAATGGGGGCAGTCGACCTTAATCAGCTCACCGGGTGGGTTGGGATGAATGTCAAAACCGATGCACCGTTTCGCTTTGTAGATCAGCCTGTTCCGATTTTTGCTCAGGCCGAACCCACTGCCGACCGGGCCGAGTTGGTCATCCGCAACGACCAGGGCACCATTGTCGATCGCATCCCTGTGCCCACCGATAAGGCCGAATTCGAGTGGGCCGGGGTCAGCAGTGCCGGTGATCCCTTTCCCGCTGGCAGTTACTCAGCCACATTGGAGAGCTTCAAAAGAGGTGAGTTACTAACCAGCACGCCCGCATCTGCCTTCGGTCGGGTGGTAGAGGCACAGGCCAGTGAAGGTGGCATCATCCTGAAACTGGAGAGCGGTGCAGAGGTGTCCGCCGAAATGGTCACGCAAATCCGCACGGGTGCTTGATCTAGAAGGCAAGGCGGGCCAAAGCTTGGTGCATCGCGACTCGCCCCCTAAACCGGTATCTCTCCTGTCTGATCATCACCAACCTCCCCCGGGTCTTGTTGCCCAGCTCAGCACCCAAGGTTTGATCCGCCACGACGTGACCTTCGAGGTGTTGTACGGTGGGCGGACCAATCATGTCTGGAAGGTTTTGTCCAGCAATAGTGATGCCGTTCTGAAGTTATACAGCACCGGGTTTCAGAACCCCTTGTTTCGCAACGATGCCCGGCTTGAGTCAGAATGTCTGCGCACGCTCAACAGCTTTGGCTTCGTGCCCAATTTACGTGCCACGGGTTCCTTTGGAGACGATAGCTGGGTCTACTATGACCACGCACCGGGCGTCCCTTGGCAGGACGATGTTTCGGGCGTGGCCCATCTGCTCGGAAGGTTGCACCAAATTCCGGTCAATCTGGACCTCCCTAACGGCTGCAATGGCAGCGAAGATCTGGAACAGCACGCGTGTCAAATTCTGGCTGATTGCCACGCGGAAGAGCGGCGATCGTTGCTTGCAAAAAAACCTCAGGCCCAAGTACCGCCGTTATCCGCGCGGTGCTTGATCCATGGCGATCCGGTCGCGGGAAACATCTTGCAATCGAAAAATGGGCTGACGCTGATCGATTGGCAATGCCCGGCCTTCGGTGACCCATGTGAAGACTTGGCGATATTCCTTTCACCTGCGATGCAGCAACTCTATCGTGGCGCGCCCTTGTCCGAGGCCGAAGAGACGCTGTTTCTTAAGGCCTACGACCAACCCGATATCACCGAACGCTATCTGTCATTGAGGCCTTGGTTTGCCTGGCGCATGGCAGCTTATTGTCTTTGGCGGGCCGAAAATGGTGCGGCTGATTATGCCATTGGGTATGAGCTGGAAGTTGAGGCCTTATAGGTCCGCCAGACCCAGATACGCATAGGCTGGCGGCATGACAGCGCGACGCCAACGGCCAAAAGGAAACCGCCCCGGCGTACCCGCAATAGGGGACGGGATGTCTGCGGATTGCCCCAGCACCAGTCGCGCCAAAGCACGACCGCAATATGTTCCCATCGCCACGCCATTGCCGTGGTAAGCAAATCCTGTAAACATCCCCGGATGCTCAGCAACCGGGCCAACAAAGGGCACGAGGTTGCGGGCAAGGCAAACCAAGCCGGACCACGTATGTGTGACATCGACACTGTTCCAGGCGGGGAATAGCCCCTTGAAATCCCTGAAAGCTTTTTGCCGAATGCGCGCCTCAGCCCCAGGAGATGATAGCAGCCCCCCTCGTGTCCCGAACAGAAATCGTCGATCAGGCATCAATCGGAAATAGTGCAATAAATTACGCGTGTCATAGGCCATCTGATCCGACGTCCAGCCTTGCGCCTGCAGCTCGACATCAGTCAGAGGCCGCGTCACAATAACCGTTGACTGTGCAGGCATATAACGCGCGGCCAACCAGGGCGGCAGATCCTCGCTTGAGTAGCCATTTGTGCACACCAGAACCTTCGAAGCACGAACGTGACCCGCAGGCGAGGTCAGCACGAATCCCGAGGCGGCCTGTTTGATCTGCGTGATCGGGCTGTTCTGGAACAGAGTTGCGCCCTTTGCCTGGGCGGCGCCAGCCAAACCGAACAGATACTTTCGGGGGTTCAGGGCAAAGCCAATTGGCGTTGTATAGCCGCCGAAAAACGCCCCACCCAGCCCGAGGCCCTGCAGATCGTCAATCTCATGTAATTGTCCGGCCGGATCGACCGACCGGCGCAATCGTTCCATCGCGCGCCGTGAATGGGCCAGTTGAGTTTCACCCTTGGAATGCGTTTCGGCGTCGATTTGGTTATCACGCAGAAGGTCAGCAACCAGTGAAACGGCGTCTTCTTCCGCTTGGTAATAGGCCTGCGTTGCCACCTGACCATAGCGACGGGTCAGACCAGCCTTGCTGAGCTTTGACCCGCCCAGACAACAAAAGCCCCCGTTTCGACCGGACGCCCCCCAGCCCGGTGTTTCCGCCTCGAACACAGCGACCGAAACCCCTGCCTCGGACAGATGCAATGCGGCGGACAAGCCGGTAAACCCACCCCCGATGACGGCGACATCAACGCTGATATCGTCTTCGAGCTTTGGCCAAGCAGGGGTCGCGATCGTCTCATCCCACCAACACCCCGCGCGTGGCGCGGGGCCGTAGGCATAATCAGGAAATATACGCCTCATTCAGCGCTTGCCGCGGCCAACTCATCCTGTTTCTGCCTAACCATCGCCCGCTTGGTCACCAGGGACGCGGTAATAACGCCCACCGTGACAACCGTGATCATTAATGTTGACAGCGCATTGATCTCGGGACTGACGCCCAAACGCACAGCCGAGAAAATCTTGATCGGCAAGGTGGTGGCAGAAGGCCCAGATGTAAACGAAGCAATCACTAGGTCATCCAGCGACAGGGTGAAAGCCAGCAGCCATCCTGAAATCACCGCCGGAGCGATGATCGGCAGGGTGACCAAGCGAAACGCCTGCGCAGGAGAACAGCCCAGATCCAGTGCGGCCTCTTCCAACGACCGATCAAAGGTCACAAGACGCGAGGATACGACGACCGAGACAAAACACATCGAAAACGTCGTGTGCGCCAGAACGATGGTCAAGATCCCCCGGTCCAATCCGATGCCAATGAACAACAACAGCAGCGACAGACCCGTGATCACTTCGGGCATCACGAGCGGGGCATAGATCATCCCGGAAAACAGTGTTCGCCCAAAGAACCGCCCACCGCGTACCAGAACATAGGCCGCTGCGGTGCCCAGAATCGTGGCCAGCGTTGATGAGAATACGGCAACGCGCAGCGTGACCCAGGCTGCATCAAGAAAGGCTTCGTTCTGCATCAACTCGCCGTACCATTTGGTCGAAAAACCGGCCCAAACAGTGACAAGCTTGCTTTCGTTGAAGCTGAAGATGATCAGGATGATCATCGGGATATACAGAAAGGCAAATCCCAGCGTCAGTGAGACAGTGTTGAACCAGCTCAGCCTGTTCATTGTTCTGCCTCCGTCTGCTTTTGCTGGTTGCGCTGGAACAGCACAATCGGGATCACGAGGATGAGCAACAGAACCACGGCCACCGCGCTGGCGACGGGCCAATCGCGGTTCGAGAAGAACTCTTCCCACAGCACCTTACCGATCATCAAGGTCCCCGATCCGCCCAGTAGCGAGGGGATTACGAATTCCCCAATCACCGGAATCATCACGAGGAAGCAGCCCGCGATAATACCGGGGCGCGACAAGGGGATTGTGATCAACCAGAATGCCTGCAGTCGCGAACACCCAAGGTCTTCGGCGGCTTCGATCAGCGACCCGTCCATCCGTTCAAGCGACGAATAAATCGGCAGGATCATAAAAGGTAGGTAGGTATAAACGATACCGATATAAACTGCGGTATTCGTGTTCAGAATGGTCAACGGGGTCGAGATGATGCCCGTCCACAGCAACAATTGGTTCAGATAGCCTTCGTTGCTGAGGATACCCATCCATGCGTAGACCCGGATCAGAAACGAAGTCCAGAACGGCAGGATGACCAGCATCATGAATGTAGGTCGCCACTCTTCAGGTGCGCGCGCCATCGCATATGCGATCGGATACCCGACAATCAGCGTCAACACCGTTGAGATCAGCGCGATCTTTACGCTGGACAGATAGGCCTTCCAATAAAGATCATCTTCAGTCAGCCAGACAAAGTTTTCCAGATCAAGCTGGCTGAAGAAATCCCTGATACCCGCCCAACCTGCGGACAGGTCCAGCGTCGGAGTGTAGGGCGGAATGGCAAGTGCGGTGTCTGAAAGCGATATCTTTAGGACGATAAAGAACGGCACCAAGAACAGTGCCAGCAACCAGACATACGGGACAGCGATAAGAACAGCGCGGCGCATCAGTTTTCCAGCAGAACTGCGGCAGTCGCTGTCCAGGACAGCCAAACCGGGTCTTCCCAGGTGAATGAGCGGCGCGAGATACGGCGGGTATTCGCTGTTTGCGCCTTGATGATCGTGCCGTTTGGCAGTTCGACATGATAGGTCGACAAGTTGCCCAGATAGGCGATGTCATGCACCTTGCCCTGAATGGCGTTGATCGCATCGACCGGGCGCTCGGCAGAGATCGCGACCTTTTCAGGCCGGATCGCCAGATGACAGCCCTGACCATTGGACAGTTGGGTCGCAGAAGACGCCGCTAACGGGGGCTGCCCTTCTGCCCACTCGATCTGATAGCTTTCGTCGCCTGCTGCGGTAGCGCGTCCCTCAATGATATTCACATCCCCAATGAAATCAGCAACATAAACCGAGTTTGGCGTCTCATAGATGCGATCTGGGGTTGCCACTTGCATCAGTTTGCCCTGATCCATCACGGCCACTCGGCTGGCAACGGTCATCGCCTCTTCCTGATCGTGCGTCACGATGACAAAGGTCGTGCCGGTTTTTTCCTGAATGTCCATCAACTCGAACTGAGTATCCTGACGGAGTTTCTTATCCAAAGCGCCCAAAGGTTCGTCGAGCAATAGCAGTTTTGGTGCTTTGGCCAATGACCGGGCCAGCGCGACGCGTTGGCGTTGACCACCCGAGATCTGGTGCGGCTTGCGGCGTGCGAACTGTTCCAGCCGGGTTAGGCGCAGCATCTCATCGACCCGCTCTTCCAGATCGCGCTTGGGCATATTGTCCCGGCGCAGGCCAAAGGCGATGTTGTCCCAGATGCTGAGATGAGGAAACAGCGCATACGACTGAAACATCATGTTTACCGCCCGTTTGTTGGGCGGGATCGGGTCGATATCCTGTCCACCCAGAAGGATGTGACCATCGGTGGGGGTTTCGAATCCGGCCAGCATCCGCATCATCGTGGTCTTGCCGCAGCCCGACGGGCCGAGCAACGCAAAGAACTCACGCTCGTAGATATCCAGTGAAAGATTGTCGATTGCGGTGAATGCGCCAAAACGCTTAGTGACGTTCTGGAACTGGATCAAGGGTTTCGCCTGCGGGTCATCCCACGGCGCAAAGACTTCAGAATTCAAGGCGGCCCCCGTTTATCGGTCAGGATAAAAATGGCGCAAGGCAGTGGGCCCGCCTTGCGCTATGATCAGATCAGGTGCCTGATTTCACTTTGGTCCAGAGACGTGTCACCACCCGCTGGGTCTTTGCCGGATAAGGTGTGGTGATGTAGAGGTTCTGCATGGTCGCATCATCCGGATAGATCGCCGGATCACCGATCACGTCCTCTTCAAGAAACTCCTGCGAGGCCTTGTTGCCGTTGGCGTAGTACACATAATTCGACGCCGCAGCCATGTTGTTGGCATCCAAGATAAAGTTCAGGAACTGGTGCGCGCCTTCGGGGTTTGGTGCGTCGACCGGAATAGCCATCTGGTCAAACCACATCAGCGAGCCTTCCGCAAAGGGATGGTATTCAATTTCCACGCCGTTATCCGCTTCTGCCGCACGGTCGCGTGCCTGCAAGATGTCGCCCGACCAGCCGACAGCAACGCAGATATCACCATTGGCGAGCGCATTGATGTATTCCGAGCTATGGAATTTCTGAACATACGGGCGCACACTGGTCAGAATCTCTTCGGTTTTCCCAATTACGTCTGTGTCGTGGCTGTCAGGGTCTTCGCCGATATACTGCAGCACCATCGGAATGATTTCAGACGGTGCGTCGAGGAAATGCACCCCACACGAGGCCAGCTTTTCCATGTTCTCGGGCTTGAGCACCAGATCCATGCTGTTAAGCGCAACATCGTCGCCCAGCACTTCTTTGACCTTGCCGACATTCAACCCGATACCTGTCGTGCCCCACATATAGTTGATCGAGTAGGCGTTGTTGGGGTCATACCCTGCGGTTCGTTCCTGGATCACATCCCATAGGTTGCCTGCATTCGACAGCTTGGCGGCATCCAGTTCCTGGAATGCGCCGGCCTGGATCTGGCGTTGTAGGAACGTGCCTGAAGGCACAACCACATCATAGCCTGACCCACCGGCCAGCATTTTTGTTTCCAAAACCTCGTTGCTGTCGAACACATCGTAGATCAGGGTTAGCCCTGTTTCTTCTTCGAATTTGCTCAGCAGATCTTCGTCAATGTAGTCGGACCAGTTATAGACGCGCACTTCTTCAGCAAACGCGGCCGAAGTCCCCAATGCGACGATCGCTGTCATCCCCAGCGTTTTCAGTTTCATATTTTTCTCCCTGCAACTGTGCGGCCATTTTGACCTTTTTTTGGATTTGATCAAGTTTTGCGTTTCACGACGGTTTCACCTATGGTCGGAATAGGTGAAGATTCTGGCAAGACAGAAACACTTGGATTGGGGCAAACCTTTTGGATTTGATCAAAAATAAAGCAGATACACCTCCGGTAGATGAAGAAAAACGCCCAGCGCACGAGCAGGTCTATCGGACACTGAAATCCCAGATTCTGTTTGGCGATCTCGTGCCCGGGCAGCCGGTCACGATCCAGGGCCTGACTGATTCGCTTGGTGTCGGCATGACTCCGGTGCGCGAGGCGATACGCCGTCTGATTTCCGACGGCGCGCTCATTTTTCAGGGCAATCGTCGCGTGAGCGTCCCGCTGCTTTCAGCCAACGACATCGAGCAGATGATTTTTGCAAGAATTTCAATAGAAACAGAGCTTTCCAGGCGATCCACAAAGAACATATCTATAACCGAGATCGACTATCTTGAGCAGCTGGATCAACGATTGGACAATATGATCGCGGATGGGGACGTAGGGGGTTACCTGCGTTTGAACCACGCCTTTCACCAATCTTTGTATTCCCATGCGGACGCTCCGATACTTGTTGATCTAGCCGAACGGCTATGGCTGCGATTCGGCCCTTCGTTGCGCATCGTTTGCGGTCGCTTCGGCACTCAAAGCCTGCCCGACAGACACAAAGACATTATTGCCGCGCTACGTGAGCGTGATGCAGAAAAGGCCGCGTTAGCGACAGCGCAGGACATTGAGCAGGGTATGGGAATGATGGGCGATGCTTTGCCAAGCACCTAGAAACCAGCGATTCGATTGACAGCATAAAATTTGATCATATTCTATCTGGCAACGACGCTTGCTGGAGAATCCGAGATGTCCACCATCACCAATCACATGCCCACTGCCGAATTGCAGGCGCTGGACGCAGCACACCATTTGCATCCTTTTTCAACCAATGAGGCGCTGGCAGACGAAGGTGTCAGGGTCATCACCCGTGCCAAGGGCGTCTATCTGACCGATAGCGAAGGTCATGAAATTCTGGATGGTATGGCCGGATTGTGGTGCGTAAATATCGGATATGGCCGCAACGAACTGGCCGATGCAGCCGCACGTCAAATGCGCGAGCTGCCGTATTATAATACTTTCTTCAAGACGACTCATACGCCCGCCATTGCACTGGCTGCAAAACTGGCTGAGCTTGCGCCAGGTGATCTGAACCATGTCTTCTTTGCCGGAAGCGGGTCCGAGGCCAACGACACCAACATCCGTCTAGTGCGCACCTATTGGGCCGAAAAAGGTCAGCCGGACAAGAAAATCATCATCAGCCGCAAGAATGCCTATCACGGTTCTTCTGTTGGATCGGCGTCGTTGGGTGGCATGGCAGGAATGCATGCGCAGGGCGGCATTCCAATCCCGAATGTCCACCATATCAACCAGCCGAACTGGTGGGTGGAAGGCGGCGATATGAGCCCCGAGGAATTCGGCCTTGCGCGCGCGCGCGAGCTGGAAGAAGCCATTCAGGAACTGGGCGAAGATCGCGTCGCTGCTTTCATCGCCGAACCTGTGCAGGGCGCAGGCGGCGTGATCATCGCACCCGACACATATTGGCCTGAAATTAAGCGCATCTGCGACAAGTACGATATACTGCTGATCGCGGATGAGGTGATCTGCGGGTTTGGCCGAACCGGCAACTGGTTTGGCTCGCAAACCGTCGGGATCAAACCGCATATCATGACAATCGCCAAGGGCCTTAGCTCAGGCTATGCACCTATTGGCGGATCGATCGTCTGCGACGAAGTCGCCCGTGTCATCAGCGCCACCGAGTTCAACCATGGCTACACCTATTCCGGCCACCCGGTTGCCGCAGCAGTTGCGCTCGAAAATCTGCGCATCCTCGAAGAAGAAAACGTCGTCGATCATGTGCGCAACGTGGCCGCGCCCTATATGAAAAAGAAATGGGACGCATTGGTCGAGCATCCGCTGGTCGGAGAGGCAAAGATCGCAGGCTTGATGGGGTCCATCGCATTAACGCCTGAAAAGGCAAGCCGAGCCAAGTTCGCATCAGATCCCGGCACGATCGGATATATCTGCCGCGAACATTGCTTCAAAAACAATCTGATCATGCGTCATGTGGACGACCGCTTGGTCATCTCTCCGCCGCTGGTCATTACCCCGGCCGAAATCGACGAGATGTTCGTGCGCATTCAAAAATCGTTGGATGATGCGTTGGTTGAAATCAACGAAAAAGGTCTGATGAAGCCTGCGTCCTGATCATTAGATCATGGGCGACCCAATTGGGTCGCCCTGATTATCAGCGCATCCTTTCCAGCAGGCCGAGCGACGGGTATCCATCCGGGATCAACCCCTGAGCAACCTGAAACGCGCGCACCGCGTTAATCGTATTTGGCCCGGTGCGCCCATCGATCCCTTGTGTATCGAAGCCCGCCTGAGTCAGCCGACGCTGTAGTTCTTTCTTTTCAGTAAAGCTCAATACGCGATCGCCACGCGGCCAATCGGCCTCAAACGGAGAGCCTCCTGCAAGCCGGTCGGACAGATGCCCGATGCCGATCACATAGGCATCGGCGCCGTTGTAGGCCTCGATCACTTTGAAATTATTGAAGATCATCAGGGCGACACCCCGACCACCAGCCGGTAACAGAATTGCCGCTTGACCGTGATCGGGCACTGCCTTGCCCGAGTAAGCAAGAACCCCACGGGCCGCCCATTCCGACGGCATCAGAGTGAAATCTCGCCGCGCGTTGGCGTAGTCAAAGTCGGATGGTAGTTGCACTTCGACCCCCCAAGGTTGGCCTTTGGTCCATCCATGTTTTGCCAAATAAGAAGCGGCTGATGCTAAGGCATCAGTTGGATTATCCGACCAGATCTCGCGACGCCCATCTCCATCGAAATCAACCGCGAAATCAAGAAACGAGGTCGGCATGAACTGTGTATGCCCCATCGCCCCAGCCCAACTGCCTACCATATTCTCAGGGTCGACATCCCCTGCCTGCAGTATCTGCAACGCGGCGATCAGCTGTTCCTCAAAAAAGCTTGCTCGTCGAGCATCAAAGGCCAAAGTCGCCAGCGACCGAATGGTTTGCTTGCTTCCTCGGTAGGTGCCGAACGAAGTCTCAAGACCCCAGATCGCGGTCACGACCTCTTTTTCGACGCCGTACTGGGCTTCGATCCGGGTCAAAGTCTCGCGGTGCTTGTCTAGTCCAACGCGACCGTTGGAAATCCGCGTTTTTGAAACCGCTCCGTCCAGATATTCCCAGATCGGTTTGGAAAACTCCGCCTGATTGCGATCGCGTTTGATGATGTCACTGTCATAGGTCACCCCAGCCAACGCCCGATCCAGCGTATTGACCGAGATGCCCTGCTCTTGCGCCCGCTTGCGAAATGCCCCCAGCCAAGCCTGAAATCGGGCATTCCCGTCTGCCGATACACGTTGCACCTCGACCTTAGGCCGCAGCACGGGCCGTACCGAGACCGTCACATCCGCCGAGGCCAGTTGCACATTGTCGACCATAGGTCGGGCCAGAGGCCGTATCGAATTTTCTGTTGTATCCGCCTGCACGATGGATGCCCATAATGCGGCGGTCATAACGCCACCTACACACTTACGCATTCCGTTTTATCCTGATTACTGCTCAGAGCCGATGATAGCGCACAATCGGGATTTCTCAAAACGCAGAACGTCAGGTTTCCTGATCCTGTTCCTCACGTTCCGCGCGAATACGCGCAATGGCATCACGCAACAGCGATACGCGATTGGGTCGGAAGCTATCCTCGGTCACATCCATGCCCTGCATACGATCCAGCCGAAACACTCGGAAATCCTGTCGCAGGTGGCACCAACTCAGCAATACGCTGGCACGGTCCATATAGACGATGCTCAGCGGATTGACCCGACGACGGGTGTCTGCGCCTTTGACATCGGTATAGGCGAACTCGATCACGCGTTCATCCCACGCGGCTTGGCGTAAAATGGCAACGTCAATTGTTGGCACGGCTGGCCTGTCAAATCGCGTGGCGGTCAGAACAGCATGGCTCAGCCGATGCGACTGGCGCTGCGGCAACCGGCCCTGCAGCTTGCGTAGGGCCGCGCTTGCGGCATCCGACAGCGCCGGGTCACCAATCAGCTGCACCTCGCGCAAGCCCAGAACCAACGCTTCAAGCTCATCATTGGTAAAACCCAGCGGCGGTAGGGTCGCATCCTCGATTAGGGTGAACCCGAACCCGGCCTCTCCGTCGATTATCGCCCCGAGACCACGCAATGCATCGATATCCCGGTGCACTGTGCGCGGCGAAACGCCTAAATCCTGCGCCAATTGAACCGACGTTCTGGGCGAGGGGCCAGATCGTAGGGCCTGCATCAACTGAAAAAGACGGGCGGTGCGGGACATAGTATAGTCTACTCTAAGCCTAATGTCAGAATCTGTCATCAGTCCGGCGTATCCATCAGGCGTCCCAACTATGGAGCTGATGATGCTGACCCTTCTCACCTTCCCCTCTGCCTTTGGCCTGTTCAGCGCCAGCCCATTCTGCGTGAAAACGGCCCTGATGCTTCAAAACGCGGGCCTGCGCTGGCAACGGTCCGATCTGCTGGACCCGCGCAATATGCCACACCAGAAGCTGCCGGTTCTGCGCACGCCTGAACGTCTGATTCCTGACAGCGACCTGATCCGCGACTGGCTTGAGGCTCAGGGGGCCGATTTCGATGCTGGCCTGACTGACCTGCAAAAGGCCCAGTCCCGCGCACTGGTCCGCATGGCCGAGGAACACCTTTACTTTCATGTCGTGCAGGACCGTTGGGCCAATGATGAGGTTTGGCCAATCCTGCGCGATACATTCTTTACCGTCATTCCCGCACTGATCCGCAAGCCGGTTTCGAATTCGATCCGGAAATCCGTTCTCAAGGGGCTCGCGTTTCAAGGTGTATCCCGCTTTTCGCCCGTCGAACGACAAGACCGGCTGGAGCGCGACTTTGAGGCGATCTCGGCCTATCTTTGGCAATCGCCTTATCTGATGGGAGAGAAACCTACCTCGGCGGACATGAGCGTCGGTCCAATGCTGGCGGCGATGCGCGCGACACCATCAGACACCCCCCTGACCCGTCGGATTAAACAAGATAAGCTGCTCAACAGATATATCGACCGAATGGAGCAGGCGATCCCGCTATCATGACAGCCTTTGAGGACAAAAAAGTCGCTGCAGCCTATGAGGCGCTTCCGGAAGAGACGCGCAATGGGGCACTAGCGCTGCGCGAGTTGATCTTCGAAACTGCGGCCTCGCTGCCACGCGCTCAGCCTCTGGAAGAAGCGTTGCGGTGGGGCCAGCCCGCCTATCTGGCGCCCAAAGGCTCGACGATTCGTTTGGGCGGACACAAGGCGGCTTGCTTTGCGTTGTTCGTACACTGCCAAAGCCGACTGATGGGGGATTTTACTTCCGCCTTTCCTGGAGAGGATCGGATCGACGGCAATCGCGCGATTCTGTTCGACCGGCCCGATCAGATTGATCCTACGCGCCATGGCTGGCTGATTGCGCGCGCGCTTACTTATCATCTCTGACGGCGTTTGCGTTCGACCTTGCGCTTGATCTTGTCCTTCTTGCGCTTGGTGCTGGCGGCCTTGCGCCGCGTTCCGCGCTTGGCGGGGCCACGGCCGCGCGGCAGCGCTTGATCATCGATGGACAACAACTCCAATTCCAATCCGCCCGTCACCGGCGTCGCCTCGGTCAACCGCACCGTGACACGCTGGCCAATGGCGATGATCAGCCCGGTGTCCGAGCCCATCAGCGTCCCGGCCTCTCGGTCGAAATGGAAAAACTCTCGCCCCAGCGAACGCACTGGAACCAGACCGTCCGCTCCGGTCTCGTCCATCTTCACGAAGGCACCGAACCGGGCAATACCGCTGATCCGGCCAGAAAACTCATTGCCGACCCGCTCGCTGAGATAGGCCGCCAGATAGCGATCAGTCGTATCGCGCTCGGCCATCATCGAGCGGCGCTCGGTATCCGAGATATGGGTCGCCGTTTCTTCCAACCGTGCAATCTCATCCTCGGTCAAACCGTCCTTGCCCCAGCCATGGGCTGAGATCAGCGCGCGATGCACGATCAGATCAGCATAGCGCCGGATGGGAGAAGTGAAATGCGCATAGTTCCGCAGAGCCAGCCCAAAATGGCCGAAATTTTCGGGGTTGTAATAGGCCTGCGCCATCGACCGCAGGGTCGTCAGGTTGATCAGCTCTGCATCCTCGGTACCAGCGGCGGCGTTCAGCAGCGCGTTCAGATGTCGGGTCTGCAATACCTGCCCTTTGGCGAGGTTTAATCCCGCCGCCTGCGCCGTCTCTCTCAGGCTTTCCAGCTTTTCGGGCGCGGGCTCTTCGTGGACGCGGAACAGCAGCGGGCGGCGTTTGGTGATCAGGGTCTCGGCAGCGGCGACATTGGCGAGGATCATGAATTCCTCGATCAGCTTATGCGCATCCAGCCGGTCACGGAACGCGACGCTGGTCACCTCACCCGCATCGCTGAGTACGATTTTGCGCTCAGGCAGGTCCAGTTCCAACGGCTGCCGCATGGTACGTGCCTTTTTCAGCGCAGCATACGCGGCATAAAGCGGATTCAGCACCGTATCCAACAGCGGCCCGGTGCGGTCGTTCGGGTTGCCGTCGATCGCCTCCTGCACCTCGTTATAATTCAGCGAGGCGGCAGAGCGCATCAGGCCGCGCACGAACCGGTGGCCGATCTTGTTGCCTTCGGCATCAATCTGCATCCGCACGGCAATACAAGCGCGCGGTACGCCTTCGTGCAGGGAACACAGATCGCCGGACAGGCGATCCGGCAGCATCGGCACTACGCGGTCCGGGAAGTAACTGGAGTTGCCCCGCTTGCGTGCCTCGCGATCCAGCGCCGTACCGGGTTTCACATAGGCGGCGACGTCAGCGATGGCGACCCAGATCACATGGCCACCCGGGTTCTTGGGATCGTCATCGGCATGGGCATAGCAGGCGTCGTCGTGGTCCCGTGCATCCGCAGGATCGATGGTCAGCAACGGCATATCCCGCAGGTCTTCACGCCCTTTCAGTCCAACGGGTTTGGCCTTGTCGGCTTCTTCGATTACCTTGTCCGGGAAATCGTCGGGAATACCGTGTTGGTGGATGGCGATCAACGAGACAGCCTTGGGCGCGGTCGGATCGCCGAGCCTTTCAACAATGCGCGCGCGTGGCAGGCCCATGCGGTTCTTGGGTCCGGCCTGCTCGGCCTCGACCAGCTCACCGTCCTTGGCCCCCAGAACGGCCCCGTCCGCGACCAGCCATTCTGTCTGACCAGCCTTGTCGATGGGCACGATCCGCCCGCCTTCGGCCCCTTTGCGGAAAATGCCGACGATCTTGCGCGGGTTGGTGCCGATGCGGCGGATCAAGCGGGCTTCGTAATTGTGATCTTCCTCATGCACCACGGTCAGGCGGGCCAGAATGCGGTCACCCTCACCCAGCGCCGGATCGCTGGCACGCGTTACGAGCAGAACGATGGGCTCGACCCCCTCTCCGTGCCATTCCAACGGGCGCGCAAACAGGTCGCCATCTACGTTCGGGGCCTTCACCTGCAACACGCTGACCGGCGGCAGACGATCCGGATCGCGATAGCTGCGGTTGCGTTTTTCCAGATGGCCGTCGGCCTCAAGTTCTTTCAGGATACGCTTCAGATCGATCCGATCCGCGCCTTTGATGCCAAAAGCCTTGGCGATATCACGTTTCGAGGTCAGGGTAGGGTTCGCCGAGATCCAGTCGAGGACCTCTTGCTTGGTCGGAATGCGTGTCATGAGTTTGGCCTAGCACGGGCATGCGACCGCGTCATGGTCAAAAAGCGGTGCCTCATGTCAGCCGTGCAGATCGGCCACGGTATCCACATCGCGCAGATTATCCAGCAACGCTACTCGGCACCCGCGAACCGAATTCAGTGTGTCTTCCAACGCGTGTTCCGTTGACCAGCGCACATCGCGGAATAACCCTGAGGGCAGCGCCCCATAGCGCTGCGCACCGACCAGCCAATAGCCGCCATCCGGGGCGGGCCCGAACACCATCTCAGCCCGGCCCAACGCGCGAAAAGCCCGCGCAATGTGACCCCGTGTGATGCCCGGAATATCCGCACCGATCAGGCACACCGGGCCATCGGGAGCACCGCGCAACATCCGCCCCATGCGGTCGCCCAGATCTCCGCGCCCCTGAGGCTTCCGGGGTAAATCAACAGGCCAGACCCGACTGTTCATTCCCTCCCTATCCGGAGAGACCGCCAGTACAATCTGCCAGCGCGGATCACGCAGACGCCGGATCAGAGATCGCGTTTGATGCCGAAACCACCAAGCAGCCCCAACCATGCCGATATTGCGCCCCAAACGGGTCTTGACCCGCCCTGGACGTGGCTCTTTCACCATGATGACCAGCGTTTTCTGCATGGATCAGGCGAAGTAATCCGTCAGAATACGGGTGTAGATCGCCTTGAGTTGATGAATTTGCGCCACTTCGACACATTCATCGACCTGATGCATGGTGTGCCCGACCAGACCAAACTCGACCACCGGGCAATGATCTTTGATGAAGCGGGCATCCGAGGTCCCGCCGGTGGTCGAAAGCTCGGGGCGGATATTTGTTTCTGCTTCGACAGCGCAAGCTACCAGATCAGACAATGCCCCCGGAGGGGTCAGAAAGCTTTCACCCGAAATCTTGATCCGGGTCTCGACATCGACGCCGAACGCCTCGGCAACGGCGGCTGCCTCGGATTGCAACCAATCGCTCAAACTGGCCCCGGAATGCAGGTCATTGAACCGGATGTTCACTGTCCCAGAACATTGCGCCGGTATCACATTTGTCGCCGGATTACCGGTGTCGATCGTGACAACCGCCAAGGTCGAGGCGTCAAAGTGGTCTGTCCCCAGATCCAGTTCGTGGCTGGCCAGCCGATCCATCAGCCGCGCCATCGCGGGCACCGGGTTCTTTGCCCGATGCGGATAGGCCGAATGCCCCTGCACTCCGGTCACAGTGAACCACGCGGTCATCGAGCCGCGCCGACCGATCTTCATCATTTCGCCCATCGTGTTCGGACAGGTGGGTTCGCCCACCAGACAAACCGACATCCGCTCATCCGTTGCGGCCATGTGATCCAGTAAAGCAACAGTGCCATCCAGTGCGTCGCCTTCTTCATCACCTGTGATCGTCAGGATCACCGCCCCATCCGGGGGCGTGTCACGCACAAAATCGATAGCCGCTGCCGCAAATGCTGCCACGCCCGATTTCATATCCGTCGCGCCCCTGCCGTACATCACCCCGTCCCGGACCTCAGCGCCGAAAGGGGGCATGGTCCAGGCCGCCTCATCCCCTACCGGAACTACATCCGTATGCCCGTTAAAGCCAAAGCTGCATGCATGACCCTTCTGCCCCCATCGGGCGAAGAGGTTGCAGATTCCACCACGATCTACGCGAGTGCAATAAAATCCGACCTCCTCCAGCACTTGCTGCAGCAAGACCAAAGCCCCGCCTTCATCGGGTGTGACCGATGGGCAACGGATCAGATTTGCTGTCAGCTCAACTGGATCGGTCATATTGGGCCTCTTGTCCTTAGGGGTGCCTGTGTTCGTGCACAGATTCAACGAATTGCCCGGATTGCCAACCCCGAATAGTCGAATTCCGAGACCGAATGCCCAAGCGGCTTGATTTTGCACCCCAACAAAACATGAGCGTTGACCCAGCGGCTGCCTTGCCGCGCTGCCCTTAAGTGAGTTAGAGGGCCGCGAAACAGGTGATTCCACATGAAGCGTGTCTTCTTCGCATTGATCTGCCTGACTTTCGCGACTCTTGCGCAGCAAAGCCAGGCCCAGTCTCTTACGGTTACAACGGTAACCCGTCCTCCGTTCTCATTTGTCGAGGACGGTGCCCAGACCGGTTTCTCGATGGATCTTCTGGCGGCACTGTCTGAATCGCTAGGCTGGAAATACTCGATCAACCGCGTCGAGACATTTGGAGAAATGTTGGGCGCGGTTCAGGATGGCTCTGCCGATCTGGCGATCGCTAATATATCGATCACCGCCTTGCGCGAAACCCGAATGGATTTCACACAACCGATATTTGAGGCCGGATTACAGATCATGGTCCCGTCAGAGGCCGCTCGCCAGCCATCGCTGTTGCACGCTTTGCTGTCTCGGGAATTGTTCATCGCCATCGGGCTGGCCTTTGCGATCCTGCTTGGTGGCGGCATGCTGATGTGGAGTTTTGAGAAACGCGCGCAGCCCTACTTTGATCGCAAATTGAATGAGGCGTGGTTCCCGTCGTTCTGGTGGGCCCTCAACCTGGTGGTGAACGGTGGCTTTGAAGAGCGGATGCCGCGCACCCCGTTTGGCCGCCTGTTGGGTGTAGTACTGGTGGTGTCATCCCTATTCATCGTCTCCGTTTTCACGGCCCGGATCACCTCGGTGATGACGGTGGACGCAATCACCGGCAGCGTCAATTCGGTCAACGACCTTTACGGCAAACAGGTCGGGACGATTTCCGATTCAACCGCCGCCAGTTTTCTGAACCGGCGCGAGATCGACTATACCGGCTATGGCGATCTGCAGGACATGTTGAACGCGTTTGAGAATAAGGATTTGGATGCGGTCGTTTTCGACGCTCCGATCCTGTCCTATTATGCAAGCCACGAAGGGCGCAGAATGGCGACAATGACCGGGGGCATCTTCCTGCGTGAAAACTATGGGATCGCATTTCCAACCGGATCGCCATTGGTCGAAGACGTCAATCAGGCGCTGCTGTCCCTGCGCGAAGACGGCACCTATGACGAAATCTATCGCAAGTGGTTCGGGGTAAGAAACTAAGCAGTTTCCTCGTCGCCGAAGAATGGCGTCATCTGTGCCACGATAACCGCGTTTTCATCCAGCGCCCGTTGCATCAATGCCCGCTCATCCGGATCGATATCATGTCCTTGCGCCTCACGCTCGGCCAGGGTGCCATAGCCGGTGACATCCAGCGGTGCAGTATCGGCCTGCTTCAGGATCGCTACTGTCTCGCGCACGGCTTCGGCCTCGTCCACGCCGCTGGCAAAACACATCAACGCCGCCCCGGTCGCGCCTTCGGGCAGGCCGTCGCCATCTTTGCGACCGATCTGAACCAACAACGTATAGACTTGCTGGCGCGAAGGTTTTTTCTGCTTTTCCATAGTGCCCGCAATACGCTGGCCCGATGGCACGGTCAACTCAGTCGCAGGTGCTGTCGTGTAGGTGGTCCAACAGCATCTGCGCTGCCACGCGCTGCGTGTCGCGCCATTCCGCCCGGGGTCGCAATGGCATCACAGCATCCGTATTGAAATAAATTGCGGACATACCCGCTGCCACGGCTTGGACCCCTTGCATATTGGCAGCAGGCAGTTCGTTCATGATTTCAGCAGCGATCCTTGCCTCGAAGTCATAGACAAACCCAAGCAAGGGTTCTCGCAAATCCGCGTGTCTTTCTGAGGCTGCGACCAAAGCGGCAAAAACCGCAGCACTTTCCGAAGAATAGGTGCCGCGTCCGAACAAAGCGTCCAGCATCGCTGCAACCCGACTAGCGCACGGCAGAGTGTCGAAGAGCGCCTCAACCTGATCCGCGAAGACTTTCAGGACGTGATCCAGCAGCTTGCGAACCATCTCATCCCGGTTGCCCAGATAGTGGCGCAGCAATGGCCGCCCGACGCCTGCCTCTTCTGATATGCGCGCCAGGGTCGAGCCATCCAGCCCGTACCGCGCGACACAACGCATAAATGCGTTCAGGATTTGCTCGGATCTGGCGTCTTTCATACTGGGACGGGGCATCAGAATCCGTTCGCAACTGGTGGAAAAACATCCGCCAGAACGTAGAGAACGCCCAAAACGATCCACAAACCCGTCAGCGACCAGAACAGTGCCGGATCTGTCGCGCGGTTTATCGGTTCGATCAAGAAGGCCTGCCCCGAGCGCACCGCCAAGAGCCCCCAAAATATGAACAACAGACCCCAAAGGCCGTAATACCCGGCGAAGGTCGAGACAAGAAGCGCCGCCAGAATTAGCAGTGTCATCCACCTTTGATTCCTCAGGGTTTGAATAAAAGTCATCCTGCCTCCAAGCGGGTTCAGAAAAATCTTAAGGTGAAATCTGGACATTCGAAGGTTTATTGTCAATATTGATGATTATCATTTTTGACAATAAACGGACTCAACAATGCCGCCTGACGCACTTCCGGATCAACCCAAGCAACAACTGCCGCGTGAGGCATATGTCTCGGACAGTTGGTATGAGGCCGAACAGAAAACCCTGTTCAGCAAGTGCTGGAGTTTTGCCGGCGTGACTATGGATTTCACCGAACCCGGCGATTTCAGGACGATTCAGGCCGGGGCCTACGCTCTGATCGTCATACGGGACGCAAATGGCGACTTGCGCGCCTTCCACAACCAATGCCGCCATCGCGGAACCGAGTTGTTGGAAGGTTGCGGCAACGCAGGCAAGACCATTGTCTGCCCTTATCACAACTGGGTCTACAATCTGGATGGCGCATTGCGCGGAGTACCAGCCCAGCGCGAGTGCTTTCCGGATCTGGACAAGAAGGCAACCGCGTTGTTCGGTGCCTCAGTCGGTGTCTTCCGCAACCTTGTTTTTGTTCACCCAGAACCGGATCAAAGCTTTGACGCGTGGCTTGGCGATCTGGCTCAAATACCTTGGCCTCATGATCTGGCATCAAGCGAGCTACAAGAGAACCCCGACGACGTGGTCTATGAGATCAACTGCAATTGGAAGGTCTTCTTTGAAAATGCAATCGACGGCTATCATCTGGCCTATCTGCACAAAGACACGTTGGGCGGGCCAACCCATGACAAGAATCTTTGGGAGGTTTTTGGCCACAACATGGTCTGGTGGTCGACCGAGCGCGAAGGCGTCAAACATCGTATCCCTCAGTTTGTTGAAAACTCGGCCAAAGGGTCCGGCCTGAAAACGGTACGGAATGCCGAAACGCCGGGCTATGGTGGGGTCTACATGCTGTTTCCGACCACGATCCTGACGCCAAACCCCTGGGGGTTTTCGATATCGACCATGGAACCGGTCGACGCCAACACAACTCTGCTGCGGGTCAGAAACTGGTCGCCTAAAGGCTGGTTCACCTATACGCATCGCGCGGCGGACATACCCGGATACGACCCGGAATCCGGTCGGATCAAATCCTCTCACTGGACCCTGCACCCACTGGAGACGGGGGATTTTCAGACCGAGGATGTCTGGGTGTGCGAAAAGATGCAGCGCGCCCTTCAATCGCCCCGATATCAAGTCGGCCCTCTGGCCAAAGGGGCCGGAGGTGAGGCGGCGATTGATTTCTTTCAGCAAACAGTGCTGGAGTTCATGCCAAAATAAGAAAGGCCGCAGAGCATGCACTCTGCGGCCTATTCAAACTGAAACGAGGGGATCAGTCGCGCAGTAGCTCATTGATCCCAGTTTTCGAACGGGTCTTTTCATCGACGCGTTTCACGATGACCGCGCAATACAGGCTTACATTGTTCTTGGACGGCATCGAGCCCGCAACAACCACCGAATAGGGCGGAACCTCGCCATACATGACTTCACCGGTTTCGCGGTCCACGATCTTGGTGGATTTACCGATGAATACGCCCATGCCCAGAACCGAACCCTCGCGGACGATGCAGCCTTCGACCACTTCCGAACGCGCACCGATAAAGCAGTTGTCCTCGATAATGGTCGGACCGGCCTGCATCGGCTCCAGTACGCCTCCAATGCCGACGCCGCCCGACAAGTGCACGTTCTTGCCGATCTGCGCGCAGGAACCAACGGTGGCCCAGGTATCAACCATCGTGCCTTCATCGACATAAGCGCCAAGGTTCACGAACGAGGGCATCAGCACCACACCAGGTGCGACATAGGCCGACTTGCGGACCACACAGTTTGGCACGGCGCGGAACCCTGCCGCGCGCCACTGGTTCTCTCCCCAGCCGGCGAACTTGCTGTCGACCTTATCCCACCAGCCGCCGTCTTGCGGGCCTCCGGTCTGGATTTCCATGTCCTTGATGCGAAACCCCAGCAGAACTGCTTTTTTCGCCCACTGGTTCACGTGCCAATCACCACTGTCGAGCTTTTCAGCCACCCGCAGCGAACCGCTGTCCAGCGCGCTCAGCGTGTCTTCGATTGCTTCTCGTTGCTCGCCGGTGGTCGCAGGGGTGATTGTGTCACGTACTTCCCAGGCGGCTTCGATGGCGGCTTCCAGTTGCGCATTGGACATGGGGCGTCTCCCTAGAGAATCTGTTCACGTTGATGTGGCCTATACGCAAGCGAGACCCATGGCGCAATGCGACGCGGATACCTCGGTTTGCGTCAATCTTCGGTAAGTGCGCTGAGTGCGGCAAACATATCCCGGTCATTTTGGGTTCCGGCATTGGGTGCAGTCAGCAACACATCGCCGTAGAAAACCGAATTTGCGCCAGCCAGAAAGCACAAAGCCTGCTCGGCAGTTGAAAAGTCCGACCGTCCTGCCGACAAGCGCACCCGTGTTTGCGGCATGGCGATCCGCGCGGTCGCAACCATGCGCACCAGATCAAAAATGCCTACTTTTTCTAGATGCGCCAGCGGCGTGCCTTTGATCGGGATCAGCGCGTTTATCGGTACGCTTTCGGGATGCGGGTCAAAATTCGCAAGGACCTGCAACAGCGAGGCACGATCCCGCAGGCTTTCACCCATACCGATAATGCCGCCGCAGCACAGATCAATACCTTCGTCCCGGCAATAGCTGAGGGTCTCCAAACGATCCTGATAGGTACGAGTTCCAATAATCTCGCCATAGAATTCCGGCGAAGTATCCAGGTTATGATTGTACGCGGTAAGTCCCGCCTCGGCCAATCGTTTGGCCTGATGTGGCTTGAGCATGCCCAGGGTGACGCAAGCCTCCATGCCCAGATCACGCACGCCCCGCACCATGTCCAGCACATTGTCGAATTCTTCGCCGTCGCGCACCTGACGCCATGCAGCACCCATGCAAAACCGTTCAGCCCCCGCATCGCGCGCCCGTTTGGCAAGCGAGATGACATGCGCAGGGTTCATGAGCTTTTCCTTGGTCAGCTCGACCTCGCGATGATGAGCGGATTGCGGGCAATAGGCGCAATCCTCGGGACAGCTTCCGGTTTTTATCGACAGCAGGCTGGCTTTTTGGATGTCGTTTGGATCGTGATATGTCCGGTGAACTACATTTGCGCGACCTACCAGATCCAACAGTGGGAGGCGCATCAGCGCCTCCACTTCATCCACGGTCCAATCGCTGCGGATATCTTGCCCGGTATCAAGCATCTGGCTGCGGCCCACGGATTTTCTGCATCAGACCCGTCGGCAGGCCAATCACGAGAACGGATGCCAATGCAATCTTCACGAGATCACCCAGAATGAAAGGGCTGAAACCGTAAACCAGAACCTTGTCTGCAGGCACGAACTGAGCCAACCAACCCAGACCCAGCGCATAGATCGCTGCAAGTCCAGCCAGCATCGCCGGAACCAGAAACAGCTTGCGCAGATTGTCCGCGGCCCATCCAACCATGACCGAGGCGACCACGAAACCCAGCAAATAACCTCCGGTTCCGCCCATCATATAGGCCAGCCCGATGCCTTTTTCGGGCGTTCCGGCAAACACCGGCAAACCCACTGCCCCGGCAACCATGTAACCGATCACGGTTGCAGAACCGAGACGCAGCCCAAATGCCGCGGCGATAGCCATGACAGCGGCGACTTGAAGGGTCATGGGCACAGGCCAAAATGGCACCTGGACTTTTGCACTGGCGGTCAAAAGAAGAATACCCATCACGATACGAAGGATCTGACCCGCTGGGGTTATTGCTCCGGCGGCCGGAAGGGTGGATTGCAGAGTGGCTTTCATCGTCTTTCTCTTTTTATAGATAATATTTGATAGATTCGAAAGTGATCATCATTTTTATCTATTATAAATCAAGCCAAATCTTCTGAGGAGGCACAGATTGTCGTTTCAAAGGCAGAAAGTATCAGCTTGCACGACGGACATGGCGCACAAGTATCGAAGTTGCGGCGGAAACGTCTTTACTCTTAAGCGCCTGAATGATCGCAGCGTGATCCGTATCGACGCGCTGCACCCATTTGGGCCGCCAATGTGCAAACAAGTGCCTGGCACTGGCAATGTGCAGGTCATCGACAGCATGCAAAAGACGGGGCAACCCGCAAGGTGTCAGGATGGCACGATGAAAGACCCTGTTCCGCGCCTCCCATTGAGGCATGTTTTCAGCCTGATCACATGCCTTTCGCGCATCATCAGCCACTTTCAGAGCAGCTGGCGTCATATTTTGCACGGAATGCTGCATCGCCAGCGTTTCCAGCGCGACACGCATTTCGATCACTTCACGCACTTCGGCAGGGTCCAACGCGGTGACGCGCATGCCCTTTCGCGGTTCGCTTTTGGCCAATCCATGCGCCTCAAGCCGCAGCAGTGCTTCGCGCACCGGCACATGGCTGGTCTCAAAGTCGCGCGCGATATGGTCCTGACGCAGCTTTTCACCGGCAGGAAGATCGCCGGTGATGATTTTCTGGCTCAGGGCATTATAGATTGTGTCGGCAATGGTTGCGGTCATGAATTATAGATAAAATCCATGAACAACATCTACAAGCCGTATTCTCAACCCGTTAGCGGATCTGGCGCGATGTTCCCGCCGCAAATCAGCACTGCGACACGCTCACCCGGCTCCGGCTGGTAAGCGCCCGAAATCAGTGCGGCAAGCGCAGCAGCCCCTGCTGGTTCAACCAGTATTCGATGCGTCTGCCACAGAGTATTCTGGGCTTGCGCTATCGCATCATCAGAAACCAGAACCGAACTCATACCTTGGGCCAGCCCAAAGCAAATCTCACCAATTCTCCGTGCGCCCAGTGCGTTCGCTGCAATGCCCGAAACGGAAACATCAACCGGTTCGCCCGCAGCCAACGCCGCATTCAGCGCGCAAGAGGTTTCCGGTTCGACCGCCACGACTTTGCGCGCACCCTGAAACCATGCCAAAGCTCCGGCAATCAGCCCACCGCCGCCCACGGCCACCAATACTGTGTCCGCCTGCAAGCCCTGCGCGTCCCATTCAGCAAAACATGTCCCTTGCCCTGCCACCGTCGCTGGCGCATCATAGGCGTGGATTTGCATGGCGCCGGTGCTTTCCTCATGCGCCTTCGCCATGGTCAGTGCATTGGCGTATTCACCCGAAACAACACTCAGATCAGCCCCGATCCGCTTGATCAGCGCAATCTTGGAGGGACCTGCAAGTTCGGGCACAAAAATCTTCGCTGGGTAGCTCAGTGATTGCGCGGCATAAGCCGCTGCCGCACCGTGGTTGCCACCGGAAGCCGCCACGACGCCTGCCGCAGGCACATCCATGCTGAGCAGGGTATTGAACGCTCCGCGCGCTTTGAAGCTGCCGGTGTGCTGCATATGTTCAAGTTTCATTTCAACCGGATAGCCCGGAATTTGGCTTTCCATCACTGGCGTGACATGTGCGTGTCCGGCAATGCGGTCCCGCGCTGCCAATATTTCACTTTTCCAATCCATTCTTGTCTTTCCGTGACTGGCACTCTGCCCGCGAACCCTATAGCTGTTTTGGAAACACGCAAGCAGGGAACCCCGCATATGAGAGAAGATCGCCTCAGCCCCTTTCGCGACGCACAGACCGACCGCTCGACCGCAAGCGAGGTACCAGATACCCCGCAGACGCGGTCTTCGGCCTATCGCCTTGCCTTCGCTGATGATGACTTCCTGTGCCGGGATGAGCTGCGCCCCGTACGACTGCAGCTGGAGCTGCTGAAGCCCGAGATGATCATGACAGAGCGTGAGATCACCTCGACCATCGTCATGTTCGGTGGCGCGCGCATTCCGGAACCCGCTCAGAAACACACGGCGCGGACCGAGACCTTGGCCGGGCTGTCGAAATACTACGATGAAGCGCGTGAGTTTGCGCGGCTGATGACCGAGAAGTCAAATCAGACAGGCTGCCGCGAAAATGTGATCGTCACCGGTGGCGGCCCCGGCGTGATGGAGGCGGGTAACCGTGGTGCACAGGATGCGGGCGGGTGTTCGATCGGCCTGAACATCGTGCTTCCGCACGAGCAGGCTCCGAACCTATACGTGACGCCTGATCTCAGCTTCAATTTCCACTACTTCGCCATCCGTAAGATGCACTTCCTTATGCGCGCTCGCGCCATCACCATCTTCCCCGGCGGCTTCGGCACCATGGATGAGCTCTTCGAATCCCTGACTTTGATCCAGACCGGCCGCATGGACCGCGTCCCTTTCCTGCTGTTCGGGCGTGAGTTCTGGGAAAAGGTTATCAACTGGGAAGCGCTAGCCGATGCGGGCACGATCTCGGACGAGGATCTTGACCTGTTCCGCTTTGTCGACACTGCGCAAGAGGCAGTCGAGATCATCGAGAACTGGGAACCCGCGCCCCCACGCGATGAAATACCGGGGCGCTGAGCCATGAGCCCGAAGACCGGAGAAATGTTGCACCTGCGCGGGAATGCTCTGAACAAAGGCGAGCCTGTGGCCCTGCCGTTGACCCAAAGCAGCATGTACCATCTGCCCGGCGCGCCGGATGGGCATGCCAGCTATGGCCGGGTCGATAACCCGACCTGGGTGCATCTGGAACACGTTCTGTCGCATCTCGAAGATGCACCCTGCCTCAGCTTTCCTTCGGGTATGGGTGCGATTTCGGCGGCCTTGTTTGCGACGGTCCAAGCCGGGTCGCGGCTGCTGATCCCGTCCGACGGGTATTATGTGACGCGCCTTTTGGCTGATCGGTTCCTGTCAAATCTGGGCGTCTCGGTTATCGAACGCCCAACCACCGACTTTGCCGAAGGTGGCTTTGATGAAGTCGATGTTGTGTTTCTGGAAAGCCCCTCGAACCCCGGTCTGGACATGCTTGATCTGCGTGCAATTGCCGAGGCGGTGCGCGAGGCCGGCGGCATCACCATCGCCGACAACACTACGATGACCCCATTGGGCCAGCGCCCACTCGACCTTGGCGTCGATGTGGTTGTGAGTTCAGATACCAAAGCGATGGGTGGGCATTCGGACCTGTTGATGGGTCATTTAGCCAGCCGCGATCCGCAAATCATGGAGCGAGTTGAGGAATGGCGCCGCGTCTCCGGTGCGATCCCGGGGCCAAATGAAGCGTGGTTGCTACATCGGGGTTTGGAGACTCTGGATGTGCGGTTTGATCGGATGTGTAGCTCAGCACAAATACTGGCTGAACGGCTGGCGGCGCACCCGGCCGTGAAACAGATCCGCTATCCCGGACTGACCGATGATCCGGCGCACACATTGGCGACGGCTCAAACCACGCGCTTCGGGTTTCTGCTAAGCATCACGCTTGAGACCGAGAACAAAGCCGAACAGTTCATCAACAGCTGCCCACTGCTGCGTCCGGCTACATCCTTCGGCGGCGTCCACAGTTCGGCCGAGCGGCGCGCCCGTTGGGGGGATGCTGTCGATCCTGCTTTCATCCGCCTGTCCGTGGGGTGCGAACCGGTGGACGAGTTGTGGCAGGCCATCGAGGCCAGTTTAGACGCGATATGACTATTTCTTAGGGTCGCGCAGTTCGGGAAACACGTAGATCGGCAGCACAATACTGCCGATCAGAGCGCCCAACCATACCAGCAAGGTTGCGGCCAACAGATTTGAGATACCGCCAATGGTCAGACCGGATGTGATCAGATCGGTGACCAGAAGGCCAACAAAGGTTACGATCAAGGCAATTCCGCCCTTCAGCGCCGGCGCCTTCTTTTCCCCCAGCTTCAGGATCAGCGGTTCGGCTATCACCTGGACCAGGGTGAACACGACTACCACCACGATGAAGGAAATCGGTCGGATCGCAAACTCTGACAGCAGCAAACTGGCCAAAAGCAGCCCGATGGCGTTCCCAGCCAGCAATGCCAGCACCGATTTGAGCCTGCGCGTCATGGGGTGATCTCCGTCAATGATCAATCTGAAACATCTTAATATTAGCAGAGCTTGACAGATTTACGAGACAATTTAGCCGCCTCTTCTTTTTGACCTGTTGAAATCAATTGATAAAATACCTTCATCAAGGCCAAACCCCACATCGACGAGAGGCAAGATGAGCGACGATCCCTATTCCGTACTTGGCGTCGCCAAAGACGCCAGCGATGCCGAGATCAAGAAAGCCTATCGGAAGATCGCCAAAGAATGCCACCCGGACCTCAAGCCGGGCGATGCCGAGGCAGAGGCCAAGTTCAAAGCCGCTGCTGCTGCTTATGACCTGCTGAAAGACCCCGAGACGCGCAAACGCTACGACAATGGCGAAATTGATGCGTCGGGACAGGAACGTCCGCAGCAGCAGTATTATCGCGAATATGCCGAGGCTGCAGGCAACCCTTATCGCGGTCACGCGGCTGAACAGGACGATATGTCCGACATCTTTGCCGAATTCATGCGCGGGCGGGGTGGATATGGACAGCGCACGCAGGAGTTCCATGCACCGGGCCACAACTTGAACTACTCGCTGCAGATCAGTTTTCTGGACGCCGTTTTCGGAGCCAGCCAGAAATTGACCCTGCCAGATGGGAACCGGATTGAAGTGAAGATACCTGCGGGTATCACGACCGGGCAAACCATCCGCCTGCGTGGCAAAGGGGCCCCGGGGTACGGCGATGGGCCTCCCGGCGATGCGCTTGTGACGATCTCGGTTGCGGATCACCCGGTGTTCGACCGTCAGGGCGATGACATCCACATCACGCTGCCCATCACCATTGATGAGGCCGTTCTGGGTGGCAAGGTTCCCGCCCCCACCATCGACGGTGGCGTCAATGTCAGTGTCCCAGCGGGGACCAGCAGCGGCAAAACCCTGCGCCTGCGTGGCAAAGGAGTCAAGAAACGCGGCTCGTCCGAGCGGGGCGATCAGTTCATAGAACTGACCGTCGCAATGCCAGATAAGGTAGACGATGAATTGAAGCACTTCATGGAGACATGGCGAGAAACCCACGGCTATGATCCGCGCAAAGGAATGCCGTCATGAGCCGCACATTGACCGAAGCCGAACTGATCGACGCCATCACCCGCCTGACTTCGGATCGCCTGACCGAATATCTGGCCGCTGAGATCGTGATCCCCGAGCAATCGGAGCAAGGTCTGCGATATCAGCGTATCGACGTTGCACGTCTGGAACTGGCATGCGAACTGCATGACCAGTACGACATGGAGGCCGATGCACTGTCGATGATGATCTCTCTGATCGACCAGATGCATGGGCTGCGCGCCGAACTGCGCGAGGTTTTGAACGCAGTCGAGGCGCAACCGGAACCGGTTCGCCAACAACTGATCGAAGTGATCGGAACAGCGCGATTCCGTCGCAGTTAACGGGGTTTTGGGAGCCGGGATTTTGGCGTAGAAGGCGCCCTTGATCCTTAGCCCGGTATCCCCATGACCCAGTCCAGATCCGAATTGCTGATGCCTGCGGGCAATCTGCGTAAGTTGAAACTCGCCATCCTCTATGGCGCGGATGCGGTCTATCTGGGCACACCGGATATGTCGCTGCGGACAAAGTCCGAGTTCTCGCTGGAAGAGGTGATAGAGGGGGTCGAGTTCTGCCACAACCATGGCCGGCGCGCGTACCTGACACTGAACCTGTTCTCGCACAATAAGGACATTCCGAAGCTGGACGAATACATCGACACTGTCCGCAAGGTGAAACCTGACGGGCTGATCATCGCCGACCCCGGAGTGTTCCAATACGTCCGCGAACGCGCGCCGGAACTGCCGCTGCATATCTCGACGCAAGCCAATATCTGTTCGTGGTTGTCGGTGAAGTTCTGGCAGGATCAGGGGGCCGAGCTTGTGGTTCTAGCCCGCGAAGTCTCCTATCCCGAACTGGTCGAGATTCGCGAAAAATGCCCGGACATCAAGCTTGAGGCGTTTGTGCACGGGGCCATGTGCATGACCTATTCGGGCCGCTGCCTACTGTCGAACTTCATGGCCGAACGCGGGGCCAATCAGGGCAACTGCGCCAATTCCTGCCGCTGGAACTATGGTTTGAAACTGCGTCTGAAAGACGGAACGCATCAGGAGCTGCGCATTACCGATGAAAACGCCGACCTATTCGAATTCCTGCTGGAAGAAGGCTGTCGCCCCGGTGATTTGATGCCCATCGAAGAGGATGATCGGGGATCCTACATCCTCAATTCCCGCGACCTGTGCATCATGCCCAAGCTGGATGAATACTTGAAGATCGGTGTCGACAGTCTGAAAGTCGAAGGGCGCGGCAAATCGGAGTATTATGCCGCCATCGTCGCGCGCGCCTATCGTATGGCCATCGACGACTATCACGCCGACCCCGAGAACTGGGACCCGAAGCCCTATATGCGTGAACTCGAAACAATCGGGAACCGCGGCTACACGCTGGCTTTCCACGAAGGCCGCCTGACCAATTATGCACATGATTACGAACACACAGCCTCGATTGCGCAGTGGGAATATGCCGGGATCGTCACCGAGGTGACCGAGGATGCCTTTCTGGTCGAGGTGAAAAACAAGCTGGAACCGGGGGATGTATTGGATTTCGTCTCTCCGATTTCGCGCGAGACGGTTCTGCTGCGGGTCTATGACTTTGAACGCGCTCATGATGGGGCGCGGCTGAACGTTGTGCATGGCAGTACCAAAACCATGATCCGCCTTCCCTTCACCCTGTTCGATCACGAGGATATCGACGATCTGCGCGCCCGTTTCCCGGTCTACTCCGTCCTGCGCAAAGAACGTGCCCTGACCGACGAACACTGGAGTCGCATTCGGTTTGACAAGCTGGTGCAGGGGCTGGAAACCTCAGGTCGCGACAACCCTAAGGCCTATACCCGCCGTCGTGACGAGCTGGTCGAGAAAATCGGCGAAGACGGCAATGAGCGCCGCTTCAAAACCAATCGTATCGGAACCGAGGGATGTTGCGGCAAAGGCTGCAACGGCTGTTTGATCTTCTGGCAGGATGAGAAATACGCGCTCGCCCGCGAGGTCCTATCCAAACGCAAACAGGGTGAGCAACTCAGTCGTCAGGAAGCGACTGAGCTGAAGCTGCCTGACCCGGCGGCCTGAAGATCACTCTGCGACACGATACTCTTCGGGTACGTAAAACGTATAGTCCCGGTCCGCGACGGCCTCGTGGCAGACATGGCAGTAATCGACCTCTGACGCGCGAAAGCCCATCGTATCACCGAACAGCGAACCGTCCGGCATCACCATGATATAACGCCAGTCGGCTGTTTCCGGGTTGGTGCCTTCTGGCAGTTTCTCCATCACGAACAGGGCACCGGGATGGATATTGCCCTCATCTGTGACAGTCATACTGTCTTTGGCCAGGACCGAGCCCGCAGGCAGCTCTTCGCCTTCTTGCAATGTGCCGTAATTGTGGGCCATGCGGTTCGCATAGCTGTTGACATAGCGCTGCCCATGCGTGGCCGAGATGTAGGGCGCATCGTTGAACAACGGCCAGTTCTGATAGTTTCGGATCAAGTCCATCTGTGCCGCCGCATAACCCCGCGACATGCGTCGTATCAATGACTGATAGTGTTTCTGCGCTTGCTCCTTGGTCAGATCGGCTGGGTTTTCAATCGCCAAATGCGCATCCTGATCTTTGGTCTGAGCAGATGCCGCGTGGAGAACAAATCCCGAGATCGCCAGAACAGCTGCGATACCCAAGACTTGCCGGTGACTTACAATCATATTGTGGCCTCCCTGACTGATCAGTTCGCCTAAATGCCGCTTTGCTTCAGAAAAATGGTAGCGGCCTTAATTGGTGTTACCAGCACCGCCCCAGCAATCTCACCACCTTGTGTCTGTCGGTGAGTTCCCCATCCAGAGCGGGTCTGCGCCGAAGATACCAAATTTTGAACAAGGAAACAGCACTCAATTCATTAAGTTTTTCGCGCGAAGCCACGGCCCATGCCCTTAACGGTTTAGCCCGGCTTCAGCCTCGATCTGCTTTCGCGATTTCCGGGCCCGTTCGGTGGCCGATTTTAACTGGCCACAGGCCGCCATGATATCCTCACCCCGCGTTTTGCGGATGGGTGAGGCATAGCCCGCCTGATAGATGATGTTCGCAAAGGCGCGGATACGATTGTTCGAGCTGCGCTTGTAGGGCGCGCCCGGCCATTCGTTGAACGGGATCAGGTTGATCTTGGCCGGGATGTTATGGCGCTTGATATGTGCGATCAGGCGATGTGCGTCTTCGTCGCTGTCGTTCACGCCATCCAGCATCACGTATTCGAACGTGATCCGTTCAGAATTCGACGCGTTGGGATAGCTGGCCAACGCCTGCAGCAGTTCCTCGATATTCCAGCGCTTGTTGATCGGAACAAGTACGTCGCGAGTTTCATCAGTGGTAGCGTGGAACGAGATCGCCAACAGGCATCCAATTTCTTCAGCCGTGCGCGCGATCTCGGGTACCACACCCGAGGTCGACAGCGTGATGCGGCGACGGGACAGAGAAATCCCTTCGGGGTCCATCGCGATCTTCATTGCGTCACGGACGTTTTCAAAGTTGTAAAGCGGCTCGCCCATACCCATCAGCACGATATTCGACAACAGCCGTGTCTCGTCCTTGGGGGCACCGGGTGTCGGCCATTCCTCAAGATCGTCCCGCGCCATCATGACCTGCCCGACAATTTCGGCCGCTGTCAGGTTGCGCACCAATTTCTGCGTGCCCGTGTGGCAGAAGGAGCAGGTCAGAGTACAGCCCACCTGAGATGAAATGCATAGAGTTCCGCGATCATCTTCAGGGATATAGACAACCTCAACCTCATGCCCGCCCGCGATGCGGCACAGATACTTGCGGGTGCCGTCCTCTGAAACCTGACGGGTCACGACTTCGGGGATTTCGATTACGAACTGCTCGGCCAGTTGCGTGCGATAGGCCTTGGCCAGATTGGTCATCTCACCAAAATCACGCACACCCCATTGGTAGATCCATTGCCAAATCTGCCCTGTGCGCATCTTCGCCTGCTTTTCGGGCGTGCCGTGTTCAATTAGCGCCTCACGCAATTGATCGCGGGTCAAACCGACAAGGTTCATCTTCCCGTCGGGCAGTTTGCGGGGGATGGTCATGACGTCTTGAGTGATCGGCGCTTTGGGCGACATTGGCGTATCTCGGTGGATTCTGGCTTGGGATGCGCCTCTATATAGGAACACACGTAAAGATCAAAAGAATTCGTGCTTCAATTTGCGTAACGCAACAATTCGTCAACCCGCGCCCGGCCAAGGTCAACCCGACAGGCTGTGATGGCGATCCCCGTACCCGATCCTCCGCCGAACGAAGCACCTACCGCTTCGCACTGCGCATCGCGATAGGCCACCCACGCGTTTTGCGAGGCCTCCAGCGCAGGCACAGCCACGACCCGTCCGGTGACCTCGTCCAGTTCTTGTGCGGAGCCGAGCGCTAGCGAATAGCTGGAGTCTATCGCAGCGTTTACCCGCAATTCCATATCCGAAACACAAGATCCAATTTCCACCTGCGAAGCGGCGTCAATACACTCCATAGTTGGATCCGCACTTGCGGATATCGGAAACATCAAAAAAACAAACGCCCATCGCATCCATCAATCCTCCAGACAGAGATATCTGTCTATCACAGATCAAGATGCGCGCCCAATCAAGATGGGCCACTAAAGCAGAAACTTAAGCGGCCCATTGTTGTTAGTTTACTGCGGGCGGGATGTAGCAATCTTCTGCATCCAGGGTCTTTACGGGATCTTCCGGACCACATTGCTCACCCGTTATCGGATAGGTTTCCGATCCTTTCTCACAACCTGCAAGGATCACCGCAGACGCCATCAAGAGCACTGCCAGGTTTTTGCTTAAGTTCATTGCCGACTCCTCAACAAATTCTGAACTAATTAGTTCAGAAAACGGGGACGCAGGCTTTGACACGGATCAAGAAACACCGCTCTACGTGGCGTAAATTTCTGAAAACACACTGGATCGGACCAAACAAATAAAACCCCGCCGGAAAGCGGGGTTTCGGAATTTGATCTGCTTGTGGCTTAGTTCGTGCAGCGCGTTTCCGCGTCTTCAATCGCGGCCGTAAAGCCCAGCAACGAGAAGGTGTCCTTGGTCTGCGTACCACGTTCCGAACGGGCGGTCAGCACCGCCTCACTTCCGCGCTTCATCGCTGTGACGATCTTGGCATCGTCCGAGGCGGTCGCAGGCCATGCCCACTCACCATCGGTGAACAGCTCGAACTCGCTGCCATCGACAACCAGATTGACAGTAGAACCAGACGCAAACGGATAGCCGCCGGTAAAGGTCACCTGCCCTTTAACCTCGGCATTCGGGCGATAGAACACAAACAGCAGGATATCGCTGCGCCGAACGGAAACGACCCGGCCACCGCGTGTGTTCACGGTCTCTTTCGGGGCAGATACGCTCCAGCATTCGGTTGGGTCGTCCTCGACAAACACGCTCCAGTCCGTTTTTGCAGCGACGCGATTGGTACTGGTCGCCTGCTGCGCAATTGCCGTTGTCGCCATTCCTGCCATGCACAGGCCCGCGATCACGCGGACGAGCTTTAATCCCATCGGTTCAGCCTCCTAGCCCGACCTATTACCTCATACCCATCGGAAATACGTGCGAACTCTGCCGGTTCGTCTGTTCAGTTGCGTATTCCGATGATTGTCGACATACACACACTAACGCAGGTTTCGCCACAGGCGAAAGAGCGATTGGCAGATTTTTGCGCATGATTGATGGGGTGGACATGACACAAGCCGTACCGATGACAGAACTCTGGCGCGGGTCACTGTTGGAAAGCCTGCATATGGGCCATGCAGTGATCTGTGACGATAGTGGTCAGATCGTGCGCAGCTGGGGTGATCCAAACGCGGTGATCTATCCCCGTTCCTCGGCCAAAATGATCCAGGCCCTGCCGCTGATCACCTCGGGAGCAGCTGCAAAATACGGTTTGAACAGCGAACATCTGGCCTTGGCCTGTGCTTCACATAACGGGGCGCATATCCATACTGACCGCGTGTCCGCATGGCTCGATCATCTCGGTCTGTCCGAGCCCGATCTGCGCTGCGGCCCACAGGAACCTGCCGACATGGCGGCCCGCGACGGGTTGATTCTTGCGGACGATACACCCTGCCAGATTCACAACAATTGCTCAGGCAAGCACTGCGGCTTCCTTACTTTGGCGCAGCATATGGGGGCCGGGCCGGAATACTTGGAAATAGATCATCCTGTTCAGCAGGCCTGCCTGTCTGCCATCGAAGAAACCACAAGCGAAACCAGTCCCACCTACGGAATCGACGGGTGCTCCGCCCCAAATTTTGCGACATCACTGGTAGGGCTTGCGCGATCAATGGCTTGGTTTGCCTCTGCCGCAGACCGTTCGGACCGCTCCAGCGAAGCAGCGGTGCAGCTCACAGAAGCGATGGTGAAACATCCCGAACTTGTCGCAGGTGAAACTCGCGCTTGTACCGAGTTGATGCGAGCGATGAACGGGCGCGTTGCAATCAAGACAGGGGCCGAGGCCGTCTTTGTTGCCATCATCCCTGAACAGCGAATGGGCGTTGCGCTTAAAATCACTGACGGCACTACCCGCGCCAGCGAATGCGCCATTGCCGCGATTCTAGTGCATTTAGGTGTGCTAGAGGCCGATCACCCGGCCACTCGCAAATTCATGAATGCCACACAGTATAGCCGTCGTGGGCTGGAATGCGGCGCTATCAAACCTGCACCGGGCTTCCCCGGCTGAGGATTACATCTCGATCTCGTGGACCTCGGCCACCTCGACCGAACCCGAGCCGTTCACAACCATCGGGCAGCCCTTGGCCATCTCGGTTGCGGCGTCAATGCTATCAGCCTTGACCACCGTGAAACCCGAGGCCGGGTTTGCACCACCATTGTCTTCGATCCCACCACTGCTGACCGTGTAGGACTGGCCTACAGGATTTCCCGGAATCTCTAATGAGCCGCCGATTTCCTGAAACCAAGCGCCCCAAGCGGCCATGGTCGCCTCGATCTCGGCGGGATCGGTTGGGGTGTGACCCCCGTGATAAACAAACAAATATTGGGGCATATCGCTCCTCCCTGATGAAAACCTATTTGCAAAGTGCTTCGAGTTTGCGCAGCGACGATGTCCAGCCTTCGTTGTGGTTCGTGGCCGACTCGGCATCGACAAGTTCACGGTGATCAACCACCAGCCGTGATCCGCTGTTGGTCGCGGTAACCGAAAAGGTCACATGGCTTTCCGCACCGCGCTGGTCCTGATCGTCATGCCAAGCCCACGTAAATCCAACAGATTTTGGTCGATCGATATGGGTAACGTGACCCGAGACTTTGAACTGCTGACCCTCGCCATTCTGCATAACCGAATACCAGGGACCAATGCGCGAAAAGTCGAGATCATGTTCCGGTACATGCAACCCTTCGGGCCCCCACCACTGCAGAAGTTTCGCACCATCGCTGACCCATGCGAACAGGACCTCGGGACTAACGGGAAAATCTCGTTCCAGTTTCAGGTCGGCCATGAATTTTCCCTTTCAATAAGCTCTTCCAAACGGTCGAGGCTGCTTTCCCAGAAATGTCGTTTCGAAATCGTCCATTCGGCTATCGCGCGCAGACCCTCGGGCTGCAGCGAATACATCCGTTGCGTGCCGTGTACCCGCTGCTGCACCAACCCAGCCTCGCGCAAAACCTTCAAATGGCGCGAGATCGCGGCCCCTGACATGCCCTTGCCTTCTATCAAATTACCGACGGGCAGTTCGCCTTCGTCCATCAGTTGCTCGACAATCGAGAACCGAGTGGCATCAGACAAAGCGGAGAATGTGACCAGAAGCGTATTCATGGCTTTATTTAACACAATAGTTAAATTAAAGGAAGCCCCTTAGAGGCCTTGAAATTCTGACCTGCCATAACCCTGCAGATACAACAACGCTGTCAGATCGCCGTGATTTATGCGGACATCACATTCGGCAGCGACCGAAGGCTTGGCGTGCAACGCGACACCCGTCCCCGCCCGACCCAACATTCCCAGATCATTCGCTCCATCGCCAACGGCAATCACGTCAACCTCGGAGATACCTAGGCGTGTTGTGATCTGCTCCAATGCCTCTATTTTGGCCTGTCGCCCAAGAATGGGCCGCTTCACGTCGCCGGTAAGCTTGCCATCCTCAGCCAGCAATGTATTCGCCCGGTTCTCATCAAACCCAAGCTCTTCGGCGACCTTAGCCGTAAAAGCCGTGAACCCACCCGAGACCAGCGCTGCATAGACCCCATTCGCGCGCATCGTGGCAAGTAACGCCTTGCCGCCGGGCATCAGCGTGATCCGTTCATTCAGAACCTTGCCGATCACGCTTTCATCCAGCCCTTTCAATAAGCCCACACGCTCAGTCAGTGCACCTTCGAAATCCAGCTCGCCGTTCATTGCACGCGCGGTGATATCCTTGACCCGATCACCGACACCAGCCTCATCAGCCAGTTCATCGATGCATTCCTGTTGGATCATGGTGCTGTCCATATCGGCCAGCAGCATCTTTTTCCGGCGACCGTCAGCTTTTTGCACGACCAGGTCCACGCCCATCTCTTGCAACTCGCCCCAAACGTCCCAGCGATTGTCGGGAATTTCTGGCAGGGAAAACTCGGCCGCCTCATCGAGGCTCAGCCAGTTCGCATCACCCCCGCCCCATGCATTCCGCAACGGCTCAACCAGCGTCGCCTCTAAAGAAGGGGCCGCAGGGTTGGTCAGCAGAGTAGCTACATACATGTCAGGCCTCCGATTAGCGCACCTGCGGGATATCGCAGGTGCAGCATTTTCACCAGAGGCAGATTGATCTAACCGAGAATACCAGGCAGGCGCAGCCCATGTTCGCGAGCGCAGTCTTTCGCGATCTCATACCCCGCATCTGCGTGACGCCAGACGCCTGAGGCAGGGTCGTTCCACAGAACGCGCTCCAATCGCCGCGCGGCATCATCGGTCCCATCGGCGCAGATCACAACACCCGCGTGCTGACTAAAGCCCATGCCCACGCCGCCGCCATGATGCAGCGAGACCCAGGTCGCACCGCTGGCCGTATTGATCAGAGCGTTCAACAGCGGCCAATCCGACACTGCATCCGAGCCGTCCAGCATCGCCTCGGTCTCGCGGTTCGGGCTGGCGACCGAGCCCGAGTCCAGATGGTCTCGGCCAATGACAACAGGCGCTTTCAACTCGCCATTGGCAACCATTTCGTTGAAGGCCAACCCCGCGCGGTGGCGATCTCCAAGGCCGATCCAGCATATACGTGCGGGCAGACCCTGAAACGCAATGCGTTCCTGCGCCATATCCAGCCAACGATGCAGATGCTCGTTCTCAGGGAACAGCTCCTTCATCTTGGCGTCGGTCTTGTAGATATCCTCGGGGTCACCCGACAATGCACACCAGCGGAACGGGCCGATGCCCTTGCAGAACAGCGGCCGGATATAGGCGGGCACAAAGCCGGGGAAGGCAAAGGCATTCTCCAAGCCTTCATCCTGCGCCACCTGACGGATGTTGTTGCCGTAATCCAGCGTCGGAACGCCCGCGTTCCAGAAATCGACCATTGCAGCGACATGCTGTTTCATCGAGGCACGGGCGGCCTTTTCAACCGCTTTAGGATCAGTTTCGCGCTTGTCCTTCCACTGCGCCATGCTCCAGCCAATCGGCAGATACCCATTGATCGGGTCATGGGCGCTGGTTTGGTCAGTGACGATATCGGGGCGCATGCCACCGGCCTGCATCCGCGCATAAATTTCGGGGAACACCTCAGCCGCATTGCCTAGCAGACCCACAGATTTCGCCTCGCCCGCCTTGGTCCAGCGGTCGATCATCTCAAGCGCTTCGTCGAGAGTCTCGGCTTTTTCGTCCAGATACTTGGTGCGCAGGCGGAAATCGATAGAATCCGGATTGCACTCGACCGCCAAACAACTGGCCCCGGCGAACACTGCCGCCAAAGGCTGTGCGCCACCCATGCCGCCCAGACCGCCAGTCAGAATCCACTTGCCAGTCAAGTCGCCGCCATAGTGCTGACGGCCAGCCTCGGCAAAGGTTTCATAGGTGCCCTGTACGATGCCCTGCGTACCGATATAGATCCACGAACCGGCCGTCATCTGGCCGTACATCATCAGCCCCTTCTTATCGAGCTCGTTGAAGTGATCCCAATTGGCCCAATGAGGCACGATGTTTGAGTTGGCGATCAGAACTCGAGGCGCATCCTTATGGGTGCGGATGATCGCCACCGGTTTGCCCGACTGGACGATCAGGGTTTCATCCTCTTCCAGATCTTTCAGCCCTGCGACGATCCGGTCGAAATCTTTCCATGTCCGCGCCGCGCGACCGATGCCGCCATAAACCACCAGCTCGTGCGGGTTTTCGGCCACATCCGGATGCAGGTTATTCATCATCATCCGCAACGGCGCTTCGGTCACCCAGCTTTTTGTGTTCAGTTCGGGGCCGGTGGGCGGATAGATATCGCGAGTATTCTTGCGAGGATCGGTCATGTCAAAGCTCCAATGCAGTGTCTTGGATGGCGTCGAGAATATCCACCATCCAGCGACGCAGGCGCTTGGCTTTCGCCTCGTCAAACGCCCACGGAGGGGTTTCGGCGGACAGATAGGTAGATTGCGCCAGCTCCATCTGGATCGCGTGTTGGCCTTCATCAGGACGGCCATAGTGGCGGGTCGTCCAACCCCCTCGGAATCGCCCGTTCAGGACGGTGCTGTAAGGGGAGGAATGCGAAAATTCATAGGCCGCGGCCTCAATGCCGCGGCCACAGGTCGCGCCACCATCGGTGCCGATGTTCATATCCGGCAGGGTGCCTTCAAAGAGGAACGGAATCTTGCTGCGGATCGAGTGGCAGTCAAACAGGATCGCAACACCGTGTATTGCCCGCACCCTTTCAAGCTCTTGCTCAAGCGCGTTGTGGTAGGGCGCGTGGTAGGCGGTTCGACGTACCTCGATCTCATCGACTGAGGGCTCCTGCCCCTCGGTCCAGATCGGCTGACCGTCAAAATCGGTCAACGGCACCAGAGTTGTTGTGTTCTGCCCAGGATACAATGATACCCCCGCAGGGTCTCGATTAGCGTCAATGACATAGCGGTGGATATGGGATTGCACGACCGTCGCGTTGGCAACGAGCCCATCGTAGAGCTGATTGATATGCCAATCCGTATCCGCCAGAACCTGCCCATTCGCATTCAGTCGCGCGGCAATGTCGTCAGGCACATACGTGCCGCCATGCGGCTGCCCCAGCACGATGGGCCCATCGCCACGCTGAACACTGAAAACCTGCATCACGACAGCTCCGGCATGGGCATTGCAGCTGCCTGCAGAATAGTTCCGCTTTCGACTAGGGACTTCGCGGTTTCCAATTCGGGCGCCAGATAGCGATCATCGCCAAGCGACGGGATATCGTCGCGCAAACGCCCAACCACGCTGGTCAGCGCTTTGCTGGTCGCAAGAGGTGCGCGGAACTCGATGCCTTGCGCGGCGCAGAGCAGTTCAATCCCCAGAATATAGTTCAAATTATCAACCATCCGGCCTAAACGCCGCGCCCCGTGGGCAGCCATCGAGACGTGGTCTTCCTGGTTGGCCGATGTAGGTGTGCTGTCAGTCACACATGGGTTGGCCAGATGTTTGTTCTCGCTCATCAACGCAGCCGTTGTGACCTCGGCGATCATCAGACCCGAGTTCAGCCCCGGCTCGGGCGTCAGGAAGGGCGGCAGATCAAAGCTAAGCGCCGGGTCGACCATTAATGCGATCCGACGCTGTGCGATCGCCCCGATCTCTGACAGGGCCAAAGCAATCATATCGGCGGCAAAGCCTACCGGTTCGGCGTGGAAGTTCCCGCCCGAGACAATGGCATCCGGATCGGTCAGAACCAGCGGATTGTCGGTGGCGGCGTTGGCCTCAACCACAAGCGTTGCGGCGGCCTGCCGGATCACATCCATCGCAGCACCCGTGACCTGCGGCTGGCATCGGATGCAGTATGGGTCCTGCACCCGCGTATCCTCATCGCGATGGCTTTCGCGGATTTCCGAGCCATCCAGCGTGGCCCGCATTGCCGCCGCTGCCTCGATCTGGCCGCGATGGCCACGCAGCGCGTGAATTTCGGGCTGCAAGGGGGCGGTAGAACCCATGATCGCATCCGTCGATGCCGCCGAAATTACCAACGCGTTTTGCGCCGAACGCCATCCTTCGAACAGACCGGCCAGCGCATACGCGGTTGAAAACTGTGTGCCGTTGATGAACGCCAGACCTTCCTTGGGTCCGAGCTGTATCGGCTCTAACCCGGCTGTCCTCAAAGCATCAGCACCCGGCATGACGGTGCCGTTTACTTCGGCCTCGCCTTCACCGATCACAACCGCGGTCATATGGGCCAAGGGCGCCAGATCACCAGATGCACCAACCGAACCCTGCGCCGGGATCACCGGTGTCACACCGCGCGCCAGCATCTGCTGCAGCAATTCGACAAGCTCCCAACGGACACCTGACGCGCCGCGCCCGAAGGACAGCAGCTTGAGCGACATCATCAGCCGCGCCAGACGACGCGGCACAGCCGGCCCCACCCCGCAACAATGGCTGAGGATCAGGTTGCGCTGCAGGGTTGAGGTATCTTTGGCCGCGATCTTGTGACTCGCCAGTTTGCCAAAGCCGGTGTTGACGCCATAGACGGGCTCGCTTCCTTCGGCAGCCTGCGCAATGCGTGCAGCAGCGACCTCAACCTTGGATCGGCAGGCGGCGTCCAGCGAAATGGCGGCTTCGGTCCAGTAGATCTGACCAAGCTGATCCAGCGAAACCTGACCGGGGACAAGCAACAGAGGTGTCATTCCTGACCTCCAAAAATACGTTTATGCAGAGGGTTGAAACCGATGCGATAGGACAGTTCTGCAGGATGAGTAGCATCCCAGACGGCCAGATCAGCGCGCAATCCGGGCGCGATCACGCCGGTATCATCCAGACCCAAAGCGCGGGCCGCGACGTGGGTAACACCTGCCAATGCTTCTTCAGGCGTCATGCGAAACAAAGTGCACCCCATGTTCATTGTTAGCATCAGAGAAGTCAGGGGTGAGGACCCCGGATTGCAATCGGTCGCCAGTGCCATGGGAACATTCTTCTGGCGCAACAATTCAATCGGCGGAGCTTGCGTTTCATGCAGCGTATAAAACGCGCCGGGCAGCAGGACCGCGACCGTTCCGGCCCCAGCCATGGCGGTAACGCCGTCGGCGTCCAAATATTCGATATGATCAGCGGATAGCGCTCCGTAAGCTGCCGCCAGCTTAGCCCCACCTAGATTCGAAAGTTGCTCAGCATGCAGCTTCACCGGTAGGCCAAGCTCTTGCGCGACAACAAAAACCCGTTCGATCTGCGTGGGATCAAATGCAATGCCTTCGCAGAACCCATCCACCGCGTCCACCAGCCCTTCGGCATGGGCCGCGCGCAGTGTCGGAATGCAGACCTCGTCAATATAGGCGTCATCCCGACCCGCATATTCTGGCGGAACGGCATGTGCGCCAAGAAAACTGGTATTGACCCGAATAGGGCGCTCCCGCGCAATACGGCGCGCCGCGCGCAACATACGCAGTTCGGTTTCGGCATCGAGCCCATAACCCGACTTCACCTCGATGCAGGACACACCTTCGGCCAGCAATGCGTCCACGCGCGAAAGCGCGCCTGCAAGCAGCTCTTCTTCTGTTGCTGCCCGCGTGCCGTGTACGGTCGACAGGATGCCTCCACCCGCGCGAGCAATTTCTTCGTAGGTCGCGCCCTTCAGGCGCATTTCGAACTCAACCGCACGGTTGCCGCCAAACACAACATGAGTATGAGCATCAATCAGAGCGGGCGTGATCAAGCGGTCACCATAGTCGTTCTGCGGCCACTCGGCATATGACGGCGGCATTGCCGACCGAGCGCCAACCCAAACGATTTCCGACCCATCGATGGCAATCGCACCATCCTCGATCATCCCATAGGGTTGGTCGCCCCCCATGGTGGCTACATGTTTGCTACGAAGAACAGTTTTTTTCGTCATGGCGATTCTTTTGGGCTCCCCCTGCGCTTGATTTTTTCGTATACGGCTAAAAATATAAAGTCTACACAAAATGGAATTACGATGACGGTTCATGCCAAAACGGCCCTGTTAGGCTCTGAGTGGGTGCACAACCTACGAGTCGAAATCGAGGACGGTCGGATCGCTGCGCTGAAATCAGGGACCGAGCCAAAACCCGAAGACACTCGGGTCGACGTGTTGTTGCCCGCTTTGGCGAACCTGCACAGCCATGCCTTTCAACGCGCCATGGCGGGCATGACCGAAACGCGCGTAGCAGGGCGCGAAAGCTTCTGGACCTGGCGTACTTTGATGTACCGATTTCTGGACCGCCTCACTCCTGCACAGATCGAGTCCATTGCCGCATTGGTATATATGGAAATGCAGGAAGCCGGGTATGCTGCGGTCGGGGAATTCCACTACGTCCACCACCAACCCGGCGGCACGCCTTATGCGCAGTTGTCTGAGCTGAGTCAGCGCATCTTCTCGGCAGCCAGCCAAACCGGGATTGGATTGACACATCTACCAGTGCTCTACACCTATGGCGGCGTCGCGCAAGAGCCTCTGACCGGTGGTCAATTGCGGTTCGGCAATGATGTGGAAAGGTTCCTGCAGCTTGTCGAGGACTGTAAGCCGCTGATGCCTTATGCAGACAGCCAGATCGGCATCGCGCCGCACTCTCTGCGTGCGACCTCGCCTGATGATCTACGGCAAGTGCTGAACGCTACCCCACGAGGCCCGGTGCACATCCACATCTCTGAACAAGAGAAGGAGGTCACGGATGTAGAAGCCGCTCTGGGTCAACGACCGGTAGATTGGCTGCTGAGCAACGTGGATGTGAACGAACGATGGTGCCTGATCCATGCCACTCATATGACAGACGATGAAACCCGCGCTCTTGCCCGATCCGGGGCTGTGGCCGGTCTGTGCCCGATCACAGAAGCCAATCTGGGGGATGGTATTTTCAATGGTGCCGTCTACATCGAGCAGGGCGGTGCCTTTGGTGTCGGTTCAGACTCGAATGTGCGTATTTCACTGCCCGAGGAATTGCGTACGCTGGAGTATTCTCAACGTCTGCGCGACAAGGCCCGCACTGTGCTGGTACGTGGCGAAGGCTCGGTCGGTCAAACGCTGTATACCGGAGCCGCCCGCGGTGGCGCACAGGCGCTGGGGCGCGACGCCGGAGAGATCGCAATAGGTCATCTGGCCGATCTGGTTGCGATCGATCGAAGTCACCCCACCCTGTGTACTTTGCGCGACGATCAATTGATTGACGGCCTGAGCTTTGCCGCGCCTGACGGAACAGTGACAGACGTTTGGTCTGCCGGGCGACATCAGGTGCGCGGCGGGCGGCATATCGCCCGCGATGCGATCCTGAACAATTATCGTGCCGCGATAAATGACCTTTTGGAAGACATCTGAACTGATATGACCCAAACTAGCGACACAACCAGCTACAAAGACATCAAGCAAACCGTCCTGCGCCGAATCCGCTCGGGCGAATTGCAGCCCGACGCTCTGCTTCCCAATGAGCAAGAATTAGCGGTCGAGTTTTCGTGCACCCGCACCACAGTCAACAGAGCACTGCGGGAACTGGCGGATGAAGGGTTTCTTGAACGGCGCCGAAAGGCAGGCACCCGGGTCCTTAGCGCACCGCAGCGACAGGCGCGCTTCACAATTCCTCTGGTCCGAGATGAAATCGAAGCGGCGGGCGGAACCTATCGCTACGCTCTTGTGTCATGTGAAACGCAGATCGCCCCAGACTGGCTGGCGGCCCGGTTGGCCCTACGTGCTGATCAAAGTGTGATGCACGTGCGTTGCATGCATTTCTCCGGCAATTCACCTTTTCAGTTCGAAGACCGCTGGATCGTGATAGACAGCGTACCTCAGGTCACGCAGGCAGATTTCTCTAGCGTCGGACCCAATGACTGGCTGGTGCAAACTGTCCCGTTCACCAATGTCGAGTTGACCTTTCTGGCCAGCCGCGCCGATACCACTTTGGCCGGTTTTCTGGACGTTCCCGAGGGTGAACCCGTTTTTACGGCCGAGCGTATCACATGGCTGCAGGGTCAGCCGGTAACGTTTGCCAAGATGTATTTTGCGGCCGGATATCGGATGACGACCGAGTTCTGATTGTCCGGGCTTTACGCTTCCCCAATTCCACGACAGATTTGCTGCAGAATGTGCGCGTCTGCTGGAAAGGATATCGGGATGGGCAACCCGCTTTATGATCGTTTGCTGGGCATCCATGCAGGCAAGGATACGCCATTTTTGCACCTTCCGGATGGTCAGACTTTGACCCATGCCGCGTTTCTGGACACGGCGGCCCGTCTGTCCAACACCATGACAGGACTGGAAATGGAACCGGGCGACCGCGTGGCGGTGCAGGTGGAGAAATCCGTTGAGGCACTGGCGCTTTATGCCGCCTGTGCCCAAGCGGGGCTGATCTTTCTACCTCTCAATACGGGCTATACGACGCAAGAGCTAAGCTATTTCATCGAAAACAGCGGCGCTTCACTGGTGGTGTGCGATGAGGCAAACGAGGCAGGGCTTGCCGAGATCGCGCAAAAGAACAATGCCCGGCTTGAAACGCTGAACGCCGACGGTTCAGGCAGCCTGATGCGGCGTGCTCTGGGGATGCTTCCGGCCTTTCAGCCGGCCCACCGATCCGAAGATGATCTGGCTGCGTTCCTATATACTTCAGGCACGACGGGGCGTTCGAAAGGGGCAATGCTGACGCAGGCGAATCTGCTGTCGAACGCGGAGACCCTTGTGCAGGAATGGCGATTCACAGATGATGACGTGCTGTTGCACGCGCTGCCGATCTTTCACACGCATGGACTGTTTGTTGCGACAAATGTCGTCCTCGCATCGGGCGGGTCGATGATATTTCTGCCGAAGTTCGACCTGGAAGATATGTTGCGCCTGATGCCGCAGGCAACGGCGATGATGGGGGTGCCGACGTTTTACACCCGCCTGCTAAGCGACGACCGCTTCGCCCAAGATCTGACTCAGGATATGCGGCTGTTCATCTCAGGTTCAGCGCCTTTGCTGGCAGATACCCACGTTCAATTTGAAGACCGTACAGGTCATCGCATTCTGGAACGCTATGGCATGACCGAGACGAACATGAACACTTCTAACCCCTACGACGGCGAACGCCGAGCGGGAACGGTCGGATTTCCCCTGCCGGATGTTGAACTGAAGGTCACAGACCCCAAAACAGGTCAAACCCTAGCAGATGGTGAGATCGGCATCATCGAGGTGCGCGGTCCCAATGTGTTTCAGGGCTACTGGCAAATGCCCGACAAAACCGCCGCAGAACTGCGTGAAGACGGGTTCTTCATCACTGGCGATCTGGGTCGGATCGACGAGGACGGCTATGTCCATATCGTCGGGCGCGAGAAAGACCTGATCATCTCGGGCGGGTATAATATCTACCCCAAAGAGATCGAGCTGCTGCTAGACGAACAACCCGGCGTGCTGGAAAGCGCGGTAATTGGCGTCCCGCATCCGGATTTCGGAGAAACCCCGATTGGCATTCTGGTCCCTGCCCCCGGTCACACGCCAGACATCGAGGCCATCATGGGTGCGGTCCGGGACGCGCTCGCCCGGTTCAAACATCCCCGCCAGTTGATCCTGCTGGACGAGCTCCCCCGCAACACAATGGGCAAGGTGCAAAAGAACATCCTGCGTGACCGCTGCAAAGACCTTTTCACCAAGACCTGATCTTCAAGGCAAAAGCGCAACGCGACCCTTGTCCGTCAACAACCAGCAATCCTGTCCTTCGAACACCGCAACGCCAACCGGGCGGCCATACCCTGCGCCGCTGTCCAGGTTGATGCGATTGCCGTAATGCGTTGATTGATCCACCGGCGTATGCCCATGGACGATCAGTTTCGGATGCGGACCTCGGTGGTTGTGAAAGGTTTGCCTGATCCAGACCAGATCATTTTCCCGTTGTTCGCTCAGCGGAATACCGGGCCGAATGCCCGCATGGACAAAAGCAATCTCGCGCGTTTGATGCATGGCGATGAGCCCTTGCAGAAATATCCGATGCGCATCGGGAACCGCACCCCGCGCTGTTGCATGCAGATCCTCGAGCCGTGTCTGCTGATCGAAGAACACGCCATAGCTTTGTAGTGTTTCGACACCACCCAACCGCTCGTGCAGCCAATGATACCCGACCAACATATGCGGGTCGTGACGTGGGACATCTTCGAGGAACCATGAAAACATCCGGTCATGGTTGCCCAGCAGAGTGATCCACCGCTTGCCCGCATCGCGACCAGCGATCAGCCTATCCAGAACGCCCCGGCTGTCGGGGCCCCGATCAACGTAATCGCCCAGATACACGATCTCGGCATCGGGGCCGCCATCGCGTTCGATCAGCGCCAAGGAGCGCTCGAACTCATCCACGCGGCCGTGCAAATCTCCAATTGCGTAGATCGGATTGGTCATCAGCTTCCCCTCGGGCAATGGTGATTGCCGCACTTCTGGCGCAAAATCAGCACTTTGAAAAGGCGATGCCCACGCTTTGGACAAGCGCGGGCATCAATCTGTCACAGAAGTTCAACAGCGACCGTCAGGCCACGTCAAACTCCAACGGTTTGATCTGAGTAAACAGACCTGTCTCGGCGAGTTTGGCGCGCGCCTCGGCTGGTACCGGTTCATCAACATAAAGCAACGCAATCGCCTCACCGCCGGCTTCGGATCGTCCAAGAGTAAAGTTCGCGATGTTCACATCGTTCTCGCCCATGGTCTGTCCTAAAGCACCAATGATGCCCGGCACGTCTTCGTTAGTCGTATAGAGCATATGCGCCCCGATCTCGGCATCGATATTGATGCCCTTGATCTGAATAAACCGCGGCTTGCCGTCGCTGAACACCGTGCCACCGATTGAGCGTTCACGCTTTTCAGTCACCACAGTGACCTTGATATAGCCTTCGAACGCACCGGATTTGTCCTGATTGGTGGTCGATATCTGGATGCCACGCTCTCTCGCGACAACCGGGGCCGAGACCATGTTCACCTCGGGATTGAATTTCTTCATGATTCCGGCAACGACCGAACAATTCAACGCAGCCAGGTTCATGTTCGCAGCGACACCGTCATAGAGGATGTTGATTGCCTTGATCGGCTCATCCGTCATCTGACCAATGAAGCTGCCCAGATGCCCGGCCAGCTTGATCCACGGCCCCATGACCTTGGCCTCTTCTGCCGTTACACTGGGCATGTTCAGCGCATTCTCGACCGCTCCGGTCAGCAGGTAATTCGAGATCTGTTCGGCTACTTGCAGCGCCACGTTCTCCTGCGCCTCAGTCGTGGCCGCACCCAAGTGCGGTGTGCAAACCACATTGGGTAGGTTGAACAGGGCGTTCTCCTTGGCCGGTTCCTCACTGAACACGTCAAAGGCCGCACCGGCGACATGACCCGATTGCAACGCCTCGGCCAGCGCGTCCTCGTCGACCAGACCGCCACGGGCGCAGTTGACAATGCGCACGCCTTTCTTGGTCTTGGCCAGGTTCTCACGGCTCAGGATATTGCGCGTCTGATCGGTCAGCGGCACGTGCAGAGTGATAAAGTCAGCGCGGGCCAGAAGCTCATCCAATTCGACCTTTTCCACACCCATCTGCGCGGCTTTCTCTTCGCCAAGGTAGGGATCATAGGCGACGACCTTCATCTTCAGACCCAAAGCACGCTCGCAGACGATGCCACCAATGTTGCCCGCGCCGATCACGCCCAGGGTCTTGTTGGTCAGCTCAATCCCCATGAACTTGGACTTTTCCCACTTGCCCGCATGGGTCGAGGTGCTGGCTTCGGGGATTTGCCGCGCCACGGCAAACATCATCGCGATGGCATGCTCGGCGGTGGTGATCATGTTGCCGAACGGTGTGTTCATCACGATCACGCCTTTTTTCGAGGCCGCATCCTTGTCGATATTGTCGGTGCCGATCCCGGCACGACCAATGACTTTTAACTTGTCTGCCTTCTCCAGAATGGTTGGCGTGACTTTGGTGGCAGAACGGATGGCGAGGCCGTCATACTGACTGATCACCTCGGCCAGCTTGTCTTTGTCCTTTCCCAGATCGGGCATGAAATCCACGTCGATGCCACGGTCGCGGAAGATTTGAACGGCGGTTTCGCTCAGCTTGTCAGAGACGAGTACTTTGGGAGCCATATTTTTGGTCCTTGAACATTGTGGAAGGTCCGGGCCGGATGCGGCCCGGTAGAAAAGGTCAGGCAGCTTCGGTTTGCGCTGCAATCTCGGCTTCAAAAGCCCATGCAAGCCAGGGCAGCATCGCCTCGATATCTGATGTCTCAACCGTGCCGCCGCACCAGATGCGCAGACCCGCAGGGGCGTCGCGATAGGCACCGATATCAAGCGCAATGTTTTCGGCCTCAAGCCGTCTGGCGACGGCTTTGGCAAAAACGGCACCATCTTGAATGCGCGTATCGGTGAACTTCAGACAGACCGACGTATTTGATTGAGTTGTCGAGTCTTCGGCCAGATTGGCGATCCAGTCATTTTGGTCGCAGAACGCATGAACCGCGCCAGCATTGGCATTCGCACGAGCAATCAGCCCCTGCAAGCCTCCGACTGAATGCGCCCAATCCAACGCGAAAAGGTAATCCTCAACCGCAAGCATTGAGGGTGTGTTGATCGTCGCGCCGGTGAATATCCCATCAATCAGCTTGCCACCTTTGGTCAGGCGGAAGATCTTCGGCAATGGCCATGACGGGGTGTAACTCTCCAAGCGCTCGACCGCGCGCGGAGACAGGATAAGCATCCCATGAGCCGCCTCTCCGCCTAGTACCTTCTGCCAGCTGAACGTTGTCACATCCAACTTGTCCCATGGCAAGTCCATCGCGAACGCAGCGGATGTCGCGTCACAGATCGTCAGACCCTGACGATCATCGGCAATCCAGTCGCCATCTGGGACCCGCACACCCGAAGTCGTTCCGTTCCATGTGAACACCACATCGTTGGCGAAATCGACGGACGCGAGATCGACGATCTGCCCGTACTCGGCGGTTTTCACTTCAGCGTCGATTTTCAGTTGCTTGACCACATCAGTCACCCAACCCGTGCCAAAGCTTTCCCAGGCCAGCATTTCAACTTTGCGCTTACCCAGCAAAGACCAAAGCGCCATCTCAACCGCACCGGTGTCCGAGGCTGGTACAATGCCGATGCGATAATCCGCTGGAATGCCTAGAATCTCTCGCGTGCCTTCAATCGCCGCCTTCAGCTTGTCCTTGCCGACAGCAGCCCGATGCGAGCGGCCCAAGGCGGCATCCGCCAGTTTGGTCAGATCAAATGTGGGGGGCTTGGCACAGGGGCCCGAGGAAAAACGCGGGTTGGCCGGCCGCGTCGCCGGTTGTTCGATAGTCATGTGTATTACCCTTCCAGATACACGCCCCTCGTTGGGGAGGGGTGTCCCACGCACAGAGGTATGGGTCGTTTGCACCTGCAGCAAGCGTAAAAGACGCTTCATCAGCGGAAAACGACACTGGAAATAGGCTCAGATCGGAACACAGGTTTCCGATGGGCGAAACCCCCCGCCAGTTGGCGGGGGTTTATTGATTGAGGTTTATTCAGCTGCGTC
>NZ_JBWVBI010000009.1:0-181340 GCF_057221175.1 Ruegeria sp. HKCCD3925
AACGCGTTGTTGTTGCGGATATTCATGGATCCAATTGCGACGGAATAAACCCAACGCCTTGCGTCACCTCCAGTGTTTGGGATGCGGACGCTAAGACGTGGCGCTCGTCTGCTGGCGATTGGGAATAAGTTGCATTTGAGAATTGCAGATAAGCCAAAGGAGCTGGTCTGTTCGATGGGTACTCTGTGGCACGTAAACTTATGGGCAAATCGTGCAAAGTTATGCGCAAATACCGCGCAGAGTTATGGGCAATCTTCCAAGATTTTCTTCAATGAAATCAATGTTAGGAATGCAGCGTTATGAGCGCACCTACACGGTTGTAGTTCGGCCCAATACAATACGCGATGCCCCAGTGCGCCATTGCGCAATTTGGATCGGCAGCCACGGCATTCTGAAAGCATACAATCGCTTCTTCGTGGTTGTACGCGTAAATCCAAGCCAAACCACGATCAAACCAAAGCTGGGCTTCGTCCGACGAGGTTGTGATCTTTCGGCTGTAGCTACCGAGATCATAGTATTCCATCACAATAACCCCCTAATCAAAGGTAGGAGGTTACCACAATGGGCTGCTTCTCGATACTGGCGACATCAAAGCCGACCCAAGGCATAGACCCGACTTATATGAGCCCCATTTGATCGAAGCACTCTTCTTGGCGACTGATCAACTTATCGGCTACGTGCGTGACGCACCGTCCAATCCATCCACAGTAGCCCACCGACAAGACCACAAACACCGCTCGCACACCTAAGACGGTCTTTTGAGAAAGCTGATGTCGGCAGTCAGGTTGGTCTTTTCCGCCAACCAACACTTTTGGGGCCTGGTAACGTCGTGCGACAGCTTCTGTTCTAACTGGCGTTGAAAACGTGTAATTTGTACTCATTGCGGGCGTCAAAAATACGGGCACCCTACCCTTCTAGCGTGGCAACTGCATGGTCGTGAGAGGTATGCGGTCGATGCATGTTGAGGATACGTCGAGCTTCATTCGATTGTCCCGATATTGCCAGCGCATGCGCCAATGAAAACTCAATAATGTCGCGTTGCGCCCGGCTACCACCAAGGCGTTCGTGCTCAGACATGACACTTACGAATTTCTCAATCGCTTCATCCGCATTTCCATCCGCCAACGCACGGAATGCGCCTGCGACAGAAGCAACGGTGGGGCCTGCGGGTCCCTTTGCGCCGTCAATGGTTGGTTCCAGACGCTCTCTGTTTCCAGCCATCGCATGCGCAAGAGCAGCGTGAACATCCGCAAAAGCCAAGCCAGGTGAAGGAAAGAACTGAACAGCATAGTCACTGAGTTGTTGCCAACGCTCCTGGGGAATTTGCTCGCCAGCCAAAAAGGCGCGGTGAACAATTGCCACACTATCAGTCAGAACGTTCAGAGGTGGCGCAGGAGGTCGGTCGGGGGAAACATAATCATCGAACAGCTTCCACATACCCGCCACATCGCCGCTCTCAAGCGCCCACAGAGCGACGTGCCAACTGAGATGGCAGTGCAGATACGCTGTGAAGGGATAGTCTTGCCAGAATTCGCGTAGATAAGCGTAGCCAGCGTCCGTTTCCCCGTTCTCATAGTAGAGATGGGCCCTGACATGTGCACTGTGTGCGCTGTCTGGCTTCAACTCAAGCGCGCGCTCGATGTTTTCCGCGGCCGGGCCAATCTGTCCGGCCTCCATCTGGGCAAACGCATGCTGGCAGAGAAACCACCAGTCGTCGCCATAGTGAGGCGTTAACATGGTTGTGTACGCAAGCTGCTCCGCCTCGCGTCCAGCCTGACCTGAAAACCCTATTAAGCCAAATACGCTGGTACATGTCTGTGCCAGCAAAATATCTCGTGGATGGTCTGCGACGTGATCTCGGATGCGTCTATAGGCCTGCGGTACACGCCCCTCAATGAGATCGCTGATAATGTCGATCTGGGCGGCTTCGCGCGGGCTGACGCCATGCGAAAGTTCTTTTGCGACGGCTATTTCACGCTTTGCATCTTGTCCACGCCCGACAGTAACAAGGTAGCGCGCAAGCCCAACATGAGGCATAGCAAAGCCAGCATCTGCCCGCATTGCAGAACGGTAAGCTTCTTCAACATCATCAAAAGCACCCAGAAAACGGTCGATGCCTTTAACATAAGCGTCTCGCGCAGTTTGTGATGTGGTCGTTAGCGGGCTTCCGTACCGATCTTCAAGCATCCAAACCTTCCACTGTCTTTACCAAACCAGTCCGTCAGTGAGCTATATGAGCATGCTTAGACTTAAACGAGTCAAAGGAAATCGACATTACGAGGTGCCATGATTTCTGCATCCGTTCTTTTCGCAAGTCTCATGAAATCATCAAAATGCCGTTCAAACATTGTTGCTTCATCAAATCCCGATTTCCCAAAATTGGACTCCGAAAGCAATTTTGGGGATTATTGCATACGGCTCGACCCGCGTCCGGTTAGAGGAGAACGTAGGTATGACAACCCAAACTCGCCCACTCATTGATACGGCTTGGTTGGCATATAACCTGACTGAACCGAAACTACGCATCATTGATGTTCGCTGGAAGTTTAGGGAGGAAAACGGCAAGGGCGTGGCCTATGACGATAGGAGCGAGTTCCAAGCCGAGCACATTCCTGGCGCAGTGTATGTTGGTATGTCGACAGAGCTTGCAGACAGCACTCAGAACACTCCCGATATGTTGCTCGAGCCAGCGGATTTTGGGAAAAAGATGCGCGAGTTGGGTGTTACTAACGACAGTCATGTCGTGGTCTACGATGACTCCGGGCTTCCATTGGCGTCTGCGCGTCTTTGGTGGGCACTTTCGCACTATGGCCATAAAAACGTGCAGGTCTTGGACGGCGGCTTGCAGCAATGGAAACTCGAAGGTCGGCCCACTGAAACTGGCGATCTAACCGTTGAGCATGGTGACTTTGAACCAACAGTGCAGAGCAATTGGATTGCCCGCAAAGCTGATGTCTTGGATGCGATGGATAAGCCCGGAGTCAGAATTGTGGACTTTCTACCAAACGACCTCTTCCGAGGCGACGGAGTTCACACATGGGGAGGTCGCTCGGGACACATCCCAAGTGCCGTCAACATACCGGCGATATCGAACATCGATCCGGATTTGGCACACATACCCATTGCCGAACGTGCAGCTAAACTAAAGGAACATGGTTCATTCAAGTTGGCGGATCATTCCAAGCTTCTCAAGCACTATCAGGACAAGGGAATTCAAACTGACGATGAGGTCATCGCCTATTGCGGCCGTGGCATAGCTGCTTCTTGTGGGCTCCTTGCGCTGCGCCAAATGGGGTTCGAAAAGTCCCGCCTGTACGATGGTTCATGGGCTGAGTGGAGCGCCGATGAGAGCCTTCCGGTTGAAACCTCGTGAGACTACGATTTTGGGTCACTTTGGGTGGTCCAATTATTGACGCGTCGCTAGGAGGATATTTTGATGACGGACAATTTCCGGCTGACCAAAGAGGCTGCGCAGAAGTACAACAACCATAGTGTGCCTGCGATGTTCGGCCCATTGGCTGAAGCAACAATGCAGAAGGTTCGGCTTCGAAGCGGCACTTGTGTTATCGACATCGCATGCGGCACCGGGGCTTTGACGCGAGAGATTGCAAGGAAACTGACGGGCGAAGGCCGGGTTGTTGGCGTAGATCTGAACGAAACCATGATTGAGGTCGCGCAGTCCAATCAGCCGGATTGTCGTCATGTGCTCGAGTGGTATGCAGCAGATGTAACCGAGTTACCTTTCGGAGATGCTACGTTTGACTATGCCTTCATACAACAGGGGCTTCAGTTCTTCCCCGACAAATCCGCCGCGTTGCAGGAAGTTCATCGGATCTTGCGCAATCACGGTCAGCTATTTTTGACATGTTGGCGTGCAGTGTCGCCCTTCAATGGAGCGCTTGCAAAAGCTCTCGAACGGCATGTTGGAACAGATGCCGCAACAAAGGCCAGAGCGCCTTTTTCGTTTCGAGATGGGGACATCATTTCGAACTTATTGGTCGATGCAGGCTTCGAGATAGCTCGTTACGAGCCGTTGGTACTAGAGCGAAGATTTATTGATCTTCGTGCGCAAATCATGGCGCTGCCAATCGAAACTGATCTTAGGGATGCAGGTGCTGACGTCACCAACAAGGTCGTGGAAGAGGTTGCAGACGCTTTGTCTAAATATGACAAAGAAAGCGTATTGCACGTACCTCAAGAAGCGCACCTTTTTGTCGCCGCGGCATAGGTGAACGACCACTGGCTCAGTTCTCAATTACGATCTTTACCATGGTCGAATGACAATGCGGCATTAGTGGCTGCCGAGCGGGGCTCCGCGTTGACGGTTGAGAGTGCATCAAACTATACTTTTTCCATGGCCAGCGGAAAATACATCGACGATTTGTCGGTTGGCGAAACCTTCGAAACCGGTGGCGTTACGCTGACCGAGGGAGCGATTATTGACTTCGCACTGGTTCATGACCCGCAGCCCTTCCACGTTAACAAAGTGGCTGCCGCAGAGTCGATTTTCGGTGGTCTCATCGCCAGTGGATTTCAGACAATAGCGCTTACTTTCAGGTTGTTCCGCGACACTGGTGTACTTACCGGCACCAACCTGGGTGGACATGGTATGGACGATGTACGGTGGCTGGCTCCGGTGTATGCTGGTGACACGATCAGCGTGTGCGTCACGGTTGAGGCAATTACACCATCACGTTCGAAGCCAGACCGGGGAACGGTCAAATTCCGATACCAGACATTTAACCAGAACGATGTTGAAGTTCTTAACCTGGTCATGCACCACGTGATGGCATATCGGAGTTAAGGCAGTTTGCAGCGGCTTGGGCGCGGCGATCAGTTTGACATCCCGTTGTCATCTTCAAGAGTATCTTTGGGCTCGCCACATAAGGTTTCTATTGCTGCGGTCGTTCGAACGTCTGATCAATGCCTGCACGTCTGGCACTTCCTTGGGGCTTCACCGACGACAATTAAGTACGGACAAAAGAATTGCAGAACCAATTAGGGCGATTGTTACACCAGTCGTGGTCTCTTGAACCGCGACTTTCAAGAAGCCCGTGGAAGAAACTAGGCCGAGTTACTTAGCTCGATCACCCCTTTCTACGCACCACGACGATAAATTGGGTCATCGAAAAAAAGAAGCGTCCAACTTTTGCAAGGCTGAGCTGCTCGTCGAACCACGATTGCGCTATGTTGGGATCAACATGGTCATTTGCGACAGCGTATTGCTTCATGAGGTGCATCATCATGATTGCGAGACCATCAGGCCTTAGCTGGTGATCTGTCATTGTGAACGACAAGACATCTTCCACGTGGTCACCGCGGGCCTTTATTAGTGCAGGCAGTCTTTCCGGAACGGAACCACTCACAAAGTGCTGGTTCCAGGATGTCAGCATCTTTTGCATTCTGTCAGGCTCGCCGCTGAACCAAATCAAGCTACCAAAGTGTAGATCGCTGATGACGAGGCGCCCGCCGGGTTTGACGCACCGCAGCATGTCAGCCAATGCACCGTCTACGTCTTCGATGTACTCAAAGACCTGTACCGAGACAGCCTTGTCAGCACTCTCATCTTCAATAGGTAAGCTATTTGCGGCACCAGCACGAAACTCCACGTTTGCGTAGTTGCTGCATCGTTCTCTTGCGGCTGCTGTCATATCCTCGCTTGGGTCGATCCCGATGACATAGCCATCCGAGCCAACTGCGCGGGCCAACTCCGCTGTTAACATCCCGTTGCCACAACCGATGTCCAAAATAGTTTCACCGGGAGCCGGGCACAGCGCATCAAATGAAGCTTGTCTTCGCCGCGTCAATTCAGCTCCTTGATAGGCGATTTCAAGTAATCTCGTTGTCTCCGCGTCAAACTTAAGCAACTCTCACCCCTTACAAAGCCCACAAGTCTCCAAACCTTATCAGAAAATGGGTTATCTACGAAAAGCAGAGCCGATCATTGAGGCTTGAACATGGATCTACCAAAATAACTGAAGGTGCCGACTGGTATCGACGAATTGGTTAACCTCGGGACGTAAGGACGTTTCTGCCGCTTTATTGTCCCAGCTTTTTGCGGCGGCTCGAACTTTAGAACAACATCAATTCAAGGGATGTCGAGGCCATTCTCCCGGCCGAAATCGGTATAGAAGGTGTCGCTGCGGCATCGGTTTAAAGTGGCCTCGTCCGCTTGTCTTGGGTCGTTGCCAGGACTTTGAACACCTGTTCCTTCTATGAAGCGGTTCACGAGATTAAAGACACCGCACACTTGGATAGCATCAAACAACGCACTCTCCGACCAGCCTGCGGCGTAGACCGCTTTTGCATCGGCTTCCGTCATTCGCGATGGCGAGACGGTGAGCTTTTCAATGTATGCTAGTAACGGTTTAAGATGATCCTCGATGGGCGCCGTATCGCGGTCTTCCATCAGTGCCTCGATTGTCTCGACCTCAACGCCATAGGCTTTGGCGAAAACGATGTGTGCGCCATGGCAATAGGCACAAGCATTCAAGCCCGAGACATAGGCTGCAATCAATTCACGTTGGGCGACCGATAGGTCGCTCTCTCCCCTCATCACCAAGCTTTCGTACGCACAAAGCGGAGAAAGCTTGTCCGGAAAGGCTTGATAAACACTTCCCAGTGTTGCGTTCTCGGGCAGAGATGGAAACAGGCGATTCATTCAATTCTCTTTCAATCTTGTTTTGGATAACTTCGTCTCACGTGAGGAACCAACGATGTTTACGCAACCTTAAAGCAATTCCGGGTTCCGCACAGAGATTCTGTTGGAAACCTGCGAACGGCAGGTTTGCCTGATTGAGTGGCAGCGTGTTCGTCACTTCGTGAAAGGTAATTTCGTGCGGTTCTCATAAAATATGCAAAGTCCGCTTTCTGCGCATTGCTGACCTTATAGCGTAGGGAAGCATTCTGAACTTTGGGTCTAAGGCTGGCACTGACGGAATATTCGCGATTGGCCGATGTGCAGATTAAGCGGGTGGCTGGTTGCCGACAGCGCAAACGCTGCATAATCGCGAGTTTTTCTATTTTTTTCAGTCTCTGGATCGTGGGCAAAGTACCCAATTCTTATACCTGAGATTAATTTCGATCTGCAATGGTTGCCCGGCATTCAACAAGAGGATTGGACATGAAAAAACTTGCAACCATCGACCTGCCCAGAACAAACCCCAACGCTTTTAAAGTGCTGGCACGTTGTCAGATAGCAGCCGAAAAAGCCGGAGTAGGGCAAGCACGAATTCAGGCCTTTCTTGAGGACGCCGTCCAGGGTGACTTTGAGCATTTGTTGCGTGTGGTGAATACCCACTTCGAGGTCTCTAGCTCCGGGCCTTGATTAGAGAGGGCCCGGTATGCCGCCACGAGACCACTAACCCGCAATTGAACAGCGCAATTAGTGGTCTTCTTTCGACTTCAGCAACCAACTCGGCAATCGTCAGGTGTGGTGGTCACTTCAAACAGTCTTTTTGGAGTTCGCACACGACAGGTTGTGAGTGAATTTCATCATTTTCCAGCTTCGTTGGCGCTTTCAAGGCACGCGATCAGTCAATTGAAACTCAGCGGCACAGATAGACGCGTTGTCGTCAATGAACTTACGGAAAAGATGAAAGAGCTTTCCGTTCTGAACGTTGTTTTGCCTTCTTAGCTCTTTAAACCACTCCTCATCTTCCGGCAAAACCTTCAAGTGAAGCTGGCCTGTGTAGGGCGATACTGGGCGCCAGCGGTTACGCTTGCGCACTACGGTGGGAGGTTCTTCTTCCACGCTTTTAGTAGATTGCTCACCCTGACTCGAAACTGCATCCAAAACTTTTTCAGTAACAACTTGGACTAACACAGCGAACTGATCGTCAGACAACTTTTTTGACATGTTCCGTCTTTCCTTGCACGAGCCAGATCAAGTAGATTTTTGGAATCTGCATTCCTAAAGAGTTTCTTTCCGTTCCACTCAGTATTCACAGTATACTTCATAGCCGCAAGCCACTCTTTGGCCCCTTTGTCCTTTTATGGACCGTGAACGAATCGATGACCCAATGATAGCCGCGCTCGCAATCGTGTTGAGACGTCACAGGCAGGCCCAAAAACTCTCGCAAGAAGAACTTGCACACATGGCGGGTAGAAGCATGCGCTACATCTCCCTGCTGGAAAGCTGTCGACATCAACCAACTCTTGCTACCCTACAACGGCTTAGTGATGCGTTGGGTCTTTCCTTGAGCCAATTGGTGTTGGAAATGGAGGCCGAGATTTCCAACCCCAAAGGGTAACAAACCTAAATGCCCCGTTTCGGTGTCCGACAGAGGACAATTTGTCGAGTTCGTCGCACGGGGAAATGTCGATGCCAGGTTGCCCATAATCGGGTAGTGGAGATTGGCGTGGCAAAAGTTTATTGGGGACAATATCCGACTAAGTGCCTACATAAATAATCTACCCTAGGAGCTTTTGCTCGTGACGATTGCTAGCGAAGGTTAAAAATTGAAAACAATTCTGAGCAAACGATTTCGAAAGCGTTTAGACGAGCAAGAACCTTCTGGACAATTGTGTAAACGACCGTTTTGTACATATAATCGAGGCTCATCGACCGTCCGATCTTCCAATGAACCGGTCACTCAATAAGCGTTCTCGCAGACACACAGCCTTGGTATCGGGAGCGCATGATGGTTCAGACCACGCAGCAACATGAAATCTGGACGCAGGCTACGCCCTATAGTAGGCATTGCGGGCAACCTGAGAAAGTTTGTTGCGCCATTTGGTTAAAAGCCAAGCTCTGCTAATTCCACCGACCTTGGAGCAATTTACACTTTGTCTAGCCGCACTGAAAAAGGCGCTGAAACACAGCGTCCGACTACGCTGACTGCAATGGCAGTCGACGTGCTCTCCACGGCGGATGGTCACGCAAAAACAGCCAAATCACGAGCTTACGCTTCTGTTTGGAAAACTGCGCGGACTACGGGTGAAGTTCTTGAACTCGGGTGTTCTATTCCACCAGATCATCCAGCTCGCCCGCAGCACCCAGAGTTGCTCAGTCCCCGCGACGTACCAAAGCGCAAGCCGGGATCTCCAGCAGGAAGAATAGCGCTACTTCATGCCGTCGCTCATATCGAACTCAATGCCGTCGATCTGCACTGGGATATTATCTCACGCTTCGCCCACGTGCCGATGCCGATGGGATTTTATGACGATTGGGTGAAAGCCGCAGACGACGAAGCAAAACACTTCAATCTGATCTGTGATTGCCTGGAAACGATGGGAAGCTACTATGGAGCCCTGCCCGCTCATGATGGAATGTGGCGCGCGGCATCAGATACTGCAAACGACCTACAAGGACGGTTAGCCATCGTTCCAATGGTATTGGAGGCACGAGGGCTAGATGTAACACCGGGAATGATAGACGTTTTCGAGAAAGCTGGAGAGACCGCGGCTGTTGAAAGCCTCAAAACCATATACAGTGAGGAAGTCAGCCACGTGGCGTATGGGGCGAAATGGTTTAACTTCGTCTGTGGCAGGGACAACAGTGATCCAAAAGAAGTATTCCATGCGCTAGTAAAGCGCTATTTCAAAGGAGGTTTGAAGCCTCCGTTTAACGAAGAAAAACGCGCAGATGCCGGATTGCCACCTGACTTTTATTGGCCGCTCGCTGAGGAACTTCCTCCTTATGTTCGCTGAGAAAGTTGGCAGTTGCCTGCGCCACTGAAGCATTTTGCTTGAGGACCTCGTACTTCAAGTAATCACCCTTCGCGCCAATTCATCAGGTAAGAGTTCCGACTCCCAAGGGCGGGACTGTTTCGGCCTGCGGGATCCCGTCCAAGCGACGCAGAAGAATTGCCCAAGTCAAAACCAATGCTCTTCCTGTTTGCCGCTTCTCTCCTCGTTTCAATCAAGACTGGATCTCAAGTGCATGGAACTTTTGATCGGGTTTGGGGGCGAAAAAGTTCCATAATGCACGTGGAACTTTTTGAAGTGGAAGTATTTCAGTTCGATGCATTGATTGTTTTCAAGGGAGTCGCGCTGACAAAAACAATGAAAAATCGATTTTGGTTGGTATAACGATTCCTTGTGCGGGCGCGAGAATGCCGACCCCAAGGATGTATTCCACGCCCTCGTCCGCCGCTATTTCCACGGCGCGCTGAAACCACCATTTAACGAAGAGAAACGGGCCGAGGCCGGACTGCCGCCAGATTTCTATTGGCCCCTGACCGAAGACCTGCCACCACCCGGAGTTGTGTCGGACTGACCGCAAATGCTCGCTATCGGCAAGTTCTCGCCGATCACGTGCGGTAATTCTCCGTTCATAGCTCTTGATTGGTTAACAAACTTGCCCGAATGCCTCGACCGCTTTATGCAATCGCGTCAAGGAGCGGCTACTCACTCACGACCGGCTCCGAGATATGGGGACAATTGAGGTAGGACGCGTGCGGACACGTCTGGCAATTAAACTACACTCACTGCTCGAGCGGCACTTTCCAGAGCGCCGTGTTTTTCTGAAATCTGACAACGACACGCGGTTCATCCGACTGAGTTCTGAAACTCAGATCGCTGCAGTCGCCGGTGTGTCGGTGATGGTCGCCTGGACCGCGATTGCCACGTCAGTTCTGTTGATGGACAGCATCGGATCGGGCAATTTCCGGGAACAGGCCAAGCGCGATCAGGCTACGTATCAAGAACGTCTGAACATCCTGTCGGAAGAGCGCGATGCGCGTGCGGCCGAAGCGCTGGCTGCACATGACAGGTTTAACGCAGCTCTGGAACAGATTTCGGTCATGCAGTCCGAATTGCTGGAATCCGAAAACCGCCGGCGCGAGTTGGAAACCGGCATCGAGGTGATCCAAACCACGCTGCGTGCCACTATGAAGCAACGCGAAGACGCGCGGACCAAACTGGCCGAACTGCAACCCAGCAATGATGCGGACGCGGCTTATGCGATGGCATCGGCAAACCCGGAACAGATGGCATTTATGACCGATGCCCTGGCCCGGACCGCGGCGCAGCGCGACCAGATCGCTGCCGATGCGCAAGGCGCGTTGGACCAGCGTGACGAGCTCGAGCTTGAAATCCGCCTGATGCAGGAGCGCAGCGACGAGATTTTCCGCCAGTTGGAAGAGGCGATGCTGATCTCGGTCGAACCTCTCGACAAGATGTTCCGCAGCGCGGGCATGCCAACAGATCGTATCCTCGACGAAGTTCGGCGCGGATATAGCGGTATGGGCGGTCCGCTGACCCCTTTATCCTTCAGCACCCGCGGTGAGGAACTGAGCCCCGACCAGATCCGCGCCAATATCCTGCTGGAACAGATGGACCAGCTGAACCTCTATCGCATCGCTGCGGAAAAGGCCCCCTTCGCCAGCCCGGTGCGCGCCGCTGTCCGTTATACCAGTGGCTACGGAACCCGCCGCGACCCCAAAACCGGCGGCCGGCGCATGCATAACGGGTCGGATTTCGCCGGTCCTCGCGGGACCGATATCTTTGCGACCGCCGATGGCGTTGTCACCCATGCGGGCTGGCAATCCGGTTTCGGAAAGCTGGTGAAAATCAAACACGCCTTCGGGATTGAGACACTTTACGCTCATAACAGCAATCTTCGCGTTAAGGTTGGCCAAAGGGTCTCGCGCGGGGACCATATTGCTGATATGGGTACCACCGGACGATCGACCGGCACGCATCTGCACTACGAGGTGCGCGTGAACGGAAAACCCATGAACCCAATGACTTACATCAAGGCTGCGAGAAATGTTTTCTAAGAGCAAAATCAACGAACCCGGGTCGAAAGAGACTGAGGCAGCAAAACCGGCCGCTCCGGCCACACCGGCAACACCTGCACCGGCTGAAACAAAGGCCAGCACCCCTCCCAAGCCCAAGCCACCGGCATCGGTGCTATCCTCGGATCTGCACATCACAGGTAACATCAAGACCTCGGGCGATATCCAGGTCGAGGGCACCGTCGAAGGCGACATCCGCGCCCATCTGCTGACCATCGGCGAGACTGCCACCATCAAGGGCGAAGTCACTGCAGATGACGTAGTGGTCAACGGTCGTATCGTGGGCCGCGTCCGCGGCCTGAAGGTCCGCCTGACCTCGACCGCCCGCGTCGAAGGCGACATCATTCACAAGACCATCGCCATTGAAAGCGGCGCGCATTTCGAAGGTTCGGTGCAGCGTCAGGACGACCCGCTGAACCCGGGCCGCAGCGGCAAATCGGGTGCCAACCCGGCGGCGGAAGTGAAGCAGTAAACACTTATCGGCAAGACCAATCAGCAACGCCGCAGGATACCCTGCGGCGTTTTTTTTGTTCTGGGGTGTTCGTCTAAATCTGACAATGACCTCAATGCGGGACGTAGCGGCCTTACACCGCGCAAGTGCCGCAATGCGCTTGGTTGATCAGGAGGGCTTGGTCTGCGCTGCCCCCGCTACTCGTACTGCACGATCATCGAAAGAAAATCATCATCGCTTGTTACTACTGTGTGGTGGCCTTTGCCGTGTTTGTCTTCCATATGCCAGACGTCACCCGGACCAATATCTCTGAATTCCCCGTCGCTCGCGGTCACGCGCACTGAGCCAGAAAGACAAATGAGCTTTTGAGCGACAGGTGTGGGATGAATTGGCTCATCCCAACCCTTCTTGAGTCTCAAGAACATGGTTTGCTTGACAGCTTCTGGCTTTGAAATCTCGATTGCTTTCGCAGGTGGTGCAAAGCTTTGCTCTTCAAGTTCGACTTCGATGTCTTTCCAATGGCTTTCGCCTTGAGCATCCGAATACAGCTTTTTGAACTTCACTTTGATACCCCCGCCACATCGCAAGCCCACAACCGATACCGGACATTGGGGCGCAAAGGAGAAAAACGCAAGTTGGGCCGAGTGTGTCGTTCTTAATCGCCAACACACCGGAATAAGCATATTCCCTAACAGTCCCCCTATCTGACGTGTCTTGAAGGAAAATCCCTCGCATTCTCACAGTTTCACAAAAAGCGTTTTTTGAATTAACCTTAAAGTCATTGATTTCTGGAGGGCTTTTCATGTCATCAAAACTCATGGCCGAATTCTTCGGTACATTCTGGCTTGTGCTGGGCGGCTGCGGCAGCGCGGTGCTGGCTGCAGGTGTGGCCGATGTCGGTATCGGCTGGCTAGGCGTTTCGTTCGCTTTCGGCCTGACCGTTCTGACCATGGCCTATGCGGTCGGTCATATTTCTGGCGGGCACTTTAACCCGGCGGTCAGTCTTGGGCTGATGATCGGAGGGCGGTTCGATGCCAAAGATCTGATCCCTTACTGGATCGCGCAGGTGATCGGAGCGATCGCCGCAGCAGCGGTGCTGTACCTGATCGTCAGTGGCGCGCCCGGCTTTGAAGGTGTCGGAGGATTTGCTTCGAACGGGTATGGCGAGGCGTCACCCGAAGGCTATTCGATGATGTCCGCATTGATCATCGAAATCGTCATGACCGCGTTCTTCATCGTGATCATTCTCGGCGCGACCTCCAGCGGCGCGCCTGCCGGGTTCGCCCCGATTGCGATTGGTTTGGGGTTAACGCTGATCCACCTGATCTCGATTCCGGTGACCAACACCTCCGTAAATCCCGCCCGGTCAACCGGCGTGGCGTTGTTTGCTGACGGTCCGGCACTGGCGCAGCTCTGGCTGTTCTGGGTGGCACCTTTGATCGGCGGTGCGATTGGCGCACTGATCTGGCGGGCGATGTCGGACGACGATTGACCCGGCCGCATCAAGAACCCCCGGCCCGCAGAAGCGCGCCGGGGTTTTCTTTTATTCGGTCACCGTGACCTTTTTCATCGCATCCGGTTGTCCGATCACTGCGCCATTAGGGCCATCGCCCCGCTTGATCGCATCGACCACGTCCATCCCGTCTGTCACCTGACCGACAACCGTGTACTGACCATTCAGGAAAGGGCCGGGCTCGAACATAATGAAGAATTGCGAGTTCGCGCTGTTTGGGTCCTGCGCCCGCGCCATGCCGACGACGCCCCGGTCATAGTTGAAATCCGAGAATTCGGCAGGCAGATCAGGGCGATCCGATCCACCCGTACCCGCACGACGCATGTCGCCACCAACACGGCCAAACTCAACATCGCCGGTCTGCGCCATAAAGCCGTCGATCACACGGTGGAACACAACCCCATCGTACTGACCAGCAGCGGCCAGAGCGGTGATCTGCTCTACATGCTTGGGCGCAATATCCTCGAATAGATCAACGGTGACGGTGCCATTGGCGCCCTCGCCCTCGATCTCAATCTCAAGCCCGGTTGCCAGCGCAGGGCTGGCCAGCAAGGCAAAAACTGCAGCCAGCTTATGCATCGGCAGCCACCTTAACACTGATCATGCGGTCGGGGCTCGCTGGCGGCTCACCACGCACAATCGCGTCTACATGCTCCATCCCGTCGATGACGCGGCCATACACGGTATATTGACCGTTCAGGAAATGGTTGTCCTTGAAGTTGATGAAGAACTGCGAGTTGGCCGAATCCGGGTTGGCCGAGCGTGCCGCACCCAACGTGCCGCGATCATGGGGCAGTTTCGAGAACTCGGCAGGTACGTTCGGCAGCGACGATCCACCGGTGCCCGCCATACGAATGTTGAACCCGTCTTCCATGTCGCCATGCTGCACATCGCCGGTTTGCGCCATGAACCCGTCGATCACACGGTGGAAGGCGACGTTGTCATATTCACCACCACGCGCCAGCTCTTTCATGCGGGCCGAGTGCTGAGGGGCCACGTCGGGCAGCAGTTCGATAACGACATTCCCGTCTTTCAGCTCAATGATGATCGTGTTTTCCGGGTCTTTGATCTCGGCCATCTGGCTCTCCTGTCTTTGAAACTTGCGCAAATACCTATGACGCGGGCGCGCGAATGCCAAGTGACGCATTGACCTGAACGCAAAATGCAGGAAAAGAACCGCTGAAACTGGATGCAATGGGCAAGGATGAGCGCGATGGGCTGGAAATCTCTGGACGATATGGATCTTGGCGGTAAGCGGGTTCTGGTGCGCGTGGATATCAACGTACCGGTCGCGGATGGCGTGGTGACCGACGACACCCGCATTCAACGGATCGTGCCAACCGTACGCGATATCCTCGCCGCAGGTGGTAAACCCATCCTGCTGGCCCATTTCGGACGCCCCGGTGGTCAGCATGTACCCGAGCTGTCATTGAAGCAGCTTGTGCCAGCACTTGAATCCGCTTTTGGGGCTCCCGTGCGCTTTGCAGATGATTGCGTAGGCTATGAGGCTGAAACCGCAGCCTCCGCCCTGACGGAAGGTGAGGTTCTGCTGCTGGAAAACACCCGCTTCCATGCCGAGGAGACCAAAAACAGCGTCCCACTTGCCCAAGGCATGGCAAAGCTGGGCGACATCTATTGCAACGATGCCTTCTCGGCCGCGCACCGCGCCCACAGCTCGACCGAGGCGCTGGCCCGTCTGCTGCCCGCCTGTGCCGGACGCCTGATGCAGCAGGAACTGAGCGCACTTGAGGCCGCCCTGGGCGCGCCCAAGCGGCCTGTCACAGCGGTTGTCGGGGGCGCCAAAGTGTCGACCAAGCTGGACCTGCTGGGCAACCTGATCGAGAAGGTTGACTATCTGGTCATCGGTGGCGGGATGGCGAATACATTCCTACTGGCGCAGGGGATCGATGTCGGCAAATCGCTGGCCGAGCACGCCATGACCGATACCGCCGCCGAAATCCTCGGCAAGGCCGAATCCGCAGGCTGTACGATCGTCCTGCCGCGCGACATCGTCGTGGCCGAAGTGTTCGAGGCCAACGCGCCGCATCAGGTTCTGCCCGCTGATCAGTGCCCTTCGGACGCGATGATCCTGGACGCCGGTCCCGAAAGCGTCGCAGCCGTGTCCGAAGTGCTGGAAAAAAGCCAGACCCTGATTTGGAACGGCCCACTGGGGGCGTTTGAGCTGACCCCGTTCGATGCCGCAACCAATGCGGCGGCGCTGAAGGCGGCTGCACTAACCCGCGATGGCAAGCTGACCTCGGTCGCGGGTGGGGGTGACACGGTCGCCGCGCTGAACGCCTCGGGCGCGGCAACGGATTTCTCATATATCTCTACTGCTGGTGGTGCCTTCCTTGAATGGATGGAAGGCAAGACCTTGCCGGGTGTGGCCGCGCTGGACCCGTAAGCGCTCAAACCTCAGGTCTCAGCTTTTTCTACACAGGGGATTCACAACCCGAATCACCTGTGACATAGTGCGTCGAGACATCCAAAAAGGGTGCGTTTCTGAGGCAGTATTTCACACGGCGGTTAACACAGTGTCCCGTTCCAATCGGCCCGGTTTAGGGGCTTTCATTTTCTTCTCAATCGCCTTCATGCTGGGGGTGTATTTCACCTTTGCCGCCGTTCAAGGGGATTACGGTCTGTTTCGCCGGGTCGAGATTGCCGCCGAGCGCGATGTTTTGTCTCGCGATCTGGCGCAGCTGAACGCCGAGATCGAGCAGATGGAGAACCTGACCCGCCGACTGTCAGACACCTATCTGGATCTCGATCTGCTGGATCAACAGGCCCGCTCAGTGCTCGGCATGATCCGCGCGGATGAGATCGTCATCCGCTGACGAAATTTTTGACTAAGAATCTCTGTACCTTAACGCCCGGAAGATAAGCTGTGGCAGGCCGCAACTCGCGTATCCTGCCCTCGCGTAACATTAGTACTCGCCAGAACGTGTGAAATGCTCTATGAGATAGTTTAACGCTAAACTATCTTGCCGAAAGGGGGAGATCGCCACTATGGCTGCGCGAAAAACCACAAAGAAACCAAATGTTTCTGCGGAAGAACTGACCACATATTACCGCGAGATGCTGCTGATCCGCCGATTCGAGGAAAAGGCAGGTCAACTCTACGGCATGGGTCTGATCGGGGGTTTCTGCCACCTCTACATCGGTCAGGAAGCGGTTGTTGTCGGCCTTGAGGCCGCGGCCAAAGAAGGCGACAAGCGCATCACGTCCTATCGCGATCACGGCCACATGCTGGCCTGTGGAATGGACCCGGGCGGCGTAATGGCCGAATTGACCGGTCGCGAAGGCGGGCTGTCCAAAGGCAAAGGCGGCTCGATGCACATGTTCTCGAAAGAGAAGAATTTCTATGGCGGCCACGGCATTGTCGGCGCACAGGTTCCGCTGGGTGCGGGTTTGGCCTTTGCTGACAAATACAAAGAGAACGGCGGCGTAACCTTCACCTATTTCGGTGACGGCGCGGCCAACCAGGGTCAGGTCTATGAGACCTTCAATATGGCTGCTCTTTGGGAACTGCCGGTGGTATTCGTGATCGAGAACAACCAGTATGCCATGGGCACCGCGCAAGCACGCTCGACCTCTTCGGCCGACATCTACCACCGCGGTCAAGCCTTCGGAATACCGGGTGAAATGGTGAACGGCATGGATGTGCTGGCCGTCAAAGCCGCAGGTGAAAAAGCGGTCGCCCACTGCCGTGCGGGCAAAGGTCCCTACATCCTCGAGGTGAAAACCTACCGCTATCGCGGCCACTCGATGTCTGACCCGGCCAAGTACCGTACACGCGAAGAGGTTCAGAAGGTCCGCGAACAAAGCGACCCGATCGAGCACGTGCGCGAGCTGCTGCTGACCGGCAAACACGCGACCGAGGATGACCTGAAGGCGATCGACAAAGAGATCAAAGAGGTCGTCAATCAGGCCGCCGAATTCTCGAAAGAAAGCCCCGAGCCGTCGCTGGACGAGCTCTGGACTGATATCTACGCCTGAGAGGACGAATAAGACATGGCAACCGAAATTCTCATGCCCGCCCTTTCGCCCACGATGGAAGAGGGCACATTGGCCAAGTGGCTGGTCAAGGAAGGCGACACCGTATCCTCGGGCGACATCATGGCCGAGATCGAAACCGACAAGGCTACGATGGAGTTCGAAGCCGTCGATGAAGGCATCGTCGGTAAGATTCTGATCAGCGAGGGCACCGAAGGGGTCAAAGTAAACACCCCTATCGCGATCCTGGTCGAAGATGGTGAAGACGCCTCCGCCCTGCCCGTGGCTGCGCCCGCAGCCGCAGCGGAGGCCGAAGCCGCCCCTGCGGCGGTTGAGGCCCCCGCTCCTGCCGCAGCAGCCCCCGCTGCTCCGGTTGTGGACCTGTCGCCCGATTGGCCTGCCGACGCCGAGATGGCGCAGCAAACCGTCCGCGAAGCCTTGCGCGACGCGATGGCCGAAGAAATGCGCGGCGACGAAGATGTCTATCTGATGGGCGAAGAAGTCGCTGAATATCAGGGCGCCTATAAAATCTCTCAAGGCCTGCTCGATGAATTCGGTGCCAAACGTGTCATCGACACCCCGATCACTGAACACGGCTTCACCGGCATCGCCGTCGGCTCGGCCTTTGGCGGGCTGAAACCGATTGTCGAGTTCATGACCTTCAACTTCGCCATGCAGGCGATTGATCAGATCATCAACTCTGCCGCCAAAACGCTTTATATGTCTGGCGGTCAGATGGGCTGTCCGATTGTATTCCGTGGCCCTAACGGTGCCGCTGCCCGCGTGGCCGCGCAACACTCGCAGGACTACGCCGCATGGTACATGCAGGTGCCAGGTCTCAAAGTGGTGATGCCCTATTCCGCAGCCGATGCCAAAGGTTTGCTGAAATCGGCCATCCGCGACCCGAACCCCGTGGTCTTCCTGGAAAACGAAATCCTCTACGGCCGGTCCTTCGACGTGCCGCAAGTGGATGACCTGACCATCCCACTGGGCAAGGCCCGCATCTGGCGCGAAGGCTCGGATGTGACCATCGTCAGCTTCGGCATCGGCATGCAATATGCGCTGGAAGCCGCCGACAAGCTGGCCGAAGACGGCATTAGCGCCGAGGTGATCGACCTGCGCACTATCCGTCCGATGGATACTGGCGCGATCATCAACTCGGTGATGAAAACCAACCGTCTTGTGACCGTCGAAGAAGGCTGGCCGCAAGGTTCCGTTGGTAGCTACATCAGCTCGGTCGTCATGCAGGAAGCGTTCGATTATCTCGACGCCCCGGTCATCACCCTCACCGGCAAAGATGTTCCGATGCCATATGCGGCGAACCTCGAAAAGCTGGCGCTGATCACCACTGATGAGGTGATCGCTGCGGTGAAACAGGTGACCTACCGGTAATGGAGATCAGGGGCCGCGATCCAGCAACCGAATGCTACCGTGTCGAGATTGACATCGACAACCGCATCGTGCGGGCGCTTGTACCCGAGCGATTGGCGGCGGATATGCGGTTGATCGGCGCGCGCCCCTCACACCAGACCGCCTATGTCTGGATGGCGGAGAACAAAGACAAAATCGAGGCTGCGATTGCGACACTCGCACGCGGCACCGGGCGCCCCAAAGCGCCCTTTGACCAAATTACTCTGATTGAGGAGCGCTGAAATGCCCACCGAAATCCTGATGCCTGCCCTGTCCCCGACGATGGAGGAAGGCACACTTGCAAAATGGCTCGTCAAGGAAGGCGACACCGTCTCCTCGGGCGATCTGCTGGCCGAAATTGAAACCGACAAGGCAACAATGGAGTTCGAGGCCGTTGACGAAGGCACCGTCGGCAAGATCCTTATTCCTGAGGGAACCGAAGGCGTTAAAGTCAACACCGCCATCGCAGTCCTGCTGGAAGATGGAGAAAGCGCTGATGATATCGGTGCAACGCCAACCGCTGCTCCCGCGGCTGCACCAGCTGCCGCAGCGGGCAACGAGGCTGCCGCACCAGCGGCACCCGAGGCGCCCGCCCCTGCCCCAGCGGCACCGGCCAAAGCGGATGGCGGTCGTATCTTCGCATCCCCCCTTGCTCGTCGGATTGCCGCGCAAAAGGGTCTAGATCTGGCTCAAATCTCAGGTTCTGGCCCTCATGGCCGTATCGTCAAAGCCGATGTGGAAAGCGCCACAGCCGCACCTGCAGCAGCACCTGCGCCTGCTGCTGCAGCCGCCCCAGCCGCCGCCGCTCCCGCAGGTCCATCGGCGGACGCCGTGGCCAAGATGTACGAAGGCCGCGAATACGAAGAGATCAAACTCGATGGCATGCGCAAGACCATCGCCGCGCGTCTGTCTGAGGCCAAACAGACCATCCCGCATTTCTACCTGCGCCGGGATATCAAGCTGGATGCGCTGCTGAAATTCCGCAGCCAGCTGAACAAGCAGCTCGAAGGCCGGGGTGTGAAGCTCAGCGTCAACGACTTCATCATCAAGGCCGTCGCCAACGCGCTGCAGCAGGTGCCCGAGTGCAATGCCGTCTGGGCGGGTGACCGGGTTCTGCAACTGAAACCTTCGGATGTGGCTGTTGCCGTCGCCATCGAGGGCGGTCTGTTCACTCCGGTCCTGCAAGATGCCGACACCAAATCGCTGTCGGCGCTGTCGACCGAGATGAAAGACCTCGCCGGACGCGCCCGCGAGCGCAAGCTGGCCCCGCACGAGTACCAAGGCGGTACTTTCGCAGTCTCGAACCTCGGCATGTTCGGCATCGACAATTTCGATGCCATCGTGAACCCGCCGCATGCAGGTATCCTCGCAGTTGGTACCGGCCTCAAGAAACCCATCGTGGGCGATGACGGAGAACTGACGGTCGCAACCGTCATGTCCGTCACCATGTCGGTCGATCACCGGGTCATCGACGGCGCGCTTGGCGCTCAGCTGCTGCAAGCCATCGTCGACAACCTGGAAAATCCGATGGTCATGTTGGCCTAAGCCCAGAAGATCATGCACAAAGAAGGCCGCCTCGAACCCCGAGGCGGCCTTTTTCGTCTATTCACTCCGAATTACTGGTCTTTCCCCAGCATATGATCCATCGAGATTGACGGCTGATCGCACCCGGCCTCGCCCACGATCTTGGCGGGAATGCCAGCGACCGTCGTGCACGGTGGCACTTCCTGCAGCACCACTGATCCGGCGGCGATACGGCTGCAATGGCCAACCTCGATATTGCCCAGAACCTTAGCACCCGCGCCGATCAGAACGCCGTCACCAATGGTTGGATGGCGCTGTTCTTCTTCCTTGCCGGTCCCGCCCAGCGTCACCGAATGCAGCATCGAAACATTGTCCCCAACCACAGCGGTTTCACCGATCACGATAGAATGGGCATGGTCGATCATGATGCCTTTACCGATGCGGGCAGCTGGATGGATATCAATGCCGAATATCTCGGAAGATCGCATCTGGAAGAAATACGCCAGATCATGGCGCCCCTTGTTCCAAAGCCAGTGGGCCACGCGATAAGCCTGCATCGCCTGATACCCTTTGAAATAAAGGATCGGTTGCAGCAGGCGGTGGCAGGCCGGATCGCGTTCATAAACAGCCATCAGGTCCGCGCGCGCGGCTTCAATCAACGCTTTGTCGTCAGCATAGGCCTCATCCACGATCTCACGCAGTACCATCATCGACATCTCATTCGAGCATAGCTTGGCCGAGATGCGATAGGACAATGCCCTCTCAAGACTGCGGTGATGTAAGATACAGGCGTGTACCAACCCGCCCATCAGCGGCTCTTTCTCAACGGCTGCATGGGCTTCCGAGGTGATGCGGTCCCAAACCGGGTCCACAGGTGTCACTTGGCTGCGCGTTTCGAACATGGCTTTTCATCCTTTGCTGCGCTTAGAATAGCCATCTAGTCGTAAAATTACCAAACGCAAACCCTTGATATGCACTACAACAAAAAATGAACTCAGCCGATCTGGACCATTTTCGGAAGCTTATTCACCAGCGCCTTCGCGATCTGGCCGCGCAATCCGCCGCCGGTCAGGATGCGCAATCAGTTGTGGAGCTGGATCAACAGGCAGTGGGTCGGCTCAGCCGGATGGATGCGTTGCAAAATCAAGCAATGGCCAAGGCGCAACAGGCCCGGCGCGACACCGAAACGCATCGGCTTCGGGCCGCGCTGAACCGGATGGACGAAGACGAATTCGGCTATTGCGAAGATTGCGGCGAGGAAATAGCGCACGGAAGGCTAGAGCTGGACCTTGCCGCCTCAAAATGTGTCAGCTGCGCATCTGGCTGATTTGGAACCGGATCAGTTTGCGCAGAACCATCTCGAAACATTGGCAATATTGCAGATCGTCGAAATTTGGCTCGTCTGCCAAGGGCCGGCAGCGCGCGGCTGCCATCAACGAGCCATTTCCATAAACAGGATGCAACCGCCCTGTTCTGGCGACATGTCGATCCGCCAGTTCGGCCTCAGCAATCAGGAGGGTGCTTATCCTATCGCGGTCGGTTCGCGGCGCGGCCAGCAAAGCCCGCGCCGCCGCGCTGAGATCTCCGTGCAGGACTGGCCGCACGGCTAGCCGACCGAAAGGCGCGCAAACGCCCCGGGTCCGTAGGTAGCCGAAACCTGCGCGACTGCGATATCGTAGGGTCCGGCCAGCCCGTCATCGGCTTTCATCGCGGCAGAATACTGCCAAACCGGATCACTGGTGAAAGTTTCGCGCAACAAAGCACCCTCAGTGAAGACGCGGATCAGATAGGATTCGCTTTCTTCGCCCAGAGGCACATCCAATGCGCTCCAGTCATCGCCATCAATCCGGGTGCGGCGCACCCACGAGATCTTGTCCCCGGTAGCCGACGCAGAAGCCTGCAAATGCACTGGCGCATAAGGTCTCAGCCCATTGCCATCGAACGCTTCAACCAGATGCACATATGCCGGGTCCTCGTAGCCGCGCGTTGCAGGGCCGATACGGTAATGCTTGGCCACGCGGCGTTCGGTGCGCAGCAATCCGGTCTGATAAACACGTTCATCCAGTAGGACAAAGGTAGACGCTTCAGGCCATACATCCGGCATCAGGGCATCCGTACCCAGCTGACCACGCAAGCGGCCTGACAAATTGTAAACGCCAGTCTCCTGCAAGACCGCATCCGAGAACTGAAACACTTCCCAATTGCCCGGTGTTCCGTCACCGATGGCAGCCAGATTGGCACCACTCAGCAACGCCGAGCGGGGACGCGACTCCAACACGCCATCGATCAAGTTGACACGCAACGCGGCCCCTTCGTCCCAGATCCCAGCGCCTGCGCGTCGCAGGGGTGTTTCGGTGAAGCCAATCACCGCCTGCCCCGCGATCACTTGATGCAAGGTATAGTCCTCATCCTGTGCAGCCGAATAGATAGCCACGTTACCGGGCCAGGGCTCGGCCGATATCGCCAGATACGGCGCATGGGGCGCTTCGGATCCAGTGATCAGCGGCAGATCCATGAACACCGGCAGAACTGGCACCGGAGCAATGAACGGCTTGGCTGCCGCCACATCGTCCAGCACATCAGAAGGGGTATAAACGCCGGGTTCGATGCGTACCGCATCCGCCAGCTGCATCTCGGCCTGTTCCAACCGGTCGATCCGATAAAGAGCTCCGTCCCCGGCATCCGGCAGACGCACCACATCCCCGGCCCCAACGTTCAACAGCGACGGCGGCAGCGCAAAACGCGCCGTCTCTCGCGAAATGCGGGATTCGCTCAGCCAGCGCTCGACCGTCTGACGCCCTTCGGCGCGGGTCATCGACAGAGGCATTTCGTTGACGGCGACCGAATGGGTTCTGTCATCCGGCAAAACAGCCTCTTCCGCGACAACATCATGGTCCGCATCCGACTGGACGAACCGCAGACGCACACGCCCGGTCATCTCGGCCTCAGCCTCGCGGCGATGTTCCACTGGCCCGTCGATATCCGCGCTGATGGCGATCTGCTCGGGGTCGATGTCAACGGCCCGACGCCCGTCGCGGGTTTTAAACTTCAGCACCCCGTCCCGCTCGATCGCGTCGAACCCATAGCGCAGCATCAGCGGCTGCAAGGCCTGCCGAGCGTTCATTACGTCCTCAACCGCGTAACCGCGTACCACGCCGTAGAGCTCGGACACATCAATCGCCGTCACCCCTGCCTCATGGCAGATTTCTGTCACGACCGAGGCCAGAGTCCGCGACCCGGACCGCCCGTTCAGCCAATGCCCACGTGCATAGTTATCGCCGTCCGACCACTGCGTCCGCAGGTTCGGGAAAGTCGGGAACGGACGCGCATCCCAAGCCCAGACAAAGGCGTTCGACAGGTCCACCATCGGGCCGTCATAGATATCTGAAACCGGGTTGATCTCAGCATCACCCCAATAGCCAAGGACGGCCCGAAGGTACTGAACCATGATAAAATCATCCCGTACTCCGTTGGAATAGCGCGGTAAATTCGATTCAGACGACTTTGGGTCCAAGAATTTGTTCGGCTGGTTCGTGCCCTTGTCGATGGCCGCGCAGCCCAGTTCGGTGAACCAGATTGGCTTGGACCCCGGAACCCAACCCGTGGGTGTTTGCTGCCGCACGCCCCCGATCCGCTCATGATGTCGGTTCGCCCACCAGTTGCGCAGGTCCTTGTACCGCCAGACCCACGGCTCGCCATGATCGTCATCAGTGATCGGGCTTCGGATCTGCGCTTCGGCTTCCTCCGGTGAGGCATAGTACCAATCATACCCCTCGCCGCCTTCGATATTGCCGCGCAGATAGTCCAGATCGTAGATCGACCCATTCGACACCTCAGCGTCCAGATGCGAGGCCCTATCCCGCCAGTCGGACAGCGGCATATAGTTGTCGATGCCGACAAAATCTATGTTCTCATCGGCCCAAAGCGGGTCGAGGTGGAAATACCGGTCTCCGGTGCCGTCTTGCGGCTGATACCCGAAATACTCGGTCCAGTCTGCGGCATAGCCGACCTTAGTTTCCGGCCCCAATATCGCGCGCACTTCCGCGGCCAGAGACCGCAGCTCCGCAACTGCAGCGAAGCCAGACGCGCCGCGGATTTGCGTTAGCCCGCGCATCTCGGACCCGATGCAGAAGGACTCCACGCCGCCCGCCGCCTTGCAAAGGGCCGCATAGTGCAGAATGAACCGCCGTAATCCCCATTCACTTGGGCCGCGATAGGTCACTTTGCTGCCGCTGGTCGAGAAATGTGACGCGCGCGCCGTACCAAAGAACGCCGCCACCTGCGCATCCGCATCGGCAGTTTGATCCGGCGAGCCTGGCCGCCCCGGAGCAACATCCAAAGTGATCCGCCCACGCCAAGGCAAATGTGGCTGATCCGGCGCATCGGACCACGGATCAGGCAGGCCGTTGCCCTCTGATTGCTCCATCAAAATAAACGGATAAAACATAACCCGTTTGCCCGAGTTCTTCAGGTGCCGGATCGCCTGCACTACGGCCGCATCAGCCGGTGTGCCGCCATAAACCGGACGCCCATCCTGCCATTTCACCTGCCCCGCCGCAGTTCGGGACAGACCTGAAACACTCCAGGGCATGTTTGCGCCCTCGATATTCTTGCGTTCAACCTTGGGGCGGATCTGGCATTCTCCGCAGCGCAAATCATCGCCGAACCACGACACGATCAACGAAGCCGCCTCGCAGCCCGGCAATTCCTGGTCGAGCGCCCGCGTCGAGGTCACCAGATCGGACTTGCCCGATGGTGAATTGACATTCGCCGCCCAACTGCGCCCCCGGCCCTTGGTGTAATTAACCTGAGATGAAGCCAGTGCGTATTCACCCGTACCCGGCATCAAGGCCACCCCCTTGATGATCCGAGACAGCGCGTCCTCGGCATCCGGCATCTCGTCTTGTTCCTGCCGCACCACCTCGAACGAGAATTGCGGCACGCGGTTGCCAAAGGGGCCCAGCGCCAGATCTTCGATCACCACATAAGCCGTGCCGCGATAGGCGGGCACCGTGCCTGCCCCTTCGACCGCTTCAATCAGCGGGTCGGGCAATTGCTCGTGATCGCCGCGATATATCCGCATGTTCAGCGTTCGGCGCTCGACCTCTTCACCATCGGCCCAGACACGCGTGATATCCGCAACCTGTCCCGCGCCCACCGCAATCGCCAGAGACACCGAATAGCTGTAGCTATGCGTGGTTGTCGTTGTCGTCACTTCAACGGGCTTGGGTTTCCCCTTGCCTCCACCGCCACCGCCTGATGTTTGCGTCGTCGTCGAGGTCGATCGGGTTTCCAGAAAGTCCGAGGCCCAGATGACCTGTCCTCCAACTCGCATCCGGCCGTAGACCGTCGCGACGGTCGCACCCTCACCGGTTTCGGTGAGACGGAAACGATCCAGACGCCCGGTCTCGACCACCTCGCTACCGCCACCCATTACGGATTGGCTGGCCATCAGCCGGTTGTCGATCACCCGCCCAAGCGTCGCCCCGACCGCGCGGCCAATCACCGCCGTGGACAGACCCGCAACCGAGCCCCCGATCGAACCACCTATTGCCGCACCTGCAGCAGACAGAACTATTGTGGCCATCAGAAATCCTCCAGCGGGAATTCGAAACAAGCGACCACGCGGCGACGCCAAGGCTCGCTCAGCGTGTTTTCAACAACACCATGCCCGGTATAGGCGTGGATGAATCGCATCGGGTCTTGGGCGCTGACGATGCCCAGATGCTTTGCCACTGCCGCATCCCGCATCCGAAACAGCAATACATCCCCCGGGGCCAAATCATCGGGCGATTTCTCGACTAGATGGCGACGGGCTGCGGCCCACATGCGTTCCTCACCCTGCGGCTCGGACCAATCCATGCTGTAGACCGGCACCGCCTCAGGCTCATGCCCCATCACCGCGCGCCAAACGCCCCGCAGCAAGCCCAGACAATCAGCGCCTGCACCCCGAACAGAGGCCTGATGAACATAAGGTGTGCCCAGCCATCCGCGCGCTTCGTCCAAGATATCTTGTTTTGTCCGCATCATCGCCTGCTTCCCCCTTTGTGTTGACTACTGCGCTTGGGTACGGCCATGATCCAATCCTCGTGCGGCAGGTCAGGGAAGCCCTGAAAATTCAGCATGTTGTTGAACTTCAGTCGGCAAGTGGTCATACGCTTGTCACACCCGGCGATCAGCTGGACCCGGTCCCCAACCGCCAGTCCGCCGCCAATCGCCGACCACAGCGTGACATCGCGGCCATCTCTGACCTGTTCATCCAGCTTGATCGAGGCCCACAGGCCCTGCGCAGCCCCGTCCAGCACATCCAGCCTGCCGCGTTCAAACCAACCCGCATCAGAACTCTCCGCGCCCTGCAAACGCAAAGCCGCGCCGTCCAGCGCGACAATTTCAGCCTCAGCGCGATAACCCGGCGTCTCCAGGGCAAAGCGGCACGCCTTATCCCCCAACACAGCCGTACAGGGCTTCTGATAAATCCGCCCTAAAGGCCGGTTCAGCAGATCGGTCAACCCGCGCAATTCCGCATGAAACGCCCCGCCAGCACGACGCAACTCACCGATCGAACCACGAAACTGCAGCATCCGCTGCTCAGGATCGGCCCAATTGACCAGCCAGGCCCGCACCTCGGCCCCATCAAAGCGCCCCGCCTCGATATCCTCTTCCCGGACCGAGGCATCAGACAGCGCGCCCATCGCCTCGGTATTATCGATCGACAGGCCGGTTGCCTGCTCGATCGCCGCAGCGGTCAGACCGGTACTGGCTTTGAACACCAGCCCGTCAAAGCGCAACTCCATATCGTGATCCGTGAAACCATAGACCTGTGCGTCGCTGCGCGTGATCGCCCAGCAACGACAGGTGGTGGTCAGCCCGCTTTGCAAATGCGCCTGCAGCGCCTGTTTGTCCCCGCTCATCAGACCCGCACCTCGACCACCGGTACGTTCGGGACGTCACCGGCCTGAAAGCTGGCCACGCTGGTCTGGATCTTGTCGGTGTCGAACCGTACCGGAACGTCGAACTCAAACCCGGCTGTAATCTCGACCTGCTCAGGCGGCGGGGCCGAGAACATCACGCGTCCGGTCGCCAGATCGACCTCAAAGTCCACGCCTTCGCGCAGCGCGTCCTGATCCAGCCCCAGTGTCACAGTGCCCAGTACCGGCTTCAGGATTGGCCGCACATAGCTGAACCCGCCCGAGCTGTAGGTCTTGACCAGCTGAAAATCGGTCGTCTCGCCATCCCCGCGCGCAATCACCTGATCGCCCTTGTCGACCTCAGCCGTCGCCGCGCCTGATTTGAAGTCCGACCAGTCCTTCCAGCGAAACCCAAACATCTGGCCCCGTCGCGCCTCAAAAAAAGAGATCAGAGTCTCGATGTCATCCAGCGACCGCATCCCCAGCCCCGCATCATAGCGCCTGCGCGAATGCGCCCAGGGCGTGTTGCGTTCCTCAAACCCATTCGCCAGCGTCACGATATCCGTGCGCCGTTCCGGCCCACCGACCGAGCCAAAGCTCAGGCTGGCGGGAAATCTCACCTCGTGGAAATTCATCGCCTGCTCCCCTTATCTGTTGCGATTGCCACGGCCCAATGCGCGGGTCATCTGCGCCGCGATCTGGCCTTGAGAGCGGCGGAACCCCTGCACATCCGGTGTTGAGATATTCATCACCACGTTGACCGCTCGCCCGCCGCCCTGCGTCCGCACACCCAGCTTGCCATCGGCCCCGCGCGCTAGCGGCATGATCGCCTCGGGACCCGCCTCACCCATCAACCCGGTGCCGCCTCGCATCGGGAACATGGTCGGGCTGCTAACGACCCCACCATTGGCAAACGGCATCACACGGCCCTGAGAAAAACTGCCGCCATCGGCAAAGGGCAGTATCCCCTGCACCAAGCCACCCACCCCATTGGCAAGCATCCCGCCGAAATGATCCGTCACCGGTTTGATCGCCGCCGAATACGCCGTGCGGATCATCGAGTTCTTCAGCACTTCCAGCGCCCCCGACAGGTTCATCCCATCCAGCACCACGCCATCAAAAGCCTTGCGCAACCCGCCCGACATGCCACGCTCGAGCGTGGCCACATCCTTTCCGGTCTCTTCAAACGCGGCCTTGATCCGTCGCATCTGGCCATCAAATGCCGAGGCCATGGTCGCCGCATCGCCCAGCGCGTCACCCAGCGCATCTCCCCGCTCCTGCAGGTCGTCAAAACCATCACGATCCGTCATTACGCTCTCCTTGTGTCTTGTCCGGATAGGCCGCGAGCAGCGCATCCAGCCCTGCCCGGTTCATCGCCGGCATCCCCGCGCCCTGCCCCAGCATCAGCCGCAGCTCGGCCGGGGTCAGACGCCAGAACTGATCCGGCGTCAGGCGAAGGCCGAGGAACCCGGCCCGCATCAGTACGGGCCAGTCGAACCCGCTCACTCGGGCACCATGAAGGCCCGCGCCAGCAACTCGGCTGCCGCCTTGGCCCCCGCCATCGGCCCACCCGCAATCTCGGCATGCAGCAGATCATCGCGCGTGACCTGCGCTCCGCCGCCCCGCAACCCGGCAACCAGCAGCGCCAGCACATCACCGCTGGAGTAAGCCCCGCCTTCAAACCGCTGCACCAGTTCGACCAGAGACCCGGCCTGCAGCTCTTGTTCCAATTCCGCCAAAGCACCCAATGTCAGCTTGAGCACCCGCTGCTCCCCATCGATGGTCAACGCCACCTCGCCCGTCCACGGATTGGCCATCAAAGCGCCGTAAAGCTCAGTGCACCGGCGCTTGCCATGCTCATCTCATAGGTCGCCTCACCGTTATGCGAGCCCGCATATTCGATGCTGCTGACCTGAAACGGGCCTTCGACAATGCCGAAATCGGGGATGATCACCTGAAAACCGGGCGTCTCACCGTCAAAAAACAGCTGGCGCGCACGCTCATCTGTGCCCGCATCCTTGAACACGCCCGAGCCCGAAATCGCGGCCGATTTGACCCCGGCCCCCGACAGCAGCTCGCGCCACCCGCCTTGGCTTTCCAGGCTGGTCACATCCACACTTTCCGCGTTGAAACTGATCCGCGTGGCGCGCAGCCCCGCGATGGTCTCGAACAGGCCGGTGCCGTTCATATCCACTTTGACCAACAGGTCTTTTCCGTTCTGGGCAGCCATATGCTCACTCCGTTGATTGCTTAGTCGTCTTCCACGCGGGCGCGGAATCTCAGATCGATCTGGCGGATCGCGCCGCCAGTTCCCGTGCGTCGGGCGCTAGCGCGTTCGAACCACAGCCCCACCAGATGGCCCCGGTCCAATGTCAACGCCGCGCCTTCCAGCGCGTCACACACTGCGCCCGCCAATGTCTTGGCCGCGCCAAAGCCCGCCGCTTCGGACACCACTGAGACCGTGAACCGATGCACCGCGCCTGCACCCGTCCGGTCCGACGCGTCGCGCACCTCTTCCGGGCCAAGTGTCACGTAAGTTTGCGGCAACACTCCCGACGGCACCGCGTCATAGATCGCACCACCCGAAAGGGTGCTGACCTGCGCATCGCCCGCCAATTGTTGAAACACAGCCGCCTGCAAAGCGGCTGCAACGCCATAGCTCATGCGGCCACCTCTTCATCTGCGAAACAAGTCAGGTACTGGCCGCGTGGATCGCGCTCGGCCACTGCACGAATGACAAACCGGCGCGCCCCCTCAACAAATCGCTGATCAGGCGTGGGCCGCATGGATGATCCCTCAGGTGCGCCCCGGACTACGATCCGATAGCCAACCCGCGACACCGAGGCGCCACCGACCGCGCGTTCCGCCCCGCTACGTGCCGTCACCTCGGCCCAAAGCGCGCCCAGCGCAGCCCATGTCTCTGTATAGCCGCCCGCACCATCGGCACTACGGATCGGAGCCTCCAGCACCAGCTTGCGATTCAGTCGCGGCGCGCTCATTGCGTCACCCCCGCGCCGAAGCGCACAGTTCGATAACGCTGGATCAGACTGGTGACACCAAATGGCATGCACCCCGCGCCCAGCGCCGTCTCATCGCGGTATTCGTAGTAATGCGCCGCCAGCAGCAGCACCGCCTGCCCAAGGTCAGCGGGCAGCCCGCCCCAATCCGTGGCCATCCCGACAGTGAAGGCAATCTTCACCGAGCCGCCGGTCTGCACCCTTGGCAAACAAGCGCCAACCGGACGCAACCGAGGGCGCTGCATGTCGCGCTCCAAACGGTAAGCTTCGGCATCCACAACCGTGTCGGTCCCCGCCGCATCCGTCAGCGTGATCACAGCAACCGAGACCACCGGGGCCACCGGCAGCACTTCACCTGCTGGATCGCGCCAACCGTTCAAGCTCCACGAGAAATCCCGTTCTATCAGCACCTTACCGGTGCGCGCCTCAATCGCCGCAATGGCCGCACGCAGAAAGCCATTCAACACCTCGTCCTGCACATTGCCCTCGGCAAACCCCGTGCCCAGCCGCAGATGCGCCTTGAACTGATCCACCGGCAGCGCCGCATCCGCGATGGCGGTTTCTTCGATCAACATCATCCATTCACTCCGCAATCTCGGACCCCTCCGGGGCCGTATCCTTGGAAAATGACGGGCACGCGCCGCCCCACGTTGCTCGGACGGAGGGGAGCAGCTAGACAACGCGGGGGATCTCACCCCGGCCCGCGCCCGCCGCCCGAGGGGCTTGCAGCCCCCCGGATCCGCCACCGCTTAGGCGATGCCGAATTTCAGCAGTTTGATTGCAGCAAAATCGCTCACATCACCGCCCACGCGCTTGGTCGCGTAGAACAGGACATGCGGCTTGGCGCTGAACGGATCGCGCAGCACCCGCAGATCGGGACGTTCGGCTATGGTGTAGCCCGACTGGAAGTCACCGAAGGCAATCGAATAGCTGTCGGTTGCCGCATCCGGCATGTCCTCGGCAATCAGCACCGGATAGCCCATCAGACGCGCAGGCTCACCAGCGGCTAGGCCATCCGACCAAAGGAAGCGGCCATCGCTGTCCTTCAGCTTGCGGATCAGACCCGCGGTTTTCGAGTTCATCACGAAAGTGCCGTTCACCCGGTACTGCGCGCCCAGGGCATAGACCACGTCCACAATCGCATCCGCATCGACGCCACCATCAATGCCCGACGCGACATAACCCAGACTATCCCAGCCCCAGCTGCCGTTTTCCATCGTGCGGTGGGTCAGGATACCCTTGGGCTTGTCCACACCGTCGCCATTGATAAACGCCGCTGCCTCGGCCCGGGCAAACTTGTCGGCGATACGACCGGCCAGCCAACCTTCGACATCAAACGCACTGTCATCCAACAGACGCTGCGACGCCTTGGGCAGCGCGCTCAGCTCGTGCAGCGGGATCGAAATCCGATCAATCGATGGGGTCGAGGTCTCAGCCGTGGCCGAGTTTTCATCCGCCCAACCCGCGCCCACATCGGTGTGGTCGATCAGCACGTCGAACGAGTTCGCCTCGACATTCACAACTGACGCAATCGAACGGATCGAAGCGGTTGAATTCAACACCGACTTGATCATCTCAGCCGTCTGCGGATCGACCAGATAGCCACCGTCGCTGTTCACCGCCGTCGAAAGCGACTTGGCCTCAATCTCCAGCCCGCGCAGCCCGTCATCCTCGCCCGAACGCACATAGGCGTCAAAAGCCTTCTGATGCGGGGCGCCTTCTTCGATCGATGCCGCAAGGTGCGGACGCGCCGCGATGGTTGATTTACGATCCAGCATGGTCAGTCGCTCTTCTGTCTGTTGCAGTTGGGTTTTAACTTCGGCCTTGAGGCCGTTGAATTCATTCACGAAGCCAGCCATCGCCTGCTTCACCTCCTGAACCAGGGACGCACCCTCTCCGGTCAAGGCCGGGGTCTCGGTCTTGCTCATCAGCACTTCCTTATTGGGGGGTTAGAGGCGCTAGATTCGCGCCAGCTCCTGCCGGGCGTCGTTGAACACCTCAGCAATACTGCGCCAGGTGTTTTCAACGTCAGGCTCCACGCCTTTCGCCGCCACCCGCGCACTGGGCAGCATCGGGAACGTCACCAAAGACACCTCCCACAGCTCCAGTTCGGTCAGGACCCGCTGGCCCTTGTCATTTTTCACGGCCCGTTTGGTGCGATAGCCAATCGACAGGCCGTCCATTGCCCCCGCCCGGATCAATTCGGCCGCCTCACGGCCCTTTTGTGTGGACTCCAGCAGACGTCCCTTGACCCACAGGCCCTTGTCATCCTCGCGCACCTCGTCCCAGACACCGATGGGCTGCGCCGGATCATGCTGCCACAGCATCTTGACCCGCTGGCCCGCCTTGGACAGCCCGTCAAGCGAGCCCCTATACGCCCCGCGCTGCACCACATCGCTGCCCTGATCGACCTGCCCGAACAGGCTGGCATAGCCCTCGATCACCGCATCCTCGGACACCGACAACCCGTCGCCAAACCGCGCGAATTTATGTTCCAAATCCATGAACTTCTCCATGTAACTCACTGACATTATGGCGTTACCACAAGGAATGATTGAAACGCCTGCGCCAAAATCACCGCCGCCACGCCGTACACTGTCAGCCATAGCCGCTTCTCCAGCCGCTCCATCATCTCTTCGATCTGATCCAACCGCCGACACAGGTGGGCGTGCTGGATCTCGGCCACCCGCTCATGCGCGGCCAGACGCAGGCCCGGCGCGCAGTCGAACGGAGGATACCCGTCACCCATCGCCACGCTCCGGCAGCCCCAGCAACGCGCGTTTCTCGGCATCCGTCAGGAAATCCGCCCCGTTGACCCGCGCCCATTGCGCATCCCGTTCCGCCGACAGCGCCGGCACCTGATCCAGATCAGGCTTCAGCATCAGATCCTCACCGATAAAGCCCGCCAGCCATTCTGACACCGCCGCCGCCACCCGCGTCACCAGGGGCAGCACGGTCAGGCGATAAAACGCCCGGTTGGCCTCCTGATAGTTCGAATAGGTCGCATCGCCCTGGATCCCCAGCAGCATCGGCGGGACTCCAAAGGCCAGCGCGATCTCGCGGGCGGCGGCTTCCTTGGTCTTTTGAAACTCCATGTCGGACGGAGAGAACCCCATCGGCTTCCAATCCAAGCCCCCTTCCAGAACCATCGGACGCCCAGCATTGCGCGCCCCGCGATAGTTCTGCTCGATCTCATCCGACAAACGCCGGAACTGATCCTCGGCCATCACCCCATGGCCGTCACCCTTCCACACCAGCGCCCCCGAAGGCCGCGCCGCATTGTCCAGCAGTGATTTCGACCACCGAGACGCGCTGTTATGCACATCAATCGCCATCGCCGCCGCCTGCATCGGTGAAAATCCGTAATGATCATCCTGAGGATGGAACGATTTGATATGACAGATATTTTCCGCCGCAAACCGGTGCTTCTTGCCACCAACCGCGTAATCATAAGCCTTGGGCCACCCATCCGCACCCGGCACCACGCTCATCCGATCCGAGCGCAGCACATGCAGCTCAACCGGCAGGCCTTCCTCGGCCTGCACTGCCTCAACATAGGCATTGCCCGACAGCAACAACTGCCCAAACAGAGCTTCCATCAACTCCGCCCGCCCCTGCGCCGCATTCGGACGGCGCATCAGGGACAGGATCGGATGGGTATCATAGCGCTGAGCCTGATCCTGCAGCACCAGTGGCAAGGCCGCCGCCGCCTCGGCAATCAGTTTGACGGATCGAAACCCCACCGGGTTCCCCGAAAACCCTGTCCGCGTCAGCGACATTGCATCCCTGGGGCTCCACGCCACGCGCCCGCCCGTCTGCCACGCCACCACAGGCCCCGCCGCGCTCGCCTTCGCCTCGGGCGCTGCCTCAGCCGATCCACGACGCAAGAAATCGAATACCATCTTTGCTCCTTTCTGCCGCCGCTCAGCTCGGCTTGTTGAAAGGAGTTATGACGGATAGAAGTTTAAGCCCCGGGAATGATGCGTACGGGGGGTGGGCAACGGACAGAAATGATCATTAATCTCGTCTACTAGAGCCAATTACTTTAGCCAGCATTTCTCTCCAACGGCTCGCCTCAAACCCGCCGATGTTTCCAAACTTGAAGTACCAAACAGCCGCGGCAAAACACCGATAAGCATTCTCCATTTCGGCGTCAGTACTATCATGAACTGAAACGACCAAATTTTGCGTACGAGAGCCGTCTTGCACCAACAGTTTGAAGCCTTGAACATAACAAACGTCAGTATTGGTAGGCAGATTAACTACTGCATCAACCAATTCTCTAGGAAACTGCTCGAGTGCTTTGATAGAAACTCTATCATTCTCAATAAAACCACGTCCGGAAGCAAAGAAAAAGCTAAGTTCAGCATCCTGGGCGTTAGGCTCAGATCCTACTTTTTCTTGATTGTCCAAAATCTGAACCGCAGTGGCGATGGAGTGAATACCAGCCTGATCACCGCTGTCCTCAACCCGCAAAACGAATGTGAATTTCCCGTAAGGGCTGCCCAGAAGTTGCGCCGATGCCAAGACGGGAAACACGGCGATGCACGTCAGAAGATAGCCCAGAATCCTATTGCTACTCATTTGACTTTACTCGCATTCAGCCCAATTCCGAAGCAGGTAAACGCTGCCGACAAAGATATGCAAGTCGGGATTAACAGTAACAGAGCGCAGAAGAAGCATTATCTCTTACAAAGCCCTTACCCGAGGACGCCGATGCGCCCCTGCTGGCCCCACCACCGACCCATGCAGCGCCCTGACCAGCGCGTCGACCCGATCAGGCCAATCCTGTCCCTGAATCCATCATGGCCAATTGTAAGGCTTAGCGGCTTGCTGGACACTTAACTTAAATCCTTTGCAATCACCGCCAAGTTCTTGTGATTTCATGCCACGGCAATTGTCTGCGTTTCACATGCCCCCACGTGTGCTTCAAATTGAAGAGGCCACCCGATGACTGAAAACGAACCTGCACCGTCCGGACACTCCGATACGAACAATAACTGGACCAAGGAACCTACTGCTGCCGACAAACACGTCTACGAGGTGTTTGCCTCCAACGTAGTCGTTCTTGTGCAGCTACTTGATGACTACAAGACCATGATGTCGCCGGATGTCCACGCAAGGCTGTTTTCTTCGCTGCTGACGTTGTCGAGGTTGCTCGGCGAATACGAGGACAGTTGGAATCAAGAGTACCCAACGTCCTGAACCTAGATGCATCCCGTGAAGGACCAATTCTCTAGGCGATGTATGAATGTTTGTAGAGCACCCCTCAAAATGCTCACAAACTCCGCACCCTAGGCCGCCGATACGTCCTCGCAGGTCCCACAACCAGCTCATGCAGCGCCCAGACCAGCGCGTCGACCCGGTCGGGCGAACCCTGCCCCTCGAAACCACGCGCGGTCATCTGGCACATCTGCTCCTCCAGCGCGTCGAGCCCGGCCACATGGCGCACCCGCCCCTGTTCGTACAAGGCCGCCACAGGCTCAGCCCGCGCGACCTTCCCGCGTGACGCCCGCACCGCGCGATAAGGCACCAGAGGGTCCACCTGCCGCACGACCTCTTCCACCAGTTGCCCGCCCTGATTGACCTCGGCCACCAGCCGTTCGGCCCCGAACTCATCCATCGCGTCAATCGCCGCCTGCGCCCAGCCCGCCGGGCCAACGCCCTGCACCGTCCGGTCAGCCAGCACATAGGCCCGCCAGTCCTCGGGCGGCCCCTCTAGCTGAGCACCAACGACCACGATCCCGCAAGCATCTGCATCCGCCCTCGCCGTTACTGCCGGGTCCAGTGCCACGACGATGCGGTCCAGCGTAGGCACCCGCGTACAGCGCGCCGCCTCCAGCATCGAACCCGTCCACAACGCGCCTTCGGCATCCGACAGCAACACCCCGTCTAATTCCTGCCGCCCCAGCCGCGTGCCTGCATAGCGCGCGCGTACCTCTTCCAAAAAGGAACCCGCCAGATTGGCCCGGTTCGCCTCGGTCGGCGCGTGGGTCTGCACCGTGGACGGAGACGCCAGCAACTCCTTCAAAACCTTCACATTGCGCGGCGTCGTGGTCACACAGACCCGCGGCCGTTCCCCCAGCCGCAGCGCAAATTGCAACATATCCCAGGTCTCGCCCGCCTTCTTCCACTTGGCCAGCTCATCCACCCAGGCCGCATCAAACTGCGGCCCCCGCAGCCCCTCGGGATCATGCGCCGAAAACGCCTGCGCCTCGGACCCGTTAGGCCAAACCAGCTTGCGTTCAGACGCCTTCCAAACAGGCCGCCGATCCGGCGGTGAACACTGCAATATCCCGCTATCCCCAAAGATCATCACATCGCGCACCTGATCAAATGTCTCACCGACCAGAGCCACACGACACGCCTGCCCCCGATCCAGAGGCAATGACCCCTCGACCACCGACCGCACCCACTCGGCCCCCGCCCGCGTCTTACCGGCCCCGCGCCCGCCCATGATCACCCACGACCGCCAGTCGCCCTCGGGCGGCAACTGATGCAGCAGCGCCCAGAACTCGAACAGGAAAGGGAGGGCACACAGCCCCCCCTCCCCGATCTCACTCAGAAATCTGTCCTGCACCGCAGCAGGCGCGGAGGCGAGCCAGCCTGCACCCGATCTCAGATCGTGCCCGATCAAGGTCGAGCGCATAGCCCCCTTGGGCAATTCCGGCTTGTCTGTGATGTTGTTCGACAAAGCTTGTCTCCACTTTCTGGCAACTACGGATCAGCCCCTCTAGCTGACCCAGTTGCTTGCCTGTTCCGGCAAGGTCTGCATCCTCCCCGGCACCGATCTGTTTTCGCAGTTCTTCCGCCGCTTGGCGCAGATCGCGAATGGATCGCTCAAGCGACTGCAATAAATCAGCCGTCTGAGAAATCCGCTCTTCCGGGGTAATCAAAGTCATGTTTGCCTGTGACCTCATGCGTGAGTTTTTCCGCACGAGAGAAACGAAAAACGACCGCCGGGTCGCCCCGGGGCCGTTGCCCACCTCTTCTAGCATGACATAATTTATACCAAGAAAAGCGCGCAAAGTCAATGCGTTACGCAACGCGGACGCAACACCCGGCGTCCGATCCGTTAACGATCAGCCCCGCATGACCTCAAGAAACGCAGCGCTTACGATCAAAGCCGCACCCAATGCTTCTCTCATCCCAAACGGCTCGCCCGAGAAGACCGCCGCCGAGATCAGGCCCACCACAACTTCGCTCATCAGCAGTAGACCAACGCGTGCCGGGGTCAGCTTGGTTGCGGGCCAAATCGTCAGAAAAAACATCGGCAAGGTGTACAGGACCGACAGCAACGCGACCGGGCCGATTCGTATAACCATCTCGCCGACTGCCTCTGATGACGCCAAACCGCCGCCGAATGGAAGGCTCAGCAGAGACAACACCAAAGCGCCTGAAACAAAGGCAAAAACCTGCCCCGGAACAGAAATACCGGACGTCCGATAAAGCCCCAGCGATCCCATCGCCCAAGTGATCCCCGAGATCAGGGCCAGCCAGTCTCCAGTATTGCGCGGCCAGGGAAACCCCTGTTCTCCGCCAAGCACGATGAACATGCCACCCAGACCGCAGAGTAAGCCCAGCACGCGCGCCGGGCCAAGACGCTCACCCAGAAACACCATTCCAAGGATCGTTCCCCAGACCGGTGTCAGATAGAACAGCAGGATTGACCGGACGACATCTGTGTAAACCAGACTGATGGTAAACAAGCTGAACGCAGCACCGGTGAACATCCCGCTGAAGATCAGCCCGCGCCAATCTTTCAAAAGCGCTTGCCGTTCGCGCATCAGGAAAGGCGTCAGTACGATCAACGCCGAGGTGTACATCACAATACCCGGCCATGGGCCATCCAGTCCTTGGTCGACAAAGTAGCGAACCGGAATCCAGTACAGCCCCCACATCATCCCGCCGATGACAAGGGCGACGCTGGCGGTCCTCAAATCCGCTCCATGTAAAGCTCTGAATGTCATGACCCGACTCATAAAACCTTCCGAACCGTATCTGGCAAACGCGCAACCCGCGCAAGCTTATGGCCGACACGGCGCTTGACAATCGCGACCGCAAGGCGCATGTGCCCCTCAAACAGCGCTACCGCGTGAGCACGTGGGCGACACCGCCCCCAACAGCGCCCGATTCACCCATAGTTCCCCATCACGCAGGGTTCTTGACGCGTCAACCAGATGCTGCAGGGAACGCCTGCACGTCCTGAGGTTTCGCACAACCCCTGCCGGTCGCGGATGCGGCCCATCACGACTTGCCCGTGGACCTTTGCCTCGGGCTGTAAAGGATAGATATTTGTTCGACTTCGATATGCTGGGCCTTGCGCCCGCTCTAAATGATGCGCTCAAACGCGCCAACTTCACTCAACCGACCCCGATCCAGAACCAGGCGATCCCGCTGGCCCTGAATGGTCACGATATCCTTGGCCTCGCCCAGACCGGTACAGGTAAGACATTGGCCTTTGGCCTGCCGCTGATCGACCATCTGCTGGCCCAGCCCGGCAAGCCCGATCCCAAAACCGCCAAAGCGCTGATCCTCGCGCCCACCCGCGAGTTGGTCAACCAGATCGCCGACAGCCTTCGCAACTTGACCAAGAAAACCAAGATCCGCGTCGCGACCGTGGTTGGTGGTCAGTCGATCAACAAGCAGATCATGTTTCTGGCGCGCGGCACCGACATTCTTGTCGCCACCCCCGGTCGCCTGATCGACCTGATGGATCGCGGTGCGGTTAATCTGGGTTCAGTCAAGCACCTCGTGCTGGACGAGGCTGACCAGATGCTCGATATGGGCTTCATACATGCCCTACGTCGGATCGCGCCGGAACTGGGCACGCCGCGCCAAACCATGCTGTTCTCAGCCACCATGCCGAAGCAAATGGAAGAGCTCAGCCGCGCTTACCTGACCAACCCGCAACGGGTGCAGGTCTCGCCCCCCGGCAAAGCAGCCGACAAGATCACGCAGGCGATCCACTTTGTTGAAAAGCCTGCAAAACCCGCCAAACTGCGCGAGATCCTCTCGGCTGACATGGACGCGCTGACGTTGGTCTTCTCCCGCACCAAACACGGGGCCGAAAAGCTGATGAAGGGGCTTGTCGCCGATGGCTACAATGCAGCCTCGATCCACGGCAACAAAAGTCAGGGCCAACGCGACCGCGCCATCAAGGCGTTCCGCGCCGGTGAGGTCAATGTTCTGGTCGCTACCGACGTCGCCGCGCGCGGCATCGATATTCCGGGCGTGGCCTATGTGATCAACTACGACCTGCCCGAGGTACCGGACAACTATGTCCACCGCATCGGCCGCACCGCTCGTGCAGGCCGCGAGGGCGAGGCCATTGCCTTCTGCTCGGCGGAAGAGGTCGACCTGCTGCGTCAGATTCAGAAGCTGATGAAGATCGAAATCCCGGTCGCCAGCGGTGAGATGCCTGAAGCAATCTCACCAAAGAAAACCCCGCGCCGCCCAAGCAACCGCCGTCGCAGCCCGAAACCTCAGCACTCTGGTGCGCCCAAACCGGGCGGTCAGAAACGCCGCCGACCGCGTCGCGCGAAAGCGGCCTGAATAAGAAACGGCCCGGTCGATTGACCGGGCCGTTGCTTTATCGGGGTCAGAGATTCGTGTTGTACAAGTCGGACAAAGTGCCGTTTCAAACCTGTACAACACGGACGATTGAATCAGTTCCCGGAATTCCGCTCGGCCTCGATCTCACGCCACTTTGCGACGTTGCGATTGTGCTCTTGCAGGGTCTCGGCAAAGGCATGACCACCGGTTCCGTCCGCAACAAAGAAGATGAAATCCGTGTTGTCAGGTGCCACCGCAGCCTCAAGGCTCGCGAGACCCGGATTGGCAATCGGGGTCGGCGGCAGCCCTTCGATGACATAGGTGTTCCAAGGCGTCGCACGGCGCAGTTCGCTTTGCCGCAAACCGCGACCCAAAGTACCCTGCCCTTTGGTTACACCATAGATCACCGTCGGGTCTGTCTGCAGCCTCATACCTTGGTTCAGACGGTTAACGAAAACGCTGGCTACCTGGCCACGCTCTTCCGGCTGACCTGTTTCTTTTTCGATGATCGAAGCCAAAATCAGCATCTCTTCGGGGCTGTTCAGAGGTAAACCATCCTGACGCCCCTCCCACGCTGCGTTGATTCTAAGCTGCTGTTTTTCCTGCATTTCAGCAAGTATTGCATTCCGATCTTCACCGGGTCTGACCTCATAACTGTCAGGGGCCAACATCCCTTCAGCTGGCAATTCGGCTACTTCGCCGGTTAGCAAATCCATCGCTTTCAGCGACTCGACAATCTGCCAACTGGTGACGCCTTCAGCTAACGAGATGCGATAACGCGTATCCGCCTCACCGCGTTTTTCTGCATAAACTTCCGGGGCGTCCTCTTCGCCGATCACAAAGGAAGCCACCTCATCAAAATCCAGCGTCGCCGGGTTCAGTTCGCGCACGCGCGTCTGCATACGTGTCACGCCGATACGGTATTCGATCTCGGTCCCGCAGGTGCTGGCGCCGCTACGGGTAATGTCGTCGACGATTTGCTCCATCGACGTGCCTTCACGCACCAAGAAGCTGCCCGCTTTCAATTGCTGAGATTTGTCTGCGTAATCAGCAGCTAAGCGGAAAATCAACCCACTGCTGATCGCACCCTGATCCTCGAGGTCACGGCTGACCCGTGTCATGTTGGAGCCTGGCTTTACCTGCAGGCAGATCGCGGTTTCCAGCGGTCCTTCGGACTTGTATTGCGACTGCCCCCACAGGACGACACCGCCCATCAGGAACAGCCCAACGATCAGTATTGTCAACGCGTTCGAAGCGAGCGCTCGCCACATTTAGTTGACCTTTCCGAAGATCACACTTGCATTGGTGCCGCCGAAGCCGAACGAATTTGACAAGGCCACGTTGATCTCACGCTCGCGCTTGGCATTCGGGGCCAAATCGATCGGAGTTTCAACTGCTGGATTGTCCAGATTGATCGTCGGTGGTGCAACCTGATCGCGGATCGCAAGGATTGAGAAAATCGCCTCAATCGCGCCAGCGGCGCCCAGCAGGTGACCAGTGGCCGATTTGGTCGAAGTCATCGTCGCGTTGCTGGCGTGATCCCCCAGCAGGCGTTCTACCGCGCCCAGCTCAATCGTATCCGCCATGGTCGAGGTCCCATGCGCGTTAATGTAATCCAGATCCTTCGGCTCAAGCCCCGCACTACGCAGCGCTGCTTTCATCGAGCGTTCGGCCCCGTCGCCATCCTCGGACGGCGCGGTTATGTGATAAGCGTCACCCGACATCCCATAGCCCAGAACCTCGGCATAAATCTTGGCACCGCGCGCTTTGGCGTGTTCGTAATCCTCAAGAACTACAATGCCTGCACCTTCGCCCATGACGAAACCGTCGCGGTCGATGTCATAGGGGCGGCTCGCTTTCTTTGGATCATCGGCGTATTTGGTCGACAGCGCCTTGCAGGCGTTGAAGCCGGCGATACCGATTTCGCAAATACAGCCCTCGCCTCCACCTGCGATCATCACGTCTGCATCCCCGGCGCGGATGATGCGGCTGGCATCACCGATCGCATGAGCACCGGTCGAGCAAGCAGTCACGACCGAGTGGTTCGGCCCCTTGAACCCATGACGGATCGAAACCTGCCCCGAGGCCAGATTGATCAGCGCGCCCGGGATAAAGAACGGAGAAACCCTGCGCGGACCTTTGTCGCGGATCAGGTTGGCCGTGTTGGCAATTGATCCCAGCCCACCGATACCGGACCCAATCAGAACGCCCGTGCGCAGGCGGTCTTCTTCGTCTTCGGGCAGCCAATTGGCATCCTTGCAAGCCATCTCGGCTGCAGCGATGGAATATAGGATGAAATCTTCAATCTTGCGCTGTTCTTTCGGCGGCATCCAATCGTCAGGATTAAACGTCCCGTTGGTGCCATCTCCGCGCGGCACTTCGCAGGCATAGGTCGTGGTGACCCCGCTTGCCTCGGCATCAAACTGCGTGATTGGTCCTGCGCCGGATTCTCCATCCAGCAGCCGTGACCATGTTTCCTCGACCCCACTGGCCAAAGGAGTGACCAATCCAAGACCGGTTACAACGACTCTGCGCATGAAGTGCCTCTTGCCTGCTTCCTGTTATGAGAACCGCTCATACCCCGGCCCGGGGTGCGGGGGCAAGAGCAACGGCATATTCTGAACCGGCATCCTTGTGCCGTAACCTGTTCAAATCCTCTGTCAATTGAGTTGAACGATGCCTGAAAGGCAAAAACCCGCCCTTCCTTCAACGGGAAAGGCGGGTCGTCTGGTACTGAAGTTTACTGGAACTCGGCGACTGGCTCGTGTGCCGATTGGGCGACCTCCAATGCTTCGGACAGATCGACGGACTTGCGGAACAGTGCCCGGCCAACGATCGCACCCGAAATATTCGAGATATAGGCGAGACGAGAGATATCGTCGCTGGTACGCACGACACCGCTGGCTATGATCGGTGTACGCGATTTTTCGGCCAGTCCTGAAATCAGACCCAGCTGCGCCTCGACATCTTCCATATCACTATCGATATCGGTCACCAAAATTGCTGCAAGAGGCGTATCCGCGAAAGCTTCGATGAAGGCTTCCGGGGTAAACGCACTTTGGCTGCGCCAACCTTCGGTCATCACTTGCCCTTGCCAAACATCGACCGCCAACACGATCTGGTCGGGATAAAGCTTGGCCAGTTCCTTAACTAACTGCGGGTCCCAGGCCGCAAGTGTGCCAATCACGATTCGGCCAGCCCCTTTATTGATCCAATGTTCAACATGCTCGCGGGTCCGCATCCCCCCTGCCAACTGCACTGACATTTCAGAGGAGCGAATGATTTCTTCGATCAGTTCGGAATTGGTATCTCGGCCTTCGATCGCATCAAAATCCGTAAGCTGCATCCATTCCGCTCCAGCCGCAGACCAGCCGCGCGCGGTCTCGACCGGATCTACATGCCAGATCATCGCTTCATCCAGACGCCCCTTGTCCAGCGTAACGCACCGACCGTTCTGCAACTCCATCGTGGGGTAAATCATCATGATTCATATCCTCCGCTGAATCATTCCGTAATTCCACGATAGCATAGAGTCTCAGCTTGCCGCTTTATTTCACAAGATCGGCAAAGCTCGTCCATTTTGCGGCATCGCACTGCCCAATGCGTTTCACACCCGTGTCGGAGGTCCGTCACGGCGAAACAGATGAACGGGGGTGTCGCGGTATTCAGCTTCGCGCAACAGCTTGTAGCCCAGCTTTTCAGCCAATCGCTGTGAGGCTGCATGGTCCGCGTCGATCAGCGCAACCAACGGGCCCGGAATGATCCGGTCGAACCAGTCGTGCGCCGCCTGCGCGGCCTCACACCCGTATCCTTGCCCCTGCATGTCCGGGGCCAGAACCCAGCCGGCTTCGGGAAAACCATCAAAATCATCGCCCAGAGACCGGTTGCCATAGAAGAACCCGGCTTGCCCGATCAGAGTACGATTCGACTGCAGCATCACACCCCATTGACCGAACCCGGTCATCTGCCAATGTCCAGCGTTGCGCAGGAAAGAATCCCACGCCTCGCCGCGCGTTTTCGGGGTGCCTCCGATATGGCGTACAACTTCGGGGTCGCGCCAGATTTCGGCGAACCGGTTGAAATCCTCGGGGCGCATTGCACACAAGGTCAGACGCGCCGTGTTGATCATCGGGGTGGATCTTATCATGCCCTTGCCCGCTCAGAAACTTGCCTCAGGTGTCAGAGTGCGGAGCCTCAACGCCTCAAAGCAAGCGCGAAATGTGGCAGAGCATAAAAAAACGGCGCTTCCGTTGCCCGGAAGCGCCGTTTTTGCCTCAGTCAGGTCAGCTTAGGAAGCTTCGCTGATGAATTTGACCGCGTCGCCAAAGGTCTGGATGGTCTCGGCTGCGTCGTCCGGAATCTCGATGCCGAACTCTTCTTCGAACGCCATTACCAGCTCAACGGTGTCCAGGCTGTCTGCGCCCAGATCGTCGATGAACGAGGCGTTTTCGGCAACCTTGTCCTCTTCAACACCCAGGTGCTCAACAACGATCTTCTTTACGCGATCTGCGACGTCGCTCATGTCTATTCCTCATTTCAATTTCAGGGCTGTCCGCCCGGTTCTGCCCTTGCCCGTTCGGGGTGGACTTGTTTTGCCCTTTCCGGGCGGTTTGGGTCCCGGGTCCCCGGGAAATCAGAGAACCGGCCCTTGGACCGGTTCCTGCGCATATGCGCCGCCTATAGCACAGACAACGCACAAGGCAAACGCTTTCGCGCCCACCCTGAATTGCGATTACAACATGGCCATACCGCCATTCACATGCAAGGTGCTTCCGGTAACATAACCTGCTTCAGGGCTTGCCAGATACAGCACAGCGGCTGCGATTTCCTGCGGATCACCCATACGACCGGCCGGAACCTTGAGCAGCAGACCCTTCTTTTGCTCATCCGTCAGCTTCTCGGTCATCGCGGTGGTGATAAAGCCCGGCGCAACCGCATTAACGGTAATGCCACGGGTCGCAACCTCATGCGCCAGCGCCTTGGAAAAGCCGATCATGCCGGCCTTGGAGGCAGCATAGTTCGCCTGCCCTGGGTTTCCGATCGCAGCCACAACGGACGAGACATTGACGATCCGACCCCAGCGCGCCTTCATCATGCCCCTGATCACGCCTTTGCACAGCTTCATCGTTGCGGTCATGTTCACGTCGATCACGCTCTGCCATTCTTCATCCGACATGCGCATGAACAGGTTATCGCGTGTGATGCCTGCGTTGTTCACCAGAATATCAACCGAGCCCATCGCCTCAGCCGCTTGTTTCGGCAGGGCCTCGACGGCTTCGGGATCGCTCAGGTTACACGGCAAGACATGCGCACGATCGCCAAGGCTGTCGGCCAGAGCTTGCAGAGGCTCCACGCGCGTTCCGGAAAGGCCAACAGTTGCACCAGCGTCGTAAAGCGCGCGGGCGATATCGCCGCCAATACCACCCGAAGCACCGGTGATTAGCGCATTCTTACCTGTCAAATCAAACATCTATGTTTCCTCTCTGGCCGCCGAATCCGGCGGCTGTCCCTTGTTCATGCGCCGGGGTTAACGGCTTTTTGTACATCTTCAGGCGTCCCGACCGCTGTGCACGCCAATGCTCGATCGATCTTGCGGATCATTCCCGACAGAGCTTTGCCCGCGCCGATCTCCCACGCTTCGGTCACACCCTGCGCGACCATGTACTGTACGCTCTCACGCCACCGAACCGAGCCGGTGACCTGTTCCACCAGCAACTGACGGATCATATCTGGATCAGCCACAGCTTCGGCGCGAACATTCGCAACCAAAGGCACGGCAGGCGCTTTGATTTCAACCGAGGCCAAAGCCTCTGCCATTACATCTGCCGCAGGCTGCATCAGCGCACAGTGAAATGGAGCACTTACCGGCAACATAATTGCACGCTTGGCACCTTTTTCCTTGGCGATCTCGGCTGCGCGCTCAACAGCGGCCTTTGAACCAGACACAACAACCTGGGTCGGGTCGTTGTCATTGGCTGCCTGACAGACCTCATCTTGCGCGGCCTCTTCCGCAACGGCGCGCACCGCTTCAAGATCGAGCCCCAGAATGGCGGCCATTGCGCCCTCGCCCACCGGCACTGCACTTTGCATGGCCTGCCCGCGCGTCCGCAGCAGGCGGGCAGTATCGGCAACCGTCAAGGCTCCGGCCGCAGCCAGCGCCGAGTATTCACCCAGCGAGTGACCCGCCACATAAGATGCTATTGAAATCGAAACGCCTTCGGCCTCAAGTGCGCGCATTGCGGCCATCGAGGTTGCCATCAGCGCGGGCTGTGCATTCTGAGTCAGGGTCAGCTCTGCGATATCGCCGTCCCAGATCAGATCGCTCAGTTTTTCGCCCAAGGCCTCATCGACCTCATCGAAAACGGCGCGGGCGGCTGGATATGCCTCAGCCAAGGCCTTGCCCATTCCGATGGTCTGGGCGCCCTGCCCGGGGAAAACAAACGCGCGTGTCATTGGTGCCTCTTGCGTGACGTCAGATTTCGGCGGGGTTTAAACTGACAATCGGCGCGGCACAAGCATTGCCTGCGTTCTGCATCAGGACACCTTTACTGTGCATTTCTCTGTCTTGTGTCCACACGGCATCCATTTAACTTACCCTCAATTCAGAAACTCGGAGAGCCAATCGATGCCCCTTACCAACACCCGGTCCAGCTATGGTGGTGTAACCAAAGCATTTCACTGGCTGACCGCACTACTGATCCTGACGGCTCTGCCGCTGGGCTGGTTCGCGAACCAATTGGCCCATGCGATTTACGATCCGAGCATTCCCACGACCGAGGATGACATCGCCCGCGCCGCCCAGCTGTTTTCACTGCACAAAACCATTGGTGTTACCGTGTTCTTCGTCGCACTGGCCCGAATCCTTTGGGCTGTTACCCAGACGAAGCCGGGCTTGCTGAACGCTGAAAACAAACCCGAGGCCTTCGCCGCCGAAACTGTGCACTGGCTGCTGTACGGCTCGCTTGTACTGGCTCCGCTCAGCGGCTGGATCCACCACGCCGCCACCGACGGCTTCGCGCCGATCCTATGGCCCCTTGGTCAGAACCTGCCGCTTATTCCGAAGTCAGCTTTCCTTGCCGACATCAGCGCCAGCCTGCATTGGCTTTTCGTCTGGGCCCTGGGTGTGGCGCTCGTGCTGCACATAGCGGGCGCGCTGAAACACCATGTCGTGGACAAAGACAGTACCCTGCGCCGTATGCTGCCCGGCCAATCGGACGCGCCGGAACCCCCGGCGCAGCACCATTCCATTGTTCCCGCCTTCGCCGCCTTGGCAATCTGGGGCGCGGTGCTGGTCGGAGGTTGGTCCACCGGTGTCTTTGACGACCAGTCCAAAGCAACCGAAGACACGGCCGAACTTGCGCAAGTTCAATCGGAATGGGAGGTCGAAGACGGATCCCTGTCGATTACTATCTCGCAATTGGGCAGTCCCGTAAGCGGCGAGTTTGCTGACTGGACTGCAGCGATAGCGTTTGAGGATCCCGCCGAGCCGGGGTTGGCCGGTTCCGTCGATGTAACGATTGCCATTGGCTCACTCAGCCTCGGCACAGTCACCGACCAAGCGATGGGTGCGGATTTCTTTGACAGTGCGCAGTTTCCTACGGCTCAATTTAAGGCCGACCTGTTCAAAACGGATGCGGGTTATGAGGCGCGAGGACCTCTGACAATCCGGGACAAATCTATCGATGTCGTCCTGCCATTTACGCTGGAACTGGCCGACGATGCAGCGACGATGTCGGGGAATCTGGAACTCAACCGAATGGATTTCGACGTTGGAACATCGCAACCCACCGAAGATTCGTTGGGGTTCACGGTTATCGTGGCAGTCGAATTGACGGCAGAACGCGACAACAAATAAAAAACCGCCGGGGCGCATAACCCCGACGGTTTCTTTTTGGGATCATGAAGGGATTAGTCGGCCTTCTGCGCCTCGATCGAAATCTTGACCTCGACCTCGTCACCCACGAATGGAGCGAATTGGCCCAAATCAAAATCGCTGCGCACCAGCGTCGTGGTGGCGTCAAATCCGGCCCATGGCTTGCCCGCCATCGGGTGTTCACCCACTTGGTTCAGCTTGGCATCCAGAACCACGGATTTGGTGACACCATTCATGGTCAGATCACCGGTGATGTTGGCTGTGTTCTCGCCAGTGACCTCAATACCAGTTGAAGTGAAGGTCACCAGATCACCTTCGGCTGCGCCAAAGAAATCTTCGGTCATGAAGTGATCTTCGCGCGGCTTCCAACCGGTGATCATCTCAACGACCGGCATCGAAACAGTCACGCTTGATGCTGCCGGGTCTTCCTGATCAAACATGATTTCGCCCTCAAAGCCCGAAAACATGCCCGTGGTGGTCGAAAAGCCAAGGTGGTTCCAACTGAAGATGACCTGGCTATGGCTGGAGTCCAAAACGTATTTTTCAGCACTGGCGAATGCTGTGGTCGCCGATACGGCCAAAGCAGCAGCAATAAGGGTGGATTTCATAACAATCTCCGCAATGGTGTTGTTGCAAACCGGGTGGGTTGCTCACCTACGAAAATGTGCCGCCCAAGGGCGGCACACAAGTTTTTTTGATTCACAACTTCTGTTCCTTTTTGAACAGAATAAAAATCAGGCGAAAATTGTTACGTTTTGGCTGAGTTGACCTTTGAGCGCTGAGCCAACATCCGCCGATTCCAGGGGCAGCTTCATCAGCAGGCTTCCGTCTACATCGTACAGTTCGACCTGGTCGTCAGCGAAACGCGCGCCACCCAGCGAGTCGTAGCTGCGGCGCAATACCGTTTGCGGCCGACCGTTTTCGTTTTTCTGAAGAATGCGAACCTCGCGGCGGATTGGGTCAAAATAGGCGTCTGGGCGCGCATCCATCACCTCGATGGTCAGCAGGCTGACGCCAACAATCAAGAACATCAGTGAAGCGACCAACTTGATAGGCCAAACCTCGGCTCCCATAACCGAACCCGGCATCAACCACATCGAAAAGGCCGACACGATCAGAAAGACACCAACGGCACGCAGAAGAAACATCCGAGCCCGCCAATTCGGCGCAAACGTAATCAGAACGGGGACGGATTTATCAAATACCGCAGCAGGCGTCGATTGTTCAAAAGTGTTTGTGTTCATGACGGCCATTGTCTTGCCCTGTCTATGTTTTCCAATCTACCGGGTCCTCCCGGCTTCATGAACAACCTCGGGGCGAAAAGCGTCAGGAATTGGGCGCACCAGTGGAAATAGGGCGACTTCACAAAGGCATATGTGGCAGGGCTTGCCCCGCCCGCTCAAACGTGTATACGGGGCCATCCTTCGCAGAAGTTATGAATCGCGCAGCCTCTCGTGGCAGGGTCGCGAAGGACCATATGGCCCCGCCTTTGAAATGCGCCTTGATATAAACAGGAGTGCACATGCCACTGTATGAGCATGTAATGATCGCGCGTCAGGATTTGTCCAACGCGCAGGCAGAAAGCCTTGTCGAACATTTCGGCACCGTTCTGGCTGACAACGGCGGCAACGTCGTCGAAAGCGAGTACTGGGGCGTCAAGACGATGGCTTACAAGATCAACAAGAACCGCAAAGGCCACTATGCCTTCCTGAAAACCGATGCCCCTTCGGGTGCGGTTCAGGAAATGGAACGCCTGATGCGCCTGCATGATGACGTGATGCGCGTTCTGACCATCAAGGTCGACGAGCATGCCGAGGGCCCCTCGGTCCAGATGCAGAAGCGCGATGAGCGCGAAGGCCGCCGCGAGCGCCGCTGATCAACGCCTGACGAAAGGACATAAACCATGGCCGCAAAACCATTTTTCCGCCGCCGCAAGGTCTGCCCGTTCTCGGGTGAGAACGCGCCGAAAATCGACTACAAAGACACCCGTCTGCTGCAGCGCTACATCTCTGAGCGTGGCAAGATCGTACCTTCGCGCATCACCGCCGTTTCGGCGAAAAAGCAGCGTGAACTGGCCCGTGCTATCAAGCGCGCCCGCTTCCTCGCCCTGCTGCCCTACGCCGTGAAGTAAGGAGAGACTGACATGCAAGTTATCCTTCTGGAACGCGTTGCGAAACTGGGTCAGATGGGCGACGTCGTTGACGTCAAGCCCGGCTACGCCCGCAACTTCCTGCTGCCCCAAGGCAAAGCGCTGAGCGCATCGAACGCCAACATCGCGTCGTTCGAAGCCCAGAAAGCCCAGCTTGAGGCACGCAACCTGGAAACCAAGAAAGAAGCTGAAGCGCTGGCTGAAAAGCTGGACGGTCAGCAGTTCATCGTGATTCGTTCGGCATCGGATGCCGGTGCTCTGTACGGTTCGGTCACCCCGCGTGATGCCGCAGACGCCGCAACCGAAGCTGGTTTCACCGTCGACAAGAAACAGATTGCCCTGATCGCTCCGATCAAGGAACTGGGTCTGCACTCGGTCGCAGTCAACCTGCACCCCGAGGTAGAAGTCGAGATCAAGATGAACGTCGCACGTTCGGAAGAAGAAGCCGAACTGCAGGCATCGGGCAAATCGATCCAGGAACTGGCTGCTGAAGAAGAAGCCGCTGCCGAATTCGAGATCGCCGAGCTGTTCGACGACATAGGCTCTGCCGCTTCGGAAGACGAAGATCTGGTTGCCGAAGAAGCTCCGGTCGAAGAAGACGAAGCAAAAGCCTGATCTGGCTGCATATCCAATATCAAAGGGCCGCGCTTTTACGCGGCCCTTTTTCTTTTTGTTACATCGCAAGCAAAATTCGGCCCGATTGTTCGCCTGGCCTTGCAGACCGGCGAGGGTTTCATATCATCGCCATTCGCAATCAGGAGTATTTTGATGACCCCCCTCCTTCGTCGCCGCGTCTTAACCTTGTTGCTTATGGCACCGCTTGCAGCTTGTGGCAGTCCTGGCAGCTCGGGTTCCGGCGATACGTTCGATCCCCCCCTCTACCCCAATGAAACACCCGAGCTTCGCGCCTCGATCAATAAATGGGCTGACCACTACGAGCTCCCGCGGGAGTTGGTGCACAAGCTGGCGATCCGTGAAAGCACACATCGGCCGTGGGCGGTGAACCGCCCCTATTATGGGCTTCTGCAAATCCTCCCGGCCACTGCGCGATCAATGGGTTATACTGGAAATGCCAAAGGCCTGCTGGACGCCGATACCAATCTGGAGTTTGCCGGAAAATACCTGCGAGGCGCCTGGCTTTTGTCTGATGGAGATCAGCAGCGTGCCATCTTTCTTTATGCCAAAGGATATTGGCCCGAAGCAAAGGCCAGGGGCATGCTCGTCGAGACGGGTCTGGTTTCTGCCACAGAATAGGCATGTTTAATTCGCATTTCGATTGTAATGCACATACATAACCTTCGAAATGCCACGGCGAATCCCATGACCTACTGCACAACTCTGACGTTAAATCTTTTAAAGGTGCGTAATTGTGTGCCCGAAAGGCACATTTACCTATAAAAGGCAGACATTTCCCACATCTTCTTGTCTTGACAAGCGAAATGTGGTGTCCTGCTTGACGTCAGGGAAGACAGTATCATTTTCCTGGCCAAGGGGATCCGCCCGCTCACTCGGGTCTAACTGGTCGTTACCGTATGGATATTGTTGATCTCAGCACTCTTCCCGAACAGGATACTCGGTATGACGAGTTCCTGCGTCAGGTCTGTGACAAATATGAAATGGACCACGCAGCCTATGCGGGTATGAATCCTGCTGCAGGTACGATTCACGGCCATGTGACTTATGGGGACGACTGGAAAACCCACTATCAAGAGCAAGGCCTGCACCTGATCGATCCGACGCTGCACATGAGCCAGCGCAGTATCGCTCCGGTCGACTGGAGCCGTCTGGAACGCGGTAAAGATTTCCAGCGCGTTTTTCGCGATGCACATGATTTTGGCATTCCAGATCAAGGCATTACGATTCCGGTTCGCGGGCCGTACGGAGATATCGGCTTGCTTAGCGCAGTGCGCGAGTGCAGCCGGGATGAGTGGAAGAAACTGGTGCCCAACGTGATAAGTGACCTGCAATCATTGGCCGTACACATCCATGACAATGTCATGACATCGGATACGATCAGCCGGATGCTGTACCACCCGACCCTCTCCAGCCGAGAATTGGAGATTTTGCAATGGGCCGCAGCGGGTAAATCGCAACAAGATATCGGCGATATACTGTCGATTTCGCACCGCACGGTTGAGGTGCACTTGCGCTCTTCTCGCGAAAAGCTTAATGCACTGACGACTCCGCAGGCTGTCGGTCGGGCCATCGGAATCGGCTTAATCTACCCAGGATAAAGCCAAATTTTGCCGAAATTGGGCTAAAAAAAGCCAATATTACGGGAAACCCCCAATAGATTCGCTGTGGAAACCGGGTAACGTCTTATCCACAGACAGATCACTCGAAGGGGGTTAACATGATTTTGGTAGTTGATGGGCTGAACAGACATCTGTTCACCGAAGTTCTTGACGATATGTTCGAACTGCGCGCTCGGGTTTTTGGCGGGCGACTTGGATGGGACGTCCACATCGAAGACGGCAAAGAAATCGATCAGTTCGATCATCTGGATCCTGCATACGTAATTGGTCTCGACGATGAGGGGAACGTCGTAGCCGCAGTACGTGCACTCCAGACAACCGGCCCGCACATGCTTTCAGATGTGTTCTCGGATATCTTATGCGGCGAAGCGCCAATGCGCAGCGCGACCATGTGGGAATCCACCCGCTTCTGCGTCGACACGCAGCGACTGACCCGAGGAAAAGAGAAGAACTCGGTTTCTTACGCGACCTGTGAGCTGATGATCGGATCTCTGGAATACTGCCGTAGTGCGGGTATCCAGGACATCATCACCGTGATTGACCCGGTTATGAACCGCGTTCTCAAACGCTCGAACTGTGCGCCTTACGACTATGTGGGCGAAACCGTTCCGATGGGCAAGGTACCGGCCATGGCGGCGTTGCTGGATTGCACAGAAGAAAGGATTTCGGGCCTTCGCGAATTCGCAGACATTCACCACGATGTCTTTATCGAAGAAGAAAAGGCGTTAGAGTTCTTCGAGGCCAAAAAGGCCGCCAAACTCAGCCCCGCAAATCGCGACCACAAGCCGCTCACCGATCTTGAGAAGTACTTTGTCGAACAGATGAGTGCGGCCAAGACGGAAGAAGAAAGGCAGGCAGTGCTGAAACTGATCGAAGCGCTGTCCGACACATTCACCCCAGAGCAGAAGACCGCTCTGTTACAGACCCCCCGTGCTTTTGCTCATGAGGCCTGACCCCCTCACCTCATAGTACAAAGCCACCCATGCGGAGCCGTCTAATTCGAGACGGCTCCGCTTTTTTTTGACCCCTAATGGGGGAAGGAAGAGGATTATTCCTCTTCCAGTGCCTCAACGGCTTTTTGCAGATCGTCCTTGCTGACTTCTTTGTCCGCAACCTGAGCCAGTTCGAAGACGTAGTCGACAACCTTGTCTTCAAAGATAGGCGCACGCAGCTGCTGCTGCATTTGGGCGTTCTGCTGCACAAATTCAAAGAACTGGCGCTCCTGGCCCGGGTACTGACGCGCCTGGTTCATGATCGCTTGTGTCATTTCCGAGTCGGTCACTTCAACCTCGGCCTTCTGGCCCAGTTCGGCAAGCAGCAGGCCCAGACGCACGCGGCGTTCGGCAAGCTTGTTATGCTCGTCGGTTGGTTCGATCGGATCGTGATCGTGACCTTCAACGTCAGGGTTTTCCTCGTGCCACAGCTGGTGTGCGATCTGCTTGGCTTCGGCTTCTACCAGTGACGGCGGCAGGTCGAACGAGACTTTCTCGTCCAGCACGTCCAACAAAGCGCGCTTCATAACTGCACGGGACGCACCAGCATATTCGGCTTCCAGACGCTCGGCGATCTGTGCTTTCAGAGCAGCCAGATCCTCAGCACCAAATTTCTTGGCCAACTCGTCGTCGACCTCAGCTGCGACCGGCTCTTTCACCTCTTTGATGGTGCAGGTGAAAACGGCGTCTTTGCCGGCCAGATGCTCGGCACCGTATTCCTCGGGGAAGGTGACGTTGACGTCTTTTTCTTCCTCGGCCTTCACACCGACCAACTGCTCTTCAAAGCCGGGGATGAAGCTGTTCGAGCCCAGAACCAGCGGGTAATCTTCAGCCGAACCGCCTTCGAACTCTTCGCCGTCAACTTTACCAACAAAGTCGAACACGATCTGGTCACCGTCCTTGGCTTTCGAACCCTTACGACGCGCTTTGAAGTTCTGCGCGGTCTCGGCCAGGTTGTTCAGCGCTTCTTCCACGGCTGCGTCGTCCGCTTTGACAACCAGCTTCTCCAGTTCAACCGATTTCAGGTCAACTTCTGGAATCTCGGGCAGCGCTTCGTAGGACATCGCAACTTCTACGTCGTCGCCTTCTTTCCAGTCCTCGTTGGTCATCTTGACCTCGGGCTGCAAAGCAGGACGTTCGCCGCTGTCCTCAAAGTGCTTGTTCATCGCACCGTCGATGGTTTCTTGCATCGCTTCGCCAAGCAAGCGCTGGCCGAACTGCTTTTTCAGCAGAGCCATCGGCACCTTGCCTTTGCGGAAACCCTTCATTTCAACCTCGGGCTGCGCTTCGGTCAGTTTCTCGTTGACCTTGTCGTCCAGCTCGGCTGCGGTCACAACGATGTTGTAGCCGCGCTTCAGACCTTCGTTCAGCGTCTCGGTAACCTGCATTTTGGTAGTCCCCATAGGATTCGGGGCGCGCAAAACGGGCGCGCCGGGCAAATTTGACGCCTTCTATTTGCACAGCCGCCTGCGTGCAAGAGGCAAAGGCCCTTTCAGGCTGGTTTTACCCCTATTACAGACGAAAAAACGCCCCGGCACAGGCCGGAGCGTTCGATCATCGAAAGCTGAGAAATCAGAACCTCCAGCGGGCCCCCAGCACCCACGCCTCGTTGTTGTCGAACGAAGCGCCATCTTCGAAATCGTGATTGCGGTATTTCAGATATGCATCTGTATTGATGCTGTCGATACGCTGAACAACAGCGATGCCCCAAGCATCGGTGCTGGAACCGTCATTTACGAAGTCCGAGCCCGAGTAATAGTCGATCCCGATACCGGTTTTACCCCAGGATACCCACTGATCCTCATAGGCAATCTTGCCGTAGAAGTAGTTCGGGTCAGACGCACCATCCGCGTCATTGTCCCGCGTACCGGCGGCTACGGTGAAGCTCAGGCCGTTTTGCAGCATAACCGAGGCCGACCCGATCGTATCCTTGCGGTCCCCCGATCCATCGTCAGCCGAACGCACCGAGTATGCAACCGCCGCTGCAAATTCAACCCCGCCGCCGAAGGTGTTGTTATAGCGAAGGCCGATATCGTAATAGTCATCGTCATCGCTGCTGGACAGAATGTTCTGACCATAGGCGATGCCGGCCTTAAAACCGCTGAACTCCGGCGTGTCATACCGAACGCGGCCACGGCGCGCACCGTCAAAGTTGCTGCTGGAATCGCCAACGGTGATGTCGCTCAGCAAACCGTCAGTACCGCGATAGAAGAACCCGCCATTTTCATCGTTGGTAAAGGAATACAGCGCAGTTCCAACGTAAGACAGATCCACTTCGGCAGCGCCATCGGCCACCATGCTGCCCTGACCGGCCGAGAATTTACCCCAGTCACCGGCAAGTGCGAAATCCACGTGACGGATATCTTCACGGGTCCAGCCGCTGAAATCTGTGCCCAGCTGGTTCCACTCGCTCGAGCTCGGCAGACCAAGCCCGGTTTCAAAACGGAAGGTGAAATCGTTGTTGCCGAAGGGCTGCAACAGTTCCAAACCGACGCGGCTGTTTGACAGGTCATTGTCCAGAACGCGCGTTTCGGTCTCTTCACCGTCGTCAACCGAGATTAAGGCCGGGTGCAACTGACCATAAAGCAGGACATAACCGCCCGTGTTGTTTTCGTATTTCAGTTCGGCGGCGGCGGGGATTGCCGTTGTTGCGACAAGCGCCGCGGCTATCGAAGTCAGCTTAAAATTCACTGTCATGTCATTCACCATAGATGGGTCAGTTTTTTAGATATTGCCGATATGCGCACCTGGATTAACGGTTCCAATGATTGCTAAAGCTTATTAGCCCGGCATTGCATTTCTGCCACAGGCGGAAGCGGGGACCTTCAGGGAAAGCGTTTTATAATCAATATTTTGACCTAGTTCGAAAGCAGCACCCAGCTAACCTGCAAGACAATTCTTGCGCTGCGTGTTGCAGCTTGCAAACACCCGTTATGCGCACAGGTAAATCATAAGGCGAAACATTGCCGCTTTGACCCGCGATCGGCCAATATTTGCCTATGACCCATTGATTTCAAGCCGTGCGAATACCGCTGGCAATTGTTCCGGCAGATCTTCAGCAATCAACCCCGGCCCAAATTGCCTGGCGCATTCCACATGTAACCAAGCTGCGGTCTTGGCTGCAGCCATCGGGTTGAAGCTCCGCGCCAGTAGTCCCGTTATGAACCCGGCAAGCACATCGCCCGACCCTGCTGTCGCCAGCCAGGGCGCCGCCCGGTCAAACAGCGCCGCATTGATCGCACATTGCCCATCCGGTGCAGCAATCACCGTGTCAGGGCCCTTGTATAGTACCACACAGCCAGCCTGCTTGGCCGCCTCACGCACGGCATCCACTTTGGAATAAGCCGGCCCTCTGCCCGGCTTGATCGAGAGCTTTTCGGAGATCTCCGGGAACAATCGCGCAAACTCGCCCCCGTGCGGTGTCAGAACACATCTGTCATGGAGCATGTCCAACAGCACCTCTGGCGCATCAGCAAACGCCGTCAAAGCATCCGCGTCCAGCACTGCGGGACGCCCCAAGGCCAGCGCCGCAGGAACCAGCTCCTGCGCACGCGCCAGCCCTAAACCAGGACCGAGGCATAGTGCATTCAACCGCGCATCCATCAGGACTTCCATCAGATCATCGCCGCTCTGGACCCGCTGCAGCATCAGCGCAGTGATGTGACTGGCAACCTCCATCTGAGCCGAGGGTGGAACACCCAGCGTCACCAATCCGGCCCCGATGCGTAATGCACCACGTGCCGCCAGCCTTGCCGCGCCGGTTGCCCCCGCACCTCCGCTAATAATCAAGGCATGCCCATGCGCATATTTGTGTAAGGCAGTTGCCTTCGAAAAATCAGCATCAGGGGTGGTCACCAGTTTGACCGCGCCCTGAACTCCCTCCTCCAAACCAATGTCCTTGACGACCAATCGGCCACTTCTGACCGGCCCCAGCCCCAGATAATGCCCCAGCTTTGCAGTATGAAACGATACCGTGAGCCTGGCCTGAACCGTCGCGGTCCCCGGGGCCAGCTCACGCCCACTATCGGAACACAGGCCAGACGGCATATCAACGGATACTGTCTTTTCGGCGATGGCTGGATCCGAGGCAGTCATTTCTGCCCATTTTAGAACATCACCCTCAAGCGGTCGCTGTAAGCCCGTCCCGAATAACGCATCGACATAAAGGTCAGCCCCTTGATGCGCGGCAAACACTTCGGAAAATGGGTGAACCTCCCCCAATTCACCCCATCTGTCATGATTCACACGCGCATCTGGTGGCAGCTTCGTCGGATCACCAAGAAGAAATGCCGCCACCTCCCAGCCGCGCTCCCGCAGCAAGCGTGCAACAACAAATCCATCCCCCCCGTTATTTCCTGGCCCGCAAAGAATTACCGCACGCGGCGGATCCTCTTCATCTGGCCCCAAATACCTCGGGGGTGCGGGGGCTGGCCCCCGCTGCAGCTCTGGCCATTCTTCAAATACGGCTTGAAGAACACCGCGCCCCGCCCGCTCCATCAGCTCCAGTCCGCTCACGTCACCGGACTCAATCGCGGACTTTTCGATCGTCCGCATCTGTGCCGCTGTCAGCAACTCTGCCATATTGCGCCCTCACGCGATTCAATTCTGATTACATTTTGTGCACATCGATCAAAATTTAACCCGTTGCACGATTTTGCAGCACCACAAGGCGACCAAATTCGCGGTTCCATTGCCGCCCGATCTTAGACGTGATCATTGCCATCAAGACAACCATACAAGGTGAGCCGGAATGAAAAAGATCGAAGCGATCATCAAGCCGTTCAAACTGGACGAAGTGAAAGAGGCGCTGCAGGACGTGGGAGTCCAGGGCCTCAGCGTGGTCGAGGTGAAAGGCTTTGGTCGCCAGAAAGGTCACACCGAACTTTATCGCGGCGCAGAATATGTTGTCGACTTTCTACCCAAGGTAAAGGTCGAGGTCGTCCTGGATGATGATCAGGTTGACGCTGCGATCGAAGCCATCGTTGGCGCCGCAAAGACCGACAAGATCGGGGACGGAAAAATCTTTGTTTCACCTATCGAACAAGCCATTCGTATCCGCACCGGCGAAACCGGTTCGGAAGCCCTGTAACACAGCAATCTTCAAATCAGAGGAACAAATAGTATGAGCAAGGACGCAGTTCTTCAGCTGATCCGTGATGAAGACGCCGAATACGTCGACATCCGCTTTACCGACCCGCGCGGCAAACTTCAGCACGTCACCATCATGTCCGATCAGGTCGATGAGGACTTCCTGGAAGAGGGCTTTATGTTCGACGGTTCGTCCATCGCGGGCTGGAAGTCGATTGAAGCTTCCGACATGAAATTGATGCCCGACACCGACAGCGCCTATGTCGATCCGTTCTATGCGGAAAAGACCATCTGCCTGCACTGCTCGGTTGTGGAGCCTGACACTGGTGAAGCCTATGAACGTGACCCGCGAGGCACCGCTCAGAAAGCCGAAGCGTACCTGAAGGCTTCCGGTATTGGTGATGTGGCCTACATGGGTCCTGAGGCCGAATTTTTCCTCTTTGATGACGTTCGTTTCTCGAACAGTATCAACAAGGTATCCTACGAAGTTGATGCGACTGATGCATCGTGGAACACCGACACCGAATACGAGATGGGCAACATGGGCCATCGTCCGGGCGTCAAAGGTGGTTACTTCCCCGTAAACCCCGTTGACGAAGCGCAGGACCTGCGCTCGGAAATGCTGTCGACCATGAAGCGTCTGGGCATGAAGGTCGACAAGCACCACCATGAAGTTGCATCGTGTCAGCACGAACTGGGCCTGATATTCGACAGCCTGACCAAGCAGGCCGATGAGCTGCAGAAATACAAGTACGTGATCCACAACGTTGCACATGCCTATGGCAAATCGGCGACCTTTATGCCGAAGCCAATCGCAGGTGACAACGGCACCGGCATGCACGTGAACATGTCGATCTGGAAAGACGGCAAGCCGCTGTTCGCGGGCGACAAATACGCCGACCTGTCTGATGAGGCGCTGTACTTCATCGGCGGCATCCTGAAGCACGCCAAAACGCTGAACGCCTTCACCAACCCGGCGACCAACAGCTACAAGCGTCTGATCCCAGGTTTCGAAGCCCCCGTCTTGCGCGCCTATTCGGCCCGCAACCGTTCAGGCTGCGTGCGTATTCCGTGGACCGAAAGCCCGAAAGCCAAGCGCGTCGAGGCCCGCTTCCCCGATCCGGCCGCAAACCCCTATCTGGCGTTCGCCGCGCTGCTGATGGCCGGTCTGGACGGCATCAAGAACAAGATCGATCCGGGCGAAGCCATGGACAAGAACCTGTACGATCTTCCTGCCGAAGAACTGGCCGACATCCCGACCGTCTGCGGCAGCCTGCGCGAAGCTCTGGAAGCGCTGGCATCTGATCACGACTTCCTGCTGCAAGGCGACGTGTTCACCAAAGACCAGATCGACGGCTACATCGCGCTGAAGATGGAAGAGGTAGAAACCTACGAGCACACACCTCACCCGGTTGAGTACGGCATGTACTACAGCTGCTGATTAAGAATTTTCGACGAAAATTCTCAGGGGGCGCCCATCGGGCGCCCCTTTTTCTGTATCTCCGCGAGATTTGACGGATCGATGATGATCTTTCAAAATTTGAGCTCAACATCAGGCGGAGAGAGCACATGCCCGCAAGCGACAAACCCTTTTCTGAGTATTCAGGACTTGTAACCTCGGAAAAAGATCTGGAACGCATTTGCGGGCAACCCTTGCCGCAGATCATTGCAAAGGAATTGCCTGCACTTGATGAGATGTGTCGAGACTTCATCGGCATGTCCTCGTTCTGCCTGATCGCTTCGGCCAATCCCGATGGGCATCTCGATATTTCGCCTCGTGGCGATCCTGCGGGGTTTGTGCAGGTGCTCTCGAACTCGATGATTGCGATCCCGGACCGGCCCGGGAACAAGCGCGTGGATACGTTTCATAATTTGCTGAAAGATCAGCGCGTCAGCGTGATATTCTTTGTCCCCGGAAAATTGGAAACTCTGCGCCTGCGGGGATCCGCGAGAATTAGCGCAGATCCCGAACTTCTTTCAAACATGGCCGTCGGTGGACGCGTGCCCAAGCTGGCCCTGTTAATCCATGTCGAAACCGTCTTTGCGCACTGTCCCAAATGCATCATTCGATCAAACCTGTGGCAACCCGATGAATGGCCGGACTCATCCAGTCTGCCAAATATGAACGCGATGATGGTCAAACATGCCAAGATCGACAAAACCCCGGATGAATGGTTCGAATCCCTGAAAGGCACAGACGAGCTTGATCTCTATTAAACCACTTTGCGGTAGGTCGAACTCGGCTTAGGCTGAGCGTAGTTTTTTCAGCACTCGGATTTCCTCTATGCCTCGTCTTCGCCTTTACGCTGCACTCGCGTTCCTTCTGCCCTCAGTGGCACTGTCCGCCCCTTGTGGGAATACCAGCAGCGGGTTCGAGGCCTGGAAAGCCGACTTTGCAAAAACCGCCAAACGGGCGGGTGTGAAAAAGAAGGGTCTGCAAGCGCTCGCGCAGACGCAATATGCAACACGTACGATTGCCGCGGATCGCAATCAGAAGAGCTTTAAATACTCATTAGACAAATTCATGCAGGTGCGCGGGGCAAACACCATCGTTGCGCAAGGGCGCAAGCGCAAAGCTCGCAATCCGCAGTTTTACGCCGCGCTCGAGCGTCAATATGGCGTACCGGCGGGTGTGCTGATTGCCATTCACGGCATGGAAACCGGCTTTGGAGGTTTCATGGGAGATAGTCAGGTTGTTTCCGCAATCACGACATTAGCCTATGATTGTCGCCGATCCGAATTCTTCATCCCGCACGCTATCGGCGCCTTAAAACTGGTTGACCAAGGTACCCTTACGATGGCGACAAAAGGGGCAAAACATGGCGAGCTGGGGCATACACAGTTCCTGCCCGGCAACGCCCTGACCTATGGTGTGGACGCCACCGGTGACGGTCGGGTCGATTTTTATAACATGACCGACGCGCTCGCCTCGACCGCGAATTTTCTACGTAAGAAAGGGTGGAAGCCCGGTCGCGGCTATCAACCCGGAGAGCCGAATTTTGCGGTCATACAGCAATGGAATGCGGCCTCGGTCTACCAGCAATCCATTGCAATCATGGCGGCGCGAATCGACAACTAGGGCAGTCATAGGCTTGACGTCAGAGCACCTGAATTCGGCCACATTGTTGCCACATAGATTTAAGGAAACCCCGATTTTCTTGGTTTCCAAAGCGTAATCAATCTTGGAATATTTCGACTTTTTTCCATTTTGGTCAAAATTTGCGCCATTTCGCCTGTTAATTTGTTGTGAAGATTATGACAGCAAAGGAACATGCTGTGACTGCAAAGCATAGTTACCACGGTGGCCTCCAGTTTGACGGGTCGGCAGATGGCGCGCTTGAGCGTCTGTGCGAGGTCGTCTCAACGACGCTGGGTGACTATGGCCATCTGGTCGAGCGCAAGACGCTTCTTAGCGCATCGGAGGCCAGTATCGTCAGCAGCCAATATCTCGTGCGTCTGACATTGGACTCGGAACCAACCCAAGTAGATCACAATCACCATGAGCGGATGGATCGAACCGCTGGTCTCAAAACTATGCCGCGTGCTGCGGTTACGCTGCCGGGAAACCGGCTGACGATCTCGATTTGTCCGGTGTCAAAACTGCTCGATGATAGTGAAATATCCGAGTTGATGCTTGTGGTGATCCTGTACCGAATGGTCGACATCTGCACGACCCGTCGTGTCGAATGGTTGTCGCCCAAAACGGTTCTGACCATCGAACAATTCATGAGTGCCTTTGATTCAATTGCGCCGCGCAACGCCCGGAACCGAAAGCAGATATTCGAAGCAGTCAGCGGCCCATTTGCGGGGCTTGATCTGCCCGATCCTGATGCGGAAGATACACAGACCAAACACGCCAAGCCGCGTCCGATCAAGCTAAGTGACGACCAACTGCTCAGTATCGCCTTCCGGACCGAGGCTGATGCTCCCCTGCCCGCCGGCAACATTCACCAGTCCGAGGACGAAACGGAACGCCCAAGCGATATTCTGCGACTGACCAGCTGGGGCATGACTGGTGCTGTGGCAAGCATATCGACACCGATTGCCATATCCCTGGCAGCAGTCAATCTGATCCGGGGTGAGGATTTCCGCCTCAACACTCAGGTTCTGGCTTTTACCACAGCGATTTTTGGCCTGAACGCTACGAATGCTTTTGCCGAGGTCGCCAGCGCGATTGGCATGTAATCAAATTACCCAAGACCCTCCTTGGAGGCCCCGCCGTCAGGCGGGGTTTTCCATTTTAAGGACCTGATCAGCGGCCATTACATAAGTGTGGATCGCGAACACCACTGCGTTTGTCTCAGGTAAACGCAAGAGAGTCTGACGTTCACTACGCAGATATCGGGCCGAATTTTCATCCCGCGGTGTGCGTCGCTGCATGAGACTACGCGGTTGGAACAATTCGGCATCATTGTACCAAAGCGCATTGAACCGCCAGAGTGGCCGGTTGGGCTGAATGCCGTCAAACAATCGTTGAACTCTGCGGGCAATATTGGCGTCGTAGGCATCAACCGGTTCATGGATCCCAATCAACGGGCGCATGAACTTTTCCGACAGCATCCAGCTTGCAGGAAAGCACAGGATCGCGCCAGTCAAAACATGCTCGTCATCGTGTTTCTGCAGAATGCAGAAATCCTCTTGCACCAAATGGCATAGCGTTTCCAACGGGCATTCCCGGTCAACCTCAACCCGTACACCGTCGGGCCGCACAACGTGATCGGAGACATTCGGATAAACTTGCTGAATGACCAGTTCCAGCAACTCCTGCGCGGGTGCCAACGCCTCGGGGCTTTGCGCCAAGACGTCCGGTTTTTGCTGCGCCAACAGCGCGGCGCGTCGTTGCATCTGGGCAGAAAACGCATCGTCGCGATGCAACCAGGCCCTGGGGTCCGCAGGCTTAATGCCAGGCAGCGGGTTTTGGGCGAGTGGATCATAGGGAATGGCTTGCTGTAGTATCACGGTCATAGTCGAGGCATAGCACCCTGCTCTGGCGCTGTCGGTCAAAAAGCGACCAGAAGACGGTCGCAAACCTAGAAGACGCAGCGCATCTGGATTTGCAGGTTGGTCAGGCAAGCAGAAAGGTCCAACCGTGAACACACCATATCGTGACACCCGTAAGATTGACCCGACCCGGGGCGCCACACTCGGGGACGGGACACCGAACGACAATGACAGGATCGAGATCGGACCGACACAGCTTGCCTTTGACGAATGGGCCGCTGCCGGGCTTAGCCTGCCCAATCTAGAACAGATGCGTAAATACCGCTGGAAACGCCTCACTCAGGCCATCGTGCAGCGCGATTGGGGCGGGATCCTGCTGTTTGACCCCCTGAATATCCGCTATGCGACTGACAGCACCAACATGCAGCTCTGGAATACCCATAACCCGTTCCGGGCCGTTTTGGTTTGCGCTGACGGGTATATGGTGATCTGGGACTACAAGAACTCTCCGTTCTTGTCGAAATTCAACCCGCTGGTGCGCGAGCAGCGCTCGGGCGCCGATCTGTTCTATTTCGACCGGGGCGACAAGATTGACGTTGCCGCAGATGTGTTCTCAAACGAGGTGCGCGCCCTGATCGAAGAACACGGCGGCGGCAACATGCGGCTGGGTGTCGACAAGATCATGCTGCACGGCCTGCGCGCGCTTGAGGCTCAGGGGTTCGAGGTGATGGAGGGCGAAGAGCTTACCGAGAAAACCCGTGCCATCAAAGGCCCAGACGAAATCCTCGCCATGCGCTGCGCCAGCCACGCCTGCGAGACCGCTGTGGCCGAAATGGAGCGCTTCGCACGTGTCAATGTCGGAGACGGGAAGACATCCGAGGATGACATTTGGGCAGTGCTACATGCTGAAAACATCCGGCGCGGTGGTGAATGGATCGAGACCCGCTTGCTTGCCTCGGGCCAGCGCACCAATCCCTGGTTTCAGGAATGCGGCCCGCGCATCACGCGGCAAAATGAAATCATCGCGTTCGATACCGACCTGATCGGGTCTTACGGCATTTGCGTCGACATCTCACGAACCTGGTGGATCGGCGATCAAAAACCGCGCCCCGACATGATCTATGCCATGCAGCACGCGCATGAGCATATCATGACCAATATGGAAATGCTGAAGCCCGGCGTCATGATCCCGGAACTAACTGCGAATGCCCATCGGCTGGATGACAAGTTTCAGGCACAGAAATACGGCTGCCTGATGCATGGAGTTGGATTGTGCGATGAATGGCCCTTGGTAGCCTATCCCGACAAGGCGGTCGAGGGATCCTATGATTATCCACTTGAACCCGGAATGGTGTTGTGCGTCGAAGCGGCAGTTGGCGAGGTTGGCGGCGATTTCTCGATCAAGCTGGAAGATCAGGTGCTGATCACCGAAGACGGCTATGAAAACCTCACGAAGTATCCGTTCGACGCACAGTTGATGGGGTCTGGCTAAGCGCTATCGCCTAGTTTGACCAGTGGGACCGTCTGACATTACCGTGCCAATCCTCAGGCGCTGTGAGAGTTGGCGTGTCCTCAGACGTATTCGTCAGCGGCCAGCTTTGTCCCAGTGCAAAACCAATTGCGCCAGTCACGAGAATTGCCAACAGAACTCCGGCGTGGAGTGTCGGGCTTAGCGGTGCAGATGTTGTATGTGCCATTTTGACCTCTGCTTTAGACAAGAAGGATGATTGCAAGTTGGGGTCCAAGAAGAAATAAGTAAAATGAATGTTTATACGACCTAACATCACATTTTTTGATTATTCAAAAACCAAACCCAACAAAGCATTGATGCGACGCGCCAAGGGCTACGTGGTCTCTCCCCCTCACCTTCCCGTTACGCCACTGACACAAGGGTTGAGAGAACCGCACACAGCACACAGTATTGTCGAAACCCGGACCACCAAGGATTCATCATGCCCACCGAACGCATTACATTCGCCGGTCACGACGGCAGCCAATTGGCCGCGCGCCTTGATCTGCCGGACGGGCCGGTACTGGCAACGGCTTTGTTTGCGCATTGCTTTACCTGCTCTAAGGACATACCTGCCGCACGGCGCATTTCGGCGCGTCTGGCGGCGATGGGCATCGCCGTGCTCAGGTTTGATTTTACAGGCCTTGGCCACTCGGATGGAGAGTTTGCGAATACGACATTCACCTCAAATGTCGAAGATCTGATCGCTGCAGCGCACTACCTGTCCGGCCGCAACATGGCCCCCGCCCTGCTTATTGGCCATTCACTTGGCGGCGCTGCGGTACTGCGCGCACGCGCTGGCATACCGTCGGTCAAGGCGGTCGTCACATTGGGTGCGCCTGCTGACCCGGGCCACGTATCACACCATTTCGAGGCCGCCCTGCCCGAGATTCAGGCGCAAGGCAGCGCAGAGGTTTCGCTTGGCGGTCGCCCGTTCCGCATTGGCAAAGCTTTTGTCGATGACATTTCAGAGGCCGCGCTTAGCCCTGCCGTTTCAGATTTGAAAGCAGCGCTTCTGATCCTGCACGCACCGCGCGATGACACGGTCAGCATTGACAACGCCAGCACCATCTTTCTGGCTGCGAAGCATCCAAAAAGTTTTGTCACGCTGGACGATGCCGACCATCTGATCACGCGCGCCGCTGATGCGGATTACGCGGCGGATGTCATTGCGGCTTGGGTGTCGAGATACGTCAAACTGTGCCCGCCCGCCCCACCACCCGGTGCCCCGGAAGGTGTTGTTCGCGTGACCGAGGCAGACCCGGCAGGGTTCCTGCAAGACATCCAGTCCGGCCCGCGCCACCATGCGGTCGCTGACGAGCCCGCCTCGTACGGAGGAACGGACCGAGGCATGTCCCCTTATGGATTTGTGTCCTCGGGATTGGGCGCCTGTACCTCGATGACCATTCGCATGTATGCGCGGCGCAAGAAATGGCCTCTGACGGGTATCACCGTCGATGTCTGCCACGACAAGGTACACGCGCAGGACGCCGGACTGGCCAGCGATGGCAAGGTCGATCAGTTCCGCCGCAAGATACGGCTACAAGGGCCGCTGGATGCCGCGCAACGTGCTAAGCTATTGGAGATCGCAGATAAATGTCCCGTGCACCGAACCCTTGAAGGCTCGGCCCATATCACGACTGAGCTGCTGGACTGAAAACCACCTTTGTCAGCTTATGATAATGATTGAAGGGGGCTTTTGCCCCCTTTTTCTAACGGCGCCTCGGTGAGGGTCGGTGAATTGGTGGCCGTGCCGTCGGAGGACGCGCCACCGGGGGATGCGGGCGCGACGGCGGTTTGGCGATCGGTGGCTTTGGCCGCGGTGGAGGGTTCGGACGAACCGGTCGATCGGGGCGGTCGGGCCGGTCTGGGCGGTTTATGTCAACATCTACATTCACGTTACGGTCGTGGTAGTAATCATTCCACAGCATCGAGTCGTAGAACGGGTCATACCCAACGCCATACCCCACCCCGACCGATACGCCATCGCAGGCGGACAGTGTAAACGTTGCAGTACCCAACCCCAGCGCCAGAACAGACCGTTTTAACAGTTTGCGAGTCATCCGAGCCTCCTTACTGCAAAGACCGGAACGACGCGAAAACGGCGTTCAAGGCATCAACATAAGACGGGTCGGCCCCGTCACGCAGGATCGCAACCCCTATCGCAACACGGTCACGCGGCAGGTCAATCACGGTGGCGGTAAAGTTTACGCCTCGCCCATCCCGATTGCCGGTGCCTCGAATAACGTGGGCTGGCCGCCCACCAATCCTTGTATTGCTGGTGCTGGTCACGGTCGGGTCTTTGACGAGGAATTTGTCGATATCCTCAAGATAGCTCAGCCCGCCCTGAATGCTGGAAACCCGTGATGGTGAGACGAAGCCCATCCAGACATTATCGTCGGTCACCGGTCTGATCCCCATGACGCGCGAAACCGCACGGGCATCGCCCAGATTGGTATCCTCGATTTCACGCGGGCCACCGGTACGCAATGTCCAGAAGTCGGGAACCTCAAAGCGGAACAGGGCGCGTCCTTCATCGGTGTAAGTCACCGGTGTGTCGGCTTGCACAGGCGTTACAGCCGACCAAGTCACGGCACTTGCAGCAAGCACCAAGCTTAACAAAATACGCATATCTCAATAACCTGATCAGTTTTCTGATGTCAGGTTGCCCATGCAGTTTGACTTTGTCCAGTATCCTGTTCTGCAGACAATAAAAAACCCGCGTCCGGAAAGCTCCGAACGCGGGTGTGTCTTGCGCAAGAGCGCGCTATCAGGTGCGTGCGTCGCCCAGCAGCTTCCACAGGCCAGGGATCAGCAGAGCGGCCAGCGCCAGCTTGATCGCGTCACCCAGCAGGAACGGTGTCAGACCCCATTCCAGGATCGGCTTGTCCCAGCCATACAGCTGACCCAACCACAGCAGTCCCGGCACGTAGATCAGCACGTTGGCCAGTACCAGCGCCAGCGCCAGCTTGCCGACCGAACGGTCCCAGCCGCGCGCGGCCAGTGCGCCCAGCAGAATGGTCGCCATCAGGTAACCGACCAGATAGCCACCGGTGCCACCCATCATGTAGGTCAGGCCGAATTTTTCGGCCGAGGAACCCGCAAACACGTCAAAGCCCAGAGCACCAACCAGCAGGTAACCCAGCATCGTGATCAGGCCAAGGCGCGCGCCATAGGCGGTGCCGATGGTCAGAACGGCGAATGTGCCCATGGTGATCGGAACCGGCCACATCGGCACTTTGATTTTGGCTGCAACAGCCAGAGCAACGATACCCAGGGCAACCAGAGCCACCTGCTTGACGCGCAGCGCCGTCCCCTCACGCGGGCCAAAAGCATTGGCCAGTACGTTTGCGTTCATCTCATTTCTCCACATTCGGACTTATTTGCACATGCAGCAATGCCCGTTCCGGGCCGTTGCTGCAAGATGATTACGCTATCGCAGCGCGTATTTGGTCTCCATTTCATAGGATTTTCGCGGTCCTGATACAGTCCAGCGGACTGTCCAGCGCGGCCATCCCGAGAAATCATAGTCTGCATCATAGCTGTCCGGCGGGCAATCGTGATGATCCTTGACGCGGGTTTGGCCAAGTTTAAGTGCGTGAAAAAACCGATCATCATCAAAGTGAATGGCGATCCGATCACCGGCGTCGCGCCAAAGGTATCGACGCGTTCCCGTCATTGCAGGCTGCCCCGGAACACGCAGCGTGACCGTCTCATCATAGACCAACCCTTGGGTATCTTGCCGTAGCTCTGCCTTACCCTCGGCCTGAATGATCTGGCCTGCACGCTCGTCCCGGATGAGGCGGCTCAGGTCCCAAACCCCCTGGAAATCATAAATATTTCTGGGCAGGCTCACTTCAAATAGATTCCGTCAGTTGTATTACCTGAATCATCCACAAACCGGATGGTTTCACCGCTTTGCTCAACATCATAACAAGCCCAGAAATCCGAAGGCGGCCAGACCGAGCAATAGCGATCATCACGAACGGCCCATCGTCCCGAACTTGGGCGGCCTGAAAAGTACTGCGTTTGCATATTGCTATCGAAGGTCTGGGTGATCCCCTCGCCATAGTCGAGCTTCTTGCCAGCAAGCGCCATCAGAATCTCATCACCCGTCAGTTGCTGAAACTCGTCGGCGGCCACAAATCCGGGCCAAAGCAATAAAATCAGGGCAAACCGTCTCATCCCAGCACTCGCGCCTTGTTCCTTGGTCAATGCGCGGCTAAACCCCGCGCCAACGCCTCATCCCAATCATAAAAAGGTGCTGCCGCCAATGATTCCCCGCTATTCACGCCCCGAGATGGTCGCCATCTGGTCACCCGAGAGCAAGTTCCGCATTTGGTACGAGATCGAGGCGCACGCCTGCGACGCCATGGCCGATCTAGGCGTGATCCCGCGTGAAAACGCCGAGGCCGTGTGGAAAGCCAAGGATGTGGAGTTTGATGTCGCCCGTATCGACGAGATCGAAGCCGTCACCAAACACGACGTCATCGCCTTCCTGACCCATCTGGCCGAACATGTGGGTAGCGAGGAAGCCCGCTTCGTGCATCAGGGCATGACCTCCTCGGACGTACTGGACACTTGCTTCAATGTGCAACTGACCCGCGCCGCCGACCTGCTGATTGCAGACCTCGAAGGTCTGTTGGCTGCCCTGAAACGCCGCGCGATCGAGCACAAAGACACCGTTCGCATCGGTCGCAGCCACGGTATCCATGCCGAACCCACCACGATGGGCCTGACCTTTGCCCGCTTCTATGCCGAGATGGACCGCAACTTGTCCCGGATGCGCGATGCCCGCGCGGAAATCGCCACCGGAGCGATCAGCGGCGCGGTCGGGACGTTTGCGAATATCGACCCGCAGGTTGAAGAGCATGTCTGCGACAAGCTGGGTCTGGTGCCTGAACCGATCAGCACGCAGGTCATTCCCCGCGACCGTCACGCCGCATTCTTCGCCACACTGGGTGTTATCGCCAGCAGCATCGAAAACATCGCTATCGAAATCCGCCACATGCAGCGTACCGAAGTACTGGAGGGGGCCGAGTTCTTCTCGATGGGTCAGAAAGGCTCATCCGCGATGCCGCACAAGAAGAACCCGGTGCTGACCGAGAACCTGACCGGTCTTGCGCGCATGGTGCGTGCGGCCGTGATCCCGGCGATGGAGAACGTGGCGCTGTGGCACGAGCGCGATATCTCGCATTCCTCGGTCGAACGCATGATCGGGCCGGATGCCACTATCACGCTGGACTTTGCACTCGCGCGATTGACCGGTGTAATCGACAAGATGCTGATCTTCCCCGAGAACATGATCGAGAACATGAACAAGTTCCCCGGTCTTGTCATGAGCCAACGAGTGCTGTTGGCGTTGACCCAAGCCGGTGTAAGCCGCGAGGATGCCTATGCCATGGTTCAGCGCAACGCGCTGAAAGTCTGGGAGCATCGCACCGACTTCAAAGAGGAACTGTTGGCCGACGCCGATGTCACCGCCGCGCTGAGCCCGAAAGAAATCGAAGAGAAATTCGATCTCGGCTACCATACCAAACATGTAGATACGATTTTCGCCCGCGTATTCGGCGAATAATTCAAACTCAAACAGTGCTAAAAACTTGGCCCGGCTTGCTCAATGCAGCCGGGCCTTGTGTCTTTGCCAGATTGGCAAAAATCGGTTAATCTGTTGGCACAGTTTCCGCGAAAGGAAAACTCGATGCTACGAACTGCTCTATGCGCAATTGCTCTTATCTGTGCGGGCACCGCCGGATTTGCCTGTAACGGTAACACCAAGCAAACCCAGTCCTGTGCTGAAGGCACAATTTGGGACAGCGAAAGCCAAAGCTGCATGAAAATCGTCAATAGCTGACATTTTTATTTCCTGCTTGTGAATAAAAGCGATCAGTCAATCGTTAGCTTTTTTGAAGATCAAGCTATGATTGTAACAAGTCTCTTTGACAACGGAGTAGGAAAATGCGTCTTGTACTAGCCTCGGCCATCGCTCTTCAGGCCTTTACCTTCGCGCCCATGGCCATTGCTGCGGGTGGTGGGGACAGCAGCCCGCCCAAGCCCACCAACACCACAAAGAAATGCCTGTTTGGACGCGTCTATGACGAGGCAGCCGGGCGCTGCGTCAAACCCAACAAGACAAATTTCACCGAAGACCAACTGTATGATGCCGTGCGCGAGTTGGCTTACGACGGGCAGTACGAAAATGCTCAGGGCATTCTGCGTATCATGGATCAAGATGATGATCGGGTGCAGACCTATTGGGGGTTCACCTATCGCAAGATGGGTGAGCTGAAACTGGCTGACGCATTTTACCAGAAAGCAATTGAATCCAACCCCGACAACATCCTCGCCCGCAGCTACATGGGTCAGGGATTTGTTACCCAGGGCAAGACCGAGTTGGCCATCGCACAATGGCGCGAGATCAAGGCGCGTGGTGGCGAAGGCACATGGGCTGAGACATCGCTGCGCGAAGCGATCAGAACAGGGCTGACATATAGCTACTGAGTTTCAGGGTTTCTTTACCCGACTCTCTATATTCTGCCTGCAACGCGAATGAGGCATTGCAGGCAGATGCAGGACACGAACCTAATGGTGCAGATGACGCCGGGCACGCAAACCCCGGTCGTTGAACAAGACGATGATGCGCCACGTGTTCTGCCGCGCGCCCTCAGCAACCGAGAGAAAGCCGCGGTTGTGGTTCGGCTGCTGCTGAACGAGGGGGCGGATATCCCGTTGGAAGAGCTTCCCGATTCACTGCAGGAACAACTTACCCACCAACTTGGACAGATGGGGTTGGTTGACCGGGTAACGTTGGCCGCCGTCGCACAGGAATTTGCCGATGCGCTGGATGGCGTAGGGCTTGCATTTCCCCATGGGCTTGCCGGTGCTTTGGACGCGGTGAACGGCAAGATCGCCCCAGCCACCGCCGCCCGGCTGCGCAAGGTAGCTGGCGTGAGGCAGATCGGTGACCCATGGCAGCGTTTGCGCGAAGTACCCTCAGAAGATCTGGCCGAAATGGCCAAAGCTGAAAGCACCGAAGTCGCCGCCGTCATGCTGTCGAAACTCGAAACCGCAAAGGCCGCCCAGTTGTTGGGCCACCTGCCCGGCCCCACAGCGCGACGTATAACTTATGCAGTCTCGAAAACGGCCAATGTGACGCCCGAGGCGGTTGAGCGGATCGGATGGTCCTTGGCCGCTCAGCTGGATCAACGCCCCGAGCCCGCCTTTCGGGATGGGCCGGGTGAGCGTGTGGGCGCGATCCTCAACCAGTCGGCCGCGGCAACGCGTGATGGTTTGCTGACCGCGCTGGACGAAGAAGACGCCGATTTTGCGGATACCGTCCGGCAATCGATCTTCATCTTTTCGCATGTGCCCTCGCGCATCCAACCCCGCGATGTTCCAGCGATTCTGCGCGGTGTGGATCAACCCGTTCTCATCACGGCGTTGGCCGGAGCCAATAGCGACGAAGACCTCGCCACGGTCGAGTTCTTCCTAGCCAACATGTCCTCTCGCATGGCGGAAAACTTACGGGAAGAAATCGCCGAACGTGGCAAGGTCAAACAATCCGACAGTGAAGAAGCGATGTCGCAGATCGTTGCAGCCATCCGCGCGCTTTTGGACGAGGGCGCGATCGCACTGGTCGAGGCGGAGGAGAATGCAGAATAGTCCGGCAAGGCGCGACCACTTGTGATCGCACGATGGGGCCTGTATGTCTCGTCGCGCAGTTCACAACGCTCAGGTGTCTCTCCCCATGCCCGTCGAAAAGTCGGAACTAAGCCGATTTGAGCTTGGAAAATACTACGTCGCCAACCTGTTTCTGACCGGCGTAATCCGCGGCATGCGCCTGCTGCCATATGAGCGCCGCATCGGAGCGATGGGCGCGATTGTGCGCTGGCTTGCCCCCATTGTCGGGTTTCGAACCCGCGTGCGCCGCAACCTGAAACTCACCTGCCCAGACCTGCCCGAGGCCGAGGTCAAACGCATCTGCCGCGCCGTGCCTGACAATGCCGGGCGCGCGATCATGGAGCATTTTTCAGCCGACGGTTTCATCGAGCGACAAAGCAAGGCCAAAGTATCGGGCTCGGGTGTCGAAGCATTTGATGCCGCCGTGGCGGAAGGGCGTCCAGTGATGATGATCACTGCGCATTTCGGGCACTATCTGGCCGCGCGGGTCGCGCTGCAGGCGCGTAGCGGTAAACCCATCGGCAGCCTCTATCGCCGCATGGCAAATCCATATTTCAACGACATGTATGTCGAGGCATTCTATCAGACCGGGTCGCCCATGTTCGAACAGGGCCGCCGAGGTATGGTCGAAATGGTCCGTTCACTGAAAAGCGGAGGCATCATTGCCATTGTATCCGACCTGCATGCGCATGGTGGTGAGGAACTGACCTTTTTCGGCAAACCCGCCGTCACCTCGGTGCTGAACGCGGAACTTGCGATCAAATACAAGGCTGTGCTGATTCCCTGCTATGCAGTGCGCCAACCCAACGGGATCGATTTTGAGATCGTCCTGCACGACCCGGTCCCGCATACTGATGCCAAAACCATGACCCAGTTCACCAATGACGACCTGGAAGCGATGGTGCGTCAGCACATGGGACAATGGTTCTGGATTCATCGGCGCTGGAAGTCCTGGAGGGGACTGGGGGTCCAGCCAAAGGATATGCCCTGATCACTTAACCCGCGCTGCGGCCACGATCGGACCATGGCCACTGCGCTGGATCAGAACAACGGCAGGCAATTCCGATGACAATGTTGCGGTGAAACTCTGCGGTGTTTGGCCATCCCAGCGACCGGCAATCTGCCAATTCTCGACCACGTTTGCATAATCCAGATCATGTCCGGCCAATTCGCCACGCCGGATCGAGGTGCGACGCATCGGCGAATACTGCACAATCCGAACATCATAGGTTTCGTCGTCTGGTAACTCGATCGGAACGACATTCATGGATACTTCGTTCGCAGTACGCGTGGCACTGACCTCGGCCTCCGGCGGCGCAGTCAGGTGTGCATCGATTAGCCGGTTCAGTTCAATTGACTTGGCCCCAACCACATCCTGCTGCCCATTCACAACCATCTGCGGCGTATAGATCATCGTCCGCCCGCCTTCACGTGCATAGGCGCGCTGACGATCGGTATGGTCGGGATTGGCGTATTCATCTTTCCAGCCAATGTAGTCCCAATAATCCACATGCAACGCCAGACCGATTACATCATCCCGCTTGGCCAATTCATGCATGATCCGGTCTGCTGGCGGGCAGGACGAGCACCCCTGCGAGGTGAACAGTTCGACCACCACCGGGTCATCCTGCGCCTGAGCCGGGGCAGCAAGAAAGAGTGAAACAAACGCGGTCGCAGCGACTGATCTGAGCATGTTTTCTCTCGATAGAGGATGATTGCCTGAAAGGTTTAAGTCGGAACCGAATAAACTGCCAATCAAGGTTTCTTGAGACCTCAGACACAAGCTTTCGATAAAATGTGTGCAATGGTATACAAAAAACCACCCAAACTGCCCGTTTCACCTTGAAACAACTGGTGTGGTAATGCAGATAACCCTTAGCGAAGCCCGTATTCCAAGTCATTTGAGAGGGAGGCCACAGATGCCCATCAAGGTCGGACAGGACACCGCCAAGACACGCCGCAGCCTGAACGTGAATGGCAAATCCATTTCCTATTATTCGATTCCAGCCGCGCAAGAAGCAGGCTTAGGCGATTTTTCGAATCTGCCTGCCGCGTTGAAAGTGGTTCTGGAAAACATGCTGCGGTTCGAAGATGACGGGTTCTCGGTTTCCGTCGATGACATCAAAGCCTTTGCCGAATGGGGTGCCAACGGTGGCAAGAACCCACGTGAGATTGCCTATCGCCCTGCCCGGGTTCTGATGCAAGACTTTACCGGAGTTCCGGCCGTGGTGGATCTGGCAGCGATGCGCGACGGCATCAAGGGCCTTGGTGGGGACGCGCAAAAGATCAACCCGCTGAACCCGGTCGATCTGGTCATCGACCACTCGGTCATGATTGATGAGTTCGGCAACCCACGCGCGTTTCAGATGAACGTGGACCGCGAATATGAGCGCAACATGGAACGCTATCAGTTCCTGAAATGGGGTCAGAACGCGTTCAACAATTTCCGCGTCGTGCCTCCCGGCACCGGAATCTGCCACCAAGTAAACCTGGAATACCTGGCGCAGACCGTCTGGACAGACACGGACCAAAGCGGCGAAGAAGTCGCTTATCCCGATACACTTGTTGGTACTGACAGCCACACCACCATGGTCAACGGCATGGCCGTTCTGGGTTGGGGCGTTGGCGGAATCGAGGCCGAGGCAGCGATGCTGGGTCAACCGATCTCGATGCTGATCCCCGAGGTTGTGGGTTTTGAACTGACCGGTTCGATGGTCGAAGGCACAACGGGAACTGACCTTGTCCTGAAAGTCGTCGAGATGCTGCGCGAGAAAGGCGTGGTTGGTAAATTCGTTGAATTCTACGGCGAAGGTCTGGACCGCTTGCCCTTGGCCGATCGCGCAACCATTGCCAACATGGCCCCCGAATACGGCGCGACCTGTGGTTTCTTCCCGATTGACGGCGAGACCTTGCGCTATATGCGCAATACTGGACGCGACGAAGACCGCATCGCATTGGTCGAGGCCTACGCCAAGGAAAACGGCTTCTGGCGCGATGCCGATTACGCGCCGATCTACACCGACACTCTGTCGCTGGATATGGGCACAATTGTTCCTGCGATCTCGGGCCCGAAACGGCCGCAGGATTATGTCGCACTAACCGACGCCAAGGCCGCATTCACCAAGGAAATGGCCGAGACCTTCAAACGCCCGATGGGCAAACAAATAGAGGTCAAAGGCGAAAACTACGGCATGGAATCGGGCAAAGTCGTGATCGCCTCGATCACCTCCTGCACCAACACGTCGAACCCGTATGTGATGATCGGCGCGGGCCTCGTTGCACGTAAAGCCGCCGCGCTGGGATTGGATCGCAAACCGTGGGTAAAGACCTCATTGGCGCCCGGCTCGCAGGTTGTGTCCGCCTACTTGGAGGCTGCAGGTCTTCAGGAAGATCTGGACAAGATCGGCTTCAACCTTGTTGGCTATGGCTGCACCACCTGTATTGGCAACTCGGGTCCGATCCAAAGAGAAATCAGCGAAGCGATTGCCGAAGGCGATCTTGTTGCCACTTCGGTGCTGTCAGGCAACCGCAACTTTGAAGGCCGCATCTCGCCCGACGTGCGCGCCAACTATCTGGCTTCACCGCCGCTGGTGGTGGTTTATGCTTTGGCTGGTACGTTGGACATCGACCTGACCTCGGAACCGATTGGACAGGATCAGGCCGGCAACGATGTCTACATGAAAGACATCTGGCCGACCCAAAGCGAAATCGCCGAATTGGTTGAGGCAACCGTGACCCGCGAGGCGTTCCAGTCGAAATATGCCGATGTCTTCAAAGGCGACGAGAAATGGCAGGAGGTCGAGGTTCCACAACAGGAAACCTATGATTGGCCACCGACGTCAACCTACATTCAAAACCCTCCCTATTTCCAAGGCATGGGGCCTGAGCCGGGCACGATCTCGAATATCGATGGTGCAAAGGTTCTGCTGATCCTGGGCGACATGATCACCACCGACCATATCTCGCCCGCCGGTTCGTTTGCGACAACGACACCTGCCGGGAAGTATCTGACGGATCGTCAGGTTCAGCCGCGCGAATTCAACTCGTATGGCTCACGCCGTGGCAACCACGAGATCATGATGCGCGGCACCTTCGCTAATATCCGCGTTAAGAACGAGATGCTGGATGGCGTCGAAGGCGGTTATACAAAAGGCCCGGATGGTGAACAAACCTCGGTCTACGAAGCATCGATGGCCTATCAGGAGCAAGGCACCCCGCTGGTCGTCTTTGGCGGCGAACAGTACGGTGCAGGTTCGTCACGCGACTGGGCGGCCAAGGGCACAGCTCTGCTTGGCGTCAAGGCAGTGATCGCCGAAAGCTTTGAGCGCATCCACCGTTCAAACTTGGTGGGCATGGGCGTCATACCGTTCGAATTCACCGATGGTGATACCCGCAAGACACTGGGTCTGAAAGGTGATGAGACCGTATCGATCCACGGGTTGGATTCAGTTGAGCCCCTGCAGGAAGTGCCCTGCACCATCATTTACGGAGATGGTACCGAAAAGACGATCACCCTGAAGTGCCGCATCGATACCGCGCCCGAGATCGAATACATCGAAAACGGCGGTGTGCTGCAATACGTGCTGCGCAATCTCGCAAAAGCGTCATAAATCAGCAGGTTGATATCCAACCTCAGCCCCCGGCCCTGCGCCGGGGGTTTTGTTTTCTGGCCATTTATTCAAAAATCTGAAACTGTTGAGCAAGACAGTCTTCGGAATTCCATCACCATGAAAAAGCCCAACGCCCTACTGGTTTGCTCGCTTAGCGTCATCGCCGTGATCGGGATCTGGGGCGTCGTCGATATCGAAAGCTTGGTGACTTGGGCCAATAGCATCGTGCAACAAACCTTCCACAGTCGCGGATGGTTCGTGATGCTCGCGGCCTCAGGCATGTTGATCGGGTGTTTGGTTCTGGCCTTTTCGCCATATGGCAAAATCCGTCTGGGCCGGGATGATGAAGAGCCCGAGTTCTCGACCGCCACCTGGATCTCAATGCTGTTCTCCGCAGGAATGGGCGTTGGACTGCTGTTCTGGGCGGTCGCCGAGCCCCTGACCCATTTCAACTTCATCTCGGGCATGGCACCCGACTATGTCGCCGCGCAGCAGGCCATGCTGGCAACAAACTTCCATTGGGGCCTGCACGCCTGGGCGATTTACGGTTCGACCGCGCTGACCATCGCTTATTTCAGCTTTCGGCGCGGGACGGGCATGATGGTCAGCGCACCGATCAAAAGCCTGTTCCCAGGAGAACGCTGGGCCGAGCGGGTCGGGTGGCTGTCGGATTTCATGGCCATTGTTGCAATCTCTATCGGTGTTGGCGGTTCAATGGCCATGGGCGTGTTCCAGGTTGCGGACGGGATTGCGGTTCTGGGTGGCCGGGAAACGGTTGGTGCCCTTCTGATCGGCGTTGTTTTCCTGGCGATGGTCGCAGCCTACATCCCTGCTCTGTTAATCGACCTTGGCCAAGGCATGGCGCGCTTGTCGAATGCGGCAATGCTGATCGCGATCTGCCTTGTGGCCTACACAGTGGTCCTCGGGCCTACAGAGTATCTGTTGAACACTGTGGTTCAAGGGTTCGGCGATTACGTCACCAATGTCATCCCTCGGGGCTTTCAGACCTTCACCTTCTTCGGCGATGACGTCACCAAATGGTTCAGCGACTGGACCCTCACCTATATGGTCTGGTGGATCGCCTGGGGACCTTTTGTTGGTGTGTTTATCGCGCGTATCTCTCGCGGTCGCACGATCCGGGAATTCGTGATCGGAGTACTCTTTGCGCCCACGCTGTTCTCGATCCTTTGGTTCGGTGCCTTCGGCGGCATCGGTCTGTTCGAGGCGCTCAACGGAGCCGGAGAACTGCTGGCCTATACGCAAACAAACATCGAGCGTGTTACCTTCGCCCTGCTCGACCGTTTGCCCTTATCGCAGATCACAATACTTGCAACCGTAGCAGCGGCGTTTCTGTTCATCGTAACCAGCGTTGTAAGCGCGGCCTTTGTGCTGGGTACATTCTCGTCCCAGGGGGACGAAAACCCGCCCCCGCGCGTGCGGCTGATCTGGGGTGCATTGCTGGGCTTGTTGAGTGTCGCGATGATCCTGTCGGGCTCGGTGGAATCGGTCAAAGTCCTGATCTCACTCGGGGCGCTGCCCTTTGTGTTCATTTCGGTTCTGCTGATGGTCTGCCTGTTCCGAGGGCTACGAGAAGAGGGGCTGAGCCATGCTGATCGGTGATCTGACGGATACGCTTATGAATCTGACCACCTTTGCATTCATCGGCGCGATGATCTGGATTTTGGTTCGTAAGTAACGGCTTGAATCCCGACCATTTTACCGATTTCCTACGATTATGGACAAAGTCGCATTGATAACCGGCGGTGCACGCGGAATTGGGCGTGCAATCGTCGAAGACCTCAGCCGTGATCACCGCGTCGCGTTTACTTGGTTGTCGAGCAAACCCACGCCCGAGCTACTGGGTGGGGATGTTCTGGCCATACGCTCTGATCTATCTGCGCCCGACCAGCCGGCTAGCGTGATTTCGCAGGTGATCGAGAGGTTTGGACGGCTGGATGTGATCGTCAACAATGCCGGCCTTGTGAAATCTACCCCCAAAGAGGAATTTCGGGCCGAGGACCACCGCGCCATTCTGGATTTGAACCTGCTGGCCCCCGCCGCATTGTTGGCTGCTGCGCTACCACATCTGAAACGCGACGCCTCAATCGTCAGTATCTCATCCATGAACGCGGTCTTGCCGCCTCGGGATGCTGTGACCTATGGGGCAAGCAAGGCCGCCCTGAATCTATGGACCCACGCCATGGCAAAGGAGCTTGGGCCAAAGGGGATACGCGTTAATGCAGTCGCGCCGGGTGCGATCAACATCCCCGAAGCGCCCCGGTCTGAGGAGTTGACCGCGCTGTTTGTCAAAGAAACCGCTTTAGGTCGCGCGGGAAAGCCCGAGGATATCGCCAAAGTCGTCAGGTTTCTGGCGTCCGATGCCGCATCCTTCATCACTGGTGAGGTTCTGGGCGTCACCGGTGGCTATCGCTTATGAGCCACCTGCGGCTTTCTCAAGTGCTGGGCGGATCGTGCTTTCGATCACCCGCTGAGTGACCGGACCAGCCCAGCGCAGGATGATCGTGCCCTCACCGTCGATCACATAGGTTTCGGGCACACCGTAGACGCCCCAATCCAGCCCCATGCGGCCCTGTTCATCCCGACCGATACCGGCATAGGGATCGCCCAGTTCGGCAAGAAATCCTTCGGCGTTGTCCAGTTGATCTTTGTAGTTGATACCATAGACCGGGATACCCTCGTCAGACAGAGCCTGTAGATTGGGGTGTTCGACGCGGCATGGTGCACACCAACTGGCCCAGTAGTTGACCAGCTTGACCTCGCCATCACGCAGTGTGGCATCATCGAAGCCCGGTTTGCCCGCGAACTCGGTCAGTACAACCGGCGGTGCTGGCTGACCCTCGCGCGCCGAGGGCAAGGCGTTGGGATCGTCGCGGAACATACCGATGCCCGCGAGTACAGCGAAGGCGCCGAAAATCAGCGGAGGCGCGATCATCAGGGGCGAAATCTTAGCCATTGCGTGACATCCTTTGTTCAACCTTCTCCATCTCGGCCCGTACCTTACGGCCCCGGATCACGCTGAAACCCACCAATGCGATCAGAAGTCCGATTGATACGACATAGGACCACAAGACGGTATCGGCATATTTTCCAAGATCAGGCATCACCCGCTCACCCTTTCACGCGCCATAAGCGCCTTGGTCCGGCGGGCGCGAATTTCTGTGCCCGTACGATAGAAGACCAGCGCAATGAACAGCAGTACAAAGCCGATGATGCAAAGCAGCAGTGGATAGAAGTAGATATTGCTTACCTTCTCTTCAGTATCCGTGCCTGTGATCGCCCCGGCGCGCATCACCGAAGCCCCCTGATGCAGCCCCTGATTCCAGAAATTCACGGCATACCGGCTGAGGAACGCAAAGACCGAGCCCACGAGGCAAAGGACCGAGGTCAGGTCCGCCGCTGTATCCGGATCTTCTATCGCTTCCCAAAGCGCGACATAACCTAGATAGAACAGGAACAGGATCAGGAACGATGTCAGGCGCGGGTCCCAGGCCCACCATGTCCCCCACATGGGCTGCCCCCAGATCGCTCCGGTGGCCAATGCGATCAGCGTCATCACGATGCCAATGGGCGCAGCGGCACGGGCAGCCAGCGCACTGACATGGTGGCGACGCACCAACCAGACCAGCGAGGTTGCCAGCATCATCAGCCAGCAATTGATCGCCATCAACGCGGCGGGCACATGCAAATAGATGATCTTTACGGTCGAGCCTTGCTTGTAGTCATCCGGGGTGAAGAAAAAGCCCCAGATCAATCCGACGACCAGACACAGACCTGAGCTGATCCAGAAGAACGGAAGGACCCGTTCGCTGGTCGCGAGGAACTTACGCGGGTTGGCGTATTCCCAAAGGGCATTGGCTTTGGCTGCGATTGTCATGGGCTCTATCTAGTCCGAGTCGGCGTGGTTCTCAATTGACCTCAGTCAAGCTTTGTGGCCATCACCTAAGATTGATGCGCAGTACCGCTGCGCTGGCAAAGGGTAAAAGTGCGACCGTTGCGGCGGTAATCCCTGCCAGCATTAGCAGGGGCGTTTGCGTCTCCATGCCTGTAGCACCGCGTCGGGCGACCTCGGCTCCGAAGATCAAAGTCGGCACGTAGAGCGGCAAAACCAGAAGCGACAGTAGCAGACCGCCCCGTTTTAGACCAACAGTAAGGGCCGCGCCAAAGGTGCCGATAACGCTCATCGCCGGAGTACCGAGGAGCAGTGAGATCACTAGCCACGAAAACCCGGGTACAGGCAGGTTTAGCAACACGCCTAGGAACGGCGCGGCCAGAACCAGCGGCAATCCGGTGGTTAGCCAATGGGCCAGCGCTTTGACGGTAACAACTGATTCCAACGGAAGCGGCGCGGTCGCGAGCAGATCAAGCGAGCCGTCTTCCCAATCCAGCGCCAGAAGGCGATCAAGTGACAGCAGACACGCCAAAAGCGCGCCCAGCCAAAGAACGCCCGGTGCGATGGTCGAAAGCAGCGAAGATTGCGGGCCAACCGAGAATGGCACCAAAACGGTGACGATCAGGAAGAAAGCAAGACCGAGGCCAAAGCCACCCCCCGCACGGAAGGCCAATTTCAGATCACGCAGCAATAAGGCGATCACAAGAAACCTCCGTCGAAATCGTCGATAGGTTTGGGCTTGGCCTTGTTGGGGCCAACGTCCAGAACCTCTCCGTCCAAGCCAAGATCAATATGGGTCGCAATCAGGGCCGAACCACCCTGCCCCAGATGCGCGCGCACCGCATCCGCAAACATCTGCACGGCGTGACGATCCAGCGAGACCGTCGGCTCGTCCAGCATCCAGATCGGGCGGCCAGTAACCAACATACGCGCCAATCCCAGACGCCGTTTCTGCCCCGCCGAAAGGTTACCCGCATGGCGGTCAGCCAACTCGTTCAGCTCAAACGCATCAAGGGCGTGCTGGATATCACGGGTGCCAAAGACCGACGCCCAGAAGTTGAGGTTTTCGACAACGGTCAGGGTCGGTTTTAACCCGTCGGAATGGGACGCGTATGCGATCTGGTCTTCTGCCCCGTCGATTTGCCCTGCCAGCGGCGGTTGCAGGCCCGCAAGCGTACGCAGTAGTGTTGTCTTTCCGATTCCATTCGGCCCCCGCAGGATCAGCGCCCTTCCTGCCTCAAGCGAGAAGCTCAGCCCTTCGAGCACGGGAACTCCGCCGCGTGCGATGGCCAGATCGGTTACCTTTAAAGTCATGAAGCCCGCTTAGCGGATTGTGCGTGTGGGCAAAAGGTCGGAATTGCCGCAGAGCGGCCGGTTGGGTCGCAGTGAGGGGCCAGCCCCTCACACTCCCCGGGATATTTTTAGCCAGTGGAAGAACAGATCCTCAGACCGGGATCAGCGCAAGCGCAACGCGGCGGCCTTCGGAAAGCAGCACGTTGTAGGTGCGGCAGGCCGCCGGAGAGTTCATGATTTCGACACCCAGACCTGCCTCTTCCAATGTGGTGCGCAAGTCGGCTGGGATGTGGGTCAGTTCTTTGCCCGTACCGATGAACAGAACATCGACATGTTCGGACAAGGCCAGCAGGGTCTGGGCGTCGGAGTAACCCGCCCAAGCCGATGTACCAGTGGGACCGGTCAGGACTGCCCCATCATGAACTTCCCCGCCTATCCGAAAGAACCCGGGGCCATAGCCATCAACCGGCTGAGCGTTTGTATATGTGATCTCGTTCAGGCGCATGTGCAGGGTTCTAGCCCCAAAACGGCAGGCCGGACAAGGCCGCTGTTGCAATCACCAGATAGGCTGCGGCGCGGTAGAGGTTCTCGTACTCGGGTCGGAACATCCAGCCCCCCAGCCAGTTGCCCGCGATGTTGGGAACCGCAAGCGCAAGGCCCAATCCGATGCTCGCGATCGAAAGACGCCCCATCCCGCCAAGATATCCGAGGATCAGCAAATCGAAAGCAAACAGGAACAATAGGATCGTCGCGCGGATGATCTCAACCGGTAAGGGCCGTGACATATAAAACAGGATGACAGCAGGCCCCGGTATCCCGGCTACCCCGCCAAGTAGCCCTGCAGCCCCGCCGATCGCAGCAACCATGCCACGCGATACCGCTCCCCGGTAGCGCAGACCAAAAACCAGAACGGCCAGCATCGACAAGGAAATCAGGCTGACGATATAGCGAAACACTTCAGGATCGGTCCGGGTCAGCAGCCATAAGCCAACCGGTAGAAGTAGCGCGCACCCGACCAAAAGGCGCATCAGATCTGCCTTGTCAACAACCGTCCATGCGCGGCGCAGGTTCGGGATCGGGCCAAATATGTCCATGACCGTCAGCGCGATGATGGCACCGAAGGGGCCAAGATACGGGCTGGCGATGGGCAGGAAGATCAGGGCCGTCCCAAAGCCGGAGAACCCACGCACGATGCCCCCAACAAAGGCGGCGAAAATAATAACGGCCAGACCGGTTGGGGTCTGGCCGAAATACTCAGGCATCAATGTTGGCAAACTGGTTGCCCGCCGTATTCGACGGCTTCGACCAGTCGCGCTTGACCCCCAGCCACAGCAGGATGGTCGAGGCCACGAAGACCGACGAATAGGTCCCGACGATCACGCCCCAGATCATCGCGAAGACAAAGCCTCGGATCACGTCTCCGCCCAGTACATAGAGCGAGATCAGCGCCAGCAGCGTGGTCACAGAGGTCATCACCGTCCGGCTGAGCGTTTCGTTGATCGAGATGTTCAGCACCTCTTTGAGGTCTTTCTTCTTATACTTCCGCAGGTTTTCGCGAACCCGGTCGAAGACGACCACGGTGTCGTTCAGCGAATAGCCGACGATAGTCAGTAGAGCGGCGATGATCGCCAGGTCAAAACGGATTTGTAGTTCCGAGAAGATGCCGATTGTCAGGATCACGTCATGCACCAACGCGGCGACCGCCCCGAGTGCGAACTGCCATTCGAACCTGAGCCAGATATAGACAAGCACTGCGCCAATCGCCAAGGCGACCGCAATGACCGCGGTCTGGATCAACTCACCCGAAACCTTGGGGCCAACCGATTCTACCGAGACGAACTGGATATCCGGCGCGGCAACGGTCAGCGCTTCTTCGACGGCTGTGACGGTTGCGGCCGCCACAGCTTCGGCCCCGTCCTGTGCCTGAATGCGGATCATCGCGACGTTTTCATCGTCGCCAAAGGTGGGATCAAAAATCTCGGTGATAGTCACATCGCCAAGCTCTAGCGGCGCGATGGCGTCGCGATAGGCGCCGACGTCGATCTCTTGCGCGCTTTGGGTCCGAATCGTGGTGCCGCCGCGAAAGTCGATGCCGAAGTTCAGCCCTTGCAGCAGGAATGACGTGAATGCGATCACCATCATCAAACCCGAGATGCCCAGCCAGACCTTCCAACGGCTAAAGAAATCGAACGAGGTGTTTTGGGGTACGAGTTTCAGTCTCATGTCAAACCTCGATCGTTTTCGGACGGCGGCGTTCGAACCACATCACGATCATCAGACGCGTCACAAAGATCGCGGTGAAGACCGAGGTCAGAATACCCAGACCAAGCGTAATGGAGAAGCCGCGCACGGGACCACTGCCCATGGCAAACAGGATGGTTGCGGTAATGAACGTGGTCACGTTTGCGTCCAGAATGGCCGAAAGCGCTTTTTCGTATCCCAGCTCGATGGCACGCGCCGGACCTTTGGCAGATTTCAGCTCTTCGCGGATACGCTCGAAGATCAGCACGTTGGCGTCAACTGCCATGCCGACGGTCAGCACGATACCCGCGATCCCGGGCAAGGTCAGCGTGGCGCCGATCAGTGAGAGCAGGCCAAACAAAAGCCCCACGTTCAGGATCAGCGCAATATTGGCGAAGATGCCGAACAGGCCGTAGCTGAGAGCCATGAATACCAACACGGCGACAAAGGCCACGATTGTCGCGACTTTACCTGCGTCGATACTGTCCTGACCCAGCTCAGGGCCGATGGTGCGCTCTTCCAGGAAGTCCAGACCTGCAGGCAAGGCACCTGCGCGCAGCAGAACGGCCAAATTGGTGCTTTCTTCAACTGTGAAGTTGCCAGTGATGATGCCCGAACCACCTGGGATATGGCTTTGGATTACAGGGGCCGAGATCACCTCGTCATCCAGGACGATAGCAAAGGGTGCGCCAATGTTTTCTAGCGTGTAATCGCCGAATTTGCGCGCGCCAGAGGTGTTGAACCGGAAGCTGACCGCAGGGCGGCCGTTCTGGTCGAAGGATGGCTGCGCGTCGACCAATTCTTCACCGGTCACGACGGGTGCGGCGTCCAGAGTGTAATACACACCATCTTCATCGATCGATGGCACAAGCTTCTCGCCAACGCCCGGAATGGCATCCGGGTCAGTCCCGCGTCCAACGACAGGATTGAACGTCAACTGTGCCGTCGTGCCGATAATCTCTTTGAGCTCCCCGGCGCTGCCGATGCCGGGCACCTGAATCAGGATACGATCAGCGCCCTGACGCTGGATCGTTGGTTCGCGTGTGCCAACCTCGTCGATCCGACGGCGGATGATCTCAAGGGACTGGCGCACAGTACGATCATCCGAAGCAAGCTTTTCGGCCTCGGACAGTTGGACAACGATAGTGTCCCCCTCAGCGCGGGCCTCTATATCTGTTGCCCCTGCCCCGGTCAGCGTCTGCACCTGTCGGGCCAGACCGCGCACAACCTCTAATGCGCGGGACATGCCCTCGGGTTGGCTGATGCGCACGCGAATCTCGTCAGGCGCCGAATCCTGACGACGGATCGTGCCGACCGTCGCGCGTTCATCACGCAGCGCGTCGCGGATTTCGGGCCACATCGCCTCCATCCGGGATTCGTAGACATCATCAACCTTGACCTCGGCAAGCAAATGCGCGCCGCCGCGCAAGTCGAGCCCGAGATTGACCAGAGACGACGGCAGCCAGTTCGGCCATTGCGCGGCCTCGGCCTGCATTTCAGGTGTATCAATGCCCAGCTCAATCGCAGCCTTGGCATCGTTAGATTGTTCTACGCGCGTATAAAACGCATTCGGCAGGGCAAGGAACAGACCGATCACACAGACCGACCAGATCAGAACCCGCTTCCAGGAATCAATTTGCAGCATTACCCTGCCTTTTCAAGGAATTGTCGCGCGAAGTTACTTCGCAGGTTCGGTCTTGTTCAGAACCTGAGCGATGGTCGATTTGACCACGCGAACCTTAACGCCCTCGGCGATCTCGACTTCGATCTCGTTGTCGCCTTCCTTGACCTTCGACACCTTGCCGATCAGCCCGCCTTGGGTGACAACCTGATCGCCCCGGCGCACGGCTTCGACCATGGCCTGATGTTCCTTCATCTTTTTCTGCTGCGGACGGATCAGCAGAAAATACATAATCGCGAAGATCAGGATCAGCGGGAGAAACTGGGCGATTGCGCCACCTTCCATGGGATATTCCTTTGTTCTGATGATGCAGAGAGCTCTCTGCAAAGTTTGCGGGAACCTATGCTTTGAAACATGGGTTTGCAAGCAAACCTGGCCCCATTTCGATCATCGGGTTCAAAGGTTTGCTGCCGGACGTTGCAGATATGTTCTAGGCAGACCCTTCCAGTCAGATATAGTCCTGTGGCAGGAGGCCTAATGATTCAATCAATCCAGACCCTTGGCGCGTTTGTTCGCCTGATGCTCGTGACAACCTGTATAGGTCTTTTGGCGTCGCCCGTATGGGCACAGAACGCCACTAGCGAAGAGCCTGCTATAGAAGACACTGAATCAGAGATTTTTCAGGCTCCGGTTATCGTTGACGGCGACACCTTGTTTCACCTGCGCGGCTCCAGCGCGCTGCCCGCTCCGGAACGGGCCGCGAGTGTACAGAACAAGATCATCGAAATCGCCGAGGCCTCAGACGCCGAGCAGGTCTCAATAACCTTCGAGGACTCAGAGTTCGGCATTCGAATCTTTGCCGATGGTGTTCAAGTTTCGATCGTGACCGATGCCGATTCCGAGCTTGAGCAGATGGACCTGAACGTTCTCAGTTTGTTGCACGGCGACGCTATTAAACAATCCATTGAAAGCTATCGCGCAAACCGCACCGAACAGGCGCGTGTTTCGGGTGCCATCGAAGCCTTGGCATGGACAGCTGGATTCGCGCTTTTTGTCGTCGTTATCCTGTGGCTGCATCGGCGTATTCGCCGCCGTACGCTGAAACTGGTCAAGCGTTACCTCAAGGATGTCGAAACCGCGACCGCAAAAAGCGTTCAGGCCGAGGCCATCGCCGCGTTGATCCGGTATGCTCTGAATTTTGTCCTGCTGGTGATCTTTTTCCTCGGCTTCTACTACTATCTCTCCTTCGTTCTGCTTGCCTTTGCCGAGACGCGCTATTTCGCGCAACTCCTGCTGACCTACTTGACCGAGCCGGTCCTGCTAATCTTCAAAGGCATCCTCAGCTACATCCCAAACCTGATCATGTTGATACTGATCGCATGGATAACGCTGTATATTATCCGGGGCATGCGTGTGTTCTTTGACGCCGTCGAGGCGGGAACCTTTGACATGGGCGATTTTGAAAGCCACTGGGTGAACCCGACCTTCAACATCGCCCGCGTCGTCGTTATCCTGATCGCTCTGGTCTTTGCTGTCCCTTACATCCCCGGGTCAGACTCGGCGGCGTTTCAGGGGCTGACGATTCTGGTTGGTGCCATGCTGTCGCTGGGCGCGAACTCGGTCGTGTCGAACATGCTGGCGGGGCTGTTTGTGATCTATCGCCGCTCGACCTCTATCGGGGATCGGATCCAGATCGGGGACCATATCGGCGATGTGGTACAGATCAAGTTGATGGAGACGCATCTGAAGTCCATCAAGAATGAACTGATCTCGATCCCGAACGCCCAATTGATGAATTCGGACGTGGTTAATTTCTCGAAGAGAACCGACGGTAGCGGGTTGCTGCTGCACACGACCGTAGGCATCGGGTACGAAGAGCCACCCGAGAAAGTTGAGGCAATGCTGATAGAAGCCGCCCATCGCACCAAGGGGATCAAGGCAAAGCCCGAACCCTTTGTTTTATGGACCGCATTGGCCGATTACGCGATAAACTATCAGATCAACGGTTATACCACGCGGGGCAGTATCATCCCGAAAATCCGCTCGGACCTGCATCGCAACATCGTGGCCGTGTTCAATGAGAATAACGTGCAGATCATGACACCTTCGTACATGGCCGACCCGCCCGAGCCGAAAATCCCAACCGAAGAGTGGGATGGCCATCTGGCGCATGAATCCCACGAGGAATCGGATAAGTCGTAACCGGTGCTACACCCTGCCATTCAGATGGTGCATAAGCGGATTCAGTGATTCACGCAGTTAAGGATCTGAACCATGCACGACATCCGCGCCATACGCGAAAACCCAGCCGCCTTCGACGCCGCCCTTGCGCGCCGTGGGGACGCGCCGGTGTCGTCAGACCTGCTGAGGCTGGACGAAAGCCGCCGCGCCAAGATTCTGGCTGCTGAGACAGCTCAGGCCGAGCAGAACAAGGCCTCCAAGGAGGTTGGCGCTGCCAAAGGGCGCGGGGATGAAGCTGAATTCGAACGCCTGCGCGCTCTGGTCGCCGAGAAAAAGGCCGAAGTGGCCCGGATGCAGACCGAGGCCAAGGATCTGGACGCTCTGCTGGCCGACCAGCTGATCCGCATCGCGAACCTGCCCGCCGAGGATGTGCCCGAAGGCGCGGATGAGAACGACAATGTCGAGATCAATCGCTGGGGCACACCACGCGAATTGGATTTTGCACCTAAAGAGCATTTCGAAATCGATGCCGTCCAAAACGGCATGGATTTTGAGACGGCTGCCAAACTCTCCGGCTCGCGCTTTGTGCTGCTGTCGGGCGGCGTCGCTCGCATCCATCGAGCTTTGGCGCAGTTCATGCTGGACACGCATATCAATGAGAACGGGCTGACCGAGGTCAACGGCCCGGTTCTGGTTCTCTCGGAAATGATGCAGGGCACCGGCCAGTTGCCGAAGTTTGGCGAGGACAGCTATCAAACCCGCGAAGGCTGGTGGCTGATCCCGACTTCCGAGGTTTCACTGACCAACATCGTCAACGACACGATGATCGAGGAAAGCTATCTTCCCCGCCGCTATACCGCCCATTCTCTGTGCTTCCGGTCCGAGGCTGGATCGGCGGGCAAGGACACACGCGGGATGCTGCGGCAGCACCAGTTCGAAAAGGTCGAGATGGTCTCGGTCACCCATCCGGACAAGTCGGATGATGAACAGAAACGTATGCTGCGCTGCGCCGAAGGCATTCTCGAAAAGCTGGGCATCCCCTATCGCACCGTGATCTTGTGCACCGGCGACATGGGCTTTGGTGCACGACGCACTTACGACATCGAGGCGTGGCTGCCGGGCCAGAACACTTATCGCGAGATCAGCTCGGTCTCGACATGCGGGGATTTTCAGGCGCGCCGCATGAATGCGCGCTTCCGGCCCGAGGCCGGGGGAAAGCCAGAATATGTCCATACCCTGAATGGTTCGGGCCTGGCCGTGGGGCGCTGCCTGATAGCTGTGTTGGAAAATGGTCAGAACACGGATGGGACGGTCACCCTGCCCGAGGTTCTGGCACCCTATCTGGGCGGCAAGCTAACCCTTCAAACCAACGGCACGCTGACTTAAAAAAACCGGCGCATTCAGGCGCCGGTTCCCGATCGGATAAGGCGGAGAAGTATCACTTCTTCGCCTTTTTCTTATCTTTCTTCTTTCCGGGCTTCTTGTCGGACTTCTTCTTATCGTCCTTCTTTTTGGCGTCCTTTTTCTTAACGTCTTTTTTGGGCTTCTTGTTTTTCTTACCCTTCTTGGACTTTTCTTTGACCTTTTCCTTAGCTTTGGAAAACACCGCCTCCATTTCAGACTTCTTCTTGGCCGCCTTTTCAGCCTTCGCCTTGGCTTTCGCCTTTTTCTTTGCCTTGGCCTCGGCAGCGGCCTGTTCTGCCGCCGCGCGCTCCTTTGCCGCCTTACGCTCGGCCTCGGCCTTGTTCGCAGCCGCATTGCTTTTGGCTGTCGCGCGCTGCACAGCCGATTTCCGCTCTGCAGGCTTGCGGGTGGCAGCGCGGGGCGCGGGCTTGGGCTTGGCATCAACGACTTCTTTCGCAGCCGCGATCAGCTTAGCTGCGCGGGTGGAACCGACGCGCGGGGTGCCGGACAGATCTTCCGGTTTTGCCTTAGCAATGGCTTCTGCTGTTTTGTAGCCCTTTGCATTCAAGGCCTTTGCCAGCGCTGGCCCTACGCCACGCACCTCAGTAACTGCGGTCATTTCGTTTCCTTTCGTTAACTCCCCCAGATTGTAAACGCACAGCACATACGTTCCTGCGAGAGCGCCAATTCAAGAATTAGACAGGAGGTTACCCGCTTTCGGCCAGGCGATGGCCTGCAGTCCGGCTGGGAAATGGGACAAGTCTTTTGGCATCTTCATCCCATAGTTTCAGATTCAGCGCCGCCACCGCCTCGGGAAACTTGATCCGTCGCGGTGTGTATTCTGGCGGCAGGTTATAGTGGCACGCGCGCAGCCGGTAAGATGGGATGCGGGCATTGAAATGGTGGATGTCATGCAATGTGATGCAGGCCACCGCATTATCGAACCACCAGCCGAAATCCAGCGCCGAGGACCCCTCCAACGCAGCCAGCTTTGGATCCAGCTCGGGGCGGCGATCCCAGTAGGTGTCTTCGAAATTGTGCTGCAAATACACCAGGAACACCCCAAGCATCCCGCCCAGCAGCGAAAACACCAGCCAGACCAGAATGCCGGTGGCACCGGCGATCAAATACAGCAGCCCCAAAAACACAACAATCGAGAGGTTGTGCAGCACCACGCCCATCACGCCGAACCGCACGGTGTTCTTGGGCCAGCGATAGCGGATGAAGTATGTGAATAGCGCGCCAACCGGCACCAGAATGAAGGGATTCCGATACAGTCGGTAAAACAAACGCTTTTTCCAATCCGCCTCGTTCCATTCGCGCAGCGTCATGGTGTGGATTTCACCGGTCTCGCGATGCTCGAGGTTGCCGATTCCGGCGTGATGCAGATTGTGGTTCTGCTTCATCACCTCGAACGGGGCAAATGTGAAGGGCGATAACCCATGGCCAGCCCATTCGTTCTGCTCGCGCGTTTCAAACAACGAATGGTGCCCGCAATCATGCTGCAGGACATAGAGACGCACGGCAGAGAAGGCAAAAACGATCCCGGCCGGGATCATGATGTACCAGCGGTCGACATAGGTGATCGCCAATGTAAGCGATGCGAAATACACCGCGAATGTTCCGAAGTAACTGAGCGCGGCAAGCTTGTTGTCCTGCACCGCGTATTGTCTTGTATATTCTCTCAGATCCATCACGCCCGCTCCCCACGGAGGTCCGACCAATCACAAATTCAAAATTAAGTGCGGAGATCCCGCAAACAAGCAACACGTGCAAAACAAATGCACGTGCTTGAATGCTAACGCGCAGAAACGGGGCTGTCACGCCCCCTCTCTGAAAATGCTTGAAATTAGCGCAGTTACGCCCGTCCCTTGAGATGCTTGGCCAGTGCGCCTGCGTTTTTCTTGCGCCGCCCTTTGTAGGGGTTCTTGTCCCCTTGCCCGCGCAAAGTCAGGCGGATCGGAGTGCCCGGCATATCAAAATCCTCGCGCAGGCCATTGACCAGATAACGCGAATAGCTGTCAGGCATCTTGTCAGGGTGCGAGCACATGACCACAAACCCCGGCGGACGGGTCTTGGCCTGCGTCATGTAACGCAGCTTGATCCGGCGCCCCTGCGGCGCGGGCGGCGGGTGCTGTTCCAGCATGGCGGTCAGCCAACGGTTCAGCGCTGCGGTCGGCACCCGGCGGTTCCAAACATCATGGGCACGCAGGATCGCGGCGCGCAGACGTTCCAGACCGCGGCCTGTTTTTGCCGACACGGTGATCAAAGGAGCACCACGCAACTGCGGCAGCAGACGTTCGAAGGATTCTTTTAGGTCGCGCAGCTTTTCCTGTTTGTCTTCTTCGATGTCCCATTTGTTGACGGCGACGACCACAGCACGACCCTCACGTTCGGCCAGATCGGCAATGCGCAGATCCTGTTGCTCGAATGGGATAGCCGCATCCAGCAACACGACGACGACCTCGGCAAACTTGACTGCGCGCAGCCCGTCGGAAACCGAGAGTTTCTCAAGCTTCTCCTGCACCTTGGCCTTCTTCCGCATCCCGGCGGTATCAAAAATCCGCATCGGGGTACTGTCCCCGTCAGGGTCGGCCCAGTCGATCCGCAAGCTGATCGCGTCGCGCGTGATCCCGGCCTCGGGGCCGGTCAGCAATCGATCCTCGCCGATGATCTTGTTGATCAGGGTGGATTTACCGGCATTCGGACGGCCAACTACAGCGACTTGCAGGGGTTTGTCAGCGGTGATCAGCGGGGCTTCGCCTTTCCCGTCTTCGTCCAGCTCGATATCGGTTTGCGGTGTCTCTTCTACGCGCGCCTCTTCAGCCGCGTCAGCCAGTGGCATCAACTGCGCATAGAGGTCCGTCATCCCCTCGCCATGTTCGCCCGACAGACGCACCGGCTCGCCAAGGCCAAGGTTGTATGCTTCAAGCACGCCCGCATCAGCCGCGTTCCCTTCGGCCTTGTTCGCTGCCAGGATCACGTGTTTGGAGCGCTTACGCAGAATCTCGGCGAACATTTCGTCCGTGGGCGTCAAGCCCACCCGCGCGTCAATCATGAACAGGCAGACATCGGCCAAGTCCACTGCACGCTCGGTCAGGCGGCGCATCCGACCTTGCAAGCTGTCATCGGTTGCGTCCTCAAGACCCGCCGTATCGATCACGGTAAAACGCAGATCGCCCAGCCGCCCTTCACCTTCGCGCAGGTCACGCGTCACGCCGGGCTGGTCGTCGACCAAAGCCAGGCGTTTGCCCACAAGGCGATTGAACAGAGTGGATTTGCCCACATTCGGGCGCCCCACGATGGCGAGGGTCAGCGACATGATACTCAACTTTCAAGACTCAAGATGCGCCCTTTAACGCATCTTGTCGTCAACGGAAAGCGTGCAGTTCGCCCTTGGTCGATACAACATACAGCGTCTGACCCGCCACGACCGGTGCCGTGGTCGCGCCACCCGGCACTTCGACCTGATGCACCAGCGCTCCGTCGACGGGATTGAAGAAGCGCAGATAGCCGTCGTTCGAAGCCACGACAAGGCGTCCACCGGCCATGATCGGGCCGTAATGGGCAAAGATCGGACCCCGGCGGCCCGGCTTGTTCTTGACAAAGCCCGGCAGATCGATGGCCCAGACAGTCGAGCCATCGGCTGCATCCAACCGTACCAACTGGCTGCGATCACTGATCAGAAAAACACTGTTCCCCGCCGGCCAGACTGTATCAACGGCCCCCTCCGGTGCAGTCCAGTTCCGCTCACCCGAATTCCCGTCGAAGGAAACCGTGCGCCCCGAGTGGTTGCCGATTATGACCGAACTACCCGACACCATGGGCCCGGCGGTCACATCCACGATCTGAGCTGCCGCTCGGCCCCGACGCCCGCCTGCAACGGACGCGTTCCAGCGTAAAATACCGCCCCGGCGGAATGTTGCCGCGACATCACCCGATCCAAAGGCAAAGACTGACAAGTCCGAGGCAATCACGGGCGCAGGTGCACCCAGAACGTTGCCGACGCTCGGCGTGCCTTCGATTTGCCAGATGATCCGCCCATCCTTGGTATTCACCGCCCAACCGGTTTCGTCCCCGGCCACCAGATAGAGTATGCCGCCGCTAACCAATGGAGCACCGCTGCCAGTTGCATTCAGACGTTTCTGCCACCTTTGCGCCCCGGATTTCGCATCGAGCGCGGTCAGCCTACCGAAACCCGACGAGACATAAAGCACACCGTCGGCATAGGCGAGCCCTCCGCCTGTGGCATCCCCGTCCTTTTCATTCGGCGGGATAAGGTTTGTGCTCCAGGCGACCTGCCCTTGGGGCGTAACAGCCGAGACATTTGCCCCGGAATCGAGCGTATATATCAGGCCACCAGCAACAACAGGGTCTGCGGTGATCCGCTGTTTTCGGCTATCGCCGGACCCAATGTTAGCAGACCAAATACGTTGCGGTGTGGCACTCAGCGCTGCGTTGGTAGTGCGGAAGGCGGGTGTACCCGCGCTTTGCGACCAGTTGGCGTTGCGGCTTTGAGCCGGAATACTGATCGGTTTGGCGCCACGGGTTTCAACGGTTTCGTTGTCGATGGAGGCACGAATATCCTCACGCTCACCCGGCAGAATGACTTCGGGTTCCTGACAGGCGCTGAGAACGGTGAGCGCGGCTGCCGCAACCGGCAATCCGAAGCCTGAGAAATAACGTGATAGCATAATCTACAAACTCGCCTGTGATGTTCCGTTTCGCTGCCGGTTAACCCTGCTGGTTCGCCACGGGCTCGGGTTCGCCCCCAAGCGCGACGATCAGTTGAGCCGCGCGCTGTTGCAGATCGACGCTGGCCTCGGCGTCCTGGCGCAACGCCTGCAAACGGTCCAAAGCGGCTTGCGTATTGCCCTCGGCCACATCGATCAGGGCCAATTGTTCTTCGGCGAGCAGACGCAAAGGAGCACCAGGTATGGCCAGCGCTTCGAACTGTTGACGACGATCCGCCACTGGCATCGTGTCAGTTTGCAGTAGCAATGCCTTGAAACTTGCAATCGCGCGATAGATTTCAGGCAAATCCCCCTGCGTGGCGATCGCGTTCAGACTGTTCACCGCATCTTGCGCCGATCCGGCCTCGGCCTGAGAGGCGGACAGCAACATGTTCAAAACCGCGTCACCGCCGACAGACGCAGCATCGATCGCCTGCAGGCTTTGTGCCCGTTCGGCCGATCCGTTTTCAGCCAGCGCCGACAGAATCGCATCACCCAGAGCCTCGGCCTGGTTGGTATCACGTGCTTTTCGGTATTCGTTGAACGCAGCGCCCCCGACAATGGCCACGACAGCCAGCACACCGACCCAGCCCCAACGGCGCAAAAGAAGGTACATGCGATCGCGGCGCACCTCTTCGGTGACCTCTTCAATAAAACTGTCGGCGTCGCTCATCCCTGCCCCCAGGCTTAAGTGTCCGGTTTTCTAGCGCCATGTCATACCCCGGCGATCAGGCCAAGCCAAGTGCCCGAATTCATACATTTGCCACCATGTGGGTGACCCTTGCGTAAAAAACTAAACCGAACTATTCAGTTCAGTATGGAAAAGACATGGCCACAGCCCCATTTTAAGGGATAGCGGCTAAAGCCGACCGCGCGAACAGATCTGGAGATTCTACCGCATGCGATTGATTTCATTCGTTAACGCCATTTTGGTTATTGTTGCGTTGTATTTTCTTGTTTTCGAGCGCGACGCGCTGTTTGCTTTTGCAGGTCGCGGAGACGAGCCATCCGAGACCGCGACCGAGGCCTCGGAATCGGTGCAATCACCGGACTCGATCGGCGTTGTCGTGCTGCGCTCGACTGCGCGCGAGATCGGCAGCGCCGTTCAATTACGGGGTCAGACCAAGGCAAACCGCCAGGTCGAGGTCCTTGCCGAAACCATTTCGACAGTCCTGTCCGAGCCCAAGCGCAAAGGAGCTTTTGTCGAAGCAGGAGATCTGCTGTGCGAGCTTGATCCCGGAACCCGGCCCGCGAGCCTGGCCGAAGCCATGGCAGCCAAGCTTGAGGCCGAAAGCCGCGTTCCCGAGGCCGAAGCGCGCCTGGAAGAAGCTCACGCCCGTTTGGCTGAAGCCGAAATCAATCTGAAAGCAGCCCGCAAGCTGTCGGAAACCGGGTTTGGATCAGAAACGCGCCGTATCTCAAGCGAAGCCGAAATGAGCACTGCCGAGGCCGGAATCAAATCCGCCGAGGCCGGTCTGGAAGCTACGCAAGCCGGGATTGAAGCCGCCACCGCAGCAGTAGCAGCAGCCCAGCGCGAGATTGATCGCCTGACCATCAGCGCACCGTTCAAGGGTCTGCTTGAAAGTGATACTGCGGAATTGGGCAGCCTGATGCAGCCCGGCTCGCTCTGCGCAACCGTCATCCAGCTCGACCCGATCAAGCTGGTGGGTTTTGTGCCTGAATCAGAAGTGAATCGGATCATTGTCGGATCGATGGCAACTGCGCAGTTGGTTACGGGTCTGCAGGTCGAGGGGCGCGTGACCTTCCTCAGCCGTTCGGCTGATGAAACCACGCGGACATTCGAGGTCGAGATCACAGTGCCAAACCCGGAACTGCTGATCCGTGACGGCCAAACCGCCAACATTCAGATCGCGGCCGAAGGGGTCAAGGCACATCTGCTGCCCCAATCCGCACTGACTTTGAACAATGAAGGTGAGCTTGGTGTTCGCACCGTGGTAGCCGACAATGTGGTTGATTTTGTTCCGATCCGCCTTCTGCGTGACACCGCTGATGGTGTATGGGTTGGTGGCCTGCCGGAAACTGCTGATATCATCGTGATCGGGCAGGAATTCGTCACACGTGGTGTGACGGTCGCGCCGACATACAGGGAAGTATCGCAATGACGGGTATCGTCAGTTGGGCCGCAAGCCGTGCCAGAATGGTGCTGGCTTTCATCGCGATTTCGCTGGTTATCGGCGGGTATGCTTATGTCGGGCTCCCAAAAGAGGGTGAACCCGACATCGATATCCCGATGCTCTTCGTGTCGGTGCAGTTTCCAGGGATTTCAGCCGAGGACAGCGAAAGCCTGCTGATCAGGCCGATGGAAACCGAGATGGCCGATCTCGACGGGTTGGACACGATGACGGCCACCGCCGCCGAGGGCTACGCAGGTATTCTGCTGGAGTTCGAGTTCGGTTGGGACAAATCCGCCACCATCGCGGATGTTCGCGATGCCATGAACACCGCGCAAGCTGATTTCCCTGATGGGGCTGAGCAATACACGATTACCGAGGTCAACTTCTCTGAGTTTCCCATCGTCATTGTTAACCTGACCGGCCCGGTACCTGAGCGTACAATGGCACGCGTTGCCAAAGATCTGCAGGACGAACTTGAGGCGTTGGACGCAGTGCTGGAAGCTGGCATTGCCGGAAACCGCGATGAAATGCTTGAGGTCGTGATCGACCCGCTGCGGCTTGAGGCCTACAACGTCACGGCCGCCGAACTGATCAACGTTGTGCAAAACAACAACCAACTGATCGCTGCAGGTGAGGTCGAGACCGAACAGGGCACGTTCTCGGTCAAGATCCCGTCGTCATTTAAGACTGCTCAGGACGTCTATGGCCTGCCTGTCAAGGTCAACGGAGACCGTGTGGTCACCTTAGGCGAACTGGCCGAAATCAACTATACGTTTGAAGACCGCGCGGGCACGGCCCGGTTCAACGGCGAACCCACCGTCGCGCTGCAGGTCGTCAAGCGCAAGGGCTTCAATCTGATCGACACCGTTGCGCTGATCAAAGCCACCGTCGCCGAAGAACAAATCAAGTGGCCAGCCGAACTGCAGGCCGCTGTTGATGTGGGCACCTCAAACGACCAAAGCCGCATCGTCGATTCAATGGTGCGCCAGCTTGAAGGATCGGTTCTGACCGCTGTCGCGCTGGTTATGATCGTGGTGCTGGCTTCGTTGGGAACACGCGCCGCCTTGTTGGTGGGTTTTGCCATTCCAACCTCGTTTCTGTTGTGCTTCGCCTTCCTCGCGATGATCGGGGTCACCATCTCGAATATGGTGATGTTTGGCCTGATCCTTGCCGTGGGCATGCTGGTCGATGGCGCCATCGTTGTTGTGGAATATGCCGATAAGCGCATTAAAGAAGGCGTTGGTCCGATGCACGCCTATGTCGAGGCGGCGCAACGGATGTTCTGGCCGATTGTTTCGTCGACGGCCACTACACTGTGTGCATTTCTTCCGATGTTGTTCTGGCCCGGTATTCCCGGCGAGTTCATGAAGATGCTGCCCATCACGCTGATCTTCGTTCTGTCGGCCTCGCTGATTGTGGCACTGATCTACCTGCCGGTCGTGGGCGGTGTCTCGGGCCGTATGAGCCGCAGTTTCGAGCGCAGCTCGAACTGGCTGCGAGCCCGCACGCCTTGGTGGCTGCGAGTGCTTCTGGTGCCGCCTTCACTATATATGATCTTCCTCGGCGCAATGCAGGTCTTGAACCCCAACTATCTGCTGCCCGGCGGTTCACTTTCTGGCGTGCTACTGTTTCTGTTCGGCGCCTTTGCTGGGTCGGTCACGCTGAGTGCTGCCAAGATCGAACGCGCCCCGGATGAATATGTTCATACCGCTAAAGAGCACACGCCCTTCGGTTATGTGATCAAGTTCCTGGTCGGCAATCCGGTCATGCCGGTGGTGTCCATCGCAGTCGTCTTTGCGGCGGTGTTTTGGGTCGCATTCATCATATTCCCGCAAAACTCTCGCGGCGTTGAATTCTTCGTGGAAAGCGAACCGGAACAGGCCACGGCCTATGTCCGGGCGCGCGGCAACCTGTCTCTGGCTGAAAAGGACGAAATGGTTCTTGAGGCCGAGCGCGTGATCAGCGAACACCCGGCGGTGATCAACGTATTTGCCTTTGCGGGCGAAGGCGGGCTCAATCAGAACAATGGCGGTGCAGAAGCCCCCGCCGACACAATTGGTCGCGTCCAGTTCGAACTCATTCCTTGGGAAGATCGCCCAATCAGCTCTGAACAGATTACCGGTTGGTTCTGGGGACCGATTGCAGGTCTACTTGGCTTTGCAAAGGAAGAAGTCGCGGCGGAATATGACGGCAATTTTGTTCTGGACGAACTAACCGCAGAGCTGGCAACCCTTCCTGGCTTTATCGTTGATCTTCAGGCGCTGGAACAAGGTCCTGCTTCCGCCAAGCCCGTTCATCTGCGCATCAAAGGCGATAGCTGGGAGGATCTGACGGCCGCGACCGTCACAGCACGAGAAGCCTTTGACACCACACCCGGCTTGATCAAGATCGAGGACACCCTGCCCCTGCCCGGCATCGACTGGCAGATCGACGTGGACGTGGCCAAGGCGGGTCGATTCGGCGCGGACGTCGCAACCGTTGGCGCGATGGTACAGCTTGTGACGCGTGGCATCTTGCTGGGTGAAATGCGGCCGGATTCAACCGATGAAGAGGTAGAAATCCGCGTCCGCCTACCTGATCAGGATCGCGTCCTGTCAACGCTGGATACGCTGAAAGTTCGCACACCGGACGGGTTGGTCCCCCTGTCGAACTTCGTCACCCGCAAACCCGTGGCTAAGCTCGCCGAGATCAATCGCGCGGATCAACAGCGCTACTATGACGTTAAAGCGGATGTCGAGCCTGGGCTGAGCAAGATCGTGACCACCGGTCCTGACGGTGCAGAGCTGCGTTTGGCAACCGTGCGCGCGATTGGCGAAGGTGCCACACCAACTGGCACCACGATTACCAGCGCGGACGGAGCAGAGTTCGAACTCGTTCAACTAACGGGTGCCGAGAACGTGGGTGAAGTGCGGTCCGCCATCGAAAGTGGTGACGCTCGGTTTGCCCTGATAAATCCGAACGAACGGATTGCCGTGCTGACCGAGTGGCTGGAAACCGATCCTTTTGGTCGCACCATCACTTGGGAATGGACCGGCGATCAGGAGGATCAGGCTGAAAGCCAGGCGTTCCTGTCCAGCGCATTCCTGGCAGCACTGGGTCTGATGTTCGTGATCCTGCTGGCGCAATTCAACTCGTTCTACAACTCGGTGCTGGTGCTGCTGGCCGTGGTTCTGTCTACGACCGGCGTGTTGCTGGGCATGATGGTAATGCAACAACCGTTCTCGATCATCATGACCGGGACCGGGATCGTGGCGTTGGCCGGTATCGTGGTGAACAACAACATTGTTCTGATCGACACCTATCAGGAATATAGCGGCTACATGTCTCGCATTGATGCAATTGTCCGCACGGCTGAGGCGCGCATCCGTCCGGTTCTGCTGACTACGCTGACAACAATGGCGGGTCTGACCCCGATGATGTTCGGCCTGTCGCTGGATTTCATCGGCGGAGGGTATTCGATCGACAGCCCCACGGCACTGTGGTGGAAACAGCTGGCCACGGCGGTGGTCTTTGGCTTGGGTACGGCCACGGTGTTGACACTGATCGTGACGCCGTCATTCCTGGCGCTGCGGGTGTGGGTCACAACCTACGCGGTATGGCTGGGTAAGGCGCTGGCACGCGCCACGGCGGGTCGATCCAGCCAAATCGCGCAGGACATGGCAATCGGCCAAAGCGCGCGAGATGTGCAAGCAGCCGAAATGATCTGGACCGATGAACAGGACAAAGCTGCCCCTGATCAGAGCGCTCAGGACGACCGCCCCGATCATCCCCCGACAACACCGCTGAAGGCGGCGGAATAAAAAAAAGGCGAGCCCAAGGGCTCGCCTTTTCGTTTCTGGCATGGCCGTTACTCGACGAACGCGTATTCGCCCAGATCGCACAGGTTCAGACCATAGTCTTCAATCGATTCTCCGTCACTGAAAACACCACGGATGTCATAGACACAGGTGGTCAGCCCGTCCGCAATAAGGACGTCCACTTCGAAATCCGCGCCCAAATAACCACCCTCAAGCAGGTTGCCTTCCCAGCTGCCGGACGAGGCCGGAGACACGTTGAACTCAACCAGGTCATAGCTGGTTTCGTTGATAATCAAGAATTCCAGATCCTCGGCTGCCGCCGAAGTGGCCATCAACAGTGTTGCAGTCAACGCTGCTGCTGCTCGCATTTTCATGAAGTTTTTCCTTGTCTGTGTTTCGGTCTGCAAAGTGTCGCGGCGGCGGATCCGCGTCAAACGGAAACCGTACCACAGCAGCCGATTTTCTTTTCGAACCGATCCGCACAATCATTGGCAGTCAAGGCTGTCGGGCCTAGGCTGCTTCGCTGTCGGCCTGTTGACGGTTCCATAGCTGGGCATATCGCCCTTCGCGGCTGAGCAGCTCATCATGCGTGCCCTGCTCAATGATCTCACCACGTTCCAGCACGACGATCCGGTCGGCCTCGGCAATGGTGCTAAGGCGGTGTGCGATGGTGATCACCGTCCGCCCCTCACCCGCTCGGGCCAAAGCATCTTTGATGTCCTGCTCGGTATCCGTATCCAAGGCTGACGTCGCTTCGTCCAACAACAGGATCGGTGGGTTTTTTAGCAAGGTTCGGGCGATGCCGACGCGTTGCTTTTCACCGCCTGATAGTTTCAGGCCGCGTTCGCCGACCTTGGTATCGTATCCGTCTGGCAGGCTGACGATGAAATCATGAATCTGCGCGGATTTGGCGGCGGTCTCTACATCCTGCTGGGTCGCGCCTTCGCGCCCATAAGCGATATTGTATCGAATCGTGTCATTGAACAGGACCGTATCCTGCGGAACGACACCGATCGAGGCATGCAGGCTTGACTGGCTAACATCGCGCACATCCTGCCCGTCGATTTTCAGCGACCCGCCGGTGACATCGTAGAACCGAAACAGCAGCCGCCCGATTGTGGATTTCCCAGACCCGGTGGCGCCGACAATCGCAACGGTCTGACCGGCTGGTACGGCCAAGGAAACGCCCTTGAGGATTTCGCGATCAGGCTCGTATCCAAAGCGGACATCTTCAAGCGTGACCTCCCCACCATTTACCTTCAGGTTCGGGGCGCAGGGTTTGTCCATCACTTCTGCTGGCTGTTCCAACAGATCAAACATCTGCCCCATATCCACCAGTGATTGACGAATTTCGCGGTACACCGTGCCAAGAAAATTCAGCGGTACGGTTATCTGGATCATGTAAGCATTAACCATCACGAAATCGCCGACGGTCAGCGCCCCCTTCTGCACGCCCATTGCAGCCAGAACCATCACGCCAATCAGGCCACATGTGATCAGGAACGACTGACCAAAATTCAGGAATGCCAGCGAATAGGCCGTCTTCAGCGCGGCCTTCGCGTAACCTTTCATCGAAACATCATACCGTTCGGCTTCGCGGGTTTCGGCATTGAAATACTTGACTGTTTCGAAGTTCAGCAGGCTGTCGATGGCGCGCTGGTTGGCCTCGGTATCCTGATCGTTCATCTCGCGCCGCAGCTTCACGCGCCACTCGGTCACCGCAAAGGTGAACCATATGTAAAGCGCAATCGTCACCGCAACGACGACCAGATACCAGACGTCGAATAACCATAGCAGGATGATCGACACCAGAAGCAATTCCAGGATCAGCGGCCCGATTGAAAACAGCAGAAACCGCAACAGAAACTCTACGCCTTTCACGCCCCGCTCGATTATCCGGCTGAGACCACCCGTGCGCCGGGTCACGTGATAGCGCATCGAGAGCTGGTGAATGTGCTGGAACGTCTCAAGCGCCAGCGCTCGCAGCGCGCGTTGCCCAACCGGTGCAAAGAACGCATCCCGCAATTGCTGGAAGCCAACAGTCATCATGCGGGCCACACCATAGGCAACGGTCAATCCAATCGCACCCAACGCAAGCGGCGGTACACCTTCGCCCGCCAAACCATCCACGGCACCTTTGTACAGGATGGGAGTATACACCGCGATCAGCTTGGCCAGCACCAGCATCGCCATCGCCAAAATGACACGCCGTTTCACCCATGGCTCGTCCTCGGGCCAAAGATAGGGCGAAACCTTGCGGATGGTTCGCCAGCCCGAACGATGCTCGTCCGTGTCGGTTTTGATCGCGGATGGTTGTCTCATCACGTACCTTAACTGCGGTCAGAGAATTGCCCTGGCCCAGTTGGGCCAGTGGTCATGTTTATTCAGGAATGGTGAAAATCTGCCCTGGATAGATCAGGTCAGGATCACGGATCGAATCTTTGTTAGCCTCGAAAAGTTTGACATACAGCACACCGTCACCAAACCGGTCGCGCGAGATCGCCCAAAGCGTATCACCCTTTTGAACCGTGACCGAGCGGATCGCCGGAGCGTCGGTTGAGGCCTCACCCGGATTGGTGGTTTCGGTCGCGCGCAAAACCTCAACGGGTTCGCGTTTGAACGGTGTCTCAAGCCTGCTGACCACAGTGCCATCAGGGGCAACCTCATCCACCCTCAGAGTGTACACTCCGGGGTCAATGCCCTCGACCTCGCCGCGCCATTGCCCGTCAGTCGCTGGTGCAATGTCGGCCACAAGCTGGTTGTCCAGATACAAGCGTACGGCCGATCCATCCTGTGCCCGCCCGGTCAATTCCACATCACCCGCGTCCGAATAGCCAATCGTGTCCAGGGCAATCTGCTCTGGCGGCGTATCCTGAACAGTGGGTGCTTGCAAAAGTTCAACCCCTTCTTCGCCCGAGCGCAGGATCGCAACCTGCTGGTCAGGCGCGTCGCCTGATTCCGGCTGAGTTTCAGTCGCGGGCGCGGTCTCATTCACAGGTGGCGTTGCGGCACCTGCAACTTCTGGTTCATTCTCTTCGGTTTCAGCTTGGTTGGCTGCTTGCTGATCGGTTGTTTCCGTATCCGTCGTCTGTGCCTCGGCAACCTCTTCGACCGGCTCATCGGCAGCGGGCTCCGACACGGCCGGTGGGGCCGGTTCGGGCAGCGCCGCGATCAGATAATCATCTGAACGGCTGGTGTCTTCGCCTTTCCGGGTCTCAAGAACAAGCCCGCGAGCGTCGTCTGCAAACGGGATCGATACAAACTCGGCGAACTGGCCGCTGTCATCGACGGTAAAGCTGTGAACAGTCTCACCGTCCAGCAAAACACTGACCTCGGACCCCGGCTCGGCATTGCCGGATAGTACCGCGTTTCCATCGGTTTCAACGAATATCTGATCCAGAACCGGCGCGGCCAAAACCGGAACATCCGCTTCTTCGCTATCCGGAGTTTGATCGGAAATCTCGGGCGGTGTGTATTCAGCAACAGATTCGCTGGCTTCCGCCGCCTGGCTTTCGGGCTGCGCCTCCGCTGGCTGGGTTTCCGGCTCAGCGACCTCCGCAATCGGCTCGGATGTTTCGGTTGCTTCCTGCTCAGCCTGCTGTTCCGGCTCGCCGAACAGACCGGACAGGTACAACCCGCCCGCAACGAGCACCACAACGATCCCGGCAACCAGCCCCCATATGAAGGTACCAGAACCTCCGCTTCCCGATTTGGCGTTCATTCTTTTCCTTTCACTCCGCCCAGGAAATGCCCAGTTTGGCGCGCATTTCATGGAGCGGTTGAGCCAACCTATCAATCCCGCTATCAGGGGTCAAAACCCCTAACACAAGAGCAGAAAGCCCTACCTATGTCCCAGAAATCCGTCTGTGTGTATTGCGGGTCACGCAATGGTGTGAATCCTGCCTACTCCGCCGCTGCCCACAGCTTTGGAACCTTGTTGGCCAACGAAGGCTGGCGGCTGGTCTACGGGGCCGGAGATGTGGGTCTTATGGGCGAGGTCGCGCGGGCGGCACAATCGTCCGGCGGCGATACATTTGGGGTGATCCCGGTGCACTTGCTTCAGCGCGAGGTCGGCAAGACCGACCTTACCCGGTTCATCGTGACCGAGACGATGCACGAGCGTAAAAAAGTGATGATCATGAACGCGGATGCCGTAGTTGTCCTGCCCGGCGGCCCCGGATCATTGGACGAACTTTTCGAAGCACTGACATGGCGGCAACTGGGGCTTCATGACAAACCCATTCTGGTGATGAATGTTGACGGGTACTGGGACACGCTGCACACGCTGCTGGATCAACTGATCGGTCAGAGGTTTGCAGATGGTTCTTTGGCAGAATTCATCACCTGGGTCGACACACCGGATGCGACCATGTCCGCGCTTCGCAAATTACTGAACTAAAAAACTGGCAATCGGGCGGCGCAAACCGCCCGAATCTCAGTATTCGTTTAGGCAGGTTTCGCCAATCGGGTCTTCAGTATCCGTTCGACCTTGTGCAACGGGTGGTTTGTGAGTGTTTTGTCGACTTCTGCCACAACCTTTGCCAGCACTTCACTGTGCAGCCGACGGCGCAACAGGCCCAGAACATGTGGACTGGCAACCAATACCAATCGTTTATAGGCCCCTTTCAGCCCCTTGCGATTCAGAAGGTTCGCCACATCCTGAACGAACAGAGATTTTGCGTGGGACTTCCATGTCTCCTCTTCAACCGCAGATTTCTGGTTCGGTCCCGTATCGGGTCGCCGCCCTGCCCTGTCACTTGGCTTGGTCGGTGCTGCGTCCTGTTCTTCGACCGACACGACGACCAAGTTGGGGTCCTGTGCGTCCGTGATATTCTCCATCACCAGCGCTTTTTCCCCATCGGCGATGATAACCCATGTTCCCTGTTCAAGTGCAGCCATTCGTGATCTCCTGTATCGCTTAGGTTGGCCTTCGCCTGTCCCTTAGACACACCTGTTTAACGATGCGGCGTTGGTGTTTCGCTCGCATTTTGATAGGTTTTTGGTTGATTGGCGGTTCTCTCCCTCCGCCTACTTTACGTAGGTGCTGAAAGGCCGTGCACAATAGGTGGGATAATGAAAGTTGACGTACCGGCAGGTTTTTACCGGCCACCCATCAATTCATAACAAAAAGCCCGCCAGCATCACTGCCAGCGGGCCATTCATTAAGTTCTACCAAGTGGAAATCACATCCGCGAGGCTACGTTTTCCCAGTTCACCAGGTTGTCGAGGAAGTTCGACAGGTAAGCCGGACGCTTGTTGCGGAAATCGATGTAGTAGGAATGCTCCCACACATCACAGCCCAGCAGTGCGGTCTGACCGAAGCACAGCGGGTTCACGCCGTTTTCAGTTTTCGTCACTGCCAACGAACCGTCGGCATTCTTGACCAGCCACGCCCAGCCGGAACCAAACTGACCGGCACCGGCAGCGCTGAACTGCGACTTGAATTCGTCAACCGAACCAAAGCTCTCGGTCAGAGCCTTCTCCAGCTCACCGGGCATCGCGTTGCCACCGGGGCCCATCATCTCCCAGAACTGGTTGTGGTTCCACAGCTGGCTGATGTTGTTGAAGATACCGTTCTGCGCGACGGCATTTGCGTCGTATGTGCCAACGATGATCTCTTCCAGTGACTTGCCGTCCCACTCGGTGCCGGCGATCAGCTTGTTGCCGTTGTCGACATAGGCCTTGTGGTGCAGGTCATGGTGATATTCCAGCGTTTCCGCGGACATACCCTTGGCTGCCAGCGCGTCATGTGCATAAGGAAGATCAGGAAGTTCAAAAGCCATCTCGGCCCCCTGTTGAAAATGAATGTTGCGGTTCCAAAGGTTAAATGCTTTGACAGCCGCCGCAGGTCAAGGGCCGCAACACAAAAACCCGGAGGTCCGCGATGCTGACACAGGCGCGCAAAATGTTCTTTCGCGCCCGCGGATACTATGCGGGCAACTTGAACGGTGAACCCTTTCGCCTGGACCCCTATCACTCGAAATTCTGGCGCAAGGTATCAGCCGGGGAGTGGGAACCTGAGACATTTTCGGTGCTGGACCACTATCTGTCGCCCGAAAAGGACTATCTTGATATCGGTGCATGGATTGGCCCCACGGTCCTCTATGCCGCGCGCCGCGCTCGCCATGTGTGGTGTTTTGAACCTGACCCAGTGGCTTACCGCCATTTGGTCTGGAACCTAGAGCTGAACGACATCCGAAACGTATCAGCCTTCAGCATCGCCTTGTCAGATGGGTTTGGAGTGGCACGAATGGCTTCAGCGCACGGAGAGGCAGGCGATTCAACGTCATCATTGCTCCACGAAGGCAGCCATGGCACTGACGCACTTACCATCGGTTGGGATCAATTTTCTGAATCCGTCGACCTGACTGATGTCTCTTTGGTCAAAATGGATATCGAAGGCGCTGAATTTTCGGTCCTGCCTTCTATGCTGCCTTGGTTAGAAAAAGATAACCCTGCGCTGTTTCTCTCAACGCACGCACCTTATCTGAGCGCAGACAACCGCAGCGCGGCCATGAAAAAACTATCAGAAGACCTGGCTTTCTATCGCCAATGCCACGACCCACACACAGGCGAAACCGGCAAGTCAGCCCTGACGGGCCAGCGTGCACTCACTCAGTTCCCGACATTCCTGTTCAGCACGACCCCCTGAGACCCGAACCAGAGATCCGACCTTCATCTAAACAGAAATATCCTGGGAGTGAGGCCGCAGGCCGAGGGGGCAAAGCCCCCTCACCCACATATCATCAGGCGATCAGGGCTTAATAAACCCCGACCTCGCTGCCGGGCTGCGCCGCAACCTTCAGCAATTTGAACGCATAATCCGCCGCAGAGCGGAAGCAGACGATGCGAAAAGTCTCAGCGTCGTCCATCCAGAAGGCACCTGCCACCTGCGCCAAACGCGAACGGCGGATCTGGCCGGGTTGGAATGCCTCGGCCGACAGCTCAACCGGAGCCAGCTTGCCCAAAACCTCGCGCGCGTTCGCGCCCGAAACGCGGAATACGGCCCGCGCGTCGGAGACGTTGACCGCCAGTGCGTGCGTACCACTTAGCGCGTTGGTCATCGCGGCCAGTTTGGCCTCGACCTCGGCATAAGGCACAAGCACCAGCAATTCGTCGGTGGACATCCAGCAAACACCGGTGTCGCCATTCACAAACGCTTCACGCTGACCGGGCACTTTCTGCCCGGTGGCGTCTTTGACAGCCTTAGCCAGTACCTTATCCGACAGATCACCGCGCAGTGTGATCATGCCCTGTAGGCCGCATTCCTCGATCTTGGCGATGCCATCATATGAGGCGTGGTTCAGTGCGCTGATGGGTTCAGACATTCTGCTTCTCCCCGTCCTTGTCATAGAAGATCGGGTCCACGATCTTGGCCTTGTAGGTTTTGCCGTCAGTGCCCGGGAACTCGACCACTTCGCCCATCCGGTCGGGGCCGTGTTTGATCAGGCCCATGGCGATGCCTTTGCCCAGATTGGCCGAGTAGTAGGTCGAAGTTACGCGACCGATCATGTTGCGCTGACCGTTCGCATTCACGCCCTCGCCCACCGCATAGGCACCGTCCGGCAGAACCGATCCATCCACAGTCTCAAGACCAACCAGTTTCCAGCGCTCAGGATCGGCCATATGGGTCCGCGAATGGGCGCGTTTTCCGAGGTAATCCTCTTTCTTTTTGGACAGCGCCCAGTGCAGCCCCAGATCCTGCGGGATCACGGTGCCGTCGGTCTCATCGCCGATCATGATAAAGCCTTTCTCGGCACGCAGAATATGCAGACATTCGGTGCCGTATGGCATCACTCCGAACTCCTGCCCTGCCTCGATCAGAGCGTCCCAGAACGCCTGACCTTGGCTTGCAGGGACCGCGATCTCATAGGACAGCTCACCCGAGAACGAGATACGGTAGACCCGCGCGTCGAACGCGCCGATCTTGCCATCGCGCCATTCCATGAAGGGCAGCGCCTCTTTCGACAGATCCATGCCGCCCAGCTTCTCAAGTACCTTGCGGGCGTTCGGACCTACCACGGCGACCTGCGCATATTGCTCGGTGACGTTCGCGACGTAGACTTTCCAGTCCCACCACTCGGTCTGCAGCCATTCTTCCATGTGGCCATGGATACGCTCGGCCCCGCCGGTGGTGGTGTGGCACAGCCACGTGTCCTCATCGATGCGGGCAACAACGCCGTCGTCGATCAGGAAGCCATTCTCGGAACACATCAGGCCATAGCGGCATTTGCCGACCTTCAGCGTGGACATCATGTTGGTGTACATCATGTCCAGGAACTTGCCTGCGTCGGGGCCTTTGACGATCAGCTTGCCGAGGGTCGAAGCGTCCAACAGCCCGAGGTTTTCGCGGGTGTTTTTAACCTCGCGATTCACCGCATCATGCACGGATTCACCGGGTCGGACATAGGCATAGGTTCGACGCCAATGGCCGACCGGCTCCCAATCGGCCCCGTTCTTATCGTGCCAGTTATGCATCGGCGTTTGACGGATCGGCTGGAACACCTCACCACGCGCTTCACCACCAATCGAAGCCATCGAGATTGGAGTATATGGCGGGCGGAAGGTGGTGGTACCGACCTTCGGGATCTCTGAATCCAGCGCATCAGCAAGGATTGCCAGACCGTTGATATTACTCAACTTACCCTGATCCGTTGCCATGCCCAGCGTGGTGTAACGCTTGGTGTGCTCGACACTTTCATAGCCCTCGCGCGCAGCCAGTTGCACGTCCGAGACCTTGACGTCGTTCTGGAAGTCCAGCCACGATTTCATGCGCAGATCAATCTCGGCATTAGAAGGCATGAGCCAGACAGCGGCCATTGGGGCCTCGGCCGTAGTCTCACCAACTGGCGCTTTGGTGCGCTTCGCGGAGAACCCGGCCGCCTTCGCTGCCGCTTTGCCGGCAGTATCTGCATCCTTCAGGACATCCCCCAGGGCCAGTGGGCCGTTCGAAGCCCCTGCCGCCAGAACAAAACCTTCACCGTCTGCCCCCAGCGGAGGACGTGAAGGATCGGGGCGGAAATGCGCGTTCGCCTCGTCCCAGATTAGCTTACCGCCGCAATGCGACCACATATGCACGACCGGAGACCAACCACCTGACATGGCAATCGCATCGCATTCGACCTCTTCCCGGGCGCCTCCGATCCCCTCTTGATTGCAGATCGCAACTTTCTTGACCCGCTTGCCGCCTTTGACCTTTGCGATCGCCTTGCCCGGATCGACGCGGATACCCAGCTGACGCGCCTCTTCGGCCAGAGGTCCGGCGGTGTCGCGCGCATCAACCACGCGCAGGACATCGACACCGGCCTGTTTCAAGGTAATTGCAGTCCGGTAGGCGTCATCATTGTTGGTGGCGACAATCACACGCTCGCCCGGCGTCACGCCCCAGTTGACCACATAGTCGCGCATGGCAGAGGCCAGCATAACGCCAGGCACATCATTGCCTGCGAATGACAGCGGACGCTCAATCGCACCAGTCGCGGTCACGACCTGCTTCGCACGAATGCGCCACAGGCGGTGACGCGGCCCCTGAACACCCGGCTTGTGGTCAGTCAGACGCTCATAACCCAGTACATAACCGTGGTCATAGACCCCCGCACCCATGCAGCGATTGCGCATGGTGACGTTGTCCATTGTTTCGATTTCGGAAACCAATTGTTCCACGAACTTATCCACAGGCTCACCATTGATGGTTCCGCCATCAACCGGAGCACGACCACCCCAGTGCGCAGTCTGCTCGATCAGCATCACCTTGGCACCGGTTTGGGCTGCCACCTTGGCGGCCTGCAAACCCGCGATACCACCACCAATCACCAAGACATCGGTGAAGGCGTAAAAATGCTCGTATGTGTCCGCGTCACGGTTGTCCTTGTCGGGCGCTTTGCCCAAACCCGCCGACTGGCGAATAAACGGCTCGTAAACATGTTTCCAGAACGGTTTCGGATGGATGAACATCTTGTAATAGAATCCGGCTGGCAGAAACCGCGACAGATGCGTATTGATCGCGCCGATGTCGAACTCGAGGTTCGGCCAGTGGTTCTGTGACGCGGATGCCAGACCATTGAACAGCTCTGTCGTGGTGGCGCGCTGGTTCGGCTCAAACCGGTTGCCCTCACCCAGACCGACCAGAGCGTTTGGCTCTTCCGCGCCACTGGCGACCACGCCGCGCGGGCGGTGATACTTGAACGACCGGCCCATCATCATCTGATCATTTGCCAGCAAGGCAGACGCGAGCGTATCGCCCTCGTAGCCCTGCATCGAGGTGCCGTTGAAGGTGAAATTGACCTTTTTCGACCGATCAATCAAACGGCCATGTTTTGCGAGACGGGTGCTCATGATGCGGACCTTTCGCAGGCGGTATTTTGGATGGCTGTACAGATCATTTGTACTCTCTCCACGTCCAGCCGGGACGCTTGGCGGTGATGGCGTCCTTGATCTCTTGGGGCGGCTCGGTTGTCTGCGCCGAATAGGTGCCAAAGACCTCAAGCGTGTTCGTACAGCGCGCGGCGTGGAACCACTTGCCGCACCCATTGGCATGGCGCCAGCGTTCGAAATGGACGCCTTTGGGGTTTTCGCGCATAAAAAGGTAGTCGTGGAACTCATCATCTGACGAGCCCGGGCCATAACGCTTCAAATGCGCCTCGCCACCTGCAGCCAGTTCAGTTTCTTCGGCTTCGACGCCGCAATAAGGGCATTTCAAGATCAGCATGTGATCATCCTCTTGGCAGCAGGCGAGACGTATCTGCCTGCAAATTCTGCGTGACGGGCGTGCGAGATTTTTCGACGAAAAATCTTCATCAGTGCGCCACCCCGGCCGCGACGCTTTCGTCGATGAAGCGGCCTTCTTTGAAACGATCCAGCGAGAAGGCTTCGGTCAGTGGTGAATGCCCCGTGGCCATCAGCTGAGCCATGCCCCAGCCCGATCCCGGAATGGCCTTGAAGCCGCCGGTGCCCCAGCCCGCGTTGATAAAGCAGCCATTAAGCGGTGTTTTCGACAGGATCGGCGAGCGGTCGCCGGTCATATCCACAATACCGCCCCACTGGCGCAGCATTTTCAGGCGCGAGATCATCGGGAAAGTTTCGACCAATGCGCGTACCGTTTCCTCGATATGATGGAAGCTGCCACGCTGGGTATAGTTGTTGAACCCGTCCGTGCCACCACCAATCACCATCTCGCCCTTGTCGGACTGAGACATATAGCCGTGTACGGTGTTCGCCATCACAACGACATCCATGCAGGGTTTGATCGGCTCGGACACCAGCGCCTGCAGCGCGACGGCCTCAAGCGGCAGACGGAAGCCCGCCATCTCAGCCAACTGGCCGGAATGCCCCGCAACCACGATCCCCAGCTTGTCACAATCGATGGCCCCTTTTGTGGTATCGACCCCGACAACACGACCGTTTTCGGACCGGACGCCGGTGACTTCGCATTTCTGGATGATGTCCATACCCATGGCCGAACATGCGCGGGCATAGCCCCATGCCACCGCATCATGGCGCGCGGTCCCACCACGTTCCTGCCAAAGCCCGCCCAGAACCGGATAGCGCGGGCCTTCCAGATTAATGATCGGCACCAGCTCTTTCACGCGTTCGGGCCCAATCCATTCGGTCTGAACACCCTGCAGCGCATTCGCATGCGCAGTACGCTGATAGCCGCGAATCTCGTGCTGGGTCTGCGCCAGCATGATTACGCCACGCGGGCTGAACATGATGTTATAGTTCAGTTCCTGGCTCAGATCTTCGTAGAGACCGCGCGCCTTTTCGTAAATCGCCGCTGACGGATCCTGCAGATAGTTCGATCGGATGATGGTCGTGTTCCGACCGGTGTTGCCACCGCCCAACCAGCCTTTTTCTATTACGGCAACGTTCTGGATGCCGTAGTTCTTGCCAAGATAGTAGGCTGTTGCCAAACCGTGACCGCCGGCCCCGACGATAATGACGTCATAGCGCTTCTTAGGCTCCGGCGAACGCCATGCGCGCTCCCATCCGGTGTGATAGCGCAGCGCTTCGCGCGCTACAGCAAAGGCTGAGTAGTGTTTCATGTGCGAATCCGTCCGGTCTTCGATGATTGGGCGCAGGTATGCCGTGCCCATACATTTTAACCCTGCCGCGCAACGCCGCAATAATGCACTATTGCGACATGAGCGCCCTTCGCGGCTATTTGTCCCTTTTTTCCATGCGCCGACAGGTCTAAGTCAGGGCAACCATTTTGGAGGGACCATGCCGTTCTGGGTTCTCATCTTCTTGATCGCGCTGCTGATCGCGATTTTCCTGGGTTACACGATGCTGCGCGGTCGTCGCGGCACCGGCCCGACAGCTGCTTATGATCTGCGAGTCTATCGTGAACAGCTAGCAGGCGTTGACAAAGACTTGGCGCGCGGCGTGATCGCGAAAGCTGATGCCGAGCGTGTACGCACGGAAATCTCGCGCCGTATCCTGGCCGCAGACGCGCAGATGCGCAATGAAGACAAAGGCACCGGGCCATCACGCTTGGTTACCATAATTGCGTTCCTCGCCATGGCCGCCGTTCTGGTTGGTGGCGGGTTGGCGATGTATCGTCAGTTGGGTGCTGCCGGTTTCCCTGACATGCCCCTTTCAGTTCGTCTGGAAATGGCAGAAGACCTGCGCGAAAATCGACCCAGCCAGGCTGAGGCCGAGGGCATTGCCACACCGGTCCAGACGCCTCCGCTGGACGAAAGCTATGCAACTTTGCTGAACCGGCTGCGCGAAACTGTGGCCGAACGCCCCGATGATCTGCAAGGCCATACCCTGCTGGCACAGCATGAAACCAATGCGGGGAACTTCAAAGCAGGGTATGAGGCACAAACCCGTGTGATCGAACTGTCGGGTGACAACGCGTCGGCTCAGGCCTATTCGGATCAGGCAGAGATGATGATTTTGGCCGCTGGCGGCTACGTCTCACCGGAAGCGGAAGCCGCCTTGCGACAGGCGCTTGAGCGCAATCAGCGCTTGGGTCCTGCCCGGTATTATTGGGGGCAGATGCTGGCACAGACCGGGCGGCCTGATATGGCTTATCGCGTTTGGGTCGAAACTCTGAATGACGCCCCCGCCGGCGCGCCATGGGCGAATGCCATCCGGTCACAGATCGATGAATTGGCATTCCGCGCAGGCGTGTTTAACACACCCGACTTTTCTGCTGCATCCGGCCCCAGCCAGGACGATGTAAATGCTGCCGCCGAGATGTCGCCAGAGGAACGACAAGAAATGATCCGCGGCATGGTCGATGGCCTTTCGGACCGCCTTGCGACCGAGGGCGGGACACCCGAGGAGTGGGCTCGCCTGATTGCCGCCTTGGGCGTGCTGGGCGAAGGCCAACGCGCCATCAAAATCAGGAACGAAGCCAAGGAAGTATTTGCGGGTAACGCTGCAGCGTTGGAGATGATCGACGCTGCCGCGCTGCAGGCCGGAATCGCTCAATGATCCACGACGCGTTCGAAGACTTCGCAGCATCCCTGCCCCCAATGTCAGCCCTGATGGGGCTGGATCTGGGAGAAAAGACCATCGGCGTTTCCGTCTCGGACCGGATGCGCGGCGTGGCCACCCCGCTTGAGACGGTACGACGCAAGAAATTCACACTGGATTCCGCGCGTTTGATCGAGATTGTGACCGAGCGTGAGATCGGCGGCATTATCCTCGGACTGCCGCGCAACATGGATGGCAGCGAAGGGCCGCGCTGCCAGTCAACCCGCGCCTTCGCGCGAAACATGACCCGCTTGACCGATCTGCCCATCGGTTTCTGGGACGAACGACTAAGCACCGTTGCGGCAGAAAAAGCACTGCTTGAGGCGGATACGACACGAAAACGTCGCGGACAGGTTATTGATCACGTCGCAGCAGGTTATATTCTGCAAGGCGCGCTGGACAGACTGCGCTTTCTTTGACGGATCGGAAAACGCCCATGACGAATATGGTTTGGAAACGGGACGAGGTCGAAAGCCCTTGCATCCAAATCTGCGTCGTTCACCCGACCGAACGTATCTGCACCGGCTGCTACCGCACCATTGACGAGATCACGCGCTGGTCAAAGATGGACAGCACCGAACGGGCCGAAATCATGCAGGATCTGCCGGAACGCAAACCCCGTCTGGCAAAGCGCCGTGGTGGCCGTGCCGCCCGGCTGCAAGGGTCCTGATCCGCAAGCCTAGTATTTTGGCGACCGCGTAGGCTTAAGATCACTCAGAGATTCGTGATCCCGCAACTCAGAACCGAACAGTTCAACCAGCTCGTTCTGGGTTGTCGTCTTTGCAGGTCGCGGGCGCAACTCAGCTTCCAACTCGTGGCTTTCAGCCTGTTCGGGGGTGTCCTTCGAAAGAATGCGCTTTAGTACTGAGCGAAAAATCATTGCTCTTCCAATATGTAATAAACGACGCGCCACTGCGGGACCGTTCCGAACACCGAGGGGGAAGAGTCCGGAAGCTGTGTTTGAGTGAGTGGTGGCCCACAGCGACGCGAAACAGCTTTTTGCCTCTCCCTCTAAATCCGGGACAGGTAAGGACTTTTTAAGTTATTTGACCAACCAGTCAATAATAGCGCTAACTTAAAGTTGCATTCCGTAACGTCAACGCAAAAAAGAACAATGCCTATGATTACAAGGCATTGTTTCTGAACCATTTTTAGAGCATTTAGCCAGTCGCAAGCCAGGTTTTTGCATTCTCGTATTCCTCAGCCGGGAAATACTGGGTCCGCGTTCCCAGAACATGGCTGGCCATGCGTTGCGCCATTTTTTGCCATGTCTTGTCACCGACAATCGCTGCACGATCCAGCATCCCAATATGACCAGCCGCCAGTCTGAAATGGGCTGCCATTGCAGTCAGACCCTGCCAACCATCGAACTCGCGCAGATCGATCAACAGGCGAAACCCGTCACGTTCGCGCAACAGCGCATCAAGATCGGTTTGAGCCTGACCGTATTCCTGCGAATCCAGTTTGCCCATCAGGCTGATCTGCACGCAAGGTCCGCCCAGATCCGTCACGTGGATCGCCCCGAGAGATTCGCGCATCCAGCGACGCGCTTCCTCCACCCCATCCATTCCAAAAACGTGCACCGGGCAAGGCAGGATCGGCGCAGCCAGGCGGACGCTTGTTTGCACCCATCCCTGGTCCGCCACAACGCCAATCCGGTCGAATCCGCGCCAATGGCTGAGCCCCAACTTGGTATCAGACCATGCGGCGCCCAGATCGTATCCTTTGAACTCGGACCCAACGATCGCCAGCAGTCGTATGGCGTCGTGCTCTTCCAATGCGGCCTCAATAGCGGGAACAAGCGTGCTCGCGTAATCTGCGCTAGTGACCTCGCCCGAAAGCTCGACCTCAATAAGGGCACCATCTGCATTCGTGTGAACCGTAATCATCGAACCAACTCTCCAAAGCCAAACAATGGCAGGAGGTTACGGGGATTCGAGCCATTGCGCTACACCACCAGGCAACTGAGGGCGGAAATAGGCGATCATCCGTCCATCCGGTCCAGCGCTGGCATTCGGACCCCATGGTGCAACACCATGCAGACAGTGGCGGTGCAACAGATAGGCTTCGCCTGGGCGTGCTGGTAGTTCGAGGCGCGGACAGGTCTCGAATACTTCGCGGCGCGCAGCCTGATAGACATCTGTGATATCGGCCTCGCCCAATTCATGCCGCGGCACCTTCTTCATCGCGGACCGAAAAGCATCGCCGAGGATTTTGTGGCTTCCCTCCCACAGCACCATTGGTGCTGCGTCCACACTGGCCTCGGTAAGTGGGATACCCAATATCCAGGCATGAGGTTCATCCACCCGCCGTCGTCGATCAGGGCCAGCTGGCTTGAGCCCGTCCACATGCGCCGCATCTCGCCGCGCACGATACCGCGCCGCAGCCTCGCTTTCGCCACGCCGGGGTTGAGGGTAGCCCGGATATATTACCGACACCTGCCCTTTGTGCAGATCAATCGATCCAAACTGCTGATGTGCCAGTTCGATGGCCGCGCCCGCCAGTGCAGGCGAACCCGCGACCCTGCCCTGCGCATCATTGTCCAGTGCATCAACGCCAATGAACCACGTGCCATCGCAATCGTGCCAAGCTGCATGAGCCGGATCGCTGACGGACGCACGCGCAGTGGGAAGAGCGTGCGCCACCCAATCCGCCAACGCTCCATCATAAGGAAACTTTACCCAACCTAGCTTGTAAAACGACGCTACCACCCCAACGCCTTTCTCAGCATATTCAGGGCAACCAGGGTAAGGAATACCGCGAAGACCCGCCTGAGCGGCTTCGGATCCATCGCATGCGCCAGCTTAACGCCCCACGGGGCGGTGATCATAGTCATCGCAACGACGATACCGAAAGCCACCAGATTGACCGCGCCAATGGTCAGCGGCGGGCGATGCTCCGGAGCGATGTTGAGAAACAAAAAACCCAGCACCGACGGTACAGCGATGATCACGCCAAAGCCCGCTGCGGTCGCAACCGCCCGGTGGATCGGAGTGTTATAAAGGCTCATGAGCGGAACACCGAAACTGCCCCCGCCAATTCCCATCAGTACCGACAGAAACCCGACCGAAGGCGAAAGCACAGCGCGGCGCAATCCCTTGGGCATTGCATCCCCCAACCTCCACTCGGATTTTCCCAAACCAAGATAGACGCCGATGACCATGCCAAGCATGCCGAACAGCGCCTGCAATAACTCTGTCCTCAGAGCTGAAGCCACCAGAACACCGATCACCGCACCCACCGCTATGCCTGGCCCCCAGCCGCGCAGGATGCCCCAATCCACCGCGCCTTTCTTGTTATGGCTAAGAACCGATCGGATCGACGTTACAATGATCGTCGCCAGCGAAGTTGCGAGGCATAGCTGCATCAGCTGAGGCCCGCCATATCCAAGTGTCTGAAACGCATAGAAAAACGCAGGCACCAGAACGATTCCACCGCCAACGCCCAAAAGTCCAGCCAACACCCCGGCCAAAGCGCCGATCACAAGCAAAAGGCCCAGCATCTGGGCCAGCAACATCGTCTCGGGCATCATTCCCCCATAGCGGCTCGAAGCCGTCTTAGCCTACCTGTTCCACCTGCGATAGCGCTGCGACAGAGTCCAGAGCCTGCAGGATCACTTCTGGGCCGGCATTCTCGCGCACAGCACCTTCGGAGAGCATCCGCCGCCATCCCCGCGCACCGGGACGCCCCGCGAACAGGCCCAGCATATGCCGCGTGATCTGGTGCAATCGACCACCGTCGACAAGATGCGCCTCGACATAGGGCAGCATATTTTGCACCACTTCAATGGGATCCGCGACGCTGCCCGTTCCAAAGATCAACGGGTCCGCAGCCGCCAGAATATCTGTCGGTTGGTGATAGGCGGCACGACCGATCATGACACCATCAAGCCCAGCCTCCAGATGCTGTTGCGCCTGAGCAAGCGACGTAATGCCACCATTGATCGAGATATGCATGTCCGAAAAATCAGCCTTCATCCGATGCACCAGATCATAATCCAGTGGCGGAATATCTCTGTTTTCCTTGGGACTTAACCCCTGCAACCAAGCTTTGCGCGCATGGATCGTCACCCGCCGACAACCGGCCTTGCGAATCTGGTCGAGGAATGCAGGTAGCACTTCTGAAGGTTCCTGTTCGTCAACACCGATACGGCATTTCACCGTGACTTCGACCTTCACCGCCTCGCGCATCGCCGCAACGCATTCCGCGACCTTTTCTGGTGCGCGCATCAATACCGCACCGAATGTCCCTGATTGCACACGGTCAGACGGACACCCACAATTCAAGTTGATCTCGTCATATCCGGCTTCCGCGCCCAGCTTGGCCGCCTGCGCCAATTCCTGCGGGTCAGAACCCCCTAGCTGCAACGCAACCGGGTGCTCCTGAGGATTAAAGTCCAGCAGATGCAGTGCGCCGCCGCGCACCAAAGCAGGCGCTGTGACCATTTCAGTATAAAGCAAGGTCTCAGAACTCAGCAAACGATGCAGAAACCGGCAATTCTTGTCGGTCCAATCCATCATCGGCGCAACAGACAGTCTCGCACTTCTACGGATGTCTACAGGTTTCTTATCCGGCATATTTAGCTCATGTCATCGGAACGCAGCTTTCGCCAAGTACCGGGTATACAGAAAGACCTGCAACCGGCAAACCGTTCTTGGGTTTTGGGAGATGGTACCGCCTCCCTGGCTTGAACAGGGGACCTCTGGATCCACAATCCAGCGCTCTAACCAACTGAGCTAAGGCGGCACTTGTGAGGGGCGATTTAGCGAAGGCGTACGGGGATTGCAAGGGGATTAAAGCTGAATTCGCCAGCTTTGTTCGACCAGATCGACACCGAACGAATGCACCGACTTGCTGTCGACAAGCTCCCACCCAAACGCACGATACAGCCCACAAGCGGCGGCGTGACTCTCATGGGTCCATAGCACCATCTGGCGATATCCTGCGTCGCGGGCGAAACCCATGCAGGCAGTCAGTAGCCGCTTGCCCAGCCCCTGTCCACGAGCCTCGGGCAGCAGCAGAAACAACCGCAGCTTGGCGGTTTGATCATCCAGCCTGACACAGAAAATACTACCCAAACGATCCCCGTCGCACTCGGCGATCCAGCCTTGTTCGCAAGTTGGATCATGATCCGCGATGAATTCCGTCAGAATGCGGGCAACCAGCGGGCCGAAACTGTCATCAAACCCTTCGTCGCGGGAATAAAGCACTCCATGCTGTTCAACCAGCCACGGCGCATCCTCGGCGTGGAAAGGTCTGAGCGTTGCCGTCTCCATGCCCTATCTGAACTCATAGTCGGCTTGATTCTCAACCCATCGCGCGTTAGCACCAAAGCGCATTTCCCGGAGGCGAACATGAGCATCAATACCGAACGCGATATCGAAGCGAACCTGCAGATCGGCCCCACCGATCATGGTATGGTGCGGCTGTTCATTGAAGGTGCCGGTATTGAGATTCCAATGGATTTCGACCCCGAAGAGGCCGAAGAAATCGCCGAGGAAATCCGCGCCGCAGCCCAAGCCGCGCGCGCCATCAAAAGCTAAACCCTGGGGTCGCGCAAGGCCTGCAACCGACGTGCAGAATCCATCGCGAATTTCTGAACCATCTTTTTGCGCCGCGCCGGGGCCAGCTTGCTTTCTGGCCCCATACGGATGATTTCGGCATCATAGGCATCGGCGATGATCAAGCCTGTTTCCGCAGGCAGAAGCTCGGTCGGGAAATCCGTATCAACCGCCCAAAAGAATCGGTCACACCAGTCAAGATAGCCCTGCCATTTGGAATCCGACTGATAATCGGCGCGGCTGGATTTACACTCGACCACCCAAATCTCACCCTTTGGGCCCAACCCCATCACATCGACCCGCAGCCCTCGGGTAGGGACAAATTCTTCAATCGAAACATAGCCGTGGGTCAACAAGTGACGCGAAACACCACGGGCCAGCTTCTGTCCAGGCTGCATAATTAGTGTCATTCCGAGAATGTGAACAATTCATGAACAAAAATCAAGCAGCTTGACATAGTACCATTTGGTATCGCAATAATATGAAACCAAATGGTATCTAATAAGAGGTGCCCGATGAAGACACAGACCCAAAACGCATTTCGCGCCCTGGCGGACCCGACCCGCCGCGACATCGTTCAGATGCTAGCAGCGCAGGATATGACGATCGCTCAACTAACCGAACGTTTCGACATGACCCGCGCGGCCGTCAAAAAGCATCTGACCGTTTTGTCCGACGGAGGATTGATCACCGTCGAAGCTCGTGGACGCGAACGCATCAATCGCCTTGAACCCAAAGGAATGGCTCCGGTTCTGGACTGGCTCAGCTACTTCGACCGGTTCTGGGATGATCGCCTCGCAAATCTGAAGAAAGCTATCGAAGGGAATAAGAAATGACAGACGCAGTTTTGCAGAAAACAATCTTTCTCCGCGCTACACCAGAAATCGTTTGGGACTATTTGACTGATCCCGACCGGTTGGCCCAGTGGTTTCACAAACCCGAACGTCCCCTTGCTGCTGGACAAAAGCTTGAGATGTTCGGGACGACCAGTGGCGACCTTCTGATTTGGGGTGAAGTGCGTGAAGCGAGACGTCCAGAGTATCTTGAATATACATTCACCATAAAACCGATGGGCGGCGCCGAAAGTGTGGTCAAGTGGACGCTGGAACCCGTCGCCGGCGGTACACGCCTTGGACTGCTGCACGAGGGCTTACCTCAAGGGGCTGACGCCTTTGGCCTGATCCTTTCGCTGGATGACGGATGGGATGAACATTTCGGCAAGATGCGCACCGCATTGCACGAAACTGTTGATGCTTAACCCCTTGTGCGAACCTGCTTCAGGCCCTACTTAGGCCCGTGGCGGGTTCTGCCCTTCTTGTGACAGGTAGCATTCTGGTGGCCTTAAGCAATTCCGAGGGGGCTGGCTCTGTTCAGGTCCTGGCCTGATTACCTGGCGCCCACCTGTACATACAGGTCCTCGGGAATCAAACCGCACGGTTGACTGGTGGTCCCGCCACATATTTACCTAATAAATCAGCGCCCTGCGCGCACTTCCTGTTTGATCGGCGCAGGCTTCAAACCATGAGCAATCGGTGTTCCACCACGTGGTTTGTTCGGCTTCTCAGCCATGCTCATGATAGCATAGGCGAACTGCACACCCGCAAAGACGATCCCGTTCATGAACCAGATCATGGCCAACGCGATCAGACCAATTTCCGAACTGGTGATTAGATGCCGTAGATTGGCCACGTTGAGCGCCAGCAGCACCCCGACAAAGACGGCCGAGATCACAAAGCCCCAGATGACTTGCGTAATGTAGAGACGGACCAGTTTGGGCATGGCGAACCTCCTTGCGCTGTGATGGTGAGTCTAGCGCATGCAGGGTCGCGGTAAAGGCGTCAGAACGCCTCGGGCTGGGCTTCGCGCGCCATGTGATCCAGCACAGCGTTCACGAATTTGGGCTCTTTGCCTTCCGGGAAGAACGCACGTGCGACATCGACGAATTCGGTGATCACGACCTTTGGCGGCGTGTCGCTCTGGGTCAACTCAGCCCCGGCCGCGCGAAACACAGCGCGCAGGGTCGGATCGATGCGCGCAATAGGCCATTTGGCGACCAATGCACGATCGGTCATCTGGTCGATGGTGGCCTGATAGTTCACGGCGTCATCCACCAACTTGCGGAAGACACTAATATCGCCATCCAGCATCTCATCCCCCTCGTAGACCGCGCCAAACCGATGATCCAGAAACTCATTCACAACCTGTTCAGTCGTCTGGCCCGACTGCTCCATCTGGAACAGTGCCTGCACGGCATAAAGCCGGGCGGCGGATTTCATAAGGCGTTTCTGGTTGGCCGGTTTCGGCGCGTCTGTCTGGGTCATGCTGTCGTGGGTCCGTTGCTGTCGCCCGCCACAAGGATGGACTCGGACGGTGGCTTGAAGCCCACGCCCTTTTTGGAAGAGCCCCACTTACGGCTGAGCGCGATCAGATGCAAGGCCGCAGCCGCCGCTCCACCGCCTTTATTCATCTTTTCGGGGTTTGCACGTACCTCGGCCTGTTCGTCGTTTTCGACAGTCAGGATGCCATTTCCGATCAGCAGGCCCTGCAGGCCCATCAACTGGATTGCACGGCTAGAGTCGTTGCAGACGGTTTCATAATGCGTCGTCTCGCCCCGAATGACACAGCCCAACGCGACATAGCCGTCGTAGTTACACTGGCGGTCGGCCATGGCGATAGTGGTTGGGATTTCCAGCGCACCGGGCACTTCGACCACGTCGCAGGTTCCGCCTGCGGCCTCGATCTCGGCCTTGGCACCAGCGACCATGTTGTCAGCGATGGCACGGTAGAACGGAGCCACCACCAGCAGCAGTTTCACCGGCTTGCCGAAGCTTGGAGTCGGCAGAATGCCATGTTTGTCTTTTTCAGCCATTATCAGTCTTCCTTGAGGATCGAGCGGGTGCCGACGATTGACAGTCCAAACGCGTCGAGCCCCAGATACACGGTTTCAGGCGAGTCTGTCAGCAGCACCAGTTCCTGAATACCCATCTTGGACAGGATCTGCGCACCCAGACCGGTTTGCTTGATCGTGCGCGGGCCTTCGTCGTCTGCGGCATACAGCGAATTTCGCGGCTGACGGAAAAGGCAAACGACGCCGCGCCCCTCTTCGGCGATCTTTTCCATCGCGCGGGGCAGCTCTCGCGAAGATTTCGGGCCAAGACCCAGAATATCGGGCGCTTCATGCAGGGCGTGGGTCCGGGTCAGGACCGGCTCGGGCGTTGTGATGTCGCCCTTGATCATGACAACGTGTTCAATACCGTGGGTCTGGTCGGTGAAAATCCGCATCTCCCATTCGCCACCGTATTCGGAATTCACTGTCTCGCGCGAAGTTTCAACCACCAGATTGTCGTTACGCGAGCGATAGGCGATCAGATCACTGATCGTGCCGATCTTCATTTCATGCTCTTCGGCGAAGGCGACCAGATCAGGCAGGCGCGCCATTGTGCCATCGGGCTTCATGATCTCGCAGATCACGCCCGAGGGGTTCAGCCCGGCCAGACGCGAGATATCAACGGCGGCTTCGGTATGCCCTGCACGCACCAATACACCGCCCCTTTTGGCGCGCAAGGGGAAGACATGGCCTGGGGTCGCTATGTGAGCCATAGTGTTTTGCTCGTTGATCGCGGTCGCCACCGTTAGTGCGCGATCAGCGGCCGATATTCCCGTCGAAACTCCCTCGCGCGCTTCTATCGACACGGTGAAGGCTGTCTCATGACGCGACGAGTTGTTCACCGCCATCATCGGCAGGCCCAGGCTATCGATCCGTTCCGCTGTCATCGGCAGGCAGATCAACCCGCGCCCATGGGTCGCCATGAAATTGATCGCCTCTGCGTCAGCGAACTCAGCCGCGATCACCAGATCACCCTCATTCTCGCGGTCCTCATGATCCACAAGAATGTACATCCGGCCCTTTCGGGCCTCGTCGATGATTTCTTCGATCGGACTGATCGCCTCGCGCAATTGGGCCTCTACCGGTCCGGGGGTCTCAAAACTCATAGGGCAGCCTTTCGCACAACGGGTTTGAATGGCGGGATAGACCAGAGTGGACGCAAAGACCAGCCTGTAAGCACTGCGAGATAGATTGATATGCCCAGCGCTATAGGGCCAGCGATGAAATCTGGTGCCAACTCAGTTTACCAATCCTATGCGCCAGTTTTGACTTAGGCCTTTTCCGCGCATTGTCGCCAATAGCTGAACCTTTAGGCCGGTTGCGTGAACTTTGTCCACAAATTGCCCCAATTGGGCCCTTGGATCGCCTGATATCCTGGGCACCAGTCATTGTATAATGTCCTAGCTAGACGAGAATTTGAGCCCAGTGTCTAAGACCGCTGATCTGCCCGCTGCAAATTTCGTGCGTTTAAGCGCCCTTCGGCGAAACAGGCTGCTGCTATCACTCATTGCACTGCAGATGGTCTATGCCATTGCCGTTAGCATCTATGTAGGACGGTCATATTGGGATTTTTCGACCTCTTCCCTGATTGTCATCTCAGTTCGTCTGCTTGGTTTCATGTTCGCAAATTTCGTTCTTTGGCGACTTGGCGTTGCCATGTTCGTCGTGCGACCCAAAAAGCCAATTCAATGGATGTTGCAAGATCTGCGATCCAAGATGGCAGATGTTGGAAAAGCGACCGATGCGGTTATCTGCTTTCTCAGCATCGTCGCTCTTATCCTGACCTATACCTTCCTGAAGAACGAAATACATGCTGTGAATCCGACACTCTGGGATGAGCAATTCGTGCAATGGGACCGGTTTCTGCACGGCGGCGTCGATCCGTGGACCTTGCTATGGCCCATTTTGGGATCCCCGATCGTAACCACTGCGATAAATGGCGCCTATCACATCTGGTTTCCCATGATTTACATCGCGGTTTGCGTCGCCTGTCTGGACCGCAGTGACCCGAACCGCAGCACCGTTTTTCTGGTAGCGTTTGCTCTGTGCTGGTTTGTAGGCGGCAATGTGATTGCAACCATCTTTGCCTCGGTTGGTCCCGTTTACTACGAACCCTTCAATCTTGGCTCTGACTTCGTTCCGCAGATGGAGTTGTTACGCAAATCACACGAAATCAGCCCGGTCTGGGCGCTGAATGTGCATGAAATGCTGTTGGATGGTTATCGGAATAATGGGCTAGCAGGCGGAATCTCGGCGATGCCCAGCATGCATGTTGCCTCTACTGTGCTGCTGGCGTTCTACGGCTTCACCTATTCGCGTTGGCTCGGCTGGGCGCTGTCGGTGTTTGCCTTCATCATCTTATTAGGCTCGGTTCACCTCGCCTGGCACTACGCCATCGACGGGTATGTCTCAATCCTGCTGGCTTCATGCTTCTGGTGGCTGTCCAAGAGGCTGACGGCCAAATTTGGACCTTCCACCTGAAGGTCAGGACATCTCGGCCAGTCGCGCGACGTATCGGGCCAGAGTATCGATCTCAAGGTTCACGCGATCACCAACCGAGACGTCACCCCATGTGGTGACCTCTTTGGTGTGGGGAATGAAGTTGATACCAAAGTCACACCCGTCCACATCATTAACCGTCAGCGATGTGCCGTTCAGCGCGACGGACCCTTTCGGAGCGATAAACCGGGCCAGATTGGCCGGCGCCCGCAATGTCACCCGCGTGCTGTCACCCTCGTCTATCACAGAGACCACCTCTGCCACGCCATCCACGTGGCCCGAGACGATGTGCCCTCCCAATTCATCCCCGACTTTCAAGGCACGTTCCAGATTGACGCGCTTGCCCACCTGCCAACTGTCCAGATTGGTTTTCGAAACCGTCTCAGCGCTGATCTGCACATCATACCAATCATCGCCCAACGCGATGACGGTTAGGCAGACGCCATCACTTGCGATTGAAGCGCCAATATCAATGCCCGCCGTTTCATAGCTTGTCTTGATCCGTGCCCGCAGGTCGCCCTGCTGGTCCAGTTCGGTAACGGTGCCAATATCGGTGACGATCCCTGTGAACATATCATTAACCCTCTGAACCTAGCTTCAATAGCCGAGGTAAAGGCACGCAGCTCTACCGGCAAGCCCTGCCTTGCCGTGAAAACGACAAAGAGGCATAATTTTATACAAACGCACCACAAGGCCACTAGACGAGCAGATTGCATGGCACCCTTGACCGCTTGCCCCGACCAGCGTGTGTTCCTGTTTCTACAGGGACCGCATGGTCCGTTCTTTAACGCGCTTGGTCGGATGCTGCGGGCTGCGGGTGCTCAGGTCTGGCGGGTCGGCTTCAACGCGGGCGATCAGGCTTTCTGGGGCGACAAATCCAGTTACATTCCATATCGCGGCGCGCCAGATGATTGGCCGGAGACCTTAAGCGAATTGCTCACCCACTATGATGTGACCGATATCGTGCTCTATGGCGACACCCGGCCCGTGCATGCACGAGCAGTTGAGATTGCCAAAGCACACGGGATCACGGTTCATGTGTTTGAAGAAGGCTACCTGCGCCCATGGTGGGTGACGTATGAACGAAACGGGTCGAACGGAAACTCACGCCTGATGGAACTGGATGTGGCGCAGATGCGGACGGCGCTGGAACAGTCCGAAGGGCACGCACCCCCACCGCCTTCCCATTGGGGCGATATGCGCCAGCACATCTTTTACGGTGCCCTCTATCACTGGTTTGTGCTGTTTCTGAACCGCAGATATCAGAAATTCCGACCCCATCGAGAGCTGCCGGTCTCGAAAGAGTTTCGTCTATACTTCAAACGCCTGACACTGATGCCCATTCACAGGCTACAGCGGGGCTGGGCCACAGCTCAGGTCAGGTGGAGCGGTTTTCCCTATCACCTTGTGCTGTTGCAATTGGGGCATGACAGCTCGGTCCAATATCACTCGGATTTTTCCGGTATGTCCGATTTTCTCGAACAAGTGATCGCCGGATTCGCCAAAGGCGCCCCTGCGCATCACCACCTTGTCATCAAGGAACACCCGCTTGAGAACCACCGTGAACCGCTGCGGCTGCGGGCGCGCCAGCTTGCAGCACAGCACGGCATCACAAACCGAATTCACTATGTGCCCGGTGGTAAGCTGGCCAGGTTGCTAGACGATGCAAAATCCGCCGTGACGGTGAATTCCACGGCAGGCCAGCAGGTTCTATGGCGTGGCATACCTTTGCGAATTTTTGGGCAGTCGGTTTATGACAAGCCCGAATTCGTATCTCGGCAATCGATTGAGGCATTCTTTGCCCAGCCAGATGCCCCGGGCGGCAAGGCCTATCGGGCCTATCGCCAATTTCTTCTGGAAACCTGCCAAGTCCCCGGGGGGTTCTATTCTCGCCAAGGGCGTCGTCAATTGCTGCGGCGGGCGGCTGACATGATGCTATCGGCTCAGGACCCCTATCAAGGGTTGCTCTCCGATAAAGAGGCCACAACGCCACAGTTGCGCGTTGTTGAATGATCGCGGGCAACCTGCTGCTGGATGTTTCGAAGCGATGCGGGTAACCTTCACAAAACAAAGACGATTGAGGTAAATCGGCAGTGCAGCGCTTTCCTACCCGATGGATCCGGGGGGTTTCCCTTGTGGCGACCCTTGGCCTGCTGGCAGCATGCCAGCTTCCCAAATCCGGGCCGAACAAAAACGAAATTCTAGCCGGGTCGGTCGAAAACGGGGGTAACGCCTTTGTGGTTGAGGTCGACGACCGTGTTGCGCGGGCCACATCGGTGATTCCGCAATACGGGTTTTCGAAATCCTTCCGCAGCGCGCAAAGCGTCGCATCCGATACCGTACGCCCCGGCGATATTCTGAGTCTCAGCATCTGGGAAAATGTCGAGGATGGGTTGCTAAGTTCCGCAGCCGGTGGCGCAACCGTTCTGGATCAGGTGCAGGTCGACAGCGAAGGTTACATATTTGTTCCTTATGCAGGGCGGCTGCGTGCAGCGGGCAATACGCCCGAACAGCTCCGCACGTTGATTTCCTCGAAGCTGGAAGAACAGACTCCGGATCCGCAGGTCCAAGTGTCGCGTACTCCGGGCGATGGGTCGACCGTTTCTCTGACCGGAACTATCGGCGCGCCGGGAATCTATCCGATTGAGCGACCAACTGGCTCGTTGTCGACCATGCTCGCGCAAGCAGGCGGGGTGGCAGTTGCATCCGATATCGCATTGGTCACTGTGATCAGGGGCAAGCAAAGAGGAACCATCTGGTACGACGATCTGTTCCGCAACCCGGAAACCGATATCGCCCTGCGCGGCGGCGATCGCATTCTGGTCGAACAGGACAGCCGCTCATACATCGCGCTGGGCTCGACCGGTGGACAGTCCCGCGTGGCCTTTGAAAGTCAGGACTTATCTGCCCTTGAAGCGCTGGCACAGGTCGGAGGCTTACAGCCGCTATCCTCAGACCCGACCGGTATTTTTGTCCTGCGTGAGGAAAGACAGGACGTGGCGCGCAATGTCATGGGACGTCCGGAGTTGAACGGCGACCAGCGCATGATCTACGTGCTGAACCTAACCGCGCCCAACGGCCTGTTCGTCGCCCGCGATTTCGTGATCCGCGACGATGACACGATATACGTTACCGAGGCCCCGTATGCACAGTGGAGCAAATCTGTCTCCCTGATTGCCGGTGGTTTGACGCCATTTGCGAACGTGGCGACACTTACGGGTAACTGATTGGATGCTCTCTGAATCGGAGAACACGGCCGGGGGCGAACGCTCCCGGCTTTTTGTTTACAACGGTGGGTTCCTGACACAGCGGCGCGTGCGGCGCATATTGTCGCTGGCTGGATATGATATTCGGCTTGGACTGCCACAGCCTGATGATCTGGTCGGGGTCTGGGGCAACAGCCCAACAGCCCATCGTGGCTTGGGTATCGCGCAGAAACGCAATGTTCCCGTCCTGAGGGTCGAAGACTCGTTCCTGAGGTCACTGCACCCTGGACGGAACGGCGAAGCACCAATGGGGCTGCTGCTGGATCGATCGGGCCTGCATTTTGACCCGAGCTCACCTTCGGATCTGGAAACTCTGTTGGCCATGTATCCGCTGGATGACACCGCCCTGCTGGATCGTGCGCGAGGCGCAATCGCGCGCATCAGAGAACTGCATCTAAGCAAATACTCGGCCTTTGACCTTGACCTGACGCCTCCCGATCCGGGCTACGTTATGGTAATCGATCAGACGCAGGGAGATGCAGCCGTCACCGCAAGCAACGGCGACTATGCACGGTTCCGCGAGATGCTGGTCATCGCGCAAGAGGAAAACCCCGGTGCGCGCATCCTCATCAAAAGCCATCCTGAAACCACGGCAGGCCACCGCAAAGGCTATTTTTCCGATCAAGACCTGAGTAACAGGGTGTCGATCCTGGACAGCCCCATCAGCCCATGGTCGCTGCTTGAAGGGGCGATCGGGGTTTACACGCTGTCCTCGCAGATGGGATTTGAGGCGATATTGGCCGGGCACAAACCTCGCGTGTTCGGGCAACCATTCTACGCTGGGTGGGGGCTGACGCAAGATGATGCACCCCTGCTCCGTCGCCAACGGAATCTTACGCGGGCGCAGCTTTTTGCAGCTGCGATGATCTTGTATCCGCGTTGGTATGATCCCTACCATGATCGCCTGTGCGAATTGGAATGCGTGCTCGATACGCTTGAGGCGCAAACCCGGGCCTGGCGGCAGGACCACAAAGGCTGGACCGCCTCCGGGATGCGGGTATGGAAACGCCGCCACCTGCAACGCATTTTCGGCCAGCACCATAAGGTGCGTTTCGTGGCCGAGCAGCCAGAGAACACCAAACAACCCCATATGGTCTGGGCCAGCCGGGCCGGTGAGACGCTGAATGCAACCCGGATTGAGGATGGCTTTTTACGATCCCGTGGGTTGGGCGCGGAGCTGGTTCCACCGCTGTCGCTGGTGACCGATGATATCGGCATCTACTACGATCCAACGCATCCCAGCCGCCTGGAAGAATGGATCACCACGCGCGAAACCTTGCGCCCTGATCAGAGGCTCCGCGCCGAGCGGCTGACAGCCCGGCTGCTGACCGAGGGCCTAAGCAAGTACAACATCGGCCACCCCGCCCCGGACCTACCGACGGGGCATCGTATTCTGGTGCCAGGTCAGGTAGAAGATGACGCCTCGATCCGGCTGGGAGCAAGCAATATCCGCACCAATCTGGACCTGCTGCGCGCGGCGCGCGAGGCCAATCCCTACGCGGTTTTGATCTATAAACCGCACCCGGATGTCGAAGCTGGTCTGCGCGACGGCAAGATCGAAACCGATCTGGCCGATGTCATTGTAGAAGGCACCGATCCTGCCACCCTGCTTGGACAGGTGGATGAGGTCTGGACTATGACCTCTCTGCTGGGGTTCGAGGCTTTGCTGCGTGGCGTCCGGGTCACCACTCTCGGTGCGCCGTTCTATGCCGGTTGGGGGCTGACGAATGATCTGGGGGCGGTGCCTGCGCGACGTGGCGCGCGGCCTTCGTTGATGGGATTGGTGCACGCAACGCTGATCGACTACCCGCGCTATCTCGATCCGGTGACAGGACAGAACTGCCCCGTCGAAATCGCGGTCGAACGGCTTGCGCAAGGTACGCCATCCCCTACCGGACCCGTAAATCGCATCTTGTCCAAATTTCAGGGCGCACTGGCGACGCATGCGCATTGGTGGCGCTGAAGGCTAGTGCGTCACGCGCGCCCAGCGATGTAGGATATCGCCGCCAACGACCTGTGTTTCGATCAGATCAAATCGGGGGGCAGTATCCAGAGTATCAAGCCTCAGTGCGCCGATCGCGGACAGACCTTCGGCCCCGATGGTCAGCCCCGCTGTAAAACCGACCAACTCATCGACCAGATCGCCCTTTAGCAAAGATGCAGCCAATGCTGATCCGCCTTCGCAAAAGACACGCGTCAATCCGGCCTGCCCAAGCTGTTGCAACAGATCAGCCGCATCCACGTGATGACCATCCAGCGCACAAGGGATCAGACGGGCACCCAACCCCTCCCACGCACGCGCACGCTCGGGGTCTGGGTGGGGGCCGTGACAGAGCCAGACAGGGATATCGGACGCGGTTCGCGCAAGTTGCCCCATCAAGGGCAAATCCAGATGGCGCGAGACCACCACGCGCACCGGCTGATGCTGCACGCCGAGATCACGAACCGTCAGCGACGGGTCATCGGCGCGCGCTGTCCCTGCCCCAACCATCACCGCATCGTGGCGCGCACGCATCGCATGCACCGCGCGGCGAGCATTTAGACCTGTGATCCACTGACTGTGCCCGGTTTCCGTGGCAATCCGTCCATCAAAGCTGCTGGCCATTTTCAAAGTCACAAACGGGCGGCCTTGCTCGGTTTTCAGAAAAAACCCTGCGTGATCGCGGGCCGCCTGTTCCGCCAGAACGCCGGTGGTGACCTCAATCCCGGCCTCGCGCAACATGGCAAACCCTTGCCCAGCGACCCGAGGATCGCTGTCTTCGATCGCCGAGACCACACGGGTAACACCGGCCGCAATCAGCGCTTCGGCACAGGGCGGCGTCTTTCCGTAGTGTGAACAGGGTTCAAGCGAGACATAAGCGGTGGCACCTCGCGCGGCCTTACCCGCCTGCGTCAGAGCCATAGGTTCTGCATGCGGACGACCCCCGGGCTGCGTCCAGCCGCGACCAACGATGCGTCCATCGCGCACGACGACACACCCGACGGACGGATTCGGCCAGCAGGTGCCTTGGCCGCGCCGCCCCAATGATAGGGCCAGCGCCATATATCGCTTATCTGTATCGCTCACTCATCCGTCGAAGGTTGCGGCGGGCGCAACTCGTGGACAAACTCCTCGAAATCATCGGCCGCCTGGAAATTCTTGTACACACTCGCAAAGCGAACATATGCGACCGTATCAATCCGGGCCAGCGCTTCCATTACAATTTCACCGATTTTATTCGAAGGGATATCGGTTTCCCCCATGCTTTCAAGACGGCGCACGATACCGGAGATCATCTGATCAATCCGATCGGGATCAATGGGCCGCTTCTGCATCGAAATACGGATCGAGCGTTCCAGCTTGTCGCGGTCGAAGTCTTCGCGCTTACCGTTGGTTTTGATGACGACCAGATCACGCAGTTGCACGCGTTCATAGGTGGTGAACCGTCCGCCGCAGGCCGGGCAGAACCGCCGTCTACGGATCGCGACGTGATCCTCTGCCGGGCGTGAATCTTTGACCTGAGTATCGATATTTCCGCAAAACGGGCAGCGCATCCGCCGTCTCCTCGTCCCTAGCTGGCCACTTTTTGTAAGCGCTGCGGCTTACTTATCCACAACTATAGGACAGCCTCTAGGGTTTGGGTAGTCGGAATTTTCCACCCCAATATAAAGCGTCACCCAAAATGCGCAGCGACCTTTCTTTCATGCGGCGCGTTGCGGTGTTCAAACAGATATATCCCCTGCCATGTGCCCAGCGCAGGTACCCCATCTGACACCGGTATCGACAGCGATACAGGCATCATCGCGGCCTTGATATGGGCTGGCATGTCGTCCGGCCCCTCATAGGTGTGGCGCAGATAAGCCATCGACGGATGATCCGATTGCGGCACCAGCCGTTCAAAGAATGCGCGCAGATCAGTCTGCACCTCGGGGTCGGCGTTTTCCTGAATAAGCAGCGAACAAGAAGTGTGGCGCACAAAGAGCGTCAGCAAACCGTCCGAAACCGGCCTCAGCCAACTGCGCACAGGGGCGGTAATCTCATAGAGCCCCACGCCCTGTGTCTGGATCGAGAATTCTGTCTGCATCGCAGGTCAATTGATAAACGGACGGACGCCGCACCGTGCATTTGCGCCCTGTACCGACATGCTGTCACCCGGCTGGAACCCGGCTGTGACCGAAAAGCTGCCTTTCTGCGGGACATTGGCGGGTTGTTTCAGTGTGAACTGTACCGCCGTCCGGCGTCCCGTTGTCACGCTGGGGCCGTAGCCGCGCAGAACGTAGATTTGTTGCTGCCACCCAGCACCCAATTTCCGGCGGGCAAAATCAGCAGCGGCGCACCAATATCCATCAGTATCCTGACGTGTCCTTGGAATGACCTCGAAGTCTGTGCCGCTCATCGGTTCTGTTCGATAACCGTTCGGCGCTGCATCGACGACGCCCGCAGAGCTGGTCATAAGCATTGCTGCAAATGCGCAAAGTATAATCTGTTTCATCGTGACCATCTTCCTGTTTCCATGTGAAATATAGACTAGTGCGTCGCCATCGTCAGCACAGCGAACTAACGATCATGTCAGCTTGACCCACGTGGTTCGTGAACAGGCTCTAACCATCCCTGATAGCGGATCAGGTGTCCCAATCCCGGTGCTGTCGCCGAAATGTCAAAGCGAAACCTCAATTGTACGTCCTCAGCCTCGGTCGATCCGGAACGTGGCAAAAGAAACCCCGGACACGGAATACCAAACAAAGCGAGGCGGCGGATCTCAATGGTCAGCCCCTTATCAGTTCTCACCGGCTGCAACCATATTGTCAGCCCGCCGATCTGTTCCCGCACCATGCCACACAGCGGATCAAAAGTGATCCGTGAACGCGTTTTGTGGCCTGCGAAATCCCGTTCCCATTGCCAATATGCGCCGGGCTTTCGGATCGTAAGGGTGACCGGCAAATCTTCGCCCGCAGGTGGAAATCGCCCGATGCGAAGTGCCAGAGCGACCAAAACGCCTCGGCCACGCTGAATGCTGCATCGACCAGAGTAGCGACCTTCCCCGCTGTGCAAATCCCTGACCAATCCAGGCACAGCTTCATCTATACCCAGCGCCTGCAGGAATGGATCACGATCAGAATCCATCTTGGGCAAACCGCGATCGGAGAGAAGGATCAGGAACTAGGCACTCATCCCGCCGCCCAAATAGCGCATATCTGTTACGGGCAATCATCCGGTACAGCGGGTTCTTCAGAAACCTCGGCAGGTATCGACACAAGGACAATACCCGCCACGGAACATATAATGCATGCATCGCAGCGGCAAATGCGTCGAGATTTTGGTGCACCTTTCCTTTGACGATCACCAAATTGGTTTCAAATTCGTCTGTCGGCAGGTTCAGGAGAGTATAAAGCTGCTGCCCAAGCGGTGACTGCGCGGTTGCAAATAGAAATTTCTGATCTCGATCATGGCGCAACATGAAGTGAAAAAACCCTGAACACAGCACGCATTCACCGTCGAAGACGATCAAATCTGTATCGATGGAAAGATCATCAGCCACGAGAGATCAAGAAATAACAAAAGGTTCCCCGTGATGCTGTCACGTCGAATGCGCCGCAGCAATGCGACATGACTGACCAGAAGAATGAGAGGGGCGTGCCGGGGAACCCGTTGAAACGGCTTGGTGGACCGCTCGCTCAGGCTCTGACCTTTTCCCCAAAAGGCGCTGACCCGACAACACCGGTCATGTAGCTATTGGCCAAGGCTACGGACATGGCCATTTCTGCCATATCTTTGCGAGTTGCGGTCAATTCCTGGGTATCAGCACCGAGGCTGGCGCATTGCCACGGTTTGCCGCTAGGGTAACGGTATTACAGTAACGCGTTTTTTGGGCTGGGTGATGGACGTCGACATTTCACGCATTCAATTGCTGACACGGACCCTTGAGGATCACGCAAGCGCGACCGTGGTGGAACAAGTCCTGAGTGACTGCGCATTGACCCGCAGCGATATTGAACCGCCTGCCAAAAGGTACAGCGCCCACAAAGAAGCGCTGTTTGTCCGACACGCCTGCGATGCACTTGGCGATATCACCTTTGGCGCACGGGCGGGTCTGGAATTCAGTTCTTCTTCCAGCATTACGGCCTATATCAGCAAGTACTCTCGTGATCTGAAGCAGGTGATCGAGAATACGGCGCGGTTTCATGGCATTATCGACCCGGCCCTGGCCTTCAATCTGCGCCTTTCAGGTAACGCTGCCTCGCTTGAGGCCGATTGGAAAGACCCGAGCTTTTCTCGCTATCATCGGCGGACCGAGTTCCTGCTGTTTGGCGCGATCGCCCGGATGCGGGCGTTGACTCAGTTGAATCTGAATCCGATTGAGATACGGTTTCAGCACACAGTTGGGCAACACCAAGCCACCTACCAGAAGATCGGAGGTTTCCCAGTTACCTTCGGGGCCGAACGCTTGGAAATCATCCTGTCGCTACCCTCGCTGGAAACACCGATCCCAACTTACGACCCTAGCCTGCGCGCGCATTTGGTTGAATTTGGTGAACGCCTGCTGGCCGAAAGACAGTCGCCAAGACAGAAAACCCGAGCACAGATCGAAGGGTTGATCACAGATGCGATGCCGGGGGGAATTGTACAGGTGGACGACGCCGCCACCCAGCTCGGCCTAAGCCCTCGAACACTGGCTCGCCGCCTGGCTGACGAAGGCACTTCATATCGCGAGATTGTTGAAGATTTACGATGTGACCTGGCGCAGACCTTCATCAAGAACGGTATGCATCTGTCCGAAATCTCGTATTCGCTCGGTTATTCCGATCAGGCTGCGTTTTCCACCGCCTTCAAACGTTGGACGGGTCAGGCCCCGACTGCTTTTCGCAAACGTGTCTCTCATCCGCTTTCATGAAGCTACAACGTGGCCGGGGGTCATCAGCCCAATCACCTCGCCCCGGCCTGTCCATGAGTGGACAGCGGCGATATAAAGATGGCATCGCCGGACTCCTTGCGAATTCCCGCCAATTTGATTTGAAGTTCAGTCATTGTGAGCGGGCGAAAGAAAAAAGCGCCTCGGGATGAGGCGCCTTTCGATTTACTGATCTAGGAAGGACCGCAATTTACGCGACCTACTCGGGTGTTTCAGCTTACGCAGCGCCTTCGCCTCGATCTGGCGGATACGTTCGCGCGTCACGCTGAACTGCTGACCGACCTCTTCCAGCGTGTGGTCGGTGTTCATGCCGATGCCAAAGCGCATCCGCAGAACCCGTTCCTCACGCGGGGTGAGAGAGGCCAGAACCCGTGTGGTGGTCTCCTTGAGGTTTTCCTGAATGGCGCTGTCCAGCGGCAGCACGGCATTCTTGTCTTCGATGAAATCGCCCAGCTGGCTGTCTTCCTCGTCACCGATTGGTGTCTCAAGGCTGATCGGCTCCTTGGCGATTTTCATCACCTTGCGCACCTTCTCAAGCGGCATTTGCAGCTTTTCGGCCAGTTCTTCCGGCGTTGGCTCGCGGCCGATTTCGTGCAGCATCTGACGACCTGTCCGGACCAGCTTGTTGATCGTTTCGATCATATGCACCGGGATACGGATCGTGCGCGCCTGATCCGCGATCGAACGCGTGATCGCCTGACGGATCCACCAGGTTGCATAGGTCGAGAACTTATAGCCCCGGCGGTATTCGAACTTGTCCACCGCCTTCATCAGGCCGATGTTACCTTCCTGAATAAGATCAAGGAATTGCAGGCCGCGGTTCGTGTACTTTTTGGCAATCGAGATCACCAGACGCAGGTTGGCCTCGACCATTTCCTTCTTGGCTTGCCGCGCCTCTTTCTCACCCTTCTGAACCTGCTGCACGATGCGGCGGAATTCAGGGATATCGAGACCGACATATTGGCCGACTTGGGCCATGTCGTTGCGCAGTTCCTCAACCTTTTCGGTCGAGCGTTCGATGAACATCTGCCAACCCCGACCCGGCTTTTCAGCCATTTCAGCCAACCAGTTCGGATCCAGCTCGCGCCCACGATAAGCATCAATGAACTCGCGACGGTTGATGCGAGCCTGGTCAGCCAGTTTCACCATCGAGCTGTCCAGTGACATAATCCGGCGATTGATGCCATAAAGCTGGTCGATCAGAGCTTCGATCCGGTTGTTGTGCAGGTGAAGACCGTTCACCAGTTCAACAATCTCAGCGCGCAGCTTCTGATAGGTTTCTTCGTCCTTCGCGCTGAAAGTGCCATCCTCGTTCAGCGTCGCAGAAATCCGGCTGTCCTGCATTTCGGACAGCATCGCGAAGTCGGTCGAGATGCGTTCCAGCGTGGTCAGAACCTGATCCTTCAGCGCCGCTTCCATCGCGGCCAGGGACATGTTGGCCTGATCGTCGTCATCATCGTCATCATCATTGGCAATCGGGTTGCCGTCAGCGTCAAGCTCCGGCCCCTCATCCTTGGCAGGCTTGGCCGCCTGCACCGATGAGGTATCGACAACCGGCTCTTCAACCTCGCCGTCTTCATCCATCTGGTTGCCGAAAGTGGTTTCCAGATCGATGACGTCCCGCAGCAGAATGTCTTCGGACAAAAGTTCGTCATGCCAGATGGTGATCGCTTGGAAGGTCAGCGGGCTTTCGCACAGACCAGCGATCATGGTGTTCCGACCGGCTTCGATCCGCTTGGCGATAGCAATCTCGCCCTCGCGGCTCAGCAGTTCGACTGAACCCATCTCACGCAGATACATGCGTACGGGGTCATCGGTGCGATCCAGCTTTTCGGTTGCAGCACCAGCCAGCGCAACCTCGCGCGGACCTTCGGTGGTGACCAGTTCGGTCGAGCCTTTGTTTTCTTCTTCTTCGGCTTCTTCATCTTCGATGATGTTGATGCCCATCTCGGACAGCATCGACATAACATCTTCGATCTGTTCCGAGCTGACCTGATCAGGCGGCAGAACCTGATTGAGCTGGTCGTAGGTGATGTAACCTTTCTCGCGAGCCTCGGCGATCATCTTCTTGACCTGGGCCTGGCTCATGTCCAGCGAGATTTCCTGTTCCTGCTCGTCGGATTTGCGGTCTTCGTTCGTATCCTTGGCGGCCATTCAATGCTCCTGCAGGGATGGGTGATTCGTTTGAACCGAATCATTAGCGCGTAGAAGTGATTCGGCCACCCGTTTACCCGTTTTTCTTTTCCAGTGCCTTACGAAAACACCACTTCATCGATGTTTCCGTTCGAATTTGATGCCAGACGTGATGGCCTCAAACGCGTCTTTCTCATCGCGGTTGATTCGCGCACCATTGTCGGCGATGTCGAAAACGGCCCTGTCTTCGTTCTGGCTGCGGCTTGTACGGTTGCGCTCTTCGGCGGCTTGCGCCAGCCGATATGTCAGCGCCTCATCGGCCAGATCAGACAATTCCTCTGCCGCTTCGGCAATCTCAGCATCCAACCCCCGGAGCGCTTTGATCTTTGCGAGTTCCTCGGCCAGCGTCATCTCGGCCTTTTCAACGTCGCCCGGTTTGTACACACAGGGGATCACTGCGACATGGCGAAGGGCCAGCAGGTTTTCAAGGGGTTCCGGTCCCAAAGTTTGCATGATGTGATCCTGCAGATTGTCCGGATCGTCGATGGCATGGCGCAGGATTGCTCCCCGCAAGGCCGCATGATCAGGGTCGTGGCAATCCATTTCTTCCAGCTGAGTTTCGAATTGCACGACAACTTGTGGATTCAGGATGACAATCGCGAGAATTGCCGCTTCGCGCAGTTGAATATCCGCATTCTCAGCCGAGGCCAGAAATGACGCCCGTGCGCCTGGCGTGGCAGGCTGTGCCTGCGGCTGCCATTTTCCGCGCGGTTGCCACGGACGATTTTGCGATTGTCGCTGTGGGCGAAACAATTGCCAGCGCAGGTCCTTAATTTCCTGCCCGTAGTGCGATCGGATCGAGGGGTCGCGGATCAGCTTGATCTTCTCTCGCAGGGATTTATCCAGCGCCGCTTTGCGTTCGGGGCTGTCAAAGACCTTGCCTTCCGTCTCGCGTTGCCAGAGCAGTTTGACCATCGGGATTGCAGCATCCAGCACACCCTGCACCGCTCCCGAACCTTCGGCGCGCAGCAAATCGTCGGGGTCCTTGCCTTCGGGCATCAGTGCAAAGCGCAAGGATTTGCCCGCTTCCAGCAACGGCAGCGCCAAGTCGACCGCCCGCATCGCCGCGCGCAGCCCTGCCGTATCGCCATCCAAAGCGATGATCGGCTCGTCAGAGATGCGCCAAAGTAGTTGCAACTGATGCTCGGTGATCGCAGTCCCCAATGGCGCAACCGACGCGCCAAACCCGGCCTCAGCCAAAGCGATCACGTCCATGTAGCCCTCGGCCACAACCAAAGGCTGCCCTTTGCCTGCCGCCTGTCGTGCGGGGCCATGGTTGTAGAGGCTGCGGCCTTTGTCGAACAGATCGGTCTCGGGCGAGTTCAGGTATTTGGCGTTGTCATTGGGATCCATCGCCCGGCCACCAAACGCAATGCACCGCCCGCGCGGGTCGCGGATCGGGTACATGATGCGGTTGCGGAATGTATCATAGGGTTTCTTACCCTTGTTCGACGGCTTGGCCAGCCCGGCCCCAAGGATCAGGTCCTCGGAGACATTCTTACCGGTTAGATGATCCCACAGAGCCTGCCAGCCCTCGGGTGCGAAACCGATTTCCCAACGGTCCAGCGCCTTCGCGTCAAGACCGCGACGTGTCAAATAATCACGTGCCGCCGCCCCTGCCCCAGTCTTGAGTTGCAAACGAAAGAACTGCACAGCCTGTTCCATCACCTCGGCCAGCTGTGAACGGCGGTCATGCTTTTCCTGCGCCTTGGGATCACGCGCGGGCATCGGCATCCCGGCCTCGCGCGCCAGAATTTCCACGGCTTCTATGAAAGAGACATTCTCGGTCTCTTTCACAAAACTGATCGCGTCCCCTTTGGCGTGGCAGCCAAAGCAATAATAGAATCCCTTTTGGTCATCGACGTGGAACGAGGCGGTCTTTTCGTGATGAAAGGGACAAGGCGCCCACATATCCCCCTTGCCCTGATTGGATTTGCGCTGGTCCCACATGACCTTACGCCCAACAACCTGAGACAGGCTGAGGCGCGTTCGCAGTTCATCCAGAAATCCGGGGGGCAAAGACATGGGTCAAACCTGCCAGAAATGAAAACGCGCGCCAAGGGGATGGCGCGCGGTTGTCCACAGAGAAATGATCTGACTGTGGATTATTGTTGTAAACACAACTCCAGCCACGCAGCTCCGAGATCCTTCTTACGCACGTCGCGCATCTTCTGCTCATATACCCAAGGCGTGATCAGCGGAACAGCGGCATTGTAGTTCTCGGGCCAGGTAGGACCACTGTCGGCCACCGCCTGCGCCACATCGCGTTCCTTGACCCGGTCAAGTCGTGCTTTCTGTATCGCTGCAACAACGTCGGCCTGATACTTGCAGCTCTGTTCCTTGGTTTCCTGTGCAACCACTGGCGTGGCCAGCACGGCCGCAACGATAGCGATACGCAACATGGGGATCTCCGAAGATTCGTTTCTTTCAGCGCAGCTTACCCGCGCGCGGCGATGCCTTCCATCGCCCTTTTCAAATCGTGAACCAGTGTCTCAGCCATGGATCGGAAGACCATGATCTGAAACGTGTTCTCCCCAACGCGCGTGATCGAAGCGGTCATGTGGAACAGCAGGGTCCGGGCGGAGTGGCCGCGCTTGAAGTTCGCCTTACGCAGATCAATAGGCACTACGCGCGCCAGTACGTCTTCGACATCAGCACCCTCTAACCGGACCACAGCCCAGGCATCTGATTGGTCCACAATGGCCGCATTCTTGGTCAGGGTCGCATCAGGAGACGGCCCGATCAGCATCGCATGCGCCGGGCCGAACCAGATCGCCCGCGCGCCAGCCTTACCCGTTGCGCGATTGGCCGATGGATAGGCCATCCCGTGCGCTGCTTTCAAAGCTTCGGATAGCGCCTTTTGCTTACCCTTGAAAGGTGAGATCGAATGGATCGCCCCTACATCCTCTTCGCTGAGCGTTACTGAGCCGATAGTCAAAGGCAGCAACCCGTCGCAGGGTGTTTTGGCGGTCAGATTATCCACGGACGCGCCCTCCTTCGGGGTCAAAGAAAACCGGGTTCACCACTTCACACAGGGTTGTCACGCCGCGCAGATGATCGACCATTTTCACGATTTCTCCATACCTCTCAGGCCCGTCCGCCAGGAAGCCCAAGCCCAACATCGTTTCCAGCGTCGGGGAATAACACACGGAGGTCAGATAGCCCTGATCATTGGTACGCACCGGCTCGGCCTCTTCCCGATACAGATGCGCGCCCGCAAGCAATTCCCTGCTTTCGCCAATGGGCTTGAGTCCGACTAACCGCTCGCGCCCCGGCTCTTCAAGGCCCGGACGTTGCGACGTGGTTTTGCCGATGCAATCCTTCTTCTGCGACACCATCCGACCCATGCCGATATCATAGGCAGTCGTCCGTCCGTGGATCTCGGAATGCGTAATAAAGCCCTTTTCGATGCGAAGAACGTTCAGCGCTTCCATCCCATAAAGACCACCGCCCAGCGCTTCAGCCCGCTCGGTCAAAATATCGAACAGGCTCGCGCCATAGCGCGCAGGCACGGCGATTTCATATGCATGCTCGCCCGAGAACGAGATCCGGAACAAACGCCCCTGCACACCCAGCACCGAGATCGATCCGCAAGCCATGAAGGGCCAGCTTTCTTCATCAAGAGGTGCGCCCAGCAGATCGTTCAACAATTCACGCGATTTTGGTCCGGCCACGGCAAACTGTGCCCACTGTTCAGTGACCGAGATGAACGAGACATCCAGATCAGGGCGCAGGCCCTGATGAACGAACTCCAGATGCTTCATTACATCGCCAGCACCTGCCGTGGTGGTGGTCATCAAGTAATGCGTCTCTCCCAGCCGCGCGGTGGTGCCATCATCCATGACGAATCCATCCTCACGCAACATCAGGCCATATCGCGTTCGGCCAACTTTGAGGGTCGAGAACATGTTCGTATAAACGAAGTCCAGAAACGCCCCCGCATCCGGCCCCTGTATGTCAATCTTGCCAAGCGTCGAGACATCGCACACCCCGACGGCCTGACGCACCATGTTGACCTCACGGTCACAGGATTGCCGCCACGTGGTTTCTTCATCCTTTGGGAAATAGCTGGGGCGATACCACAGCCCGGCCTCAACCAACGGAGCTTTCCGCGCTACGGTCGCTTTGTGCGAAGTGATAAAGCGTTGCGGCTTGAAACCCTTGCCTTCAGCCCCAGCACCCAACGCGGCAATGGCGATAGGAGAATACGGAGGGCGGAACGTCGTGGTTCCGGTTTCGGGTATCGCGCGCCCGGTGACGTCCGCTAGAATGGCCAACGCCGCCACGTTCGAATTCTTGCCCTGATCCGTCGCCATACCTTGCGTCGTATAGCGCTTCATGTGCTCGACTGACCGGAAGTTCTCAGTCGCGGCCTGTTTGACGTCTTTCACTGTAACATCGTTCTGGAAATCCAGCCACGCGCGCCCTTTGCCGGGAACGGCCCAAAGCTGCGTGATCTCGTATGGCGTATCCTCGGCCTGCGGTGGCACAGTCTTCGAGGCCTTGTAGCCAAGATCGCCAAGCACGCCTTTGGCTGCCTCAATCCCTTCACGAAGGCAGGCTGTAGTTGAGAAAGATCCGTTGCACGCACCCGCTGTCACCATGCCCGGCACGGCCCCTGGCCTTGGCACAAAGGCTTCGATCTCACGCTTCCAGATCGGGCGGCTATTCATATGACACGTTAGATGAACCGAAGGATTCCAGCCCCCTGTCATGGCAAGGCAATCCGTGTGTATCCGTTCTTCTCCACTGGCGCGGCGCACTGTAATCGCCTCCAGCCCTTTACGGCCCGAACTGTTACAAACTTGCGCCCCGCGTAGAACCTCGTAATCGTCAGACAAGGGCGCGTCATGGCGGCTATCGATCACAGCCGCCACATGGACACCAGCATCCAACAAATCACGCGCAGTGCGATGGATATCGTCAGTATTTCCGAAGATCGTCACATTGCGGCCCGGGCTGACACCCCATCGATTTAGATACGCCCGCACCGCGCCAGCGGTCATGATCCCCGGGCGATCATTGTTGCGGAATGCGACCGGGCGCTCCAGCGCGCCTGCCGCCAGAACTGACCGCTTGGCCACGATCCGCCAATAGGTTTCCAACGGCGCCCCGTTCGGGCGTTGATCCGTATGGTGAAAAACGCGTTCCAACGCCGCAAAGGTACCTTGGTCATAGGCACCTGCGATCGTGGTCCGGGTCATGATGCGGACATTGTCCATCGCGGCTAACTCGGCCAGCACTTCGTCAACCCAATCGGGACCCGGTTTTCCGTCGACCTCATAGGTCTCGGCCAGCAGACGCCCACCCACGCGACTGTTTTCGTCGGCCAGAATGACGTCCGCGCCGGCACGACCAGCGACCAGTGCGGCCATCAGCCCCGCAGGCCCTGCCCCGATAATCAGCAGATCGCAAAAGGCATAAGCGCTTTCGTACTTGTCGGCATTGTCTTCGCCCGACAGTGCTCCCAATCCGGCGGCACGTCGAATGATCGGCTCGTATAGCTTTTCCCAGAAGCTTTTCGGCCACATGAAGGTTTTGTAGTAAAAACCCGCGCCCAAAAACGGGGAAGCCAGATCGTTGATCCCCATCAAATCGAAACTCAGGCTGGGCCAGCGATTCTGGCTGCGCGCTTCAAGTCCCGGATAGATCTCTTGCATCGTGGCGCGAATATTTGGTTCTTGACCTGCGCCTGCCCCCAAGGTCATCAGCGCATTCGGCTCTTCGCTGCCTGCGCTCAGCACACCCCTAGGCCGGTGGTACTTGAACGAACGCCCCATCAGTCGCACGCCATTCGCCAAAAGCGCTGAGGCCAGGGTGTCGCCCGCATAGCCGCTATAACTGGCACCATCGAATACAAACGGAATCGACTGCGTACGATCGATAAGACCCTTTCCATCGATCCTCATGCCCGCTCCTCCGATGCCGGCTGCGCGTCGATCATCTCATGCGTGACCGTGTTTCGTGTGACCACGATCCATGCACCGCACCCGCCTTCGTGATACCAAAGCTCTCGTGTCGGCCCTGCCGGGTTTTCCCGTTGGTAGACAAAATCATCCCAAGCCGCCTCACCGGCATCCGGGGCCGGTCGGTCCAGATCCACTGCCGCCCCGCGATAGTAGAATTCGCGCCGATCCCGCTCGCCGCAATATGGACAGGTGATCCTCATAGCCGCGCGCCCTTCTTGATCTTTTCAATAATACCCAAATCCAACATCGCGCCCCTCAATGCAGATTGTGCTGAGAGCCCTTGCCCTCTTCATCGATAATCCCACGCCCGGTGCGGAAACGATCCAGTCGGAAGCCGGTGGCATTCTCGTGATACCGATCCGTCGCAATCAGATGCGCAAACACATTCCCCGAACCTGGAACCGCCTTGAAGCCACCATAGTTCCAGCCGCAATTGAGATAGAGCCCATCAATATCCGTTCGGTCTATGATCGGAGAGCCATCGGGCGACATATCCATGATCCCGCCCCAGGATCGCAGCACCCGCGCCTTGCCGATCATCGGCATCAGCGCCATCCCGGCCTCCATCACGCTTTCGACGGTAGGTAAATTACCTCGCGCCGCATAGGAGGCGTAAAAATCCAGATCACCGCCAAAGACCAGACCGCCCTTATCTGACTGGCTGATATAGAAATGCCCCATGCCAAACGTCACCACATGATCGATGCAGGGCTTCAGACCCTCGGTCACGAAGGCCTGCAAGACATGGCTTTCAATCGGCAGCCTCATTCCAGCCATCGCCGCCACCTGACCTGAACGCCCGGCAGCAACCATCGCCACCTTCTTGGCCCGGATCGGCCCGCGCGAGGTCTGAACACCGCGCACCACGCCATTCTCGATATCAATACCGGTCACTTCGCAGTTCTGGATCAGATCCACGCCGCGCTGGTCCGCTCCGCGCGCATAGCCCCAGGCCACTGCATCGTGTCGCGCTGTACCTCCGCGCGGGTGGTAGAGACCGCCATACAGAGGGAACCTAAGGTCATCGAAATTCAGATAGGGCACCATCCGCCTCAATTCATCGCGATTGAGAAGGATAGCATCGTCACCCTGACTGATCATCATGTTGCCCCGGCGCGCAGCGGCATCACGCTGCCCGTCCGAATGGAACAGGTTGATGATCCCGCGTTGCGAGTGCATGACATTGTAGTTCAGATCCTGCTCAAGACCTTCCCACAGCTTCAATGAGTGCGAGTAGAACTCAGAATTGCCCTGCAAAAAGTAGTTCGCGCGCACAATGGTGGTGTTGCGCCCGACATTGCCCCCACCGATATAGCCCTTTTCCAGAACAGCGATATTGGTCAGACCATGTTCCTTGGCCAGATAATAGGCCGTGCTCAACCCATGACCTCCGCCGCCGATAATGACGATGTCATATTCGGATTTCGGTTCAGGCTCGCGCCAGTGCGGCGTCCAGCCTTTGTTGCCGGTCAGGCCCTCTTTCAGGACACGTAAGCCGGAGAAACGCATTCAGAACTCCCTACAGGTGTGTCGGCATCAAACCAACTTCACCCAGCAGTAACAACGCCGGAATCCGGTTCCACTCCTGTTTTCGACGAAAACTTGTCGCTGGGCGACCAATCCACACACTCTGACGACTTCGACCTAAATGAAAAATGGCCAACCCGATGGTTGGCCACTCAAGAATCTTCTGTTGTCTGTGCGCTCAGAGGCCCTTGGCGCGATAGCTTTTTGAGACGCGGTCGATCGCAACGATATAGGCCGCCGTGCGCAGATCGTCGACATCCGCGCGATCATGCCAGACTTCGCTCATCGACTGATAGGCAATGCGCATCGTGTCATCGAGACCAGAACGCACCAGCTCCAACTCGCCAGCGCCCTTTAGGTACTTGGCCTTGAAATCCGGAGACATCGACCAAGCGTCACCCAGATACCGATCCAACCGTTCCAGTTCGCTGACGATCAACTCATGCCGGGCTTCTTCCTGACGCCGTTGCATCCGGCCAAATCGGATGTGGCTGAGGTTCTTGACCCATTCGAAATAGGACACGGTCACACCACCAGCGTTTGCATACATGTCAGGGATGATCACCGTACCTTTCTTGCGCAGAATCTCATCCGCACCCGCCGTGACAGGTCCGTTGGCGGCCTCGATGATCAGCGGTGCTTTGATACGTTCGGCGTTGGACAGGTTTATTACCCCCTCCAGCGCCGCCGGGATCAGGATGTCACACTCTGCCTCAAGCACAGCTCCACCCTCGGCGGAATGCGTGGCGTCAGGATAGTCTTTCACGCCGCCATGCTTGACGATCCACTGCCGCACGGCTTCTACGTCAATGCCGTCGGGATTATACAATGCACCATCCCATTCGATGATGCCGACCACACGCGACCCGTCTTCCTCGCTGAGGAATTTAGCTGCGTGATATCCAACGTTACCCAAGCCCTGTACGACGACGCGCTTCCCATCAAGCGAGCCTGACATGTTCGCCTTCTTGACGTCTTTCGGGTTTCGGAAGAATTCGCGCAAAGCGTATTGGATGCCGCGCCCGGTTGCTTCGACCCTGCCCGCGATGCCACCGGCGTTCAAAGGTTTCCCCGTCACGCAGGCTCGCGCGTTGATATCGGTCGTATTCATCCGCGCATATTGGTCAGCCATCCACGCCATTTCGCGCTCGCCTGTTCCCATATCGGGCGCAGGCACGTTCTGTGAGGGGTTGATCAGATCGCGCTTTGCCAGCTCATAGGCAAAACGACGGGTGATCTGTTCCATCTCATGTTCTTCATACTGGCGAGGATCAATGCAAAGTCCCCCTTTCGAGCCACCAAAGGGCGCTTCGACCAGTGCACACTTGTAAGTCATGAGCGCAGCGAGCGCCTCGACCTCATCCTGGTTCACCGCCAAGGCATAGCGAATGCCACCCTTTACCGGCTCCATATGTTCCGAATGAACCGAACGATATCCGGTAAAGGTGTGGATCTGCCCCCGCAGACGCACCCCGAACCGAACGGTGTAGGTGGCATTACAAACCCGTATCTTCTCTTCTAGCCCGGGCGGCAAATCCATCAGAGACGCCGCTCTGTTGAACATCAAATCAACACTCTCACGAAAGCTGGGTTCTTTAATGCCGGTCATAAAATCCTCCGTGCCGGTAGACGAGATACGTCATGACTTTTTGTCGCACTGCTTGCCAAATACCGCAATCAGTAACTGCACGTATTTTCATCAGTTTGTGAACTTTACTTTTGAGCTCCATTGGTGAGTCGGGCGTTAACGAAAGCCGCGCGATTGTCCAAAGGCGCGAAACAAAACCACCAATAACACCGGGAATAAAGCTGAATCTCGTTAAAAACGAGCAGCATAGTGTCCACTGCGCCCAAATCTCGCCACGATCCGTGAGTAAATTATTAAAGTTGCGAAGTGCTGGCATCAGTGTGTCTGATCGACCGAGGAACCAATTATGCGCAAGTTTGATTTGAAGGCCCAATTCAACCGTCTCTGCCGCGAAAACAGTTGTTCGCGGCACTTGCGGCACTTTGTTTCTTCGACAGAAGGCACGATGACGATCCTTGCCCTTTTCCTGATCGTGATAGTCTTCACCGTGGCCGGGTTCGCGGTCGACGTCATGCGGTATGATCGCGAAAGGGTAAGGCTACAATACGCACTGGACCGCGCGGTCCTTGCCGCAGCTGACCTGGACCAAGAGCTTTGCCCACGGGTCGTGGTGAATGATTACATTCGCAAAGAAGGTTTCGATACGAATATCATCAAAAATATCAAGGTCGAGCCCGAGACATGCACGACAAACGACGACGGAACCGTGACTCAGGTTGCAGAACTTGAAGGAAAACGGAAAGTCGAAGCCAGCGCCGACATGAGCATTGAGACACACTTCATGAAATGGAGTGGCGTCGATTACATTGATACAACCGCCACCAGCATCGCCGAAGAATCGATTGGTAACGTCGAAATTTCGTTGGTTCTGGACGTGTCGGGTTCGATGCGCGGGACAAAGCTGACCAACCTCAAAAGTGCCGCTGAGGACTTTATCGATGAGATGATCCTGAAATCTGAGGATGGTAGATTGTCGATCTCAATTGTGCCCTACTCGGAACAGGTGTCGGTGCCTGACTACCTTATGAATGCTTTGAACACGATCGGGGCTAACGAAAGGGCCAATTGCATCGATTTCCAGGCTTCGGACTACACAACGACCGATTTCAACTATTACGACATCGTGGACGACGAAGGAAACATCATCACAAAAGGTGACTATGTCCCGCAAACTCTTCATTTCAAGGATAATGGCTCCAGCGACAAAAGGTTCAGCGACACGTTGGTAACCAGCAATACGTGCCGTCTTGAAACCACCACAGATCGGCGAGAGATGACGGTAATCCAGAATGATCCTGACATTCTGAAAGGTCAGATCCAGAATCTTGTGGCAAGCGGCTGGACTTCGATCGATGTGGGCCTCAAGTGGGGTCTTACTTTGCTTGACGATAGTATCCAACCGCTGATCGCTCAGATTGCGGACAGTTCAGAAATTCCGGACTCGTTCGCAATTCGGCCAGCCCCTAACAAGACCACGGACACCCTCAAGGTTCTGGTGCTGATGACGGATGGCGAAAACACTTATCAGCACAAAGTGAATCCGCCTTATAATGACGGCCCCTCGGACATCTATTGGAATGAAGATGCCGAAACGTATTCTATCTACGATGAAGAGTATGACCGCTGGGCTTGGCCTAATGTCGCCACAACTGTAAGGGACAGTTCGTATAGGCGCTGGACCCGCGACAAATACCAAGATCATGCCCATGGCAATGGGACTTATATGCGCTACCGCTGTACGGATTACTACAACGGCACCTGCTATTCGATGGATCGATCGCAAACACGCGAGGACTCTGAAGGGCTTTCAACAGATTCCGATCCGGTAGAACTGGAATGGCCCGATGTCTGGGCGCATACTGAAAAATACGCAATTCGGAATATGTTGCGTCACGCTTATGGCTGGGATCGCGGCGAAGAATTTGCAGCTGACTCCACGACCGAAATTGGTCCTTCGACCAAAAATCCAAATGTTGTAGATCTCTGCGAAGAAGCTGAAGAAGATAATGTCATCATCTTCTCGATCGCTTTTGAGGCACCCTACGGTGTTAAGCAGATGCTGAAAGACTGCGCGATCAAACCTGCCCGTTACTATGAAGCGACCGGCAATCAGATTGAACGCGTCTTCGATTCAATCAGCACCTCCATTCAAAACCTGAGGCTGACCCAATGACAAAGACACTGCGGAATCGGCTTCGGAGATTTCGAAAGAATGAGGATGGAAACTCGTCTATCGAGTTTATCTTCTGGTTTCCATTCTTCCTGTATGTCGCTTATTCAGGCATGGATCTGGGATTGCAGTCCTTCCACCATGCCGATCTTGAACGATCTCTGGATATGACAATTCGGGAAGTCCGGCTTAATCGCCTCCCCGAAGGAGAAGATGAATGGGATCACGCGCTGCTGAAGAAAATGATCTGTGACGAAGCGCTGATAACCAATTGCTCGGAAAACCTTGCGCTCGAGATGAAGTCTATTGATCCGCGGGTCGGCAATCAGTTGGATCCAACCCCCTATTGCGTCGACACTCCGGAGACAATTCGTAAGCCGGACGAAGTTGTTTTTGAACAAGGGACTTCAAATGAGCTTATGATTATCCGCGCCTGTCTTGAGGTTTCACCTGTTTTTGGGCTTTCGATGCTGAGCGGCATTGCGAAGCAGGACAACGACGGCCAATGGGAATTACAGGCGACGACCGTATTTGTTCATGAACCATTTGGTGGTTCATCAGCTGATCCTGACGATTCATCTGACACAACAGTGGATGTGGCCGATGCCTCGAATTAACAAAGAAAATCGCAACCTTCCCAAGGCACTGCTGAACCGCTTTCTCAAACGAGAAGACGGTGCCTTATCGGTCGAGGCAATGCTGATATTGCCGCTGCTGTTCTGGTCAATGTTTGCGTCATACACCTATTATGACAGCTATCGCCAAAGCGCGATCAACATCAAAGGAGCCTACGCAGTTGCGGATGTACTCTCACGCGAAGCTGAAGATGTTAACGCCGCGTATATCAACACTATGTACGACCTTCTGGAAAACATGGTTGATACCAGAGCACCGGTCTCGATGCGTGTGACCTATCTGACCTATGATGGTGATAACGATCTCCACGATGTTCTATGGTCCTGCGTGCGGGGCACTGGATATCAGAAATGGACCGACGCAGAGATCGTGAAAATCAAACAACGGCTTCCGGTAATGCCTGATAACGGCTCAATGATACTGGTCGAAACCAACAATACATACAAAGCGCCATTCCAGATGGCATTCAAATTTGCTGACTTTGAAATGGATAATCTGGTCTTCACACACCCGCGTGTTTTCGACCAGATCGTCAATACCGACCCTGCTTGCTTGGGTGTCTAACTCTTTTCAGCAAGCATCGCCGACAGCATTTCCGACATGTATTTGGTCTCGGCGGCGGCTGTCATGCCGCCTATGCCAATCCTTCGTCCGACACGCCACCAAAGACCGGGCGCCCACTGGTTTGAGCTTCGTGCATGAGTGATTACCAAGAAGCCATTTGATGGCTTAAATGCGAACACGCCCCGGTCTACGCCTTCGACATCCTCGATATTGCAGATCACCTGCCCCGAGCCTGTGCGCAATTGGGATTGGGTCAGCTCGATCCTGTCTTCGGTCGCGTACCACATGCGACGGGCCAACCAGAACGCGGCTGCCCCGGAAACCAGTAAGAAGACCTGCCAGCCTAACTCAGGCGGCGATGCCAACGCGACGTAAATGACCAACGCCCCGACCGTGACCAGCATCCCTACCCCAGTCCAGCGCCGCGGTGCCGAGGCCGCGACCGTGGCCAGCACTTCTTCTTGCATGTTGTTCTCCTGATTGTCTGCTCGCTTTAACCGCTTTGATACGCAAAGGACAGCACCGCGTCACCTGTCTGAGCATCTTCGCACAGCTTCAGTGTTCCTGCGCAAATTGACTGCCTCAGGCCGACGCATAAGTTCCGGTCAAAGGATCAGGAGGCGTTTATGTCACTCAGACCAACTTTGGAATTCCGCAAGGCGGTCCCGACAATGGAAGGCGCGGGCGTCAAACTGCACCGGGCGTTCGGGTTTCAGGACCCGTCGGAACTGGACCCGTTCCTGCTGTTTGATGATTTCCGGAATGACAACCCATTGGACTATATGGCCGGTTTTCCGTGGCATCCGCATCGGGGCATCGAAACGATCACTTATGTCCTGTCCGGTACAGTCGAACACAGCGACTCGCTAGGCAATAGCGGCACGCTGGGTGCCGGAGATGTCCAGTGGATGACCGCCGGGTCGGGTATCCTGCATCAGGAAATGCCCAAGGGGTCGGCCAGCGGTCAGATGCATGGGTTCCAGCTGTGGGGCAATCTGCCATCAGATCAGAAAATGGCCGCCCCGCGCTATCAGGACGTTCAAAGCACTGATATTCCAGAAATCATCGATGATGATGGGACAAAGGTCCGTGTGATTGTCGGTACATTCTGGGGACGTACGGGCCCAGTGGACGGTATCGCTGCCGATCCGCAATACCTGGATATCAGCATACCGGCAGGGGTGAAAAAAACCATTCCGATCGACACATACCGCCGGGCCTTCGCCTATATCTTTGAAGGCAGCGCTGCCTTTGCGGATGCGTCTCAGCCAACTGGAATTCTTCTAGAGAAAGAGATCGCCGGGCAAGAGGTCAACATCCGCGACATGTCAGGAGACAGGACGTTGGTTCGGTTCGGGACCGGAGACGAAATCACGGTTCAGGCCGGGCCCGAGGGTGTACGGTTTCTTTTGATCTCGGGCGCTCCGATCGATGAACCCGTGGCGTGGCATGGCCCGATCGTGATGAATACGCAGGCAGAATTACAGCAAGCGTTTCGGGAGTTGCGGAACGGCACTTTCATCCGACCTGCCCACTAAGGGCGGGTCAGGCGGTGACTGCTTTGCGGACCATGTCCCAGTATACCTGCTCGACCTCATCCAGCGACAGGCGGCCACCGCTACGATACCAAGTGATCACACCATTCAGCATGGCAATCACCGCTAATGTGGCGATCTTGGTATCGGTGACCGAAAATTGACCCGATTGCTGCCCGTTACGCAGAATATGCTCTAACGAGTCCTCGTAACGGCGGCGCAGGGCCTCGATTTCGGCAAAATTTTCGGGGTTCAGATTGCGCAGCTCCATATAAGCGATGAACACCTCGTCGGGACGCTGCAGGTGAAATCGGATGTGGAACCCGACAAACTGACGCAACGCATCTTGTGGATTATCAAACCTGTCGAGATCGTCATAGGCGGCCATCAGATCCTGCATGTGATCGCGCATCAGCCGAAACAGAAGGCTCTGCTTGTCGGGCGTGTAATTATAGAGTGCCCCAGCCTGCACCCCCACCTCGCCTGCGATCTGCCGCATTGAAACCGCAGCATAGCCATGACGGGCAAACAGCCCCAGTGCGGCCTCGCGAATGCGGGGGCCGGTTATATCGGAATGAGAACCTTGTGTACGCGCCATGCTTCGATCGTATCTGAACAGACGTTCAGATAGAACCCCGCTTGAACCATTCCGACAAAACGTGCATCACGGGATACACGCTGCGACCCGAAGGACTGCGATGAAGCTTTTGCTGCCCATTCTCTTTGTGCTGGCCACCGCCGGCTGCGCAAATATCCCAGAGTTGGAAGGCAGCGAAACCGCCGCATTGCGCAAGGCACCCTACCCCAAGCTTATTGCTTTGGATCCCGCCCTCGGCCCTCCGACCGATCCAATCAGCGAAGCGGAAGAGGTAGAAGAAGACCTGACAGCACGCAGCGAAGCGTTGGCGGAAAAGGCCGAAGCGCTACAGAATGCCGAGATTAACTAGGATTTCGGTCACGTCACTAGCTCCAAAAGATTAGACGGATTGCACCCCTGCCTCGAACCCGCTAAGGCAGCCCGCAAAGGACACTTCGCCATCGCGGGCGGTATTGCGAGCAGAAAGGACCCAAGGGAATGACACAGGCGCTGAGGCTTGGAATTGCCGGATTGGGAACCGTTGGCGTGGGTGTGGTCAAAATTGTGCGTCGTCATGCCGATTTGTTGCACGCCCGCACCGGGCGTCGCATCGAGATCACCGCAGTTTCGGCCCGTGATGCCAGCAAGGACCGTGGCGTAAACCTCTCGGATTATGCATGGGAAACCGATCCCGTTGCATTGGCCAAACGCGAAGACATCGATGTTTTTGTCGAACTGATGGGCGGCGAGAACGGCCCCGCGAAAGCTTCGGTCGAGGCGGCGCTGAACAGTGGCAAGGATGTCGTCACCGCAAACAAGGCGCTGCTGGCGATTCACGGGCAGGAATTGGCGGAATTGGCTGAGGCCGCAGGGCGTGTAATTCGCTTCGAAGCGGCTGTCGCGGGTGGTATCCCGGTAATCAAATCTCTGACCGAAGGACTGGCGGGTAACGAGATCACGCGTGTCATGGGCGTCATGAACGGTACCTGCAACTATATTCTGACCCGGATGCAATCGCAGGAGTTGGGCTATAACGCCCTGTTCGAGGAATGCGCGCAGCTTGGCTATCTTGAAGCTGATCCCAATCTGGATGTTGGCGGCATCGACGCGGCGCACAAACTGGCGCTGCTGTCTTCGATTGCCTTTGGCACCAAGCCGAATTTCGATGGGATCGAGATCGAGGGCATTCAGCATATTAGCCTCGATGACATCCATCAGGCCCACGACATGGGGTATCGCATCAAGCTGTTGGGTGTAGCACAGCGAACGGCGCGCGGACTGGAACAGCGGATGCAACCCTGTCTAGTGCCGAGCAATTCTCCGCTAGGTCAGTTGGAAGGCGGAACAAACATGGTTGTGCTGGATGGGGACGCAGTTGAACAAATCGTTCTGCGCGGCCCCGGTGCCGGTGAAGGTCCCACTGCCAGCGCGGTGATGGGCGACGTTTGCGATCTGGCGCGAGGCTTGCATATACCGACATTTGGCCGCCCCGCGACGACCCTGCAAGACGCAGCCTCCGCCGTTACTGGCTTACCTGCACCCTACTATCTGCGGCTCGGTCTTCTGGACAAACCCGGCGCTCTGGCAAAGGTCGCGGCGATTCTGGGCGATGCTGGAGTCTCGATCGACCGGATGCGGCAGTATGGGCACACAGAAAGCACAGCGCCCGTGCTGATCGTGACCCACAAAACCACGCGGGCGACGCTGGACCATGCGCTGGATGGCCTGCGCGCCACCGATGTGGTGGCCGGAGAACCCGTCGCCCTGCGTATCGAACAAGTCTGACCCCTTGCGGCCTATGCTGCGCGCAGGCTATGCCGGATAAAACGCCTTAGCTGACCAAAGGATATGCGAAGATGAACGCTGCCAAGATCGATTTCAACGACCGCCTGCTGTCTCTGGGCCTTGCACGGGTGGCAGAACAGGCCGCGCTGGCGTCCGCCTCTCTGGTTGGCCGGGGTGATGAGAAAGCTGCCGATCAGGCTGCCGTCAACGCTATGCGTGAACAACTGAACCTTCTGGACATTGAGGGTGTCGTTGTCATTGGTGAGGGCGAGCGTGATGAAGCGCCAATGCTCTATATCGGCGAAGAGGTTGGCACTGGTAACGGCCCGGGCGTAGACATTGCGCTGGACCCGCTTGAAGGCACAACCCTGACCGCCAAGGATATGCCCAACGCGCTGACCGTCATTGCCATGGGCCCACGCGGCTCAATGCTACACGCTCCGGACGTATACATGGACAAACTGGCCATTGGTCCGGGCTTTCCCGAAGGTGTCGTAAGCTTGGACATGAGCCCGCGCGAGCGAGTTGAAGCGCTGGCCAAGGCCAAAGGCTGTGAGCCTGCGGATATTACCGTATGCATATTGGAGCGTCCTCGCCACGAAGCGATGATTGCTGAAGTCCGCGATACCGGTGCGTCGATCCGCCTGATCACAGATGGCGACGTCGCAGGTGTGATGCATTGCGCCGAAAGCGAAGTGACCGGCATCGACATGTATATGGGTCAAGGTGGTGCGCCCGAGGGTGTGCTTGCCGCAGCCGCGCTGAAATGCATGGGCGGTCAGATCTTTGGCCGCCTGTTGTTCCGTAATGACGACGAACGTGGCCGGGCGGCCAAGGCGGGCATCACCGATCTGGACCGTGTTTATGCGCGCGACGAGATGGTAACGGCGGATGTCATCTTTGCCGCTACTGGGGTCACCGGAGGCTCACTGCTGCCGCGCATCAAGCGGGAACCGGGTTGGGTTGAAACAACGACGCTGCTCATGCGATCAAAAACGGGCTCGGTGCGGCGGATGTCCTACCGCACGCCGATGTGGCCACACAACGAAGCATAGCGGCTTGCGCCAGCGCCTTCAGCAAGAGTATTCATAAAAGACCAAGAGGCCGGATCCGCAGGGGTCCGGCCTTAGTGCATGAGGTGAGATGTGGCATTTCTGGGCGTAGAGCAATCTCTGACGGGGCGACGCTGGATCGGACCGGGGATTGAGGTCGAGCGGTCAGCAGAAATGATGGCGCAGCAGACAGATCTGCCTCGCGCCGTCTGTCAGGTTTTGGCACGGCGTGGTGTTCCGGTGATGGAGGCCGCCGGTTTCCTGGAACCTAAGTTGAAGGAACTGCTGCCCGATCCGCGATCGATGAAAGATATGGAAGTCGCTGCGGCCCGGTTTCTACAGGCTGTGCGCAAGCGCCAAAAGATCGCAGTGTTTGCTGACTATGATGTGGACGGGGGCAGTTCGGCTGCGTTGTTGTTGGTGTGGCTGCGCCAGATGGGGCTTGACGCGACGCTTTATGTGCCCGACCGGATTGATGAAGGCTATGGGCCAAATGTGCCTGCAATGCAGGAACTTGCGGCTAGCCATGACCTGATCATCTGCGTGGATTGCGGAACGCTGAGCCACGAACCTATCGCGGCGGCGAAGGGTGCGGATGTGATCGTTTTGGATCACCATTTGGGTGCAGAAACCCTGCCGGATTGCGTCGCCGTGGTGAACCCGAACCGACAGGACGAAAGCGGCGATCTGGGCTATCTCTGCGCTGCTGCGGTGGTGTTCCTGATGCTGGTCGAGGCGGGTCGTCAGTTGCGTGAGGCCGGGGCCAAGGGGCCGGATTTGATGGCAATGCTCGATCTGGTGGCGCTGGCCACGGTGGCGGACGTTGCGCCGTTGATCGACGCCAACCGGGCGCTGGTTCGACAGGGCCTGAAAGTGATGACCCAAAGGCAAAGGCCTGGTTTGGTCGCGTTGTCAGACGTGGCGCGCATGGATACCGCGCCCAATAGCTATCATCTGGGGTTTCTTCTGGGACCGCGCGTCAATGCAGGCGGCCGCATTGGTCAGGCTGATCTTGGCGCGCGGCTGCTGAGCACGGACTCGATCACTGAGGCCGAAGCCTTATCCGAGCGGCTGGATGCCCTGAATTCGGAACGGCGCGAGATCGAAAACGCGGTCCGCGCGGCGGCCTTGGCGCAAGCCGAGGACCGTGGGCTGGATGCGCCGCTGGTCTGGGCCGCAGGCGACGGTTGGCATCCCGGCGTGGTAGGTATCGTTGCTTCGCGGCTGAAAGAGTCGGCAAACCGGCCCGCTATCGTGATCGGGTTCGACGGGGATGAGGGCAAAGGTTCAGGCAGGTCGATCTCGGGCGTTGATCTGGGCGCGTCGATCCAGCGACTGGCTGCCGAAGGGCTGCTGGTCAAGGGTGGTGGCCACAAGATGGCGGCCGGTCTGACGGTGATGCGTGATCAGTTGGAGCCTGCAATGTCGCGCCTGTCCGAGCTTCTGGCCAAACAAGGCGCAGGCCAAGGCGGTCCCGCCGACTTGAAGCTGGACGGGGCGCTGATGCCCGGGGCCGCGACAGTCGATCTGATCGAACAGGTAGAGAAAGCGGGTCCTTTCGGGGCCGGTGCCCCTGCCCCGCGCTATGCGCTGCCTGATCTGCAAGTGCGCTTTGCTAAACGCGTGGGCGAAACACATTTGAAGCTGTCACTTTCGGATGGAATGTCTGGCGGACTGGATGCCATCGCCTTTGGCGCGTTCGACGGTCCGTTGGGGGATCGCCTGTCTAATCACGGCGGTGCGCGGTTCCATTTCGCGGGTCGGCTTGAGGTGAATACCTGGGGTGGACGACAGAGCGTGCAGCTGCGGCTGGAAGACGCGGCAGAAGCTGTCTGACAACCGTTTCAACGCCGCTCGGGAACGGCCAAAAAAGTTTCACAGCCTTGCGTTTTTCGTCTTGCGGGGGGGGAAGGTAAACCGTAAAAGGCCCTCCACAAGCCAGCGTGGCCCGTTCGTCTATCGGTTAGGACGCCAGGTTTTCAACCTGGAAAGAGGGGTTCGATTCCCCTACGGGCTACCACTTGTGCTTGTCTGGTCTAAATGGCCCGTTCGTCTATCGGTTAGGACGCCAGGTTTTCAACCTGGAAAGAGGGGTTCGATTCCCCTACGGGCTACCATTTTCTTCAATGCTACAATCGTTCCCGGCGACGTATTCTTACAGCATCGTGTTTAGCACGAAACCTGCGCGCCCCGTTTTGAAGACGCGAAATGCGGTTGAAGGCACGCCTGTCAATGGCTGCCCCGGACCGAGTTCACCAGCATTTGGTATTTGCCATTCCATCACCAAGCCTGCACAGTTTTGGCCAACAACAGATATGATTTGGATTCCCAATGGATTACCTCAAAGAACGCAAAGACTTCGCGATCGCGATCTGCAAGGAAGCTGGCACAATCGCCTCCAGGTATTTCTCCGACCGGGGCGGTTTGATCGTCAATCAAAAAGGCGCACAGGATTGGGTCAGCGAGGCAGACCGGAATGTCGAAACCTTCATCCGCCAGAGGATCGCCGAGGCTTGGCCCAACGATGGCATATTTGGCGAAGAGCATGGTGAAACACAAGGCTCAAGCGGATTTGACTGGGTGATCGATCCAATTGATGGCACCACGAATTTCGTCAATGGCATTCCGGCCTGGACCATCGTTCTGGCGGGCGTCGCTGAGGAAAATACCGAGATCGGAGTAATCCATGACCCAAATATCAATGAGACCTTCGTAGCCTCGCGCGGAGGCGGGGCAACATTGAATTATGCGCCAATGAGGGTCGCTTCGGGTGTTGCGCTGCATCAAGGAACGGTGGCAGTGGGTTATTCGAACCGGGTGGATAACCGTAACATTGTTCCAATCGTCGCGAACCTGATTGAGCGCGGGGCCATGTTTCACAGAAACGCCAGTGGCGCGCTGTCATTGGCCTATGTCGCGGCGGGCCGGCTGCTTGGCTATGTCGAAGAACATATGAACGCCTGGGATTGTCTGGCTGGTCAATTGATGATCGCGGAAGCAGGCGGCGTGGTTGAAGATCAGGACGCAGGTGTAATGATCCGCAACGGCGGTCGGGTGATCGCTGGTACTCCGGATGTGTTTGATACTTTGCGTGAAATCTCGGAGAACGCGTGGCAGGCCTGACAATCTAGTCGATTGAGCGCCATCCGCTCAGCGGTTTAAGGTCCGTTAGATCGGCTTGCCAATAATGGCCTTGCCCGGGCTGATCATACCTCCGATCAATGGGGCGGCCCGACAAGGAGCACCACAGAAGGGTCCCGACGGCCCCATGGGTAACGATGGCGAGGTCACTGCCATCATGCGTTTCGATAATTGAAGTTACTGCTTGGTTTATACGCCGCTGGGCGGCAACGGCAGTTTCCCAGCCGCGAAAACTGGTGTTGGGGTGGGCAAAGAATGCGTCAGCGGCAGCTTCGAACCGGTCACGCGGCAGAAAACCGGTGGCGCTTCGATCATTCTCGCCAAGTGCGGCATCTTGTTTTATCCGCAGGCTTCGGGGCGCGGCCAGGATGTCGGCCGTCTCGCGGGCCTTTTGCTCGGTGCTGGCCCATAGGTGGGTAACTTCTGCAAAAATTCCGCTGGTTGCGAAGGCCGCAGCGCGGCGGCGGCCTTCCGCGCTAAGCCCCCAGTCCTGAATGGGGGTGTTCGGGTCAATGATAACCTCGGGGTGCGTGATGATTAGAAGACAGGGCATCTATTCGGGCAAAAGCACCGGACCTTTCTCGGCGAAGGCCATCTGTACTTCTGTACCCGGCTCTAGCGGCGCATCGACATCGTCATGGACTGCAAAGACCTGGCCGAACGCACCGGTCAGAGTGTACTCCATTCGGACACCCACATAGGTGGCTTTGGAGACGGTCGCCGCAACTCCTTGCGCGGCCCCGATCACAAGTCGAGAAGGCCGGATGGCGACGGTCGCAGGCCCTTCGGTCAAGCCACGGGATGCCAAGGTATGGTGGTAGCCTTCGATCTCGATGGTGGCCATGTCGCCGTCGACCGAGATGATCTGGCAGGCAAGCAGATTGGCCTCACCAATAAAATCCGCAACGAAGCGATCATTTGGGGCGTCATAAAGCTGGCGAGGCGTGCCAATCTGGGCAATCGCGGCATTCCGCATCACGACGATTTCGTCCGATACTGCCAGAGCCTCTTCCTGATCGTGTGTCACGTAGACGACGGTCAGGCCAAGGTCTTGCTGAATGGCCCGGATGTCCTCACGCACCTGGCGGCGTAATTTCGCGTCGAGGTTCGAAAGCGGTTCATCAAACAACAGCACCTGTGGTTCCAACACTAAAGCCCGCGCTACAGCGACGCGCTGCTGTTGGCCACCAGACAGTTCTGACGGGAGACGGCCGTCAAAACCTTTCAGGCCAACCAGCTCTAAACCGTCCAACGCGCGGCGGCGGGCCTCGTCTTTAGCAAAGCCCGAGAACGTGAGGCCATACATCACGTTCTCAAGCACGCTCATATGAGGAAACAGTGCGTAGGACTGGAACACCATGGATACGTCGCGGTCCGTCGCGGGCAGTTTGGTCACATCGCGATCCCCGATAGTGATCTTTCCTGAGGTGGCCATTTCGAGCCCTGCGATCATCCTCAGCGTCGTCGTCTTGCCGCAGCCTGACGGGCCCAACAGCGTGACCAGTTTTCCTGCATCGACATTCAGGTCAATATTGTCGACGGCAACGACATCCTTGCCAAACATCTTTGTGACGGACTCGAACCGAACCGGCGCGGCTTTGGACTGCAGGCTCATGTCAAACTCTCCTAAACATTTGTCCGCGACTGCGTCATTCGTCGCCCGATCTTGGTCCGGCCCACGATCAACTGCATGAGGGCAACCACTGACAGCATCACAAAGATCAGAGTGGTGGAATAGGCGATGGCGAGACCATAGTCGTTATTCTCGACCCGCCCGATGATATAGCTGGTCGCCATGTCATATTCCGCGCTGACCAGAAAGATCACTGCCGAAATCGCCGTCATGGCCCGCACGAAGCTGTACACAAGCGCCGCAAGAATTGCCGGGCGCAGTAGTGGCAGGATGATCCGCCGGAAAGTCTGCCACGAATTTGCACCAAGTGTCAGCGAGGACTCGTCAAGGCTGCGATCCAGTTGCGACATGCTGGCGATGCCGGCTCGGACACCGACCGGCATATTGCGGAAGATGAAACTGACAACAAGGATGACACCCGTGCCCGTGATCTCGATCGGTGGCACGTTGAAGGCGAGAATGTAGCTGACACCGATCACGGTACCGGGGATGGCAAAGGACAGCATGGTGCCGAACTCAAAAGCGTCTTTGCCTGCGAAACTCTGCCGGGTTAGTAGATAGGCCGTCACGAGCCCAACTGCAGCCGTAAGCGGCGCGGCGATTGCGGCGATTGTTATGGTGGTCCAGAAACTGTCCCATGCGGCCCCTGTCCAGCGAATTCCTTCCGACTCGAACCGAACCGAGAAGGCAGTGACGTAGTGCTTGAACGTCAGGGAATTATTGACTCCCCACAGTTCAACCACGCTGCCGTAGACGATCATGGCGTAGACGACGATGGTAAACACCGCCCAGCCAAGGGCGACGGTTAGCACCGGGATGGAAAGGCCGGTTGGCATCAATGGATGTACGCCAGCGTCACCTTTGCCCGTGACTGTGGTGTAGCTTTTCTTACCCAGCCAGGCTCGCTGCGCGTAGAAGGCTGAAAGCGTGAAGAACAGAAGCACCATGGCCAGAACCGCAGCGCGGCCTTGATCATATTGCGCACCAACAATTGCAAAGAAAATCTCGGTCGACAGCACATCGAAATTGCCACCTAGCACAAGTGGGTTGCCGAAATCGGCCATGCTTTCGATGAAGCCCAGAAGGAAAGCATTAGCAAGGCCCGGGCGCATCAACGGCAGGGACACAGTTTTGAACGTCTGCCACCTGCTGGCGCGCAGTGTCTGTGCCGCTTCTTCCATCGAGGGAGACACCCCTTCAACGACGCCAATCAGTACAAGGAAGGCGATGGGTGTAAATGCCAACGTCTGCGCAATCAGAACACCCGGCATGCCATACAGCCAGCGAGTGGGTTGGGTGCCGAACAATTCGGCAAAGAACTGCGTTACTGAACCCGACAATCCAAACAGCAGGATCAGCGCTAGGCCGATCACGAACGGTGGCGTGATAATCGGCAGAACCGTCAGTGCGCGCAACGCGCGCTTGTACCGAAAGCCCGAGCGGGTCACGACAAGCGCAAAGCACAAGCCGAGCGCAGTGGTGATGAAGCCGACGAGGATGGCCAGAAACAGTGAGTTCCATGCCGCCCCGCATCGTGCGCCCCAGAAACATCCCAGCCCCCAAAGCCGGTCGTCAAAGAATTTCGAGAAGAACACTGCGATGGAGTACGCGCCCTCTTCCGTCACAAAGGCAGCGAACAGCATCTTGGCGATAGGAAAGAATACAAACGCGGTGACGATGGTGATCACACCACCGATGGCGCTGACCACGAAGACGTCTCCGTTAATCGCCCCACGTGCGGCGACACCCTGGGTCAGAAGGAACAGAAAACTCGACGCGCAGATCATCGCGCCATAGCCCATGCCGAACTGCCGATCACCGAGCTCGCCAAACAGGGTTTCGAGCCAGTCGAAGTTGTAGCCTCGGATTCCGATGCTGAACCCTTGTGCGATCAGCCAGCCGAAGCCCAGCGCCCCTGACAGGATCAAAATTCGGGCATAAAGCGGATCTGATTTGGCGCGTCTTAACACCAGAAGTGGCAGCAGGAGTGCAATAAGAAGCGGAGCAAGCCACAGCTTTTCACCCTGCCCGATTAGAAAGGCAGCAGGCGCATAATCTTCGTCGAAAGGGTAGCCGTCCAGCAGCCACTCGAACGACCACAGGCCACCGTCAACCATGTACCACGGCAGCAGGCAGAATCCGACCCACCCGGCGATGACCCAGAAGATCAGAACCGGATGGGTCGTTTTTGTCGTGTCGTCAGTCATTTACTGCGGCAGTACCGAAACCTCTTCGTCCCATTTCTGCAGCAAGCGCTTGCGCTCATCCGACGAGCCGTATTTCTTGAAGTCATAGTCGATCAGCTTGATCTGGCTCATGTCAGGCGCGCTTTCCGAAGTTTCAGCACCTTTGTTTGACGGCACTTGGAAGGCATTTACCTGAAGGGCGAGGTTCTGCGCCTCGGGCGACAATGCCCAGTCATAGAACTTTTTGGCCTCATCTTCGTTGCGCGCGCCTTCGATGATCGACATCGAACCGATCTCGTAACCAGTACCTTCACATGGCGCGACGACTTTGATCGGGAAACCCGATACCGCCTGCTTTACTGCGTCATGCATGAAAACGATACCAATTGTATTCTCGCCTCGACCAGCAGCCTTGATCGGTGCCGAGCCCGACTTGGTGTATTGGTTGATGTTCGAATGCAGCCCCTTCATGAACTCAAACCCTTCGTCCTCGCCGAAGATTTGCACCATCGAGGCCAGGGTCGTGTAGGCCGTACCTGATGAGTTCGGGTTCGCCATCTGAACGTGCCCCTTGTACTCGGGCTTCAGAAGGTCCTTCCAGCAAGCAGGTTCGGGAAGGTTGTTCGCGGCGACAAGATCGGCATTGTAGCCGTAACCAAGCGCACCTGAATAGATGCCGATGGTCTTGTTACCCGCGCTTTCCGCCTGAGAAATCGCCCAATCATGAAGCTGGTCACGCATCGGCGACATGTATTCCATCGTCAGGCCCTCTTCTGCGGCCTGTAGATGTGGATCACCGGTACCGCCCCACCAGACATCACCCTTGGGGTTGGAGCTTTCTGCACGGATCTGAGCAAATGTCTCACCCGAGGATTTACGTGTCATATTGACGTCAATGCCAGTCGCATCTTCGAAACTGCGCGCCATAAGCTGGCACCAATCCTCTTGCGCAGAACAATAAAGTGTCAACTTGTCAGCCTGTGCCGCTGACATCGATGCGGCAAGGGCAATAAGCGATCCCAACGTTGTGGATGTAAATTTCTTCATTGATTTCTCTCCCTTTAAGTTCACTGCGTCCGGATTTCCCGGCTCTTATATGCCCTTCCTCATGCGGCCTTTCGCAATTTCTCGATAACAGCCAACGTCTCTTGATTATCTGACAGGCTCTTTAAAAAACGCGCCAGTTCTTTCTCTTCGACAAGCTTTGCGGCCTTGGCAGGTGAGAACCAGTGGCGCTTGCGTTCGTCCCGTTCCTTCCAACGGCGTTTGAGCCGTTCCACAATCAACGGATAAAGCGTTACGCGGCAAGGCACGCTGCTTTTACCCTCGTATCGCTTGTCATAGTGAAAGCACCCGATCGATTTCTTGGAGATAAAGCCAACAGCTCCGGCCTCTTCCAAAGCTTCGATTTCAGCGGCATGCCAAGGCTTCTTACCATCCATCATCCAACCTTTGGGGATGACCCACCGCCCCCGGTCACGCGAAGTGACCATGAGAACCCGCAGCTTGTCGGACTTGTCCCATCGCACAGGAAGCGCACCGATCTGATCTGTGAATTCGGTCTTGCTCATGCGCGCGCCCTTAGCTCTGGCACTACGCAAAGGGCAATCGCAACACATACGTGCTGTTGAACAAGGTGGCCACATCCAGAACGCCGGTGCACTTCGATTGCTACGCCTCGAAATAGAAACAGTTCTTTGAAGTCTCACAATGAATCGTGGGCTTTGCAACAGAAATTGTTGCAAAACGACTGAAACGCCACAAAAGTGAGATTGAAACCGAGTCGGATTGCCAGATGCCCAAAGCGGAAACGCGCGATAAGAAAACCAACAAGGGCCAGAGTCGGTTCAAGAAATCCGACCGCCGCCGTGAGATATTGTTGGAGTTGAAGCTTCGCCCGCACGTCCGGATCAGCGAATTGGCGCAGCGTTTCAATGTTTCGGCGGAAACGGTGCGCAGGGATTTTGATGCCCTAGCTGATGATGGGCTGATCTCGCGGGCGCATGGCGGTGCCTCTGCCCCGATACAAGGACGTTATCCAAGTCTGGATGAGCGCACCCACGCCCGCCTTGATGAGCGTGAGAAGATCGGCAAATGCGCAGCCGACCTGATTCAGGAAGGCGAGACGGTGATGATCGATTCCGGCTCAACCACGATCGAGATGGCCCGTATGTTGGCGTATCGGGGCATTCACTGCACGGCAATTACGAATTCGATACCGGTGGCCATGACCCTTGGTCACGCACCCGTTGAAGTCATTCTATGCCCAGGCGAATATCTGACCGCCGAGTCCGCCACGATCGGGACAGATACACTGGATTTCCTGTCTCGTTTCAACGTCGATCGTTGCATGATTGGCGCGTCCGGCCTGTCAGAAGAAGGACCGTCAGAGACCGTGCGCGGTTTCGCAACCGTCAAGCGGATGATGCTGGCACGCGCCGCGACGCGACATCTTCTGATCGGGTCCGAGAAATTCGACCGCAAAGGTTTGACCCGTGTGGGCGACCTTGACGGGCTGAATTCAATCGTAACTGATACCCAACCAACAGGGGATTTGCTTGGCGCGATCAACGACGCCGGGGTGAAGATTCTTGTCGCTGAGCAGTCCTTACAAAGAACGACAAACCGTGGACAGAAAAGCCACGCATGACTGGGAGGAAGAAATGAAATTTGATATCAAACTACTGATCGGAGCTTCCGCAATCGCGCTCTTGTCACTGTCGGGCACGGCTTCGGCGCAAGACTGCCCGCGCGGTGATCTGGATGCGCGGTTCTGTGATGCCGATGGCGATCTGATCGCGGATATCCCCGCTGATCCTGCCGATCAGATTGATCCTGATACTCTGATCTTTGCCTACACCCCGGTTGAAGACCCTGCCGTATACAAAACTGCTTGGTCAGACTTTCTTGATCATCTGAAAGCGGAAACTGGCAAAGACGTTGTTTTCTTTCCAGTTCAGAACAACGCGGCCCAGATTGAGGCCATGCGTTCGGGGCGTCTGCATATTGCGGGCTTCAATACCGGTTCAAACCCGTTGGCCGTGAACTGCGCCGGGTTCAGGCCCTTCACGATCATGGCGTCGAAAGACGGAAACTTCGGATACGAGATGGAGATCATCACCTATCCCGGTTCAGGCATCGAAAAGGTTGAGGATATCAAGGGCAAGCAATTGGCCTTTACTTCTCCTACTTCGAACTCGGGCTTCAAAGCGCCCTCGGCGATCCTGAAAAGCGATTTTGATCTGCTTCCCGAACGCGATTTTGAGCCGGTTTATTCGGGCAAACACGACAACTCGATCCTGGGTGTCGCAAACAAGGACTATTTGGCTGCCTCGATCGCTAATTCGGTCAAATCGCGGATGATCTCGCGCGATGTGATCAACGAAGACGACGTCATCACGATCTACAAGTCGCAGACCTTCCCGACGACAGGCTTTGGAACCGTGTACAACCTGACGCCGGAGCTACAGGAGAAAATCCGCAATGCCTTCTTCAGCTTCGACTGGGAGGGAACGACGCTTGAGGCTGAGTTCTCGAAATCGAATGAAGGTCAGTTCCTTGAGATGACCTATCAGGAGTTCTGGGACGTCATCCGCAAGATCGACGCGGCTAACGGCGTTTCCTACGCCTGCCAGTAATCGATACTACATCCAACGGGCCCTGCGGGGCCCGTTACCACCCGAACCGGGGGCATAAATGCTGCGGCTTCAAAAGCTTACAAAAACTTATAAAACCGGCGATCAGGCCCTGAAGGCGATCGATCTAGATGTGCCAAAGGGCCAGGTTCTGGCGCTGATCGGGCCTTCTGGTGCTGGCAAATCCACCATGATCCGCTGCATTAACCGTTTGGTTGAACCCACAAGTGGCGAGGTTCTGCTGGACGACGTGGACCTGGTCAAACTCGGCTCGGGCGCGCTGCGGAAAGCACGTCGTGAAATGGGGATGATCTTTCAGGAATACGCACTGGTTGAACGCCTGACTGTCATGGAAAATGTACTGTCGGGACGGCTGGGATATGTTGGGTTTTGGCGGAGCTTCCTGCGACGTTACCCCCAGTCTGACGTGGATGATGCATTCCGCCTGCTGGATCGCGTGGGTCTGTTGCATATGGCCGACAAACGCGCGGACGAACTGTCAGGTGGTCAGCGTCAGCGGGTTGGAATATGCCGGGCGCTAATCCAAAATCCCAAGCTTCTGCTGGTCGATGAACCGACCGCCTCACTGGACCCAAAAACCAGCCGTCAGATCATGCGCTTGATTACCGAGCTGTGTCAGGAACGCGGATTAGCCGCGATAATCAACATTCATGACGTGGCCCTTGCGCAAATGTTCGTACCGCGCGTCGTTGGCCTACGCTTTGGTGAAATCGTATTTGACGGCCTCCCCTCTGGGCTTACGCCTGACAAGTTGACCGAAATCTATGGCGAAGAAGACTGGGAAGCGACCATAGAGAAAGTTGAAGACGACGAAGAGATCGAGGCCGCGGAATGAGCCATCCCGAACTTGATGACCTGCTGGGCAAAGGCTGGCGGAAACCGGCCTTCGTCAAAAACGCCTTACTGCGCTGGACCTTGATCGTTGGATTCGTCGCCTATCTGATTGCGGCATTTATGACCATCGAGGTGGATTGGGGCCGGGTTTATGAAGGCTTGGATCGCGGTTGGGCTTTTGTCCTTGCTTTCACAAGCCCGGATTTCATATCGCGCTGGAGCGATATCTGGAGCGGTCTTCTCGAGAGCATCGTGATGACGGTTGCAGCGTCGGTGGTGGGCATCCTGATATCGATCCCGATCGGACTGGGCGCTGCACGCAATATTTCGCCTCTCCCGGTCTATGTGATCTGCCGGGGCATTGTTGCGATCAGCCGCGCCCTGCAAGAGATCATCGTCGCCATTCTTCTGGTTGCCATCTTTGGGTTCGGACCTTTGGCCGGCTTCCTGACACTGTCCTTCGCCACTATCGGTTTCCTGTCCAAGCTCTTGGCTGAAGACATCGAGGCCATGGACAAAGTGCAGGCCGAGGCGATCAAAGCCTCGGGCGCGCGATGGATGCAATGGATCAACTACGGCGTGCAGCCACAGGTCATGCCGCGACTGGTCGGGCTGTCGATGTACAGGATCGATATCAACTTTCGCGAAAGTGCAATTCTTGGGCTTGTGGGGGCCGGCGGCATTGGGGCCACGCTGAATACGGCGTTTGACCGTTATGAGTATGACACTGCGGCAGCCATTCTGATCCTGATCATCGGGATCGTCATGGCGCTCGAATACCTCTCGGGTATCATCCGCGCGAGGGTCCAGTAATGCCAGTGCTTGAACATGAAGGTACGCAAATCTGGCGCAGACGCACGACCGGTCAAAGCCTTGTGCGTTGGTTTTGCTGGCTGTTGGGTGTGGCGGTCTTTGTCTACTGCTGGCAGATCATCTCGGCCTCGACGACATGGTTCTTTGTGTGGGACGCACCCCGGATCGCGAACGATATCTGGACCCGCGCGACACCACCAAAGTGGGATTACATCACGCAGTTAGGCCGCCCGATCTGGGACACGCTGAACATCGCCACACTTGGTACGATCATTGCGCTGTTCCTTGCCGTACCGGTCGCCTTTCTGGCCGCCCGCAACACCACGCCGTCGGCCGTGTTCATCCGCCCCATCGCGTTACTGATCATCGTCTCAACCCGCTCGATCAACTCGCTAATCTGGGCGCTTTTGTTAATCGCAATCATTGGACCCGGAGTATTCGCAGGTGTTATCGCCATAGCCATTCGTTCGATCGGCTTCTGCGCCAAGCTTCTCTATGAAGCCATCGAGGAAATTGATCACACCCAAGTCGAAGCCATCACCGCCACCGGCGCATCCCGCTGGCAGGTCATGGCATATGGAATCGTCCCGCAAATATTGCCCGCCTTTGCCGGGATCGCCGTATTCCGCTGGGACATCAATATTCGCGAGTCTACGGTTCTTGGCCTTGTGGGCGCAGGCGGCATTGGGCTGCAATTGTCGGCGTCGCTGAACGTTCTGGCATGGCCGCAGGTCAGCCTTATCCTGATCGTCATTCTGATTGCCGTCATGATCAGCGAATGGGTGTCTGCCAAAGTACGAGGGGCAATTATTTGAGCCGCTTCACGACCCAAGAGGCTTTCGAAGCCTACGAGGCCGTTCGGCATCGACTTCCGGCTGCTGAACCGGCTGTTCAATCCTATCAGCATGCGAACACTTTGATGGATATTGCTGAAGGCTTCGATGTATTCCTTCTGGATGCGTTCGGTGTCCTCAATATCGGCGAGACTGCAATTCCCGGTACAGCCGCGCGGATTGATCAGCTCAAAGCCATGGGTAAACGCGTTCTGGTCGTCTCGAATGCAGCTGGTCACCCTCATGCGGCGCTCGTCGAGAAATACGCCCGGCTGGGATATGATTTTGCGTCAGAGGATATCATCACAAGCCGCGCAACACTGCTGGCAGAGCTGGGCGGTCAACGCGCGCTGCATTGGGGTTTGATGGCAACACCCAGCACCGGCCTTCGCGATCTGGAAGATTTGAACCTGACTTATCTCGATGACGATCCCGAGCCCTATGACTCGGTTGAGGGGTTTCTGATGATCGGCTCAGCCGTCTGGTCCGAGGCACGTCAGGCTCATTTGGAAGCAGCCCTGCTAAAACGCCCGCGTCCGGTATTGGTTGGAAATCCGGACATAGTCGCACCGCGCGAGCACGGGTTTTCAGACGAACCCGGTCTGTTCGCGCACCGTCTTGCCGATCGAACCGGCGTTGTACCCGAATTCTTCGGCAAACCATTTGAGAATATTTTTGACTTGGCTTTCAAGCGACTTGGCCGGGTCGATAAAACTCGCGTGCTTATGGTTGGTGACAGCTTGCATACCGACATATTGGGGGCGCATGCTGCCGGAATCGCCTCGGCCCTGATTTCGGGGTACGGTTTTTTCGCAGGGCATGATGTCGATGACGCAATCACACAGGCGCAAATCATGCCGGATTTCGTTGTGAACCGACCATAATCTGATCAGGCCTGCTTAGTTCCGCTTCAAATCCAAGCGCCCGCCCGTGCTTTTCAATACTCGCCATGTGATCAATTCGCGAAGGCATCACAGGTCGTTGTTGGCTCATCGCTTCCCAAATACTGAACCCTGCGCCCTTCATCGAAGGTTGGACTGCCCAACGCACATGCGATCTCCAAGCTCAACCTGTCCCAAACCCGAACATCACCGGCTTCGCTGGTTGTCGCAAAAGAATGTCCGTCAGGTGCAAGCGCGATACGCCAGGTCGGGCCTGCATGAATCTTTTCGACAGGCATGAGCCGACGGTGCGTCGCGGTATCCCACCAATGCAGTTCCCCAGATCGGTCGATTGCCACCAAGGTTGCCTCATCCGCCAAAAAGGCAACATCTGTCGCCCCACCCTTATGGCCACCATAAGCGGCAAGCTCTTCGCCGGTTTCAACATCCCACACCTTTACCACCTCATCGCTGGAAGCAGTTGCAGCCTGTGTGCCATCACGACTGAAAGCAACACTCCAAAGCGTGTTGTCATCAGCTTCAATCACTCTGATCAACTGACCGTCGCCAATCGACCAAATATAGACCTTACCATCCACCGAGGCCGCTGCCAGCATGCCGCCATCTTCAGAGACGGCGACACGATTTGCCTGAATGTCAGCGGGCGCAAAGCTCTTGACCAAATCAGCCTCTGAGATATCGATTTGCAGCACTCCATCTCCTGTCGCCACAAAGACCTCTAGACCTGACCCCGGCATGATCGACCAGACGGGAGCCTGCCCCAGATCGAGTTGATTTTTCAGCCGCATGGCAGCCATGTCCCAGATTTTCAAGCCGCCTTCGCGATCACCAGTCACCATGGTTTTGCCATCCAGCGAGAAAGAGATCGCCCACACCTGGCTTTCATGCCCCTTCAGCTGCATGGGTTTCATGGAAGCCCCCATCTTCCAGACCCAGATATTCCCCTCACTGTCACCGATGGCTATAGACTTTGCATCCGGCGTATAAGCGATGCCCAGCGCCTTTGCCCCGTTCTGCAAAACAAGCGTGTCTTTGCCGCCGGGGTCGATCCCAATCCGCCAGAGACGTACCTGCTGATCCCGGCCCAAAGTCGCCAGCAACGGGGCATTTTGGGCGACTTCAAGGTCCACAACCCTCTGACTGTGCGCTTGCACCACGTCGCCAACACTTTCCATGTTTGAATTTTCCAATCGCAGCGTTCCGTCTGCCCCTGCCCCTACCAGCAGATTGTCCGGCGCGGTAAATGCTGCTGCTACGATATCGGTACTATCTGAAAAACGATCAACAATTGGAGAACCATCCGGAAAACCAATCGTCGTGACCTTCCCGTTCGTATGGGATACCGCGAATGTTCTCCCGTCGCGGCTGAAGGACAGGTGATCGGGGTCAGGCCCCAGCGGACCGCCCGGTATCGGCGGAAATGCAGGCGTAGCCTTTGCGTCGACCCAGCCGAATATGCCACCATCGACATTTCCGGCTACAAGTCCTTCTGAAACGGGCGAAAACGCGACCTTTTTGAAGCCCAGCGGCATTTTCGCCAATGGCTCCCCAATTTGCATTCCATTGGAAACGTTCCAGAGGCGAACGGTCCCGTCACCGGTCGCCGACGCGATACGCTTGCCGGTGGAATCAAAGGCCACGCCAAATGCGACGTCATTGCCAGAGAACAGTGTCGTGATCGGGCCGTATCTGGCCGAACCAACATTCCAAAGGCGGACATCCCCATCCGTTGCCGCTGAAACCAGCAACTCTCCATCGGGAGAGAATGCAACATCCCTTATCCCGCCGGAATGCCCCACCAGTTCAGCAATAACCGCTCCGCCGGATTCAGCCCTATGAACCACGATGCGCCCATCACGCAATCCAACCGCAACACGCGTACCGGATGCATCAATAGCCATCGTCTGCGCGTCACCAACCGTAAACGGGCTGCCCAGTGGGACAAGCCCACCCTCACCCAGATTTTGCCGAGCCATCAGCATCGCCGCCCTCGCTTCTGATGTCGAACCAGCAGTTTCGGCTCGGACAATCGCTTCGGCGCTGAGTGACAGGGCTAGCAAGGGATCTGTATCCGATAACCCGTTCGCCGCAGCGCCTAGCGCCCTTGCGAACCTTTCATTGGCTTCAGCTGTTGCGGCAACGGCCATCTGTCTGTTGCTTTCGGCAAGGTTGGACGCGCGGATAGCCAAGAAAGACGAAACCGTTGCGCCAATGGCCAGCAAGGCAAGGGCAGCAACGGCAACTTGATTGATACGTCGACGCCGACGCCGGCGCATTTTGGATGCAGCCTGCGCTTGGTCACGCGCATCTCGTGCAGCGCCCAGAAATTCCCGCTCTAACGCACCGAGGATATTCTGGTTCTTCACCGACCATTCTTCAGCCGACAACAACCTTGTGCCGCGATAAAGTAAATCGGGCTCGCGATTTTCAACATCCCACTCTGCAGCGTCATGCTGAATACGCTGACGCATGCGCAGATCATCGCGGCTTTCTTCGATCCATGAATTAAGTCGCGGCCATGTACGCAGCAGCGCCTCATGCGCAATCTGAACATTTTTGTCATCCAGCGTCAGCAACCGCGCATCTGTCAAAGCTTCAACGACCCGCCGCGTTGTGTCCGGGTCCGAGTCGCGCTCGATCTCATCTATCGGCAACAACCGCCGTGTGTCCGGTGTCCCCTCGCCGGGCGTAACCAGACGCAAGAATAGCCGCCGGGTTGCTTCTTGCTGAACTTTGTCAAAAACGTCTGTAAAAAGTGTCTCTGCTGTCTGGCTGATTGCCCCTGTGACACCACCGGACTGACGGTAGCCGTCCAGAGACATGACCGCACCTTTACGTCGGCTCCATGTTTCATACAGAGAATGCGCCACCAGCGGGAGCGAACCCGCTTCGCGCCCGGCCTCATCAACGATCGCATCAATAAGGGACCTGTCCATGTGCAAACCAGCTGCATGTGCCGGTTCGCTGATTGCGCGGCGCAGCTCGGGCCGTGTCATCGGCCCGACCAAAAACTGGTTTTCCGAGATTCGATCCGCAAGCCACGGTATCTCTGCACAGGATGCATAAAAGTCCGCACGGATTGTCAGCACGATACGAACACGGCTATCTGCGGGGTCTGTCATAGCTGACAAAGCTTCGATGAACTTGCTTCTGCGTTCCTGTTTGACCAGCGTGAACAATTCTTCGAACTGATCAATGCAGATCAACAACTCTCCTTCATTCGCGGTGGCCAAACGGCGCGCCGCACTCGGATAGGCGATGAAGTCGTTGAGCGAGACCTGAGCCGTAAGGTGAGAATTGTCGCCGATGAGTTGAAAGTACAAATCGGTCATTGGATCGCGCCCGGGGGTAAAAACACAAACGCGCCAGTTTTCGCTACCGGATATCGCGTTGGCAGCGATCGCTGGCAGCAGCCCTGCTCGCAGAACGGATGATTTACCACTGCCGGATGAGCCACCCAGAACCAATATCCGGCTCTGTTGAAGCCGGGTCACAAGTTCCTCAACAAGATCCTCGCGTCCAAAGAAATAGTCGGAATCCTCTGGCTGGAACGCGGCGAGCCCTTTGTAGGGGCATTCCACCCTACTTTCCGATATCTGCGTCACCGCTTCGGATGCGGCCTCTCGCCGGTCACGATCCAACGCATCATTCATTGCACTGCGCCAGGACACCATATCCAGAAAACGCGCCTGCGGGTCCATTGCCATCCCGTGCTCAATGCAATCGCGCCACATTTCCGGCAGGCTGGAAAGATACTCGGTAACGCGATGGAATGGCGGCGGCGCCTTTCCCGTCAGGACATGCCACATCAGCGCGCTGGCCGAATAGATGTCGGTCATCGGCGTCACGGGTTGCCCGTGCTCAGCTTGTTCTGGCGCTTGATAGAGCGGTGTCCCAGCCATCATGGTCGCGCCGGTCACACCGATCGCTAAATCCTTCGCAATACCGAGATCCGCCAGAAAAACCCTCTCGTCTAGGCCGACCAAAGCATCAGAAACCGTCGTGCTGTTATCGTCTTTGGACCGCTTCACTCGTTGCAGAAGGACATTTGCGGGTTTGACGTCCCGATGCACGACATTCGCGTCGTGAACCGCAGACAAGCCATCTGCCATTGCATCAATCAGTATTTCCACACCTTCACGTTTGGCCAAAGCAGCGGGGCTTAGACGCTTTAGTCGGTCGGCCAATGTGCCGCGATCCGCGTAGTCCATGACAAAATAGGGCCGCCCGTCCTCCAAACGCCCCACGTCATGCACGGAGACAACGCGCGGAGATCGAATGCGCCGCAAAAGACGGGCTTCTTCGAGAAAATGGGTGATGACTTTGTCATTGGTCGCAAGGTTGGCGTGCAGAATCTTGAGGGTTACCGGAACCTCCAACTCGTCATCCCGCGCAAGGACAACCGCCGCGAACCCACCGCTCGCGATTTCACGGTCAACAGCGTAACGGCCGATGAACGCAGGAAAAGTCATGATATTCTTGGCGCTTCAGAGGTGCTCTTGCACATCCACGCAATGATACTTGGTCGCATCCAATATGTTGTGGTCCCTATCGGCAGCAGTAACGCACAGTGTCGTCCCTCCCTCGCGTGCCGATGTCGAGGCCGCCTCCTTCGTCACATAGCTTGGGTAATCATCGTGCCGATGCCACCTGCCCTGAACGGCATTGAATTCGCTTTGGGCATTTCTGCCGACTTGCTCAACGGAATAGCTTTCGCCCCACCATGTATGGAAATGGTTCTTCGATACGTCCGGAGTGAAATTCGCGTCATAGTTTACAAGCAGTTCGTCGCCCTCTTTGGCGACCGATACAATCTGCACCTCACATCCATCCACAGGGCAGGCATTGGGCATCGCTGACTGGGCAGTTGCATCAGCACCAAACAAGAGTGTAGCTGCACCCAGGATCAGAGCGCCCTGACGAAGCTGGTTTCCTGAAGTATTCAATGACATCATACCCTCCCAATCTTGGTTGAAATACGCAATTGGTGCCGATTCTAGCACAATCGCGAGTTTCTTTCTGAGACTTTCACCACAGAAGCCAGAATTCAGGCGTGCCACGTCGTTTATCGGCGGACGACCTCAAACTCTAATGGGCGCGCATCAGAGTGCAAAATTGATAGTGCAGGCGATATCAGCCCGCTATCGGCCAGCATTATGTTCTCGCGCTTAAGCTGGATTTCACGCGCATTCTCGAATTGTACGTAAGTTCCCGACGAACTGCGATCCGCCAGCATCAGCTTCCCGCCTTTCATGCTGAGTACCGCATGCAGTCGCGAAACCCACGGCTCAGGCAGGATGACATCGCATTGACTGGATCTGCCGATCGTTAGCTCCCCGCCTTCCCGACACCGCCAGGTATGATCGTCGTGATAAAGAATGAGCGCAAAGCTTTCATTCTGTTGCATGCCCTCAGATCCGCTGGCCGTCTGCGTCGGCAGATGCATCACGGTGCTTAACCCGTCCGTTGAGGCCAGGACTGAATAAGCTTTGACCGGTTCACTCACACCTTTCAGGCGAAGCGATCCGATTGGGGTGAGCATCTGGAGACTTTCGGGGCTTAGATCCTTGGCGACGCTTTCGCTGACACAAGCTTCACCCGGATTGGCCGCGGCCGCCAAACGTGCGGTCAGATTAACTGTTTCGCCAAATATCCCATTATCGCCAATAACAACAGGACCTTGATGAACACCCGCGTGGACCGACAGTAATGTTCCAGGCGGTTTCTGAATCATCTCTACAACCGCGTTTACGGCGGCCTCGGGTTCCTTGAAATAGGACAAGACGTCATCGCCTTTCTGCCCCACAGGAACTCCGCCAAACCCAAGTAGAACCTCACGCAATCGATCGATTTCAAACTGAATCAACTGCTGTGCCTGATCGTCCCCCATTTCTTCGTAGAACGGAGTGCTGTCAGAAATGTCAGCAATTATGGTCGTGACGAGCTTGGTTTCCACGGTGCTACTCGCAATTTGCTTGTCCGGAACGGCAAACCCTATTTGGGATCATAAACATAACCTATACCCCGCACGGTTCTGATGATTTCCGGCTTTTCCGGGTTGGTTTCAAGCTTCCGGCGCAGTCTGGATATTCTGATATCAATGCTGCGATCGAACGGATCCCAGGACCGGTCGTGCGCTTGTTCTAGCAACTGATCACGGTTCAAAACACGCCCTTTGTTTTCAGCAAACACCTTGAGCAGACTATACTCCATCGCCGTTAGCGGGACCTCGGATCCATCCGGCGCAAGAAGTTTGGCTGCCTCTTTATCCAGCGTGTAGTCGCCAAAAAGGGCCAAATTGCCTTCGGAGGCATCTGCAGGCAGACTTTCGTTGATGGCCCCTCGGCGCAATAGGGCCTTGATCCGCGCTTCCAGTTCCCGAAGATCAACCGGCTTTCCAAGATAGTCATCTGCCCCCATCTCAAGCCCGATGATCCGGTCCACTACATCGCCTGCTGCAGTCAACATGATCACGGGCGTCGTGTTTTCAGGACGAAGCGATCTGAGGATCGAAAGACCGTCTTCCTTTGGCATATTGATATCCATGATCATGACATCAACAGCACGAGAGGAGATGACAGACCGGAGCTCTTCTCCGCCAGCGGCTGCAGAAACCTCGTACCCGCGTTTGCTCAGATATTCCTGAAGCATCTCGCGCACGTCGATCTCGTCATCGCAAACCAGGATATGGGTTTTCTGGTCATTCATCCGTTTGATCCTTTTGATCGGCGAGCAGCTTTCCGACAAGTATTCTCAGTTCCGAAGGCGAGACGGGTTTTTCCAGATAGGGCAGACCGGATTCCTTCAGCAGTCCCAATGAGCTTTCACCCATGGTGTCCCCGGTGATGTATGCTGTCCGGGTCAGCATTTTCGGAAAACGCGCCACCAGCGCCTCATAAATCTTGCGTCCGTCAACACCGGGCATGTTCATATCACTTAGGAATACATCGTAGTTGGCGGACTGCAGTTGCCTGAGCGCCTCTTCCCCTGAGGTAACGAAATCAACGTGAAAGCCATCCTTCCGCAGTATCTCGGCATTGATCTCACCCACTTCGACCTCATCATCCACGACCAATGCACGGTGCTTGGCAAAATTCGCGGCGGGTTCGGGTTTTTCTTCAGCCACATCATTTTGCATCTTTGCGACGGGCAGAGTTATCCGGAAGCAGGTGCCGGACACTGCGGCCTGATCAAGCCTGATCTGACCGCCATGGGACAGAATGATCCGGTGACAGAAAGCAAGCCCGATCCCGGTGCCGTCACCCACCTCCTTTGTGGTGAAGAACGGCTCGAAGATACGTGCGCGTATGGCTTTAGGGATACCGGGGCCATTGTCCTGAACCGTGATCTCAACCATTCCGGTGTCAGGCTTGACCTCGGCAGACAGCATGATCTGGTCGCCGATGCCGGATGCGGTCATGGCCTGCTCGGCATTGATGATAAGATTCAAGACGACTTGCGTAAGCTGGTCCGCATCCCCGGCAACTGCGGGCAGGTCTTCTGGCACACTTTGCTCAATGCGAATTTCGCCTGATGAGCTACCGTACCCGGCGACATCCGCAGCTGTTTCGATCATGCTGGGAACATCAACCTGCTCGATCTTGCTGGGCTGCTGACGCGCCATCGCCAGAAAGGTCTTTACAATCTTCGCGCAGCGTTCTGCAGCATTGCCGATTTTTTCAATCCTGACACCGAGGTCGGGGTCGGAAATTTCTTCCTTCAGCATCAACGAATGACCCACAACAACCGACAATGGATTGTTAAGCTCATGCGCCACACCCGCGAGTAGTTCGCCAAGCGCAGACATCTTTTCGTTCTGGAACAGCAGCTCTCGTTGCTTTTCAAGCTCAGCCTCAATGGCCAATTCATCGGTCAGATCGCGGGTATTGGAAACGATTACTTCTTCACCATTGAACTCGATCAGCCGTGAAGAATCCGCCCCCCAGAACTTTCGTCCGCTTGCATCGACGAACTCCATACGCCGATCCTTAAGCGCCCCCGCTTGCCGGAGGTCTTTCAGGTACCGTTGGCGCTCATTCGGATCCGCATAGTAGGATTTCGAACTTTCTGCATCACCAAACAGCGCCTTTATCTCGGGCGTAGCAAACAGCACCTCGCCGGTGTCGGCATGCGTCATGTTGATGGCTGCTGGATAAGCCTCCATGACCTGACGGATCAAGGCATCAGCCTCTTTCTGGACGGTTAGATCGATCACGCTGGTCACGATGACTTCTTCGCCTTTGTAATCGATCAATTGAGACGAAATCGACGCAGGGAAGGTTTTGCCAGCCGCATTAATCAAGTCGAGCTTGTAGTCATCGACACGACCATCGGCCAGAAGCTGGGTTACAAAATCCGCGCGCTCTTCCGGCTTTTGATAATGCTGTTTTGCAGATTTGGAAGGTCCGAACATCTGCAGCGCAGCAGGCGTGCGATACAAGATCTGTCCATCACCAATCCGCGCCATAGTTACGATTGCCGAACTGGCATCCAGCACCTTTCGGATCAATAGATCGCCGTCGCGCTCTTCGACCTCGGCTTGTTTGCGTTCGGTGATATCCTCACGCGTGACGACAAATCCGCCGAACTTGGTGGGATGAACAGAAACCAGGTAGGTGCGCCCATCCGTTTCCATCAGCTCAAAGTCTTGGATGAACTCGACCCCATTAGCCAACCGGTCCGAAACCCACTGCTGTTCATTGCCGATGGCCTCGGCGTAAATTCCCCGGCGCGCCGTCTCGCGCATCAGGATTTCCCAGTCCAGTCCGGGTTGCAGCAGGTCGGCAACCCCCTTGTTCATCTCGGCATATCGTTGATTGAACAGGACAAGGCGGCGATCATCATCATAGAGGGCGAACCCTTCTTTGAGAGATTCAATCGCATCACGAAGAAGGTCCCTCGCCTTCTCGATTTCTTCAAATTCGTTCGTCATGCCCATCGTCATCCTGAATTTTTAGGATACCATTGTTTCAATGCCATTTCAAAATCAGCATCGCGTGTTTCAATTGTTTCAATAGGTGCCAACTCAGCCAAGTACCGGCCGATAAACCTGTTTGTTTTTGAGCCGGATAGCAAGTTGTGTGACCTGCTTCACAGAGCAACAACTGAAACACTTGGCACCGCTTCCAGACATCACAATGAAACATAGAAAGGTCAGTTATTGCCCATCTTAAGTGCGATTGGGTAAGAACGATGACTATTTCTTTTAGAACTACTGAAATGATTAACGCACCTATTTTTGCGTTGCATTCTTCGGCGTCCAATAGTGGGCAATGGAACCAACTGGCGGCGGATCTGGAAGGTCGCTTTAGTGTTCACGCTGTTGATCTTCCCGGGTACGGTCGTAGCCCGTTGACTGGAGATAACTCTCAAAACGGTGCGGCGTTTTCTGCCATACCGGTAATCCGCGAAATCGAAGCGCTGGGACGCCCCGTGCATCTGGTTGGGCATTCCAACGGCGGAGGCGTCGCCATCAAGGTCGCGTTGATGCGTCCTGATCTTGTCAAAAGCCTGACGGTATATGAGCCTGCAGCCTTTCATTTTCTGCAGGCTGGCAATGATGTCAGCAAGAAACTGTTCGGGCAAATCCAGCTTCTCGCGGGTGTGGTGAGCGCCGCAGCAGCGGATGGCGATGCCGCTGCTGGTATGCATCACTTTTTGGATTTCTGGAACGAGAAGGGGTTTTGGAACTCGCTGCCCGCGCAGGCCCGAGACCGGTTCATTGGGATGATCCCATCAGTCATGTCTGATTTTGCAAAAGGTTTTGCTGAAACCTGGCAACTGAAGGACCTGTCCAAGCTTGATATACCGACGTTGGTAATGACTGGTTTGGAGTCACCTGAGATTGCGCAGCACGTCTCGGTTGAGATCGCGAAGGCTTTGCCCAATGCGCGGATCGCGTTGCTGCCCGAGCTGGGCCATATGGCGCCGGTCTTCCAGCCCGAATGGATCAACTCAAGGATTTTCGAACACGTGGCCAATGTGGAGCGGCCCGTTGAAACTGTCAGCTGGCCAGAACGTCAAGCTGCCTGACCGGGGCCGCATTTAGCAATGCGGCCTTCATCAAACCACTGCTACATCAAAAGGAGCAATATCATGGGTATTCAAACATCGATCAACGCCACCACAGACTTTGCGGCAATCAAAGCAAAGCAAAACGTCGCCTGGGGCTCCGGCGACTACAGCAAAGTGGGTGTCACGCTGCAAATCACGGGCGAGGAACTGGCTGAAAGCATGGATCTGATGCCCGGTTCCAAGGTACTGGATGTTGCCGCCGGGAATGGTAATGCCACCCTGGCCTTCGCCCGGCGCTTTTGTGATGTTACATCGACCGACTATGTAGAAGCCCTGCTGGACGCCAGCAGCCAGCGCGCCAAAGCGGAAGGTCTGTTCGTGACCTACAAGGTTGCCGACGCCGAAAACCTGCCTTTCGATGATCAATCCTGCGACGCGGTGGTTTCGACGTTCGGCGTGATGTTCACACCGAACCAACAACAATCAGCAGCAGAGCTGCAACGGGTCGTCAAAAGCGGCGGCAAGATTGGTCTGGCCAACTGGACGCCTGACAGCTTCATCGGCCTTCTGTTCAAAACGATCGGTAAACATGTGCCTCCACCTGCTGGCGTAAGCTCTCCGGCTTTGTGGGGCAGCCGGGACTGGATTGAAGATTCCTTCGGATCGCACAGCACCATCGTTTCGTTCCGACGCAAGAACTTCATGTTCCGCTACCGTTCAGCCGAACACTTCCTAGAGTACTTTCGGACTTTCTATGGCCCGATGCAAAAGGCCTTCGATGCACTGGACGCATCGGGACAAGAGGCGCTGCAGCGCGATATCATGGCCCTGATCGAGAAGTTCGATATCTCAGGCAATGACACACTTTGCATCTCATCCGAGTACGCTGAAATTGTCATGCAGCGCGGTTGAGATCGTGAATCACTGGCTCATCGTTCTTTGACCCAACCGCCAGAGAACGATGAAGATCACCCGGTGTAGTCGATCCACCATTTTCTTGGTATTAGTTTGTTTAAGGGGGATTTTGTTATGGCCGAGCGCACACTTTATGAAAAGTACGGTGGGTTTTCACAGATCAGCAAGATCGTGTTCTCGTTCTATGACATCCTGCTGGACAATGACGAGGTTGGACCATTCTTCGACAACGTGGATATGAGCCGCATGGTCGACCATCAGACCAAGTTCATAGCGTCGCTCCTTGGTGGTCCGGCCTCCTACACCGACAATCAACTGCGCCAGTTACACTCTCATCTCGCAATTACGGATGACCATTTCGATGAGTTGGAGGTCGTGCTCCGTGATGCTTTGCAAAGACACGGCGTGGATGCCGAGGATATCGATATCGTTGTCGCGGAATTCAGTAAACGTCGCCCCTTGATTGTTGGATAAATCATGACCATCGAAGCCATCAATGAACAGCTCCTTCGCGCGATTGGTGTGGGCGTTGCCCTACTGGACCGTCAATCGCTGAAGTTTGGGTTCCGCAATGATACGTTTGACGAGTGGTTCAGTGCCGATGGCCCTTCAGTCCAATTGCAGCAGCTCTTTCCTGATCTGGATATCGACACAGTGCAAACAAGCCTGTCCGGCACCGGGCGACATACATCAGAAATCACGTTCAAAAAGAAACGCCGCACACTGGTGATCGCACTCGATTTCACGGTCGCGCATGACGATGTGCTGGTTCTGGTATGTCAGAACATCACCCGTATCAAAGAGCTGGAGTCCATGATCGACTCCTATTCGATGATGGTGGAACGGAACACGCGCGAGTTGAAGCGGGAAAAGGAGCAGGTTGAAAAACTGCTGCTAAATCTGATGCCCCGGTCGGTCTACGAAGAGTACAAGACTTTCGGCGTGGTCACGCCACAACTCTATGATCCCGTCTCCGTCCTGATGCTCGATTTCGTGGGGTTCACGGATATGGTCGCCTCGCAGGACCCAAGCGTCACGGTCACCGAACTGAATGATATCTACAGCGCGTTCGATCGCATAGGTGAGCAATTCGGTTGCGAACGGATCAAGACGATCGGAGACGCATATATCACCGTCGCTGGTCTGCCCGATCCGACTCCGGATCACGCCAAGGCAATCGCAAACACAGCCATTCGTTTCGTACGCTATTTGACCCGCCGAAACCTGAGCCATCCGCATCAGTGGCGGTGCAGAATTGGACTGGCCACGGGATCGGTAGTCGGGTCGGTCGTTGGCATCCAGAAGTATGTGTACGATATCTTTGGTCCGGCTGTGAATCTGGCCTCCAGACTTCAGGAATTCTCTGACCCGATGCAGATTTCAGTCCAGGACGAAGTCGCGCAGGTCCTCAAAGATCAGTTTGACCTTGAGAATGTCGGCGCGCGAACAATCCGTGGGTTTGGAGAGCAAGACATCTGGCGCTTGTCCGACGATAGCTGAGCGTCAATGCCCGCTGTAATCCTTTGTTCGCACTAAATGGTGACTGATCACTGCAGTGAATACAGTAGGCTGTTTAAACAGCCCCAAAAACTACTGATTTTGATCCCGAAATAAACAGCTAAGGCTCGTGTCGGAACCGGCTGGAGAGTGGCGGTTCTGTCAGCTGAATTCGAACCGGTCTCAGTTTGCCACGGAAGCCGCGAACCT
>NZ_JBWVBI010000010.1:0-168676 GCF_057221175.1 Ruegeria sp. HKCCD3925
TCCTGCTCCCGCAACCAACTTTAGAAAATCCCAGAGCAGCCCGTGCAGACTACAATTGATCACCCCGATCAATTGCTTAACGATCAGACACTTTATCGCGCCACGCCCTTAAATCGACGCGTGATGAAGAATGGGAGAATAGGGATGACCCTGAATCTATCGCTCTACGTGCTTCTGATCTCAACCCATTAATGGCGCGATATTGGTATTCTGCACCAAGCGTTCCGATCGCTTAATGCCAATGCCGCGTTCAAACGCAGTCTGTTGGCGTGAAAGCCCAATGATCAGCTTGATCCGTATCGCAGCAGAGACGAATCAATCCGTGCGCTTCATTCCCATATTCAATCTCCTTTGCGGCAAAATGCCTTGAAAGGAGCGGCATCAACCCATCACACGTCCTAGTTTGTTCAAACCTGTAAAAGCAGTTTTGCGACGTCCAATAGTCCTGCCTGCCCAAAAAGCTCATCAGTGCTCGGTGTAGTATATGAGTTCATGGCATCTGGCTGCAAAGATGTCCCTGCATCTAACCAATACCAGTGGTCTAGATTTAGTTTATTGGTATCAGCCGAAAAACCTTCGAAAATGTTCTTGACGTCAACACCTGACACCTTTGAAGTCGACTTGCGCTGCATCATCGCGATTGCACCGGCGACCAAGGCAGCAGCACCCGATGTGCCCCCAAATTCAGCATATAATCCCGAAGGATCGTCGCGCGCACTTTCTCGTTTCTTCACGGGGCCAGCGAATGTTCCTTCCACGTAGCCCCGCGGTCCTGGAACATCCAAGGAAAGCAACCGTTGTGAGGCAAATAAAATTTCAGGGATATCATCATAAGGTGGTTCGCGCTTTTTGTGCACGTTCTCTACCCAGAAGTCGCCTGCTGAAGCAGCGCGACGGTCCAATCGGATTTGGTATCGGTTATATACTTCTCCGTCATCTGAAGGTGCGACTACGGTCAGATCACCCGAGTAGTTGGAATAACCCGATCGGTAGCCGTTGTAATTGACGGCGCCTACTGAAATGACACCGTTTGCGGAATTGGATGACAAACTGGCCGGGTAAATCAGTTCACTCCTGCCCTCATTACCTGCGGCGCATACAACAGGCGTCTGCTTGCTTACCCATTCTATGACTTTCTCAAGTAGAGCCCAGGATTTTTGGATATCCAAAATATCTTCATGAACTTCTCCCGCCTTGCTTTTGTGAAGGCGGGTCTCTTCATCATCGTCAAAAGAGGTTGGATAGCCGGGCCAATACGAAGGGTCAGCGGCATCGCGCGGAAATAGAATGACATCCACACCTTTCGCTTCTGCATAAAGAAAGGCCGCTATCAGTTCTTCAGGGCTAGGAGATATTGAAGTTGTGATAGGAACTATTTTGCTTAGCGGGTCTACGCCAAAGTAAGGGGCAACATTACCCGCATTGCCGAACTGATCCAATTCATAACTGGTACCGCTCGTCAGGCCGGCACATCCAGTCCCGTGAGCGGCATACCGATCATCATAGGCATCGACGTAACGCTTGACGCCAAAACCGTTACTAATTCTGTTAATTATCTCGGTTTCTTCGGGGTCGAGACCAGGTATGACCAAAGCGCTGATTCCGGTCAAATGTTGTTCTGGTAGCTCGCGGTGTCTGTTTGCTGCAGGATATGCCGATAACTCCTCGTACTTTGCTCCATACGGGTGGCTCGCTAGATCAATTGCGTCATTCCAAATAACTTGATCTGGAGGGGGAAGGGGGGCCTCTGGCGCTTCTAAGTTTGGATGATGCCGGGCCACCCCCATATCAATGAGGCCAATTTTTACATCCCGTCCTGCAAAATCCCATTCGACACCAGTTATCGTCGGGCAAACCTCACCAGATGAGGTGCCAGTTGGTACGGAAATCGCATTGATCGCCACCAGATGCCAAAGATAGTAGTAACGTTTATATAACTCATCGCCAACAGGCATTGGCTCACCTCCCCTTTGTAGCTATCCCAGCCATTCGTCTTGGGCTTCATCCATCAATTCATCGAGAGCTTCTGTTAGATAAACCACTGTTTTCTTTGCGAGACTTCGTCCTGCAGCTGTATCACTTGGGTAGTGTAGACCTGCCCATTCTCGGTTCTCGGCAATACGCTGGGCGCGATGGAAAAGCGCTATCGTTCCCGGATGCTCGGGAACCAGCCGAGAGAACAGCTCTGCAATCGCGAATGATTGATAAGAATGGTTGGATGGATATGCAGCGTGATAGGGTACGGGGATGTAAGGACGGATAAGCGGCTGCACGATGTTTGGTCGAGGTCGGCTGAACCTATTCTTGTAAGTAAGGCCGATCTCGTTGGTGATTTCCAGCAGGATGACCATCAAGGCCTTCGTCGCATCAAATCCGCCCTGCTCGTCAATCCCTAAAGGGGTCAGGTAATCGTCAATTCCGAACTGCGCTTGTGCAACAATTTCGTCGCGACGGCGCACTTGATCTGGCTGTTTCAGTTGCTCCTGAAGCTCCAGCAGATGAGTGGTTTCGTTCAGGCTTTCATCGGGTCCTGGAGGTGGTAGAAGATCAATATTCTCCCAGATTTTCCCGAGAATACTTGTATCAATAGGAATGCCAATTTTACAGAGATCACGCATTTCGCGCCACCCAAATGAGGCATCGCTCCCACCGAAATCGAACTCAGTGCGGTTTCTGTTTCTATTTCGATTCCTATTTCTGTTTCTATTTCGATTCCTGTTTCTATTGCGGTTTCTATTTCTGTTGCGGTTCAGGGCAAAGGATGAAGACTGACCCATCGCGATTACAGCGGCTCCGAGTGCAGACCGGCTTCCAATTTCTGTGGCAACCGAATTAGCTACTTGTTCGTTCCGCTGAAGACGATCTACCAGAGTCATCTCATCAAAAAACAAATTCAATTTTTCAAGTGTTGGATCATCAATTATGTCGTCCTTGATCTCACGAATCGCATTGATGTACGCCCAGAATGTTTGCTGCTGTTCGTCATAGATTAGCGATACAAGTTCATCCCTATTTCGCTCAGGATTGTCCTCTGCGCCCAAGTTCGCCAGCTTTAAAACTTTACACGAAATCAATTCCCCACGCCGAACGAGCATACCGAAGTTGTTGAGAAAACTAACGTAATTCAATGAATCCCCCTCCCTTGATCGAAATACTAAATTTGTTTTGGCAGCCCGATACGGCTCAGACCATCCTCCATAAGTTTTGCGCTAAAGCGGGTTGGAACCGGAAACCAGTCTTCTCGAATACTTGTGAGAGACATGTCTGGCTCCAATTCGACAAGTCGATGTAACGCTTTCTCACCTTTGGTGTGATCGCCCAAGTGACCGTAAGATGCCGCCAGATAGCGCATAACTGCTTTAAACTGTGGTTGTACCGCCATTACGTTTTCGCCAAATTTGACGGCTTGTTCGAAGTCGCCATTTACCAACGAGGCTACGCAGCTTGCGCCGTCGAATAGATGACGATAAGGGCTGTGCCGTCCGATAACCCTAGCTTTGTTCGCGGCCTCCACTGCAAGCCTCGGACGATCGGTATAGCAATAGAGCATCGCAGCAGAATCCCAACACATTGCACGATATGGGCTCAGCTCCAGGGCTCTGTCAGAAAGGTCCTGAGCAATCGAAAACTCGCGGAACACGTAGGAATAGACGTGAGCGACAAGCCCTAAAACGGTCCCGTTATCTGCGTCAGCTTCGACTGCTCGCCTCGCAAGCTCTCGTGCTCTTTCTTCAAGCTCAATGTCCCACGTTCCGTAACGTTCGCCGATTTGGAACGTCGTAAAATATGCTAGCCAGGCCAAGTAAACAGGCTTGGGGTCGATTTCGTAGGCTGCCAATATGTCTGCCTGCAAATGGTCCAAACCGGGTCCGGACATTGTTAGCAAGTGATGGACTGCGGAGATCGCCGTCTTTGCAGCATGATGGGCAGCGGGGTCGCGCATATGACGCCCGTTCACCAATGCCGTGAGGAGCGCATCGGTAGCGTAGCTTACAAAAGCTGCAACGCTGGAGGTTGAGAGCCCAAGAAAGTCGCCCTGATCAGCCACCACATTCTGATTCCAAATAACTTTCCGGTCCTCGGGGCGCATTGCAGTGACAGAAACTTGAAGCATGCTTTCGCAGGCTGACGCTCTGCACTGAAGAAACAAGTCGGGACCAACACCGTGACTGGGGCTAGAGTTGTATGGCCCGGGCACGTTCGGGGTGCGATAGTCCTGAACAATCAGGGCCTCGGTTTCCGAAAGAGATTTTGATAGCTGCTCTGCGACGATATTTGCTACGAAAGAGGCTTTTTCCGATCCCGCTCCCACATCTGAGGCTAGAAGGCCAATTACGAAATTTGTTCTCGTAGTTTCTACCCATGATGCATTAGGCGTTGGCTGAGTTGTGAGATCGGTTTTACTTACTAGACTAGCACCATCTTGGTTGATGCATCGAACCGCAGACCGTTGATGCTGGAGCCAATCCATGAAAGCAGCACTGCGGCATTTGAAACCCTCCAACAGCCTATTGTTTGATGGTTCTGCTGTTGGCTCTGTTACGTCTATTTCCAACTCTTGTTGATTGAGGTAAATGAGATCTTTGTCGCGAACTAGACTGATTAGGGTTGCCAAACCAGTGTGTTCATTGGTGGCGTCGACGAGCCGCTCCAATAAAGCAGACCTTTCAGAAGTAGACTGGTCCTCCCAAATAATTTCGCCAGCCCGATGCGCTGAAAAAACACCTTGAGAGCAAGCTAAGAGCGAGAGAAGCATTGTCTGCTCGTTGCTTAGGTCCAGCAAAGTGTTTTGGGAGCCCCAATACTTCGGATACCCAATCAATTCGAGACGGGCCTTTGTCAGCGACCCTTGGTCCGAAACTCTGATCACCTTGAATAACTCGAGAGAGTTTCCCAGATTTTTTAGTGTTGGGTAGCCGATGGAGACAAACCGAAAGTCGTTTCCACCCCGAAGCGAATTTCGGACCGCACTGGAGACCAGGACGTCACCGGCCGATCCAGCACTTTCGATACGGGCCGCAGTGTTCACGGTGTTCCCTATGATTTGGCGGTCTATTTCAAATGTATCACCAACATGTACACCGATCCTGAACCCGCGATCATAGTTTCCGACTTGTTCAGAAAGAGTTTCCTGTACCCTCAACGAGGCTTCTACCGCGACTGAAACACTTCTGAATGTCGCGCAAAAACCATCACCAGCAATACCCGTGACTTCACCTCCAAGAGCGACCACTACTTCACTGGCTAAATTCAGATCCGCGCGAATAGTGGATAGGGTTCGCATTTCAGTTTCGCGAACCGCTAACGAGTACCCACATGCATCAATGAACACGATGGCCATTAGGCGGGCTTCGGGAGTTTTAGTCTTGGAAAACTTTGTCTGGTCTACCCCATATCTTGACCTCAAAGTAAATAGATTAAACGTTTCTAATGCCTAAAATTCGACACCCTGATCGATTGTAATAAATAGAAATAACCCCACAGTTAGGGTCAGTAGTACACTAATCTCAGTAACTCGTCGACATTAAACGCGCTCGACATTTGCAATTGCGAACGCAGGTATTTGTTAAGTGCCAGATATAAATAAATAAATTTAGTGGTGGGTGATATGAACTGATACTTTCCGGTCATTGGTAGATGTTAAAGAGGGAAAGCTTCCGCATTACTTCATAAGTGCTTGATTCCGGTGAATAAGAATGAAACGCACCGTCGCAGCGCGAGATAAGGATGCACATTAAGAGGTCAAAGAGTGAATGCCACTTGAATATCGACAAAAGGCGTTTCTTGACATCTTGTCATTGGCTTCAATTTTTGCATCAACACGTACCAAGACTTCAAGCGCTGCTAATTCATCTTTCTCTATGACAACACAACGGTAAAACCCAAGGGTCGTGTTACAATTGAATTAGATCTTTGGATTTCTACCAATTGAAGCATTCTACTATATTTCGTCAAAATGGATTCTTATCAGTTGAAGTATATTGAACTAACCTAGAACTCCCCCGTTTTTTGTTTAGAACAAATTTTGCTCCCAAGGTTTGATGACTTGACCCGTTCTCTGGAACGAAGGATGCGCGATGGGCACAGATGGGGAAGCAAGATGCATTCCAGTTTTAAGTGTCAGTTCAGTAGCTCGGGAAGTGCCCATCCAGTGTTGGCTGTGCTATTCGGTTGAAACTTGATGAGGCTATCCCTCATCCAATGAGAGGTATCGTAGTTTCTGCTGAGAAGGACACCAAGCAGCGATAGTCCGCTTATCGAGCCTTCTTCATAGGTGGAGAGAGTGACGTCATAGTGTTATCTTTTGCATTCAAACTTTCATCACTGAGCACCTTCGAAGTGTAGGGTTCTCTGTGACCCCGAGAATCTTTCCGAAACATCTTGTTTCCAATTCGCGAACTAAGAGTTTCGAATTTAGCCGTGGACACATTTTTGCCATAATGCCATCCTGGCACAGTGGGCGGCATGTCTTTATTTTTAGCACTTTCTAGTTTTTCCAACTGGATTTGAGGGGGTTACCTAGTTCGATATGCCGCCCCACGAGCAGTCTTCTGATCGTCCAATGAATGAAGCGCATTTTCGGTGGCGTTGATACAATGCGCGTTCAAACCTTTTGTATCGCGCATCTCGGTGTAGTTATGGCGTACCTCGACAGCGCCATTAGATTCTATGGGCGCAGTTTCAGGTATCTTTCCATTGATCGTTGCGCGCCGAATGATGTGCAATCGGCGATGCAGAGGTGCAACAGGTCAAGATAGAAATGCCATCAGAACGACCCCAACTAACGTCCTGAGAGCGGTATCTGAGCAAGTAAGCGCTGCCTGGATAGCAAGTTTCCGCAACGTAAACATAAGCTCACTTTTCGCCTTTCAAGACTTGCTCTATGCCGGGGGCAGCATTCCGGTGGGGGCCGATATGAAACTCAGTGCGTTGGAAATCCTTTGCGTCATTTTGGCAAGTATTGTGGCAGTGGCTGGTTTTGCCGGAGCTGTGAATGCGCTTGTTTCAGCGATCTAATGTAGCACCGCAAAGTTGTAGGGCCTTTAGGCGCATGTTGTCGCGCTCGTGACAACTGTTCTCTCGCGGTGTCGGTGGCTTTGTAGTAAGACATTGAAACTAAAAAATTAAAGAAACACCATGTACTTCTTTTTCGTTCATCGTTGACGCCGTCGTCACCCAAAGTGAACAGGTCTAGGGCCCGAAAACAAGCCCGCTTCGTCCAAATCTCGCGGTGGCGGTATTAGATTGAAAGCGTCGCCTCACATTCCACCTAGCAGAGGGGTTGGCGAGGGGGTCGAGCCAACCCCTCTGAAGGGGATACACGGAACAGTGAAAGTGGTCCGTTGAGCTCAGGTTATGCGATGCGTGTAGGCCCGTATATTGGGGGTTCCCCGTAGTTGGGAAAATTAATCTTTCAGACACATTCCGGACATCTCGCCCAGATACCAAAACGATACGGCGCGCCTAGAAGATGTCTGATGATTTCTTGAGGGGGTACGAGTTTGGCGCGTCGTACCTTGAACCTCGATGATTTCCCAAAAACCTCAAGCGAGGCTGATAACGATGCCCTGCTTCAAGGACGCATCCGCCGCATCGGCCAGCAACTGAGCCCGCAGCCCATCGATGATACCTGGTGCAAGTTGTCCTGATCCGGACACAGCGGCGATGAAATGGGCCATCTCGGCTTGATAGGCGCCTTCGTAGCGTTCAAGAAAGAAATGCTGGGCGGGGGCTTTGCGGAAACCCGACGGAGTCGCGACCTCAACCACATTCTCCAACATGTTTTCGGCCCGCAACATGCCCTTCTCGCCATGCACCTCGATGCGCTGATCATAGCCATAGCTGGCGCGGCGCGAGTTGGAGATCTGGCAAATCTTGCCACTGGCCGTCGTCAGGGTTACGGCAGCGGTGTCGACGTCTCCGGCTTTGCCGATCTCGGGATCGACGAGCGATGATCCAACAGCGTAAACGCTGATAGGTTCTTCGCCCAGCAAGAAACGTGCCATATCCAAGTCATGGATCATCATATCGCGGAACAACCCACCCGAGCTTTCGATATAGCTGATCGGTGGCGGCGAGGGGTCGCGGGACAGAATGGTGACAATTTCGACCGCGCCGATCTCACCTTCGGCGATGCGGGATTGAATATTGGCAAAGTTCGGATCAAAGCGGCGGTTGAAGGCCGTCATGAAGGGCACGCCGGTGGCTTCGACCACTTTGATGCAATCGCGGATGCGGTCAGCGGACATGTCCACTGGCTTTTCGCAGAAGATCGCTTTGCCGGCATTCGCCGCTTTATGGATCAGATCGTAATGGGTGTCGGTCGGAGTACCGATGACGACAGCATCGACATCTTTGCTTTCGATCAGTTCGTCCGCCGACAGGATCTGTGCGCCAGTTTTGTCGGCCAGCATCTGAGCCGGTTCTGTGAATGCGTCCGCCACTGCGCTCACCCGTGCGCCATCAATCTGCCCGATCGAGCGCGCATGAACCTGACCGATCCGCCCGCACCCCAATAGCCCGATATTCAGCATGTCATGCCCCTTTGAACGCTTTCAGTACTCGGCACGTCGCCTCGACCACCGGTTCATGTGTATCTTTCAGTATTTGAACGCGGTCGAACCTGTCCGGATCGGCATTCACGGCCGTTCGCAGGGCATTCCCAAAGGCCATTCGTAGCTCGGTCCCGATGTTAAATTTGCAGATTTTCGATCCGCGCGCCAGCGCAGCACGTTGCGCAACCGGCACGCCCGAGCCGCCATGGATTACCAGAGGTATATCGGTCACGGCTTCGATGGCGCGGATACGGGCCTCGTCCAGACCGCCCTCTTTGTTCTGCTGCAAATGGACGTTGCCAACCGAGATCGCCATTGCATCCACGCCGGTCTCTCGGGCGAATTGCGCGGCTTCCTCCGGGTCGGTTCCGTCCGAACCTTCACCACCCGAATAGCCGACAAAACCGATTTCCCCCTCGCAGGAGACACCAGCGGCATGGGCCATCTCGGCAATTGCAGCGGTCTCTGCGATATTCTGTTCCAAAGGCTTGCGTGAGCCGTCGAACATGACAGAGGTGAAGCCGCTGTCGATGGCGATGCGGCACTCGTCCCACGTATAGCCATGGTCCAGATGGGCCACGACAGGCACACTGGCCCCTTCGGCCAGATGGCGGAACATCTTGCCCAGAACCGGCAGCGGCGTGTGTTCGCGGCATGATGGGCCGGCTTGCAGGATGATCGGTACGCCTTCGGCTTCTGCTGCGGCCACGTAGGCACGCATGTCCTCCCAGCCCAGCGTCACCAGCCCGGCCACGGCATAGCCGTCGCGAAGCGCGGGTTGCAGCACGTCCGATAATGTCACAAGGCTCATTTGAACTTGGCCACCATGTCCATAATGCCCGGGATCGTATGCAGCTGGGCTGCATGGGTCGGTTGGAAATACTGCTTCAGCGAGCGCTGACTGAGCCCGCCGAGGATGGTGAAATAGTACATTTCATACCCTGGCAAAACTGCGCAGGGGTGATAGCCCTTGTCCAGCAGGATCGTCGAGCCATCCATGATGTGATAGGCATCACCCGGCTTGTTGTCTTCGCGCTGCAGCATCTGGACGCCAGAACCATAGTTGGGCCGGAAGCGGAAATTATAGGTTTCGTCATGGCGGGTTTCGATCATTTCGCCATCGTCGCTTTTGCGGTCGGTGTCATGTTTGTGGCTGGGAAAGCCGGACCAGCCGCCCTGACCCACGGTATAAAGTTCAGACACCAGCAAGCGGCCGACCTTGTCGTGATGGTTCGCGCCCAGAATGTGTTTGATTTTTCGATGGGTTTTGGTGTCGTCCGATCCATACTGCACCAGATCCAGTTCGGGTACGCGGACATCAAAGGGTTCAAGCACACGGTCGAATTTTGCGCCCGCGATGAAGGTTTCGGTTTCATCCGTCATGCAGGTTATTCGAACCTTGGCGCCGACGGGAACGTATACGCCCTCGGGCTCGCCATCCCAGACGTCGATGGTGCGGTTGCCAAGGTTGGTATAGATCGCGCCGTCCACATCGACATCCACGGTACCGGTGGCGGGCACGATGCAGGTCTCATAGCCCGGTACGGCATATTCGAACACCTCGCCCTTTTTCAGTTTGACGATGTTGAAATAGTTTAGCGGCACCAGATCATGGTCGGCATCGACGATAGGTTTGTTCTGGTTGTCATGGGGCGCGATATGCATCTGCGGCTCCTTTCAGGTATCGGTTGGGCCCGGGTGTTGGGCCAGAAATTCGTCAAGTTCGGGCGTCGTCGGCATGGCCCCGGCGCAGCCGGGTTTCGACACGACGATCGACGCGCAGGCCGAACCGCGCAGCACCGCATCGCGCAGGTCATGCCCCGCAGCGATCGAGGCCAGCAGTCCGGCCAGGAAGCTGTCGCCTGCGCCGTTGGGCTTCACGGCGGTAACCGGGTAGATGCCGGTGCGGACCTCTTGCCCGTCTGCCAGCGTAATGGCCCCCTCATGGCCCATCTTGTAGATCACCATCTTGCCGTTGGCCGCCAATTCGCGGGCCTTGTCTAAACCTTTTTCGATGCCGCCCGCCATAAAGCCGAACTCTTCATCATTGCCTACGATCAGATCGCTTTCATTCCCTGCGCGGGTCAGAACCTCTGAGGCGACTTCGGGTGATGGCCAACTATAGGGGCGGTAATCGATGTCGAAAATCACCGGCAGGCCTGAGGCGCGCGCATTTTCAAACGCGCGGAAGGTGGCCGAGCGTGAGGGTTCCGCAGCAAACACCGTGCCCGCCGTGATCAGGGCTGAGAAGGCGCTGTAGTCGACCTCATCCATATCCGCCTCGGTTACCTGGAAATCAGCGGCGCCGTTGCGGTAGATGACATTCTGAAAGTCTTCAATGCAACTTTCGTAGACAGCCAAGGACGTACGCGCCTCGCCACCCACAGCTCGGACATATCTCGTTTCAACGCCATAGTCCCGCAGCCGGTTCACACAGAACCGCCCCACGGCATCATCCGAGACCGAGGTGACCAGCGCCGCTTGCGATCCCAGCTTCACCAGTCCGGCGCAGATATTGGCGCTTGATCCGCCCAGATCGGCGCGAAACACCTGTGCGTCTTCGCTTTTGGTTCCGACCGGATCCGCAAACATGTCCATTCCGGCCCTGCCGAACACGGCAAAGCGGTTACCTTTTATACCCTCGATCAGAGTCACGTGCGCCCCTCGGTATTGCCTGCCCGCGCGGCATCCAGCACCTCGGGGTAGGGATAATTCAGGCCCAGCAACTGCCGCAGATCGGGACTTGCCTGATCAAGGAAATCCTGCGGTAGCGCAGCGGGCATATCTTCCATCGGTTTAACCCATTTGGGCAGATACTGGATCAGGATCGCGCTGCGGTCGTGATCCGCTTTGTTCGGCATCGCGCAATGCCACGTTACGCCATAGAACAGAGCAACATCGCCAGGCTCACCGGTCATCTGCTCGCATTTGTCATAGAACTTGTCTTCGGGCGTGGGATAACGAAGCTCTTTCTGCGATCCGGGTACATAGCCGGTCGCGCCGCTTTCCTTGGTGAACGGGTCCAGCAAAACCGAGACCTGTGCATTCATTGGAAATGATCCATTCAGACCGACGGGATGCGTTTCGGGGCTGTGAAAGTCCCAATAGGGATAGTCGACATGCGGCTCCTGCCCCGGCCCGCCCGGCAGGATGCGATTGGCAGCGATCGAGCCCATGATGAACTCGGTCCCCAGAAACTTGCGGAGGATCTTCATCAGAACCGGATGTGCAGCCATACGTGAAAACACGTCGCCCTTGGCCAACAGGTTCCAGACCCGCCGCTGCAGGTTCAGTTTGCCATCTTCTTCCGCAGCGCCTTGGAAATGGGTCACTTTCTCGGCCGCCGTTTCGGATTCGGCCATGACGATGGCACGTGCCTCGGCGATCTCTTCAGGGGTGAAAAGGCCCGAGATTGCGACGACTCCGTCACCGTTCAGCAATTCATCCACAATGACGTCTGGGTCAGCCGTTTCTGCCTTGAACCGTTTCATCAGATGCCCTTGCGTTGTTTTTCGCGGGTCGATTCCCATTCGACATGGGCATCACGAACCCTCTCGTCAGCCGAAGTGTGGGGTGTTCCAACCTCCCACCATGCATGGCCTTCAGTGGTCCAGCCTTCATAGGCGTCCACGTCCATCACAATCACATAAGTCTTGTCGCTGGCCTTGGCGCGCTTGAACGCTTCGGCCAGTTCTACCGGGTTCGCGACCTTTTCGCTGGTGGCCCCCATCGAGGCTGCGTGGGCCGCGAAATCAACACCAAAGGCTTCGGGGATGGTGGGGCAGTCTTCCAGCAGGTTGTTGAAGCTTTCGTTGCCTGTGTTGTTCTGCAGCTTGTTGATTACTGCAAAACCGCCATTGTCCAGCACCAGAACAATCATCTTCTTACGGCTCAGAACCGAGGAATAGATGTCCGAGTTCAGCATCAGATATGAGCCATCACCGCAGAAGGTAATCGTGTCCTTATCCGGCTCACGCTCAGATTGGGCAATGCGCGCGCCCCAAGCGCCCGCGATCTCATAGCCCATGCAGGAGAATCCGAACTCGACATCAACGGTGCCAATATCCAGCGTGCGCCAATTGGCAGTGACCTCGGCGGGCAAACCTCCGGCAGCGGCGACCACACGGTCACGCGGGTCGCAAAGCTCGTTCACAACGCCGATGGCTTGCGCGTAGGAGCTTGGGCGGTTCCCGTACGCGACGTTCTCGGCCACATAGGCATCCCATTTACGCCGTTCGTCCTGCGCCAGAGATACCCAATCGGGCGGGGCGGTATAGTCAACAGCCTCTGTTAGAGCCTGAATTGAAAGCTTGGCATCCCCAACAACTGGCAAGGACATGTGCTTACCCGCATCATGCCGCGCAGCATTGATCGAGATGAACTGAGCGTCCTTGGCAAAGGCAGTCCACGAGCCGGTCGTGAAATCCTGCAAGCGCGTCCCGACGGCGACAATCACATCGGCTTGCTCTGCAATTGCGTTGGCACTGTCCGATCCAGTGACGCCGATCGGGCCAATGTTCAGCGGATGGGTCGCCAGCATATTGGCGCGGCCCGCGATGGTTTCGACGACCGGAATCTGAAACTTTTCGGCGAATTCGGTCAAATCGGTCACGGCTTTGGAATACTGCACGCCCCCACCCGCGATGATCATCGGGCGTTTCGCGCCGGCCAACGCGGTAGCGGCATCGGCGATTTCATGAGCATCGGGAGATTGGCGGCGAATGCGATGAACTTTTTTCTCAAAGAACTTCACCGGGTAGTCATAGGTCCAACCCTGCACATCCTGTGGCAACCCAAGGAACGCCGGCCCGCAATCGCCCGGGTCCAGCATTGTCGCTATAGCGGCGGGCAGAGATTGAATGACCTGTGCCGGATGCGTGATGCGATCCCAATAGCGGCTGACCGGTTTGAAGGCGTCATTCACACCAAACGTCGGGTCATAGTAGTTTTCCATCTGCTGCAGAACTGGATCCGGCAAGCGGGTGATGAACGTGTCCCCGCACAACATCAGCATTGGCAGCCGGTTCGCATGGGCCAGTCCAGCAGCAGTCAACAGATTCGCAGTACCGGGCCCTGCGCTAGCGGTGCAGAACATGAATCGCTGACGCAGCCATTGCTTGGCATAGCCCGCGGCGGCGAATCCCATGCACTGTTCATTCTGCCCGCGATACAACGGCAGCTCATCCCGGACAGTATTCAGTGCCTCGCCCAGGCAGGTCACATTGCCATGACCAAAAATCCCGAAGCCCCCGCCACATAGGCGATATTCCTGACCATCGATCTCGATGAATTGGTTCGACAGCCAGCGAATGATCGCCTGCGCCGTTGTCAGGTAAACAGTGTCGTGTTGCGCGGACATGTCTGCGGGCTCCTTTAGGAAAATTATGATGCAGTGCCGAATGCAGCTTGCGAGAGTCCTATTCTCACGATACAAGTTTTGCAACCGGTTGCAAATGGTTTTCAAGAAAAAGCGAGGGAGGGCGTCGGAATGGCAGAGATCGGCATTGGCATTCTAGGCGGCGGATATATGGGCAAGGCCCATGCGGTCGCCATGTCCTCGGTTGGGGCGGTGTTCAACACGGCCTTGCGACCACGGTTAGAGATGGTGTGCGCCTCGTCACCGGAAAGCGCTGAGCGGTATCGTCAGGCCTATGGATTCGCGCGCTCGACAGATGACTGGCGTGTGTTGGTGAACGACCCGAAGGTCGAGGCCGTTGTGATCGCCACGCCTCCGGAAACACATCGCGAGATCGCTCAGGCAGCGTTTGCGCTGGGCAAACCTGTGCTGTGTGAAAAGCCTTTGGGCGCGTCGCTGGAGGATGGTGCGGCGATGTCAGCAGCGGCCGAGGCCTCGGGCTTGGCCAACATGGTTGGTTTCAACTATATCCGCACCCCGGCCAGCCAATACGCTCGCGCTCTGATAGCCGAAGGAGAGATCGGCGACATCACATGGTTTCGGGGTGAGCATACCGAAGATTTCTACGCGCACCCTCAAGCCCCGGCAACCTGGCGTACAACAGGAATGTCGAACGGAACGATGGGTGATCTTGCGCCTCATATGATCAATGCCGCACTGGCTTTGATCGGCCCGATTTCACGCGTGATGGCCGAGGTCGAAACCGTGCACAATAGCCGCCCGGGTGGCGAAGTTGACAATGACGACCACGCTCAGATGATGGTGCGGTTCGCGAACGGAGCAATGGGATCGATCTATATCAGTCGAATCGCGACTGGGCGCAAGATGGGCTATGCCTATGAGATCAGTGGCACCAAGGGTGCGATCCGCTTTGATCAGGAAGACCAGAACGTTTTGTGGCTCTACCGTATGGAGGGTCCCGAAGCTGAGCGTGGCTTTCGTAAGATCCTGACCGGCCCTGCGCACCCGGACTATGAGCCGTTCTGTCAAGGGCCGGGCCATGGCACGGGCTATCAGGATCAGATCATCATCGAGGCGCGAGATTTCCTGCGCGCGATCGAGACAGGTAAACCGGTCTGGCCGACCTTCCACGACGGGCATGAGGTCAACCGGGTCGTCGCTGCGGCATTGGCATCGTCAGCGGATGAAAGCTGGAAAAATATCGAAGATTTCTGAGCATCGGAGACAAGACAAGATGAGCATCAGAATTGGCAATGCGCCCTGTTCCTGGGGCGTGGAATTTGCGCAGGACCCGCGCAATCCGCATTGGAAAACCGTTCTCAGCGAATGCGCTGCGGCCGGGTATAAGGGTATCGAATTGGGCCCGGTGGGCTTCATGCCCGAAGACCCTGCGGTGCTGGCCGATGCGCTGGCCGAGCATGATCTTGAACTGATCGGCGGCGTTGTGTTCCGCAACTATCACGACCCCGACGCGTGGGAAGACGTGCTGGACGCCACCCACCGCACCGCTCGCGCATTGAAAGCGCATGGGGCGAAGCACATGGTGCTGATCGATGCGATCTCACCCCGCCGCGCGCCAACCGCTGGTCGCGCCGATGAGGCTGAGCAGATGGACAAGGCCGAGTGGACGGCGTTCCGGGATCGGATTTCTGAAAGCGCGCGGATCGGGTCCGAGGAATACGGGCTGACCGTTGGGATGCACGCTCATGCTGCGGGCTTCATGGACTTTGAACCTGAACTTATCCGTTTGCTGGACGAGGTCGATGAAAGCCTTCTTAAAATTTGCTTCGATACGGGGCATCACTCTTATGCCGGGTTCGATCCGGTCGGCTTCATGAAGCGCTACGTTGATCGGATCTCGTACATGCACTTCAAGGATATCTCTCCGACAGTGAAAGCGGATGTAATTGCCAATCGGACGGGCTTCTATGATGCTTGCGGGCAGGGGATTTTCTGCAATCTGGGTGAAGGCGACGTAGACTTTCCAACCGTTCGCCAGGTGCTGCTGGACGCAGGTTTCACAGGATGGTGCACGGTCGAGCAGGATTGCGACCCAACGCTCGACCCTGATCCTGTAGGGGACGCGCGGAAGAATCGTGAATACCTTGAATCAATTGGTTTCAGTTAAGGAGGTCCAGACCATGACCAAGCTGAAATGGGGCATGATCGGAGGCGGCGAAGGTAGCCAGATCGGACCGGCGCACCGGCTGGGAGCGCTGGCGGACGGGCATTTCCAGTTCACCGCCGGAGCGCTGGATCACAGGCCTGACATTGGTCGCGAATACGCCCAACGATTGGGTATCGCGGCAGACCGAGCCTACGGCGACTGGACCGAGATGCTGGAAGGTGAGCGCGGGCGCGAGGATCGGATTGATCTGGTCACTGTAGCCACTCCAAATGCGACGCATTTCGAGATCACCAAAGCCTACCTTGAGGCCGGGTTCAACGTGCTGTGCGAAAAGCCCATGACCATGACGGTGGAAGAGGGCGAAGAGATTGTCAAAGTCGCCGAGAAATCAGGAAAGATTTGCGCGGTAAACTACTGTTACTCGGCTTATCCGATGGTGCGTCAGGCTCGTGCGATGGTGCGCGCAGGTGAGATCGGCAAAGTCCGTCTGGTCGTTACCAATTTCAGCCACGGCCATCACGGAGACGCCACCGATGCTGACAATCCACGCGTGCGCTGGCGCTATGATCCTGCGATGGCGGGTGTTTCCGGGCAGTTCGCTGATTGCGGTATCCACGCGATGCACATGGCCGGATTCATTGCGGATGATGAGGTTGAGACCCTATCTGCAGATTTTGCTTCAACCATTGGCAGCCGTGAACTTGAAGATGATGCCATGGTCAACTTCCGCACGACAAAAGGCGTTGTTGGCCGGTTGTGGACCTCTTCGGTCGCCATCGGTCGGCAGCACGGGTTCGACATTCAGGTGTTCGGAGAAACCGGCGGTCTTCGATGGGCGTCGGAGCAGCCGAACCAGCTTATCTACACGCCTGTTGGTGGTCGCCTGCAGATCATAGAAAAAGGCGAAGGCGGGCTGCATGAAGACGCGCAACGACTCAGCCGGGTGGCGATTGCGCATCCCGAAGGGTTCCCGTTGGCGGTTGCGAATATCTATTGCGATCTCGCAGATGCAATTGCCGGGGAAACCCGCGACGGCTTGCCCAATGCGGCAGACGGCGTGCGGTCGATGGCGGCTGTGCATACAGCGGTCGAGTCGGCGAAACAGGGCAGCGCGTGGATGGATGCACGGCCACCGATGTTTCGTTAACTCTCAGATACGGGGCGCAATGTGCCCCGTTCCACCACCGAGCATGGGAATATCCGTGCCTCCGGATATCGGTCGGGTTCGTTCAGGGTTGCCACCATCAGCTCAATCGAAGAACTCACGATTTGCCGGATCGGCTGATGGATGGTGGTGAGATCAATATTCTCCCACCGTGCCATTTCCATGTCGTTCAGGCCGATGATGCCGATGTCTTCGGGCACCTTTAGGCCACTATCCAGAATCGCGGACAACACCCCGATGGACAACACGTCATCGCCGCAGAAATATGCATTAGCCCGCTCAGATTGGAGCAAGCGTAGCATTTCCTGACGACCTGCATCGAATGAGTAAGCCTCAGCAAACGAGCAGGTCACATCAATGCTAGGATGCCGGGCCATCTCTGACATGAAGCCCGCATGGCGATCCTGAGTCGAGGTCGCCGCCTCGGGCCCGCCTAGAAAGGCTACTTTCGTATAACCACGCGCGACCAGCTCGCGGGCCGCCATGCGTCCGCATTCCACATTGTCAATCCCGACCACATGAACCTGCGGTGAAGAGGATGACCGGCCAAAGCTGTGCACCACTGGTACGCCGGCATCCCGAAACGCTTTTGCGAAGCCGGGCGGCAAGGTCGACGACGCTACGACAACGCCATCGACCGAATACTGGCGCAGCATTCGTACCGAATTTTCGGGTTCAACCTCGTCGGTCAGATTCACCAGCAACGGGCGCAGGCCTCGGTCCTGCAGCCCCCTGGTAAAGAGGTCGAAAACTTCAAGAAATATCGGGTTGTGGAAGTTGTTCGAGACCAGCCCGATCAGCTTAGTTCGGCCTGTGGTCAGAGATGAAGCCAGTGCATTTGGGCTGTATCCCAGCTCACGCGCGGCCTTCTCGACTTTTCGGCGCATCTTGTCAGAAACCGAGGCCCCATCGGTGAAAGTGCGCGACACCGCCGAGCGTGAAACGCCGGCGCGTTCTGCAACCTCTTTCAATGTGACAGCCATGATCCGTCTGACCTTCCTGCGTTTAGTGGCAGTCCTTTTACCTGTATTCTTTGGCAGATACAGTATGAAACACATTTGACACCGTTTGCAACCGGTTGCAAAATTTTGACAGATATGCTCTAACTCGAGTCGGAGAGGTGCGAAGGACTGCCTCAATCCGCGATAACATGAGTTTTGGGAGGACATCATGACTTCACTGACGAAGAAGTTGGCGCTGGCGGCGGCGGTAGCTGCGACGCCTCTGATCGCAGCCACGGGCGCTGCGGCGGAAGGTGAGAAATACATTCTGGTCAGCCACGCGCCAGACAGCGATAGCTGGTGGAACACGATCAAGAACGGCATCGCGCTGGCAGGCGACCAGATGGGTGTCGAAGTCGAATACCGCAATCCGCCCACTGGCGACCTTGCCGATATGGCGCGGATTATCGATCAGGCGGCTGCTTCGGGTCCGAACGGGATCATTACCACGTTGGCGGATTATGATGTGCTGAGCGGACCGATCAAATCGGCGGTCGATGCGGGCGTTGATGTCATCATCATGAACACTGGTACGCCGGATCAGGCCCGTGAAGTTGGTGCCCTGATGTATGTGGGGCAGCCCGAATATGATGCCGGATTTGCTGCAGGCCAGCGCGCCAAGGGTGACGGCATCGGCTCGTTCCTTTGTGTGAACCACTATATCGTTCAGCCCTCAAGCCAGGAACGTTGTCAGGGCTTTGCAGACGGCTTGGGCATTGAACTGGGGGATCAGATGATCGACGCCGGCCAGGACCCAGCCGAGATCAAGAACCGCGTGCTGGCCTATCTGTCGGCGAACCCGGATACTGATGCGGTTCTGACACTGGGTCCAACCTCGGCTGATCCGACAATTCTGGCGCTGGAAGAAAATGGTATGGCCGGTGACATCTATTTCGGCACCTTCGATCTGGGTGGTGAGATTGTCAAAGGCATCAAGTCTGGCGTGATCCAGTGGGGAATTGATCAGCAGCCCTTCCTGCAGGCTTACCTGCCGGTTGTTGTGATGACCAACTATCACCGCTATGGCGTTTTGCCGGGCAACAATATCAATTCGGGTCCCGGCTTCGTAACTGCTGATGGTCTGACCAAGATCGAAGAATTTGCTGGCGAGTACCGCTGATTCTTACAGCGCGGGCGCCCCGCCAAAGCGGCGCCCGCCAACAACTATCTGACGCAAAATCACTGCTTAACTCGGAGGGGCGTTCTAATGAGCGAGTCTGCTCAAAACACGGCTGTAACCGACGAACGGATTAAAGAAATATCGCCGCTGCGCAAGGCCTTGATCCGGCCTGAACTTGGCGGGATGGTTGGCACCGTTGCCGTCTTCACCTTCTTTCTTTTGTTCGCTTTTGACAGCGGCATGTTCAACGCACAGGGCATGATGAACTGGTCGGTTGTCTCGGCGCAGTTCATGATCATCGCCGTAGGTGCGTGCCTTCTGATGATTGCCGGTGAGTTTGACCTGTCAGTCGGGTCGATGATTGGCTTTTCGGGCATGATGATCGCAATTTTTTCGGTCACGCTGGCGTGGCCGGTCTGGATGGCAATTCTCGTCACGTTTGCAATGGCGGTGGCAATCGGCGCGCTGAACGGTTGGATCGTGATCCGGACTGGTTTGCCCAGCTTTATCGTAACGCTGGCCTTTCTGTTCATTTTGCGCGGCTTTACAATCTTCCTGCCGCAGGTGATTGAGCGCAAAACTATTATCGGCGGTGTGAAAGACGCAGCCGAAGGCGATTGGCTGGCGCCGATCTTTGGTGGTAAAATTTTGCAGGGATTGTTCCAATGGCTCGGGGATGCCGGGATCATCGCCGTATTCGAGCGTGGCACCCGCGCCGGTCAGCCAGTTGTGGATGGTATTCCAATGCTGATCGTTTGGGCGATCGCACTGATCATCTTTGGTCACGTGCTGCTGACCAAAACGCGGTTCGGCAACTGGATCTTCGCCTCGGGCGGGGATGCTGAGGCGGCGCGCAACTCGGGTGTGCCTGTGAACCGGGTCAAGATTCTGATGTTTATGTTCACGGCCTTCTGCGCCACTGTCTTCGCTGTCTGCCAGGTGATGGAGTTCGGATCGGCTGGTGCTGACCGGGGTCTGCTAAAAGAGTTCGAGGCGATCATCGCCGTGGTCATCGGCGGCGCGCTTCTGACCGGAGGATACGGCTCGGTACTGGGCGCGGCGCTGGGCGCGTTGATCTTTGGCGTGGTGCAACAGGGGTTGTTCTTTGCCGGTGTCGAAAGCTCGCTGTTCCGGGTCTTCCTTGGGGTGATCCTGCTTGGGGCTGTGATCCTCAACACCTATATTCGCCGCATCATCACGGGAGAGCGTTGATATGAATCCCGAACATGAACCCATCATCCAGATGAAAAACATCGAAAAGCACTTCGGCAGCGTGATCGCGCTGGCGGGTGTCTCGGTGGACGTGTTCCCCGGTGAATGCCACTGCCTTCTCGGCGACAACGGCGCGGGAAAGTCGACCTTCATCAAGACCATGTCGGGCGTGCACCAGCCCACCCACGGAGAAATTCTGTTCGAAGGCCACCCCATGCATTTCGCCGACCCGCGTGATGCCATCGAGGCCGGGATCGCAACCGTACACCAGCATCTGGCCATGATCCCGCTGATGTCGGTCTCGCGCAATTTCTTCATGGGCAATGAGCCGGTAAAGAAGGTCGGACCTCTTCACTTTTTTGATCATGACTATGCCAACAAGGTCACGATGGAAGAGATGAAGAAAATGGGGATCAACTTGCGCGGCCCTGATCAGGCGGTGGGCACGCTGTCAGGTGGTGAACGCCAGACCGTCGCCATCGCGCGGGCGGTGCATTTCGGGGCGAAGGTTCTGATTTTGGATGAACCGACCTCGGCCCTTGGGGTGCGCCAAACAGCCAACGTTCTGGCGACCATCGACAAGGTGCGCAAGCAGGGTATTGCAGTGGTCTTTATTACTCATAACGTCCGCCATGCGTTGGCAGTGGGGGACCGGTTCACGGTACTCAACCGCGGTCAAACGCTGGGTACGGCGCAGCGTGGCCAGATCACCCCGGAAGAGCTGCAGGACCTGATGGCCGGTGGTCAGGAGATGGTCGAGCTTGAAGGCAGTCTGGGCGGAACCGTCTGATACTTTTTTGCCCCGCTGGCTGTGCTGGCGGGGTGACTACTTCTTCTCGAAGTACAATATGACTTCACCCAGCCTTACGCCAAAACGCGAAACATAGGCTCGGTTCAATAACCGGTCATCCGACAACAACCACATCCAGTCATCAAAATTGACACGCATGGTGCCGTCTTTGACGGGCAGGTCGATTTTGTACTTCCAGTTAAACGTATCGCCCCTTTCGACCCCACTGGCTGTGCCCAGCACACCGGGAGCGGTGCCGGTCCAGGTGTCATCGCCGGTCTTGGTCAGGGTCCAAATCCGTTGTTCGGTCGCACCATCGTCATAGACGAAATCTTCGACAAGCGTCAGAGTCTCTCCGTCCCATGTGCCGTCAATATCGACCTGGAAGCGACGCGGGACATTACCTAGTACATCTTGAAACTGACCATAAGCGACAGTCTTACCTTCGAAGAACTCTTCAAGGTTCAGCTGACGATCTGACAGAAACGATTTTGGTATACGCGGTTTGGCCGAGCAGGCGGCGAGGATGGCCAACCCCGTGATCGCGACACCTGCAATAAGGGTACGGCGGGCGATCATTGCAAAACCCTCAGCTCAGAGTCTGCATCGTGGCCGTTTGCGCCATGCAGATGGGTGGATTTCACTTCAGGCGCAGGGCGCATCGTGGCGACCAGCTCGGCCACCTTGATCCCGAATTTTCGCATCTCGGACCGGTTCATGATTACACCGTTCTCCGTCAGATACATCCAGTCGGTCACATCCAGTGTATGCCCGCCCGCGTCCTCGGGCAGGATGATGCGATAGGTCAGCTTGACGGTTGAGCCCGAAATCACGCCTTTGCCCTCGCCGACAATATCGTCCGCTGTTGCGGTGAAAGTGTTGCCCGTGCCCAACGTCAGATGCCATTTGCGGGTCATCTGTTTGCCGTTGGAATAGGTGAAATACTCGGACAGCGTACCGGTGTTGCCGTCCCATTCGCCCACCATACGCGCGACAAAGCTGTTCGACATCTTGCCATTCGGGCCATAGATCAATCCTTCGGACAGGATTTCGCCATTCAGGTTCTTTTTGAGTGAAAACTCAGGTCCGGTTCCGCTGTAGTCGGAGGGTGATTGCGAGCGGAAACTGAGGAACCGGTTCTTCACAGCAAACAGCGCAAAAATCGCAAGCAGACAGATCAGGAGCGTTTTCATTTGGCAGAGACCTCTGTCGGGAGGGTCAGGACCATGCCAAACGCTCCGAGTTTCAAGATGCAGGGCAGCACCGCATAGGCGAGGGTGAGTGTATTCAAAGCCTCGGCAGAATTGGCCTGTCCAGGTGTAAAGCCGCTGCGTTCCAGTAGCGGCAGTGTGAAAAAGGCGGCCAGAGCTAGACCCAGCTTGCCTGCGAAGGACCAGATGCCGAACGCAGCAGATGCGTTCAGCCCGGCCCGGGTCAGAACGACCGAGAACATTGCTGGCAGGACAACCATGTCCGCCCCAAGCGCCGCGCCGGATGCGAGGCATATGATGGCGAAACCGACGAGATTCCCAGGGGCTAGAAGAGCGGCCCCGACAAAGCCGAGAATGGCCAGCGGCATGGCGATCATCAGAGTCTGTTTCGGGCCAATCCGATTGCTGAGCCTGGCCCAGAACGGAACGCTGAGCCCGGCGCTGAGGAAGAACAGGATCAGCAATGGCCCCGCTTTGCCTGGCAGTTGCAGCCGATCTTCAACAAAGAACAGAAACAGGGTCGAGGTGATGGCGACGGGCAGGCTGTTGACCAACGCAAGGGCAAGCAGACGTAAAGCCCCAGCCTGTCCTAGGCCTGCAAAGGACAGCCCTTGACCGGTGATCGGCGTGCGTCGCCACATTGGCAGAGTAACAGCCAGAGTCACAACGCTCAGAAGCCCGAGAAACATTCCAAAGGCCGGATACCCTTGCGCGGCTGCGCCAAGCGCCACGAACACAGCGGGCGCTGCGGCTGCTATGATAACTCCGGTCAGTTGTCCGCCTTCGCGGAAGGCGGCTAGTGTCATCAGTTCCTTCGCGCTAGCCTGTTTCGCCAGCGTGGCGCTGCGGCCATAAAGCAAGATGGTCCCGAGGCTGTAGGCCGAGAATAACAGGATCAGAATAGACACTAATGCGGCGATACTTGCCCCTTCTGGCAAACCAAACAGCAATGGGAATCCAATCGCCAGACCCAGCGCAGAGGCGGCGGCAAACAACATTTGCCCACCGGGCCAGCGATCAATGGCCCAGCCAATCAGTGGATCTTGCACCAGATCGACCAGCCGAATGACCAGCAGAATGGTGCCAATGACCCCCAGCCCGATACCGAGATTCACGGCTGCAAAGCGCGGCAGGTGGATGTAGAGCGGGATACCTGCTGCAGCAAGCATCAGCGCATAGAGGCTGACACGCGGGTACAGCATCACTGCCCCTTCAACTGCTGTGTGAACGAGGCGGATCGTGTATTGTTACCCAGAAAAATTGACATGAAGCTGCGTGTGATACCCGGATTTGTCAGGGTGCAGGTTTTGCTTCCGTTGCGCCAGAAGCTGACGCTGTTGGGGCCTTGCGCGATGGCCAGATAGCTATCGCCTTTGCTGACCGCCTGAAAACAGCCCTGCAATTGGGCTTCCGTCGGCGCAGAATTGCCTTGTCGGGCCATCTCTTCCAGTGTCGACTCGACCAGCGCTTTTTGTTTCAGGTTTTTTCGATAGGTCAATTGTAGGCCGAAATTCTCGTTCCAGCTGAATGCGGCACCGCCGGGCGTGTAAAGCTTGGCGTCATAGAGCGGCAGCCCCAGAAAACGGAATGTCCCGGTGCCGCGCAGCTTAGGGTCTTTGATTGCATCCGACAAAGGCGAAGCCGCCAGTCCGCCGGGGACCATCAGCGCCAGTGACAGCAGCGCAGCGCAACAGGTTCTATACGCTTGCCGAAACAGCGAGGTCCGTTTCAGGGATACCATTGTCAGCTCCGATGCTCTGCGGGATGGCGGTGAGGCGCTCGACAACATGCATTGCGCTAGCAATCCCGTCTTCGTGGAAACCATGCCGGTTATACGCCCCGGCAAACCAGGTTCGGTTCTGTCCCTGCATCTCGCGGATTTGCCCTTGCGCGCGCAGGGCGGCTTTGTCGAACACCGGATGGGCGAACTCGACCTCGTCATAGATTTTGTCCGCTGGAATGTCTGATGCGGCGTTCAGGGTCACAAACAGCGGGTCACTGTCGGGGATATTCTGAAGCCGATTCATCCAATATGTGACCCCAACATTGCCCTTTTGCGATCGATAGGTCCAACTGGACCAGCAAGCACGCCGCCTGGGCATTTGGCGGGGATCACAGTGCAGGATAGCTTTGTTCGGTTGATATCTAATCGCGCCGAGCGCCGCTTTTTCCGCTTCGGTCGCTGCATCACCCAAGATGGCGAGAGACTGATCGGAATGGGTTGCCAGTATGATTTCGTCAAACAGAGCGGCCTCACCTCCTGCATGGACGGTGACGCCCAGATCATGCCGCTCGATCCGCTGCACGGGTGCGGACAGTCTGATGTCAGCACCGCGCGCACGTAGCGCAGTTTCGATCCGGCGGACATATTCGATGCTGCCGCCTTTCACGGTGTACCACTGGTGCTGATTGGCACGGCCCGAGGCCAGCAGCGCGTGATTGCGGAAGAACTGCACCAGCGAGCGGGCTGGGAACTGATCGACGAACTCGACCGGAGTTGACCAGATCGCGCCGCACATCGGCATCAGATAATTGTGCCGGAACCAGTGGCCGAGACGCAGTTGATCCACAAGCTCACCGATCGTGGTGTCGTCGTCCTGCGCGGCTTCGGGGGCCTCTTTGCCAAACCGCAGGATATCGGCGATCATCTTGTAATAGGCTGGACGCGCGAGGTTGCGTTTCTGCGCGGTCAAAGTGCGCAGATTGTTCAACCCATATTCGATGCGGCCATTGTCGATAGTTGCGCCAAAGCTCATCTCACTTTTGGTAACTGGCACGTTCAGCTCATCAAACAGCCGGGTCAAATAGGGGTATGTGACATAGTTGAAGACGATGAAACCGGTATCTACCGGCTGATCTCCGTTCTTTCCGGCGATCACCGTGCGGGCGTGGCCGCCCAGTCGGGGCTCAGCCTCGAACACGGTTATATCGTTGTCTTCGGAAAGGTAATAAGCTGCGGAGAGACCTGAAATGCCTGCGCCTATGACTGCGATTTTCTTGCGTACGCCCCGGGTTTCGTCGAACATTCCATCCTCGTTATTCGGTATTTACAACAAGATACGCAGGGAATGAGCCTTTGGATCAACCGCGTTAGAAGTTTTTTTCCGACGCGCTATGTTGTGTTATCTGGCCGAATGCTACGAGCGCTGGGCGTGATCCATTGCTGCTGTCAGAACGTATTCGACCTAACTAGTACGAAAAAAGACTTACGCATGAGCAGTTTTGACGGAAAAACCTATTGGATCATTGGCGCCAGCGAAGGGCTGGGCCGTTGCTTGGCCGAAAAGCTGAGCCGCGAAGGCGCGCATCTGATCCTTTCTGCTCGCAATGCCGAGCGATTGGATGAAATCTGTGGCACCTTGCCTAATGCACGTGCTGTACCGATGGATGTGACTGATCTCGACACTGTGCGCCGCGCTGTGGTGGAGGCTGGCTCAATTGACGCGCTTGTCTACAACGCAGGCGCCTATGAGCCGATCAGTACGTCAGATTGGAGCACCGATGCCGCCTTGGCGATCAGCGATGTGAACTATTCCGGTGCGCTTCGGGTGTTGGGTGAAACCGTCCCAGGATTTGTGGGCTCAGGCAGTGGTGATATCACGCTGATCGGGTCGCTTGCCGGGTATCATGGGCTTCCCAATGCGATCTCGTACGGGGCCAGCAAGGCTGCGCTGATCTCGCTGGCCGAGACCATGCGGCACGATCTGGCAGGGTCAGGCGTGACGGTGCGCATTGTCAATCCGGGGTTCATCAAGACCCGTCTGACCGACAAGAACAGTTTCAAAATGCCGATGCTGATGACACCCGAAGATGCGGCCGATCGCGTAGTGCGCGCCATGTCCCGTCGCCGGTTTCGAACCGATTTCCCGGCACCGTTCTCATGGGTTGTGCGCCTGATCGATTATTTGCCCGATATTCTGGTGTACCGGGGAAAGTGACCCTATCCGCAGGTAAGCCTCTGAATTGTGCCTGCGCCGTTCACATAAACGTTCAGCCGGTCGATGCGATAATCCTGCGTGGCAATATCATCCGGGCCCAGAACGCGCGACCGTTCAGGCAGTTGGGCTTGTATGGTTGAAACCGGCTCACCAATAGTGTTCGCAAACGGTTCTCCCTTGCAAAATGCAAGATCAACCGGTGCCTCCTCTAGTTCAAGCGCCGCGTCCTGCGGTGCAGAGGTCTCAGAACATGCGGTCAGAAGAATTAGGATCGGAAATAAACGGTACATTGGCGCAGGGCTTTCTGGTGATGTCGTTTCTGAAATATCAAAGATTTAGCCAACCTGTCATGAAAGCGCAGTTGAAAAAACCCTGTATTTGACGCAGGGTCGGGCAAAACAGACAGGGAGACAAGCACCATGCGTACCCGTGCCGCCGTCGCCGTTCAGGCAGGCAAACCTTTGGAAGTGATGGACGTAAACCTTGAAGGCCCCAAAGCGGGCGAGGTTCTGGTCGAGATCAAGGCGACAGGCATTTGCCATACCGATGAATTCACCCTGTCGGGCGCCGACCCTGAAGGCTTGTTTCCCGCCATTCTGGGCCATGAAGGCGCAGGTGTCGTGCTTGAGGTCGGCCCGGGTGTAACCAGCCTGAAACCCGGCGATCACGTCATCCCGCTTTATACGCCCGAGTGCCGTGAGTGCGAATACTGCCTGCATCCCAAGACCAACCTGTGCCAGGCAATTCGCGAAACCCAAGGCCAGGGCCTCATGCCGGATGGCACCTCGCGTTTTTCTACGTTGGATGGCGATCCGATCCTGCACTACATGGGCTGCTCGACCTTCTCGAACCATACGGTTCTGCCTGAAATCGCGCTCGCCAAAGTGCGTGAGGACGCGCCCTTTGACAAGATCTGCTATATCGGCTGCGGCGTGACCACCGGAATTGGCGCAGTGATCAACACTGCCAAGGTAGAAATTGGCAGCCGTGCCATCGTGTTCGGTTTGGGCGGTATCGGCCTGAACGTGATTCAGGGCCTGCGCCTGGCTGGCGCGGATCAGATCGTGGGCGTTGATTTGAATCCAGCCAAGGTGGAAATGGCGACCAAGTTCGGCATGACCGATTTCGTGAACCCCTCTGAGGTCGAAGGTGATCTGGTGCCGTATCTGGTCAACCTGACCAAGGGCGGCGCGGATTATACCTTTGACGCCACAGGCAATGTCGGCGTAATGCGCGCGGCGCTGGAATCGGCTCACAAAGGCTGGGGTGAATCGATTATTATCGGTGTGGCTCCTGCGGGTGCCGAAATCTCGACCCGACCGTTCCAACTGGTAACAGGCCGCTCATGGCGTGGCACCGCGTTTGGCGGAGCGCGTGGACGCACCGACGTCCCGAAAATCGTGGATTGGTACATGGACGGGAAGATCGAGATCGACCCCATGATTACCCACACCATGGGCCTGGATGACATCAACCACGGTTTCGACCTGATGCATAAGGGCGAGAGTATCCGATCAGTGGTCGTCTACTAAGGCTCTATAAGGGCTGAAATGGATTACACGGCGCGCTGCAATGCGCGCCGTTTCTTATTCTCCGGGCCTCGTCGCTCCAGTATCTGACCGGGGCGACCTGACGCGCAGCACAGGCGTATTAGCAGAGGTAGTGTTTGATCGGCTCTCACGCCAGACCACAAAGACGCCGGATGCAATGATGACGCTCGCACCAACCGCGACCCAGATATCCGGATGCTCGCCAAAGAAAATCACGCCGAAGATCGTGGCCCAGATGATCTGGCTGTATTGACTGGGCGCAATGACGCCGGCGGGGGCGGCGCGATAAGCAAGGATGATCAGGTGCTGTGCGATTACCGAGAACACCCCGACAAACGCCATCATCGCCAGATGCAGCAATGATGGTGGTTGATAGACTGCCGGTTGGGCGACGCTCATGACGGCGATGGCCAGCAGCATAGGATAAAGGATTAGGACGGCAGAGCGTTCTTCATTCCCGATTTTGCGGACAAGAACCGAAGCAAATGCGCTGCAGAAGGCTGCTGCCAGAGCCGCTAAATGGCCCGAGGTGATTTCGGTTGCGCCAGGGCGCAGGACGATCAGGACGCCGATCAGGCCGACGCCCACGGCCGCCCACCTTTGGGCACGGACCACCTCACCCAGAATCGGAATCGACAGAACAGTTACGATCAGCGGAAAGGAAAATAGCAGCGAATAGACTTCGGCCAGCGGCAGCACCGAAAAAGCGTAGAAGGCACAAGACATGGCCATGATCATCGTCGCTGATCGCAACAGCACCAACCACGGATGCCGCGGCAGGAAATTCCCAGTGGTCCGATCGGCCAGAATTGTTACTGCCATAGGGACAAAGGAAAACAGCGTCGCAAAGAAGATGATCTGCAAAACCGAATAGGTGCCACCCAGCACCTTGATCAGCACGTCATGCGTCGCGAAGACGGCAAAGCCTAAGAACGCAAAGGCAAGCCCACGAAGGGTGGAGTTCTGAGCGCTCATGACAAAAGCCTCAATCATAGATGGATCGTTTGGGGTGTTTGATGTTTGCTTAGACCCAAATTGGTCTGACGGGTAGCCCTTATTTTATCGCTAACATTCTTTTGCAGGCAGGGTTGCAGATTTTGCAATACGCAGGAAACGGGTCGAGTCCAAAACAAGCGTTTGCCATGATCATCTCAAATCAAGGAGAAACATCATGCACGGAATTTCAGCCCTACCAACACAGCAGGTTCAGGCATATCGCGCCGGTGCCCCGGATGGATATGGAAACCCACCAGAGCGTGCGATTTCCAATGGGGCGGGCAACCCATGCCGTCATTGTTTGAAATACATACCGGAAGGCAAAGAGATGCTGGTGTTGGCGCACCGACCCTTCCCGGAAACGCAGCCTTATGCAGAGACTGGACCGATCTTCCTTTGTGCCGGCCCCTGCGCGCGCTATGAAAGTGAGGATGTGCTGCCCGAGGCGTTGACCGACTCGCCCAACTACCTGATCAAAGGGTATGGTCCGGACGACCGAATCGTCTATGGAACCGGGATCATCACCCCACAGGCGCTGTTGCATGAGGCGGCTAAAAAAATATTCTCCCGCGCTGATGTCGCTTACATCCACATCCGATCTGCTCTGAACAACTGTTATCACGCACGGATCGATCGTGTCTAAAGCTTGACGCGGTGCATCCCCCGATGTGGTTGGTTCGGGTCGTTGACAGTTGCGTCGTCGACCCGACTGGAGGTCAACGCAAGGAACACATCCTCAAGATCAGCTTCTTCAGTGCGGACGTCCTGGATGCGAATATTGGCCTGACGTACAGATTCCAGCACCTGCTCGGCTGTAGTTAAGTTGCTGTGGTATTGCAGCACAAGGTCGCCGTTCTCACGTTGCGCTGCAATCACGTTATCCGCTACAGGCAGAGTCTGTATGGGGCTATCCGGCACGATCACCATGGTTCGGCTGTCCATGCGGCCCAGCAGATTGGCCGTGCTGTCTTGTGCGATCTTTTCGCCGTGATTGATAATGGCGATCTCGTCACACATCTCTTGCGCTTCTTCCAGATAGTGCGTGGTCAGGATGATGGTCATGCCCTGTTCGTTCAGCTTGCGCACATTGGCCCAAAGCATCTGTCGCAGTTCGATATCCACACCCGCCGTGGGTTCGTCGAGCACCAGAATCTTGGGATGGTGCACCAGCGCCTTGGCCAGCAGCAGGCGCCGCCGCATTCCGCCCGAAAGCGTGCGCGCATAGGCCTCGGCCTTGTCGGCAAGGCCAACGAGGTCGAGGATCTCATCGCTTCGCCGATCAGACTTGGGAACACCGTACAGCCCGGCCTGAACTTCTAATGCGCCTCGAGGTGTAAAGAACGGATCAAGGTTCAATTCCTGAGGCATCACGCCGATGGCGGCGCGGGATTGGCGCGGGTTTTGATCCTGGTCGAACCCCCAGATCGAGACGCTGCCAGACGTTTTGACCACCAGCCCCGCCAGAATGTTGATCAGGGTCGATTTGCCGGCTCCATTCGGGCCAAGCAGACCGAAAACGGACCCCTGCGGTACCGTCAGGTCGATCCCTTTCAAAGCCTGTTTCTCGGGCTGGCCCTTGCCGCCGCGATAGGTCTTGCGCAGTGATCTGATTGTGATTGCCGCATCGGACATGTGGCCCTTGCCCCCGGTTTGCTCATCGCCCATAAACGCACCTAATACATGCCCGCGAGGCCGACAACCAAAGAAGGATCGCCAGCCGTGACCATCGAAGCGCCGGAAACCAAGATTGTCGAAAATACCCGCGTCGCCTGCGATGGTGGCGAGGGTGCGCTGGGTCATCCGCGCGTCTGGCTGCAGATTCCCGAAGACACTGGTTGGGTCGAGTGCCCCTATTGCGATTGCAAATACGTGCTGCGTGGTGAGGACTCTGGTCAGGACGCGTAAGGGCGACCAGGACGGCAGGCGGTCGTAACTGGCGAGGATGGATAATGCTGTTCACAGCCAAAACGATTGACCTTTCCGACAGCCAGCCAATCGCGAACGGGACTGTGCGCAGTGTCTATGACTTTCCCGGTCATCCTGAATTACTGATCAAAGTTTTTACCCGGTCCCAAGATCGTGTCTCGCACAGGCTTGGCAAGCGACTGGCATGGAAACTGTTCCCCGAGGCGCAGTATCGCAGCACGCTAAAAGAGCTGGAATGCGAACTGCGGGTATCGCTGAAACTCGGGACGGAAATTGAGCGTTCACCCCTGTCCAGGATGTTGGGCGTGGTTCAGACGACGCATGGGGCGGGGGTTGTGGTTGAGCGCATTTCTGGCCTTGATGGCGGGCTTGCACCAAAGCTGTATGAAGTCTGCCGCAGTGGATTGGACGCCCCGGTTTTGGAAGCGTTGAATGCATTCGTTGGGCAGATGTTTGACCTTCACATCGTCGCGCGCGACGTCAAAAGCTCGAACATCGTCTATGGAACGCGGGGGGCGGGCCCAGCCTGTTTCCTGATCGATGGATATGGTGAGCGGAACCTCATCCCACTACGCAGCCTGTCCCAACGTCTGAATGATCGCTCGCTGAACAAACAGTTCGCGTTGATCGCGCAAAAAGCAGGTTTGGCTTGGAATGCGGATAAGCGCACTTTTTCGAATAGCTAAGACCAGACCACGGGCAAATTAGGTCGCAACGAATTGGCCAGGTGGCCTCGTCTTTCGTGCAGCCCTTCTGTACAACTTGGCGCAACCCAGCGCAGGAGCCTAATATGACCACCACCCAATTCGGAAAAGGCTGCCATCTGCATCTGATTGATGGATCAGCCTTTATCTTCCGCGCCTATCACGCTTTACCGCCGTTGACGCGGAAATCGGATGGGCTACCGATTGGGGCGGTATCGGGGTTCTGCAATATGCTGCAGAAATATGTCGAAGGGAACGCCGGGCCGGATGCGCCGACCCATGTTGCGGTGATCTTCGACAAGGGCTCGCATACGTTCCGTAATGATCTGTATGATCTCTACAAGGCCAATCGTGAAGCGATGCCCGAAGATTTGCGCCCGCAAATGCCGCTGACTCGCGAAGCCACCAGGGCGTTCAACATCGCCTGCAAAGAACTTGAAGGCTATGAAGCCGACGACATTATCGCGACCCTCGCCGTTCAGGCGCGTGAGGCTGGTGGGCGGGTGACCATCGTCAGTTCTGACAAAGACCTGATGCAGCTTGTGGGCGGCGGTGTCGAGATGCTGGATGCGATGAAGAACAAGCGGATCGATCGCGATGGGGTGGTTGAGAAGTTCGGCGTCGGGCCCGAGCGGGTTGTCGATGTGCAGGCTTTGGCCGGGGATTCGGTGGATAACGTACCGGGCGCTCCGGGCATTGGTGTGAAGACGGCGGCGCTGTTGATCAATGAATATGGCGATCTGGAAACCCTGCTGGATCGCGCTGAAGAGATCAAACAGCCCAAGCGCCGCCAGACTCTGATCGAAAAGCGCGACCAGATCGAGCTTTCGAAGAAACTTGTGCAATTGGACGAAAACACACCGTTGGATTTCACTCTGGATGACCTTGAGGTGAAGGATCCCGATGCTGAGACTTTGATGAAGTTTCTGGCAGAGATGGAATTTCGTACGCTTACCAAACGCATTGCTGACAAGCTGGGCGTCGAGTCCCCCGTCATCCCCGAGATATCCACGCCTGAGGCGGAGTCACAGGCCGAAGACGTCCCATTTGATGCATCGAAATACGTATGCGTGCGCGATGCTGCGGCATTGCAGAAATGGATCGATCAGGCCTACGAGCGCGGCTGGGTTGCGGTGGATACCGAGACCACCGGCTTGAATGAGATGATCGCCGATTTGGTCGGGATTTCGCTATGTGTCGAGGCGGGTGAGGCTTGTTACATCCCGTTGACTCACCGTGAAAGCGCGACCGATGATCTGTTCGGATCGGATGCGCTGGCCGATGGACAGATGCCGCTGGATGCGGCTCTAAACTTGCTGAAACCGATGTTTGAGGATCCGTCGATCCTGAAGATCGGACAGAACATGAAATACGATGCCAAAATCTTTAAGCGATATGGCGTCGACGTCGCCCCCATCGACGACACGATGCTGATGTCCTACGCCATGCATGGCGGTGAGCATGGGCATGGCATGGATACGCTATCTGAACGCTATCTGAGCCATACGCCGATTCCCATCAAACCTCTGCTTGGCTCGGGCAAGTCTGCAATCACTTTCGACAAGGTGCCGATTGACGAGGCCACGGCCTACGCTGCCGAGGATGCGGACATCACCCTTCGCCTGTGGAAATTGTTCAAGCCGCAGTTGCATCAGGTGCAGGTGACGACGGTGTATGAAACACTTGAACGTCCATTGGTGCCGGTTCTCAAAGAAATGGAGATGCATGGCATCAAGGTCGATCGCGATGTTCTCAGCCGAATGTCAAATGCATTTGCGCAGAAGATGGCCGGATTAGAGGCTGAAATCCACGAATTGGCGGGTGAGAACTTTAACGTCGGTTCGCCAGCGCAACTGGGTGAAATCCTGTTCGACAAAATGGGGCTTGAGGGCGGCAAGAAGGGCAAGACCGGTAAGTACTCGACCGGGGCGGACATTCTTGAGGACCTTGCAACGGAACATGAATTGCCGCGCCGGGTGTTGGACTGGCGGCAGCTTTCAAAGTTGAAATCGACCTACACCGACGCGTTGCAGACCCATATCAATCCTGATACGGGCCGGGTGCATACGTCATATTCGATCACAGGGGCGAATACCGGCCGTTTGTCCTCGACCGATCCGAACCTGCAAAACATTCCAGTGCGGACCGAAGAAGGCCGCCGTATTCGCGAGGCGTTCATAGCCGAGCCCGGTAATGTGCTGGTCAGTCTCGACTATAGCCAGATTGAGCTGCGGATTCTGGCCCATATCGCAGATATTCCGACCCTGAAACAGGCCTTTGCCGATGGTTTGGACATTCACGCGATGACCGCGTCCGAAATGTTTGACGTACCGCTGGACGAGATGACGCCGGATATCAGGCGGCAAGCCAAGGCGATCAACTTTGGTGTGATCTACGGCATTTCGGGCTTTGGGCTGGCGCGCAATCTGCGCATTCCCCGGGCGGATGCGCAGGGTTTCATCGATCGCTATTTCGAACGTTTCCCGGGCATCCGGCGCTATATGGACGACACGATCGCGTTTGCCAAAGAGAATGGCTATGTCCAGACCCTGTTCGGCCGGAAAATCCATACACCTGAGATCAATGCCAAGGGGCCGCATGCGGGGTTCTCGCGTCGTGCTGCGATCAATGCTCCGATCCAAGGGACGGCAGCAGATGTGATCCGGCGCGCGATGGTGAGGATGCCGGATGCGATCAACGGCTTGCCCGCCAAGATGCTGTTGCAGGTGCATGACGAATTGCTGTTCGAAGTGGCCGAAGAGGCCGTGGATCAGACCATCTCGGTCGCGCGCGCGGTGATGGAAGGGGCAGCAGATCCGGCAGTGAAGCTGGATATTAAGCTGGTCGCGGATGCCGGACAAGGCGCGAACTGGGCCGAGGCCCATTAGGGGCGGCGCTGCTCATCAAGCCCTGCGGGCCCTCTTTGCAGCGGGTCAGGCTTCTGGCCTGACCAGGCGGGCGATCAGGCGTTTTACAAAAGGGCCCAGCGTCAGGATGACGGTGAAGGCGATAGGCCAGCAAAAGGCCCAAGAGGCCATCCAGTCTCCGAGTGTTGAAGGGCTGAAGCCGATAGCTTTGAGCGTGGCAATGCCGGTGACGACGCAGGACATCAGGCCGGACATGATCAAGGCGAATAGGGGATTGGCATAGCGGGCAGATATCATGCGGGGCATCCTTGGCGTGTCGATGCCCTCAATTGCGCCATTTCAGTCTGAAAATCCAGCGTTCATGCAGGGTTTAATACTGTATCCAAGCCAGTGAGTCCTCAGTCCGCCGGGTTGAGGGGTTGTATTCGGCGCTGACCCAGCCGCTGTAATCCGACTGGTCCATCGCAGCAAACAACGCGGCAAAGTCCATTGTACCCAGTCCGGGTTCCGAGCGATCCGGCGCAGCCCCGATCTGTGCATGGACAATATGGGGCTGAAAACGGTGCCAAATCGCCAGCGCGTCGCCGTGGATCATCTGCGCATGAAAACTGTCATATTGTAGGCCGACATTTGCGCGGTCGACGCGGTCCAGCACTTCGGCGGCCAGATCATAATTGTTCAGGAAGTAACCGGGTTGCGATACGGGGTTGAGCGGTTCGATTGTAAACCGCTGTGCCGGCGCAAGATCTGCCGCCCATTGCAGGTTCTCGACAAAACAACGCAGGGCCTCGGGGCCGGAAGCGTATCCGGCCATAACGTGAATCATCTCTGGCCGCAGCACATCCGCGTAGCGCAGAACGCGCCGGATATCGGACTTAAACCTGTCAGAGCTGCCAGGCATGGCGGCGTAACCCGGTTCACCGCCGGTATAATTCGGGGGCGGGGCGTTGATCAGCACCAGATCAAGCCGGCTGGACAGCAGCGCGCGGCGGGTCTCTTTGGCCGCGAGGCCGTAGGGGAAGAGAATTTCAACAGCCGTAAACCCGGCCTGCGCGGCGGCTTGAAACCGGTCGAGATAGGGCAGTTCTGCAAACAGCAGTGAAAGATTGGCGGCAAATCTGGGCATCGGGCATCCGGTGTCGAACTTTGCAGAGCCTAGCGATCACGACGGCCACGTGAAAGAGACTGAAAACGACAGATTGTCGAAAATCGGCCAGATAAAGGCTTTCGAATCAGGGACCATCAGGCTCAAGCGGTATCCCGTTGCGAGGGCCGCGCCAACAATAAGGTCTGATCACGATGGCCATGAGCCCTGAACCCGCGCGCGGGACCGCTATAGCTGTATCTGACGGTCGACAGACCGCGTTCACCGGAAATACGCTGGCGGTGGCTTCGATGCTGACGTGGGCGGCGGGGTTCCCGGCGGCTGAGATCCTATTGCAAAGCTGGCCACCTATCGCACTGTTCGCGGCACGGATGTCTCTTGCGGTGTTGGTCATGGTACCAATCTGGCTGATTCTGGACGGACCGGCTCAGGTATTGCGCGCCCGTTGGGGCCATGCCCTCCTGGTCGGCGGTTTGGGGCTAGGGTCGGGGATGTTCCTGATCCTTGTAGCGCAGAAGCTGACCGACCCAGTTACCGTTGCCATTATCGCCTCGTGTGCGCCTTTGATCGCTACGATCATGGAGCTTGTGGCGGGAACGCGGCGATTGCGCTGGAGCTTTGCGCTGGGATTGGTGATTTCAATCATTGGCGGCCTGATTGCCACCAGCGCGGTGGCACCGGCACAATTAGGACTGGGCGCGATGTGCGCAGTGGTGTCTACCGCGCTGTTCTGTTGGGCCAGCATGGCCACTGCGCGCGACTTCCCCGAGCTTAGCCAGTTGGGCCGTAGCACCATAACCTTGGTCGGAGGATTGTCGACCGCAGCCATTCTAGTACCGTTATCCGGATTGCTTGGGCTAGAGGTCATGCCTACACGCCCCGTAGATGTGGCGCAGATGGGTATGTTGGTGTTCTACGCACTGTTCTCACTGGGCCTGAGCCAATTTTTCTTCATAGCATCAGTGGGAAAACTAGGGGTCGCCCTGGCGTCATTCCACATCAATATCGCACCATTTTATGTGATGGTGATCATGATGGCGCTGGGCGAGGACTGGAACTGGACCCGCGCGCTGGGCGCGTCGCTGGTGGCGCTTGCGGTCGTGCTGGCGCAGGACCGCAAACCGCGACCGGTTCAATCCTCTAGCACATCGGATGCGATCAGTGGGAAAAACTGGCCGTCCGACCAGACACCAAACCAACCGTCGTGATGTCTGGCGATCTCGACCAACCGGTAAAAGCTCTTGCGATCAATGCGCGCCTCAAGATTCGCGCGCACCAATATGTAGGGTGAGGGCTCATCAGTTTCCGTATTTAGGACAATGCGTATCGGGTGATCGGGCCCGGCGATGGCTGTATCGCCCACTTGCGTCGTAAAAGTCAGACGTTGGGCTTCGCCTTGTACCTCATGCTCAAAATCAACGGCAACAAACGGCGCATCCTCGACGGTGATTCCCACCTTTTCAGCGGGAGTGACGAGAAAGTACCTACCCTCTTCTTTCTTAAGAATTGAGGAAAATAGCTTAACAAGCTCGACCCTGTTGATCGGTGACCCTAGATAACTCCAAGTACCATCTTTGGCGATCCGAATGTCCAGATCGCCACAAAACGGAGGATTCCATAGGTGAACGGGCGGCAAACCCCGCGTTTTGGCCGCTTTGACCGAAGCCGCCAGACCGTCTGGTGAAGGGGTCACGGGTTTTTGTCCGCTCATTGCTTTTGCCATTTCCTCTCAGCGCGATACACTTCAATCATAACAGTCCACGGAAGGGAACCTCATGTCCGAACCTGCCGACCTCGTGTCCGAGATCGAAGCGCTGGAAAACAAGCTGCAAGAGGCCAAATCCTCGATCACCCGCCGCTTTATCGGGCAGGAGAAGGTCGTGGACCTGACCCTGACCGCGCTTTTGTGCGGCGGTCACGCGCTGCTGATCGGTCTGCCGGGGCTGGGCAAGACGCGGTTGGTCGAGACGCTTTCGACCGTGATGGGCCTGCATGGCAACCGCATCCAGTTCACGCCGGACCTGATGCCTGCTGATATTCTGGGCTCGGAAGTGCTGGATACTGCCGAAGATGGCAGCCGCCATTTCCGGTTCATCTCCGGCCCGATTTTCTGTGAGTTGCTGATGGCGGACGAGATCAACCGTGCCAGTCCCCGGACCCAATCGGCGCTGTTGCAGGCGATGCAAGAGCGTACAGTGACAGTCGCGGGCGAAGACCGCGAATTGGGCGTACCGTTCCATGTGCTGGCAACGCAGAACCCGATTGAGCAGGAAGGGACCTATCCATTGCCCGAAGCTCAACTGGACCGGTTTCTAGTGCAGGTCGACGTGGAATATCCGGATCGCCAGACCGAGCGTGATATTCTGCTGGCTACCACGGGTGTTGAGGAAGCCGAGGCGCATCAGATTTTCACCAAAGAAGAATTGCTGGCCGCACAGGTTCTGTTGCGCCGGATGCCTGTAGGAGAGTCGGTTGTCGAACTGATCCTCGATCTGGTCCGCGCTTTCCGCCCGGATGAGGCAGGTGTGTCAGAGCGGGTGAAGGAAACTGTTGCCTGGGGTCCCGGACCGCGCGCTGCGCAGGCTCTGATGATGACCGTGCGCGCAAATGCGATGCTGGAAGGCCGTTTGGCCCCCAATGCCGAGGATGTTCTGACCATGGCGCGTCCGGTTCTCAGCCACCGTATGGCGTTGAACTTCGCGGCGCGGGCACGTGGTGACAGCCTCTCTGACCTGATTGAGTCCACCGCTACTGGGCTGGTCCGAACTGAGGCCGCGGCGTGAGCGCCGCCCAGACCCTGCGCGAGCGCTCCGAGGCCGAGGCGTCCCGGTTGCCGCCGTTATTGGCGCGTGCCGAGCATCTGGCCGGAACCGTGTTATTGGGCGATCACGGGCGGAGACGCTCGGGTCTGGGGGATGATTTCTGGCAGTACCGCCCTGCGCAGATTGGCGACAGTCGCCGGTTGATCGACCATCGCCGTTCGGCCCGTGGTGATCAGCAGTTTGTACGTGAGCGCGAATGGCAGATTGCACAGTCGATCATGCTTTGGGTCGATCAGGGCGCGTCGATGCGGTTTGCTTCGGACAAGAACTTGCCGACCAAGGCCGATCGTGCGCGCCTGCTGGGGCTGTCGACCGCTATCCTGCTTGTGCGTGGCGGCGAGCGCGTTGGTCTGACTGGCACGACGCTGCCCCCGCGCAGGGGGAATGCTCAGATCATTCGGCTGGCCCAAGCCTGGTCTGAAGACGCGCAAACCGATTACGCGCCACCCGAACACCGCGCCATGATCCCGCATGCGCGTGCGGTGTTTATTTCGGATTTTCTTGGGCCGCTGGACGAGGTCGAGCTGGCCCTTACCAAAGCCGCTGACCGGGGCGTGCGCGGCGTGTTGCTGCAGGTTCTGGACCCCAGCGAGGAGTCCTTTCCCTATTCGGGACGTACCATTTTTGAAAGTGTTGGTGGCACCGCTCGACATGAAACCTTGAAGGCCGCTGATTTGCGCGATCGTTATCTGGATCGCTTAGCGGCGCGCAAGGATGCGCTGACCCACCTGTGCCGCGCGACTGGCTGGCAGATGGGGCTCCATCACACTGATGACAGCGCTCAATCGGCTCTGTTGTGGCTTTATCGCGCCTTGGATGGGGGTGCGCAATGACGGTTCTTGCAGGAATCGGATTTACCGCGCCTTGGGTGCTGCTGGGTCTTCTGACCCTTCCAATTTTGTGGTTGATCCTGCGTGCCGTCCCACCTGCACCGATCCGACGTCTTTTCCCGGCGGTCACCTTGCTGCTGGGATTGAAGGATGATGAAAGCGTTTCGGACCGTACACCATGGTGGTTGCTGCTACTGCGGATGCTGGCAGCCGCAGCGATCATCATCGGGCTGGCAGGGCCGGTGCTGAACCCCTCACGCGATGAGACCGGATCCGGGCCGCTTCTGCTGGTGCTGGATGCAAGCTGGGGGGGCGCGACACGTTGGTCCTCGACACTTGATCAGATTGATGCGCAATTGACGGAAGCCGGGCGGGCGGGTCGTCCTGTGTCGATCTTGCGTCTGACTGAGCCTGAGGCACCTGTGTTTCAGGCCGCCGAGGCGTGGCGTGGTCGTCTGCCGGGCCTTACACCGATGCCGTGGCAGCCAACCGAAGCGCAGATTGACCAAATTCTGATCGCGTTGGGACAGGTCGAAGGTGGCTTCGACACCCATTGGTTCAGCGACCGTCTGTCCTATGTCGGCCATGATCGTTTGACTTCTGCCCTGCAGGCGCGTGGGGACGTGATTGTCTACCAATCCTCTGCACCTGTCACCGCGATCTTGCCCGCCACCTATCAGGACGGCGCAATCCGACTCAGCGTACAGCGCGCTAATCCAGGACCAGAGGAAAGAGTCACCGTTCTTGCGCAAGGGCGCGACCCGGCAGGAGCAATGCGGGTGCTGCAATCGACCAATCTTGAGTTCGAAAACGGCTCTACGCAGGCGGAAATTGATCTTGCGCTTCCATCGGAACTGCGCGCACGCATTACACGGTTCGAGATTCAAGGCCAGCGCTCTGCCGGTGCCATTACACTGACAGATGACAGCCTGCGTCGGCGCGAAGTGGCATTGATCGCAGGTACCCTGAACCGCGAAGGGTTAGAGTTACTGTCGCCGCTTCACTACCTGACACAGGTGCTGATTCCGACCGCTGATTTTGTCGAAGGCGGCCTGGCCGAGGTTCTCCCCGCGAACCCGGATGTGATCGTATTGGCGGATGTGGCCAAGCTGTCCGAGTCGGAACAGGCTGAAGTCGTCGAATGGGTTGAACAGGGCGGCCTACTGCTGCGCTTTGCCGGCCCACGCATGGCCGCCAGCGATCTGGGGCGCGATACTGAGGATGCACTGTTGCCGGTTCGACTTCGTAGCGGTGGCCGCTCGGTCGGCGGCGCCATGAGCTGGGGTGAAGCGAAGGGGCTTGCTCCGTTCACTGAAAACTCGCCGTTCTATGGGTTGGAGATTCCTGCGGACGTCTCTGTGACCACTCAGGTCATGGCACAACCAGATCCTAATTTGGCGGATCGGGTCATTGCGTCACTGTCGGATGGCACACCATTGGTGACCCGAAAACCGCTGGGGCTGGGGCAGGTGGTTCTGTTCCATGTCACGGCTGATGCGGAATGGTCCAGCCTGCCGCTGTCCGGGCTGTTTGTCGAAATGCTCGACCGGCTTGCCGTTGCCTCTGCTGCCAAATCGCGTCAAGAGGCTCAGATGCAGGGCACCGTATGGGAGCCGATTCAAATAATGGATGGCTTCGGTGTTTTGACTGACGCAGGAACGCTGCCCGGTGTCGATGGAGTCGAACTGGTTTCTGGGCAAATCGGGCCGGACCTGCGCCCGGGGCTTTATGAAAACGGCAAGCAGAAACTGGCGCGGAATGTTCTTGCCGAGGATGCTGTACTATCCCCGGTGATCTGGCCGTCTGACGTCCCAATCCGGGGTCAGGAGGTCAGCAATGAGACCCCGTTGGAAGGGCTGTTGCTTGGCGTTGCACTGTTGTTGCTGACAATCGATGTGATTGCGTCTTTGGCGTTGTCGGGGCGTTTGGCCAAGGCAACCCCTGTTGCATTTGCGCTTGCTGCCCTGTTCCTTGCCCCTGAGGTGCGGGCACAGACCCCTGAAGACACCGATTTTGCATTGAACGCGACGCATGAGCTTGTGCTGGCCCATGTACTTACCGGGAATGCTCAGGTCGACGATATCGCGCTGGCCGGGCTGCGCGGGTTGGTGCAGACGCTGCATTTTCGCACTTCGGTCGAACCCGCCGACCCGATTGGCATCGACCTTGAACGTGATGAGCTTGCATTCTTTCCGCTGCTCTATTGGCCTGTTACTCCGGACCAGCCGCAGCCCTCGATTGAAGCTTATGCAAAGTTGAACGCCTATCTGCGTTCGGGCGGGATGATTTTATTTGATACGCGCGACGCCGATATCGCCGGTTTCGGGGCGTCCAGCCCCAATGGGCGGAAGCTGCAACAACTGGCCGCCCCGTTGAATATCCCCTCATTAGAGCCTGTCCCGCGTGATCATGTCCTGACCCGCGCCTTTTATCTGCTGCAGGATTTCCCCGGACGATATTCTGGCACCGAGGTCTGGGTCGAAGCCGCGCCACCCGATGCCGAGCAGATCGAAGGAATGCCCTTCCGAAACCTCAACGATAACGTGACCCCGGTGGTGATCGGCGGTAATGACTGGGCCGGGGCCTGGGCGGTGGATCGCAACGGTCAGTCCCTGTTGCCCGTGGGTCGCGGTTATGCCGGAGAACGACAGCGCGAGTTGGCCAATCGGTTTGGGGTTAATCTGGTAATGCATGTGCTGACCGGGAATTACAAATCCGATCAGGTTCACGTGCCCGCGCTTTTGGACAGGTTGGGACAATGACCGGAACCGTCATCTTTGACCCGCTAATCCCGTGGCCGTTTCTGGCAGCCGTGGCATTGATTGCCATGTCAGGTGTGGTTCTGGCGCTTTGGCGCGGTCTGTCGGGCTGGGCCCTGCGCGGCTTGGCGGCCTTGGTCATCCTCGGGGCGCTTAGCGGTCCTGTCTATCAGGTCGAAGATCGCGCGCCGCTTACCGACATCGTGTTGATGATCGAAGATGAAAGCGCCAGTCAAACCCTATCGGATCGTGCCGAACAGACTGCTCAGGCTGCCAACGACCTCGCGACCGAGATCGAAGCCCGAGACAATACCGAGCTGCGCCGCATCCAAGTTGGTGACGGCGATGGTGACGAGGGCACGCAGGTCATGGCTGCGCTGAACGCGGCACTGGCCGAAGAACCCCGTGCGCGGATTGCGGGCATTATCGTGGTGTCAGACGGCATCGTTCATGATGCAGACTTGGCACCCGACCTGCCTGCTCCAATGCATCTGTTGCAAACCGGGCGCGAAGGCGATTGGGATCGGCGCCTGATCGTGCGTAACGCCCCAGCCTTCGCCATTATCGGTGAACCCGTGACCCTGACCCTGCGCGTCGAAGACACTGGCGCTGCGCCTGCTGGAGTTACTAACGCTCCGCTTGAGATTTCCGTCGACGGAGGTGAACCCGAGCAGTTCACCATTCCAATCGGTCTGGACGTCGAGCTCCCGATCACGCTGCCGCATGGTGGTCGGAACGTCATCCAGTTCACGGTCCCGCAGGCCGAGGGCGAACTGACCGACCGCAACAACACGGCTCTGATCCAGATGAACGGTGTGCGGGATCGCCTGCGTGTTCTGCTGGTATCGGGCGAGCCGCATCCGGGCGGGCGTACTTGGCGCAACCTGCTGAAATCTGACAGCTCGGTTGATTTGGTCCATTTCACCATCCTGCGGCCACCGGAAAAGCAGGATGGCGTACCGGTGGATGAGCTCTCACTGATTGCCTTCCCAACGCGAGAGTTGTTTCTGGAGAAGATCAATGATTTCGACCTGATCATCTTTGACCGCTACAAACGGCGCGGCATCCTGCCTGCGATCTATCTGGATAATGTTGGCGACTATATCGTCAATGGTGGCGCGGTGCTGGTCGCTGCTGGCCCTGATTTTGCCACGGCTGACAGCCTGTACCGATCCCCGCTTGGGCCGGTCCTGCCCGCAAAACCCAGTGCGCGGGTTTACGAGGAACGGTACGTGCCCATGGTCACCGATCTGGGCCAGCGTCATCCGGTTACCGCTGATCTGAGCGATGCTGAGACTTGGGGCGCTTGGCTGCGCCAGATCGATGTCAGCCAGCTGTCCGGCAATATGCTCATGACCGGCGTGGATGATCGTCCGTTGCTGCTGTTGGATCGCGTGGGTGAAGGCCGTGTGGCGCTGATGGCATCAGACCACGCCTGGCTATGGAGCCGCGGCTTTGAGGGCGGTGGCCCGCAGCTGGAACTACTCCGCAGGCTGGCGCATTGGATGATGAAAGAACCCGAGCTTGAGGAAGAGGCGCTGTGGGCCGAAGCGAACGGCCAGTCCATGCGTATTATCCGTCAAACGCTGGAGGATGAGGTTGGCCCGGTCACCGTCACCCTCCCCAACGGCGACACCTTGGAGATTACGCTAAACGAGGTCTCGCCCGGTCGGTTCGAGGCGCAGTACTTCGGCCCTGAAATTGGCCTGTACCGTCTGGAAGAGGGCGCGCATTCTGCCGTGATCGGCCTTGGTCCTGCTGCACCAAAGGAATTCGAGCGCACGATCGCGACCGATGAGATTCTAAGCCCCGTTCTGGCCAGCCTGCGCGGGGGAACGATCCGGTTGGAAGAGGGTCTGCCCTCAATCCGGAATGTCCGTGCGGGCCGACCGGCAGCAGGTCGGGGCTGGATCGGTCTGACCCCGCGCGACGCCTATGAAACCCGCGATGTTACACAGGCCGGGTTGCTTCCACCCTGGCTGGTGCTGTTGCTGGCCGGTGGGTTCCTCTTGGCCGGTTGGTTGCGCGAGGGACGTCGCTAACGCTGCTTAAGCACTTTTTCATGCTCTACCGCGATGCTCTGAGCAGATTATCGCGGGAAAACTTTACATGAGTCTTGCTGAGAAACTGGCGCAGGAACGGCGCGCACGACTGGCGGCCGAGCGGTTGTTGCATCTGAAACAGGCCGAGTTGTCTGCTGCCAACCGCAAATTGGGACGTCATGCTATCGCATTGACACGTCAGATCGATGAGACTCAGGCCGAGGTTGCGACGGTTCGCGATGAAAACGAAAAAGTCAAATCCGATCTGACCGTAGCCAATGCCAAGATCGAAGTGGCTGAACGCCGCCTGTGGCATTCGATCCAGACCATCCCTGACGGGTTTGCCTTTTTCGACGGCAACAACACACTGATCGGTGCCAACGCCGCTTACCTAAGCGTTTTCGATGGGCTGGAAGAGGTCGCGCCGGGGATCAGCTACACGCGTATTCTCGAAATTCTGACCCATGAAGGGATCGTGGACATCGGCGCGGAAAATATCGCGGACTGGCAGGCGCGTATGCTTGCACGCTGGGCGCAACCGCACCCCGAACCCGAGGTGATCCAGTTGTGGAACAGCCAATATATCCGGCTGATTGATCAGCGGGGCCACGGCGGTGACGTGCTGAGCCTGGCGTTGAACATCACAGCCTCGGTCCGGCATGAGGCCGAGCTAAACGCTGCACGTGAACGGGCCGAGGCCGCAAACCGCGCCAAATCCGCCTTTCTGGCCAATATGAGCCATGAGATTCGCACGCCGATGAACGGGATCGTCGGTATGACCGAACTGCTGACCGAAACCCCGATGAACGAAGAACAAAGGCTCTATGTAAGCACAATTCGCAATTCGGGCGAGGCTTTGCTGGTCATCATCAACGATGTTCTCGACTATTCCAAGATCGAGGCCGGCAAGTTGACGCTGCACCCCGAACAGTTCGATTTGGAGCGCTGTATCCTTGAGGTCGCGATGCTGTTGCAACCCAGCGTACGCGACAAGGGCCTGACCTTGCTGGTGGACTATGACCTGTTCCTGCCGACGCTTTTTGTGGGTGATCCGGGGCGGATTCGGCAGATTCTGACCAACCTTGTCGGCAATGCAGTGAAGTTTACCGCGCAGGGCCATGTCCTTATCCGGGTGACCGGTGTTCCTGACGCGACAACTGAAACCTGCGACATCCACGTGGCCATCGAGGATACGGGTATCGGAATCAAAGCCGACAAGGTCCCGCACATCTTTGGTGAATTCAATCAGGTTGAGGATGCTCAGAACCGCCAATTCGAAGGCACGGGTTTGGGGCTGGCAATCACCAAGCGGCTGATCTCGATGATGGGCGGTGCCGTCTGGGTCGAAAGTGACGCGGGCAAAGGATCTTGCTTTGGTTTCCGTATCACACTGCCCACGGCTGAGGGTCCGCAGCCCGTTCCGCCTGATCTGGCGGGGCAGTTGGGCCGTGTTCTGGTGGTCGAGGATTTGGCCGTCAACCGCGCCATTTTGACCAAGCAACTGAGCCGCCTTGGGTCTCAGGCGCTCACCTGTTCAACAGGGGCTGAAGCGCTTTCTGCAATGGACAAAACTATTGATCTGGTGCTGTGCGATCACGATCTGCCGGACATGGACGGTCTGGAACTCGCCACAACACTGCGCGACAAAGGATGGGGTGATCTGCCAATTGTGGTGATGTCGGCCAATCCGGGTGTGATTCATGCCGACCCGGCCCATCGCCTGATTGACGGCGTGTTGCAAAAGCCCATTCCTCGCGCCGAGCTGTATTCACGGCTGATGGCGCTGGGTGCTCCTGTATTCAAGTCGGATCGCAGTGACGACTGCGTCGCTGATCCCGAGACTCATGCGCAAGTTCCGCAGAATCAGAGGCTGATGCGGGTTCTGGCTGCCGAGGACAATCGAACCAATCAACTGATCCTTCAAAAGATGACCAAAGATCTGAATATCGATTTGAAATTCGTCTCCAATGGGTTGGAGGCGGTCGAAACCTTCGCCAGTTTCGACCCGGACCTGATTTTCATGGATATCTCGATGCCCAAGATGGATGGGAAAGAGGCGACGGGTGAAATCCGGCGGCGCGAGATCGGCACGGATCGACATGTTCCCATAGTGGCCCTGACGGCCCATGCCATGACAGGGGATGATCAGGGCATACTGGCAGCCGGGCTTGATCATTACATGACCAAACCGTTGCACAAAAAACTGATCCACAAGATGATACTGGAACATCGTCCGGCCGAAGCCTGTGTGGTCGGTGCAGAAGGTGAAAGTACGGAATAGGATCGATTTATGTCAGATGAGCGCGGTTTTCGCCCCCGGGGATTGGGTGAGATTGCAATTCGCTGCGCCGATATGGCGGCAATGGTGTATTTCTATGAGAAGGTGATCGGGTTGCAGCGATTGCAAGGCGACCATAACAGCGCCATCACCTTTTTTCGGATTGCCGAAGGGTTTGGTGGACATACACAGGTGCTGGCCCTGTTTCACCAATCTGTTGGCTCTGAGCGTGGATCGGGCCAGACTGGCGCGGCAGTGCGAGTAACAGGGGGTGCCTCGGCCCTGCACCATATCGCGCTGTCGCTGCCCTTTGTCGAACAGGATGCTGTCATGCGCTGGTACGACCAGATCGACCAGCCTTATCGGGTCGAGCATTTTGGCTGGATCGGCTGGCGCGGTATCTTCACCCAAGACCCCGAAGGGAACACCGTTGAGCTTGTAGCCTACGACCCTTCACTGCTCGATCAGGCCTGATAGGGGCGAACAAACACAGGTTTGTAGTCGTCAGACAGGTCTGCCCTGTATTCATAACCACCGCTGTCGAAATCCAACAGGCCAATGGGATCGGTCAGGCGGTGCAGGATGATGTAGCGTGCCATCGCACCGCGCGCTTTCTTGGCGAAGAAGCTGACGATCTTGGGGGTGCCGCCCTTGTCCTCCATGAAGACCGGGGTCACAACGGGCAGCTTCAGTGCCTTCAGGTCGACCGCGCCGAAGTATTCCTGACTGGCGCAGTTCACCAGAACCTTGCTGTCAGTTTCGGCGGCCTGCGCGTTCAGCACCTTGCTTAGCTGATCGCGCCAATATTCGTACAGGTTTTTTCCGCGTCTGGTTTTCAGTTTACTACCCATCTCAAGCCGGTAGGCCTGTATGGCATCCAGCGGGCGCAATACGCCATAAAGCCCGGACAGAATGCGCAGGTGATCCTGTGCCCAGGCCATTTCGTCGGCATCCAGCGATGCGGCTTCAAGCCCTTGATAGGTATCGCCGGCAAAAGCCAATGCGGCAGGGCGTGTCGTCTCCGCATCGGGCGCGTCCGAGAACATACGATACCGGTCGCGGTTCAGGCGGGCCAAGTCGTCGCTCAGGTCCATCAGTTTTTTCAGATCGCCCAATGTCAGATTGCGTGCGGTCTTCGACAAGCGGATCGCGTCATCCTGAAAATCGGGTTGGGTTACTTCGACGTTTCGTTCTGCCCAATCCAGCCGCTTGGCCGGGGAAATCACTACCAGCATATCCGCCCTCGTTTCTCGCCTGTTCAGGCGTATCTAGCCCGCCTGTTGCAGCACGTCCAGAAACGCCGCGCCAAACCTTTCGTGACGACGGTCACCCAGAACCTGCTCCATCGCTCGTGGATCATCCGGGTGCAGTTGCGCCACTTTCGCCAGTTGCGAAGCCGTACAGCTTAGCGGTTTGTCGATCCCGTCGGGGCCACGCGACAATTGCGATTGAACCTCAAGCAACTGATCGTAAATGTCGCCCTGATTGCGGCCGGCAAGTTTGCGCCTTGCGGGGTGCAGCTCTTCTACCGCGCCGGTCAGCACCTCAAGGAAAGTGGAACCATAGCGTTCCAGTTTCTTTGACCCGATACCGCTGATCCGCGCCATGTCATCCAGATTTGCAGGTCGGGTTTCTGCCATCTCGATTAGGGTGCGATCAGGAAAAATGACATAAGCCGGGACCCGAGCGGCCTCGGCCAGTGCGCGCCGCTTGGCCTTGAGCGCCGAGAGCAGCGGCGCGTCTTCCTCGGACACCATCGCTTTGACAGCGGGTCGTCGGGTGGCTTTGCGGATGGTATCCTTGCGCAGATCGATCAGCGCCTCACCTTTCAGGATGGGTTTGGCGGCTTCTGTCATACGCAGCGCGCCGTGGCGTTCAGGGTCGGGGCGCACCAAATCATGGCCCATCATCTGCCGGAAGATCGCTTGCCATTGCGGGCGCGACCAGTCCTTGCCGATGCCGTAGGTGGACAGATTGTCGTGTCGCCGTGCGCGAATTTTATCGGTCTCGTTGGCAAGCAGAATGTCGATCAGATGACCTGCCCCGAACCATTCCTCGGTGCGTAAAATCGCGGACAGAGCCATACGGACGGGCGTTGTGCCGTCGAAGATTTCTGGCGGGTTGTCGCAGAGATCGCACTTGCCGCAGGATTCAGCCTGTTCCCCAAAATACCCCAGCAAGGTCTGGCGGCGGCATTTCAGTGCTTCGGCCAATCCCAGCAGCGCGTTAAGACGCGCATGATCCGCCATGCGCCGTTCAGGTGGGGCCAGCCCTTCGTCGATCTGTGAGCGTCGTAGTCGTATATCGTCAGGCCCGAACAAGGTCAGGGTCTCGGCTGGTCCACCATCGCGTCCGGCACGACCGATTTCTTGATAATAGGCCTCGATCGATTTCGGCAAATCCGCATGGGCGACCCAGCGGATGTCCGGCTTGTCGATACCCATGCCAAAGGCGACCGTAGCGACGACAATCAGCCCGTCCTCGCGCGCAAAGCGAGCTTCCACGATGCGGCGATCCTCGGCCTCCATCCCGCCGTGATAGTGGCAGGCCGTGTGACCTTCGGCGCGCAGGGCTTGCGCCAGCACCTCGGTCTTGTTGCGGGTCCCGCAATAGACGATGCCGGATTGGGTTTTGCGCGCGGCAGCGAAATCGAGGATCTGTTTGCGCGGTCCATCCTTGGCGGCAAAAGCCAGATGGATATTGGGCCTGTCGAACCCCCGCAGGAATTTGCGCGGCGCGACACCGTCGAACAGTTTTTCGACGATCTCGTCCTGCGTTTCCGCATCCGCTGTCGCGGTGAACGCGGCGAGGGGAACATTCAAAGCGCGCCGCAGCTCTCCTATCCGCAGATAATCAGGGCGGAAATCGTGGCCCCATTGGCTGACACAATGGGCTTCATCCACCGCGATCAGATTGACGTTAATCCTACGCAGCATCCCCAGCGCCGACCCGGCGGCCAGTCGCTCGGGCGCCATATACAGAAGCTTGAGCCGTCCAACCTCTAATGCGTCCCACACCGCATCAGTTTCTTCGGGGGTGTTGCCCGAGGTGAGCGCGCCCGCCTCGACACCGGCTTCCTGCAGCCCACGCACCTGATCGCGCATCAAGGCGATCAGCGGAGAGATCACAACAGTCACGCCGTCTCGCAGCAACGCAGGTAATTGGAAACATAAGGACTTGCCCCCACCAGTGGGCATGATCGCCAGCACGTTTTCACCTGCGGTCACGGCGTCGACGATCTCTTCCTGACCGGGGCGGAAGTCGTCGAATCCGAAAACGTCTCGCAACAAGGGTGCGGAGTCGAACATGCCACGGAGGGTCCTGTTTTATGGTTTATCTGCTCTTAAGACAGGACCATCACATACTAAGATTCGGTGAACAAGAGGTCAGTAGAAATAGACCGCGTTGTTGATCAGGATGATCCGCAACGCATAGACCCCGATCAGCACCACCAGAGGGGTCAGATCCAGACCGCCCATGGCGGGCAGAATGCGGCGAATGGGGCCGTAGATCGGCTCTAACAAACGGTTCAGTCCGTACCAGATTTGCGCCACCAGTTGCTGGTGCAGGTTCAGCACCTGGAAGTTGATCAGCCAGCTCATGATCACATGGGCAAGGATGATGAACCAGACAATGTCCAGGATCAGCAGAAGGATTTGGATCAGTGACAGCATGGGCACTCCGTTCGTCAATTGCCCTGAGACCTAAGCGTCACAGCCGCAAAGAGCAAGTGCGCCCCAACAGAACGCTTGCGAATTGACCCAAAGCCCCGTCTTATGATCGCAACAATAATAATATGGGGCAGAGATGGCGGAGATTTCCAAGCGTAAGCGCATCTGGGGCTGGTGGTTTTTCGACTGGGCCAGCCAGCCGTTCCATACATTGCTGGTGACCTTTGTCTTTGGCCCCTATTTCGCCGGGGTGGCGGCTCAATACTATGCGAATACCGGATTAGACACCGATGCTGCGGCGGCGCAGGCGCAGACCGTCTGGGCGAATTGCCTGACCATAACTGGGCTGATCATCGCGTTCGGAGCGCCCCTGTTGGGCGCGATGGCGGATGTTTCGGGTCGGCGCATCCCGTGGATTCTCGGGTTTTCGGTGATGTACGCGGTGGGGTCTGCCGCGTTGTGGTTTACGATGCCCGATGGCTCGAACATGTGGTTGATGCTATCGGCTTTTGGTCTGGGCTTTGTGGGCGCAGAATATGCACTGATCTTCATCAACTCTCAGCTGCCCGATCTGGGTGACGATAGAGAAGTGGGCGAGATTTCAGGTTCGGGCTTCGCCTTCGGCTATTTCGGAGGCCTGCTGTCGCTGGCCATCATGCTGGCGCTGTTTGTTGAACAGCCCAACGGCAAGACCTTGATTGGTATGGATCCGTTGTTCGGGCTGGATGCGGCAACGCGTGAAGGGACGCGGTTTGTCGGCCCCTTAACTGCGGGATGGTTCGTGTTGTTCATGGTGCCGTATTTCCTGTGGGTTCGGGATGATCCTGAGACCAACAAACAGGGTAGCGTGGGTGAGGCGCTGCGCTTGCTGGGCAAGTCCGTGGCGGCTTTGCGTCACCGGGTCAGTCTGGCGACCTATCTGGGGTCTTCTATGTTCTATCGCGACGCGCTGAACGGGCTATACAGTTTCGGAGGCGTCTATGCGCGGCTGGTGCTTGAATGGGACCTGATAAAAATCGGCGTATTTGGGATCGTCAGCGTTCTGGCCTCGGCCATCTTTGCGTGGATCGGGGGCAAGATGGATCGCAAGTACGGCCCTAAACCGGTGATATTGGTTGCGATTTGGGTTCTGATCTTTGTCTGCGTAACGGTTGTGTCGATGGATCGAACACAGATCTACGGAATTTCATTACCCGTAGGCTCGGGCCTGCCGGACATAGCGTTCTTCGGGTGCGGAGTTCTGATCGGCGGCATGGGAGGTATTCTGCAATCCGCCAGCCGTTCAATGATGGTACGCCATACTGATCCCGCCACCCCGGTCGAGAGTTTTGGGCTTTACGGGCTTTCGGGTCGGGCGACCGCCTTTGCAGCGCCGCTATTGATCGGAATAGCAACAGCAGCAACCGGTAGTGCAAGACTGGGGGTGTCACCGATCATTCTGTTGTTTATTCTGGGCCTAGTCCTGATGCGCTGGGTGAAACCGGAAGGGGATCAGAGCAGATGATTTTACTACGTTTTTTGGCCGTTCTGGCCGCAATAGCACTGGCAGGCGTGGCCACGGCACAGCCCTTGGCCAAACAGTTATTCGGAGCCCAGAAGGTTGGGTCGCAGCAAAAATCTGCCGCATTCGGCAGTTATTCGCGCGGGTGCGCCGCCGGGTCGGTGCAACTCCCTGAAACCGGGCCAACTTGGCAAGCCATGCGCCTGTCGCGCAATCGCAATTGGGGGCATCCTCTGGCGATCGACTATGTGCAGGATCTCAGCCGGTTTGCCGCGAAACAACCGGGGTGGAATGGTCTCTATATCGGGGATATCAGCCAACCGCGGGGGGGGCCGATGACCTCGGGCCATCGTTCGCATCAGTTGGGTTTGGATATCGATATCTGGATGCTGCCGGGCGATAACATGCGCCTAAGCCGCAAAGCACGCGAGAATATCTCGTCTATATCCTTGCGCCGCGCGAACGGCGCGTATGTAAACGGCAACTGGACCAAGCAGCACCATGCGGTATTGCGCAAAGCCGCTAAGGACAAGCGCGTTGCCCGGATCTTCGTATTCCCTGGTGCGAAGGTGCAGATGTGCAATGACGAGAAGGGCAATAAAGCCTACTTGCGCAAGATTCGGCCGTGGTGGGGACATCACTATCATTTCCACGTGCGGCTGAAATGCCCGAAAGGATCGAAAGGTTGTGTAAATCAGGACCCACCACCCAAGGGTGATGGTTGCGCCGAGGCACAGCAATGGGTGCGCAATATTCTGAACCCACCGCCACCTGATCCAAATGCGCCAGCACCGAAAAAGCGTCGTGAGTTTCGTCTGGCTGATCTACCCCAGCAATGTACCGCCGTTCTGCAATCCAACTGATCACGGCGCTTCTGCTGGCAGGGACTGTTCAGGCGATGGAGCTTAAGCAGGCTTCGCTGCTGGACAGCTATGTCTGGCGCGACAACGCCGACTGGTTCGGTGGATTTTCGGCGATTCATATCTCTGAAAACGGGCAGAACATGGTCGCTATCAGTGACCGGTCAACACTGATCACAGCGCGGATTGAACGAGATCAAGATAAGATCATCGATATCCAAGTTCTCGATCGCTGGCCGATCTTGTCGAGCAGAGGCGCTGCCTTGAGCGGACGCGCAGGTGATTCTGAGGGGTTGGCGATAGCTGAAGATGGCAGCTTCTATGTTTCGTTCGAAGGCATACACAGGGTCGTGCATTATACGGCACCTGATGCCAAGGCGCGAATTCTACCTCGACCCGAAGCGTTCTTGAGGTTGGATCAAAATGGTTCTCTGGAAGCGCTGGCGATAAATGATCGCGGTTGGCTATACACTCTGGTCGAAAAGAAGCGAACGGCACAGGGCGCCATTCCCGTCTTTCGCTGGGACGGTAGCCGCTGGTCGGCGCCTTTTGTTCTCCCTGCAAGCGATAAATTTCTGCCAGTTGCGGCGGATATTGGTCCTGATGCACGGCTTTATGTACTGGAACGGGCCGTTTCTTTGACCGGATTTCGTTCTCGCTTGCGGCGCTGGGTTATCGATGATGATGTACCGCAGACCGAAGAGATCCTGTTCGAAACCGGCACCGGAACTCATGATAACCTTGAAGGACTGTCAGTTTGGCGCGACCTGAAAGGCCAGCTGCGTGCCACAATGGTATCGGATGATAACTTCTTCGCGCTGCAACGCACTGAATTGGTCGAATACTTGCTGCCTGATTGACAGGCCGCAAACAAAGGTCTAAACGCACGGCCTGCCTCGGGATGAGCCTGAGGCCAAGTCGCCGCTACCTTGTCAAAACGGGCATCTGAAAATGCAACGCAGCTTTATTCCCGGCATCCTTGCCATGGCCTCGATCGTCGTGGCCTCAAACATCCTGGTCCAGTTCCTGATCCTTGACGGCCTGTTGACCTGGGGTGCCTTCACCTATCCGTTGGCCTTTCTGGTCACCGACATCATGAACCGCGTCTATGGCGTGGGTCCGGCCCGCAAGGTCGTATTCGCCGGTTTTGTCACCGGTATCATCTGCTCGCTGATCGGCAGCCAGATCATGCTGCAGGGTGACGGGTTTACCTATGCAGCCGTACCGCTGCGCATTGCTGTGGCTTCGGGCACCGCCTTCCTGATTGCGCAATTGACCGACGTCACTGTGTTCAACTCACTGCGAGGTGGCCGCTGGTGGCGCGCGCCGCTGGTGTCGACACTGGTTGGCTCGGCGCTGGATACAGCGATCTTCTTTACCCTGGCGTTCTCGGCCTCGGTTACCGTCTTTGGTGCCAATGCAGATGCAGCGATCAACTGGGCGTGGGAGCCTGTGCCCTTCATGCTGTCCGGCCCGATGGCCCCACTCTGGGTAACGCTGGCCTTCGCCGACTGGCTGGTGAAACTGTCGCTGGCGCTAATCGCCCTGATTCCGTTCAAGGTGATTGTTGCCCGTTTGACCGCCGCGCAGCCTGCATAAAAAAGTGCTTTGAGATTGGCGCATCTTGTGTCAGGCTCAGAGTTAACCGCAACAGATAGAAAAGGAGGTGATCCAGTGTCGAGAAAGAGATTGGAGAGAGGTGTTGGAACAACCGGGGGGATCGCCTGTTAAGGCAGCCCTTGGCGGAGCGCTCGCTCCGGCTGGTCGATTGATCTAACCGACCCAACCTCCTGAACTTTCGAAGGGCCGTCCCGCCGGGGCGGCCCTTTTTGTTTTCAACTGCACCCTGTAAGGTCCGATCCATGTTGCGCATCACCGACGATATCGCCCTGCAAGACTGGGAAATGACCGAAAGCTTCGTGCGGTCCTCTGGTCCGGGTGGGCAGAACGTCAACAAGGTCTCCACCGCCGTTGAGCTGCGGTTCGAGGCCGCGCGCTCACCTTCCTTGCCTGATCCGGTCAAGACACGTCTGAAACGGCTGGCCGGACGTCGCTGGTCCAAGGACGGCGCGATCATCATTCAATGTGAAGAAACACGTTCTCAGGCCCGCAACCGCGAGATTGCGCGTGACCGGTTGGCCGAGTTGATCACGCGCGCACTGGTCAAACCCAAGCGTAGGATCGCGACCAAACCTACGTACGGTTCGGTCAAAAGGCGGTTGGCGGCAAAGAAAGCCCGCGCGGATGTCAAAGCCCTGCGAGGCAAAGTGTCCGAAGATTGATCTGGCAGTTTCGCTGCACGTTGCTACTCTGCCGATGCAAGGCGCAGGGGAGGTAAAGCCATGAGGCTTGAGGGAAAAACCGCCATCGTAACTGGCGGCGCATCCGGGTTCGGCGCTGGGATTGCGCAAAAGTTCCTGACCGAAGGCGCCCGCGTGATGATCGCAGATATCAATGGCGAAGCGGCTTCCGACATGGCGTCTGCGGTCGGCACGAATGCCATCGCACAGCACGTTGACGTCTCGGATGCGGCATCGGTTCAGGCCATGGCACATGCGGTGTCGGAAGAATTTGGACGACTGGATATTCTGGTGAATAATGCGGGCGTAACGCACCTGCCGACCCCATTGGAGGACGTCAGCGAAGATGATTTCGACCGCGTTTTCGCCGTGAACATGAAATCCGTCTACCTGACCGCGCGCGCCTTTGTTCCGCAGATGAAGACACACGGCGCGGGGGCGATCCTGAACGTGGCCTCGACCGCGGGTCTGTCACCGCGCCCCAATCTGAACTGGTACAACGCCTCCAAAGGCTGGATGATCACCGCGACCAAGACGATGGCCGTTGAACTCGCCCCCTCGGGCGTGCGCGTGAACGCGATCTGCCCGGTGGCGGGCGAAACACCGCTGCTGAAATCCTTCATGGGCGAAGACACTCCGGAAATCCGCGCCAAGTTTCTGTCGACCATCCCGCTTGGCCGTTTCTCAACCCCCGAAGATATGGCCAACGCCGCCTGTTTCCTGTGCTCGGACGAGGCCAGCATGATCACCGGCACAGCCCTCGAAGTGGACGGAGGCCGATGCATCTGATCCGCCCTTCATCTGGTCATAAATATCTCCGCCGGAGGCAGCGCGCGCCAGCGCACTTTCCGGCTCAACATTCGAGACGAAGATGAACCCTGGACCCAGAAACCTGATCACTGATGTCCCTGGCCTGAAAGTCGGTCACGCGCAGGATGAGACGCTTAAATCAGGCGCAACCATTCTGACGGCGGACAACCCGTTCACAGCTTCGGTGCATGTGATGGGCGGTGCCCCCGGCACGCGTGAGACCGACCTTCTGGCGGTCGACAAAACTGTTGATCGGGTCGATGCGATAGCCCTGTCTGGTGGTTCAGCCTTTGGGCTGGATGCCTGCTCGGGCGTGTCAGACGCATTGCGTGCCCAGGGTCGCGGGTTTCAGGTCGGCCCGGCCGTCGTGCCAATCGTGCCGGGCGCGATTCTGTTCGATCTACTCAATGGCGGAGATAAGAACTGGGCCGAAAACCCCTATCGCGCCCTGGGGAAGTCCGCGTATCTGGCCGCCTCACCAGAATTTGAACTGGGCTCGGTGGGGGCTGGCACGGGCGCATTGGCCGCGATGCACAAAGGTGGCTTGGGCTCAGCTTCGCTGGTGCTTGAGGATGGCGTTACTGTTGGCGCGCTGGTTGCGGCTAATCCGCTTGGCAGCGTGACCACACCGGGTGACCGGCATTTCTGGGCTGCGCCGTTTGAGATCGATGACGAGTTCGGCGGATTGGGGCCAGACCCGGCCTCAGGCTTTGGCTCCGTCCCTGTCAGCCGCAAGGCGCAGATGATGCATTCTGCCCCTCCAGATCGCGCAAACACCACGATTGCTATAGTTGCAACTGATGCAGCGCTGACCAAACCGCAATGCCAGCGTCTGGCGGTAGCCGCCCATGACGGCATCGCCCGCGCCATTGTTCCTGCACACTCGCCTGGCGACGGAGATCTCGTGTTCGGTCTCAGCACCGGGGCCCGCACCGTTCACGCCGAGGCGATGGCGATGATCGGCCACGCGGCTTCGATCTGTCTTGCACGCGCAATCGCCCGAGCGATCTATCTGGCCACGCCCAGCCCGGGCGACCTGCTGCCGTGTTGGTCTCAGTTACATGACTTCGGTTAAGGACGGCCCCGATTACCTGTGACACAGTGCCATCGCGCGGCAATCTGCGCGTTGACTCTCTGCTGCACCAGCGGTCCATTCTGTGCAGCCAATTCGTATCGGAGCAAAAGCTATGAATCGTATCCTTGCCACCGCAATTGCCGGTCTGCTGGCCCTTCCTGTCTATGCAGAAGGTGATGCCGAAGCGGGTAAGAAGACCTTCAACAAATGCAAATCCTGTCACATGATTGCTGACCCTGCAGGTGAAGTTATCGTTAAGGGCGGTAAGACGGGTCCGAACCTGTACGGAATCGCAGGCCGCACCGCCGGCACTGAAGAAGGCTTCAGATACGGCGATAGCATCGTGGCCGCGGGCGAAAATGGTCTGGTCTGGGATGAAGAGACTTTCGTGGCCTACGCCCAAGACCCCAAAGCATTCTTGAAAGACTATTTGGGGGAAACCTCGGCCAAGTCGAAAATGACCTTCAAGCTGAAGAAGGGCGCCGAAGACGTTTACGCCTATATCGTGAGCGTTTCGGGAGAGTAACTCCGCCAACAGGTTTACAGACGAACTTCGAAATGCCGCAGCCCCTGCGGCCTTTCGTGCGATTGATTGACATTGTAATCAGCGCCACTTTGGGGAAAACCGGTAAGGCCATGTGCACCGGAGATCGCCAACAGGAGACGACAGATGGGAATCTTGATCCCGGCTTGGGTTGAGGGCGAACTGACACCCGTCGACAAGCTGGAGGCGCATGAAAAGGGGCTGCGACACAAGGCTGTGTCCGTGTTTGCCGTGCGCGGGACCGAGATATTGCTGCAACGCCGGGCGATGGGCAAATACCACACGCCGGGTCTATGGGCGAATACCTGTTGTACGCATCCGGATTGGGACGAAAGCGCTTCGCATTGTGCCGTCCGGCGCCTGCGCGAAGAATTGGGCATCACCGGGCTCTATCCCGAATACCGGCATCGATTAGAGTATCATGCCGATGTCGGCAACGGAATGGTCGAGAACGAGGTGGTCGATGTCTTTCTGGCCCATGTGCGTGGGGCCCTGAAAATCGAGCCTAACCCGGAAGAAGTGATGGATATCCGCTGGGTCGATTACCACGATCTGCTGGCCGAGGTGAAACGGCATCCCGACCGTTTTACCCCGTGGCTCAAGATTTATCTGCACAATCACGCTGACACGATATTTGGACCTGACCTGATAATCTCGGCCAATTCGTAACCCTGCCTTGCAAGGCGGACGCAAGCGGCATACATCAACGCGCCATGGCCAAGCAGAAGCAGAACACTGACCCGAATTACAAAGTGATCGCCGAAAACCGGCGTGCGCGCTTCGATTATGCGATCGAAGACGATCTCGAATGCGGTATTGTCCTGGAAGGGTCCGAGGTCAAATCCATGCGTGCCGGTGGGTCGAACATTGCTGAAAGCTATGCGTCGGTTGATGACGGAGAGCTATGGCTAATCAACAGCTATATCGCGCCCTATGAGCAGGCCAAGGTCTTCAAACATGAAGAACGCCGCCGCCGTAAACTGCTGGTGTCACGCAAGGAACTGTCGAACCTGTGGAACGCGACCCAACGCAAAGGCATGACGCTGGTGCCGCTGGTGCTTTATTTTAATCACAAGGGTCGGGCGAAGCTGAAGATCGGCATCGCCAAAGGTAAGAAGCTGCACGACAAGCGCGAAACGCAGGCCAAGCGCGACTGGTCACGGCAGAAACAGCGCTTGATGAAGGACCACAGTTAGAACGCCATGGCCGCCTGAACCGCGCGTTGCCAGCGTGCATAGGCCGCGTCTCGGTCAGCTACGGGTTTTGCAGGCTCAAACCGCCGGTCCAGATCCCAGGTTTCGGCGAATCCGGCCTGATCCGGGTAGACACCCGCTTTCATGCCCGCCAGCCATGCGGCACCAAGCGCGGTGGTTTCCTGCATCACCGGGCGGTCGACCGGGGCGCCCAGAATGTCGGAAAGCCCCTGCATGGCCCAGTCCGAGGCGCTCATTCCGCCGTCGACGCGCAGGATCACGTCAGTCTCTGCGCCCCAATCGCCCTGCATGGCGTGCCACAGGTCGCGGGTCTGGAACGCGATGCTTTCCAGCGTGGCGCGCGTGATTTCGGCGCGGCCTGAATTGCGAGTCAGGCCAAAGATTGCGCCCCGGCAATCGGGTTTCCAATAAGGCGCGCCCAGCCCAGTAAAGGCAGGGACGAGAACAACGTGCTGGTTCGGATCAGCTTTGGCGGCCAGTTCACCGCTTTGCGGTGCGGTTTCGATGATTTGCAACGCATCGCGCAGCCATTGCACCGCCGCACCGGCAATGAAAATCGAGCCTTCAAGCGCATAGGTTTTCTGCCCGTCCAACTGATAGGCAATTGTCGTTAGCAGCCGGTTTTTCGATTCAACTGGCTGCGTACCGGTGTTGAGTAGTGCGAAACAGCCCGTGCCATAGGTGGATTTCATCATGCCCGGCTGGAAACAGGCCTGTCCGATGGTGGCAGCTTGCTGATCCCCCGCCACGCCGAGAATTGGAATATTACCGCTAAACAGGGAGGTCGATCCGAAGTCAGCGGCGCAATCGCGCACGTCGGGCAACAAAGCTTGGGGGATGTCCAGCAAGTCGCAGATCTCGGTACTCCATTCCCCTTTGTGAATATCGAATAGCAATGTGCGGGCCGCATTGGTGGCGTCGGTGGCGTGCACGCGCCCTTCTGTCAGTCGCCAGATCAGGAAGGTATCGATTGTGCCGAACAGCAGCTCTCCGGCGGCGGCACGGTCGCGTGCGCCGGGGACGGTATCAAGCAACCATTTGACCTTGGTGCCTGAAAAATAAGGATCTAGCAGCAGACCGGTCTGGGCAGTTACGTCATCCTCGCATCCCGCTTTGCGAAGACGCTCGCAAATCTCAGCGGTGCGACGGTCCTGCCAGACGATTGCGTTGTGAATGGGGCCCCCAGTTGCGCGATCCCAGATGACAGTGGTTTCGCGTTGGTTGGTAATCCCGATACCAGCGATCTGTGCCGCGGATACACCTGTCGTTTGCATCACTTCACGGCAAACCGTCAGAACGCTGTCCCATATCTCCTCGGCATCATGCTCAACCCAGCCTTCCTGTGGGAAATGCTGTGTAAACTCGTGCTGCGCAGTGCCGACGCGCTGCATTTGCGCGTCGAACAGGATTGCACGAGACGATGTGGTGCCCTGATCGATTGCCAGAATATAGGTCATTCCTGCGCCCCTCCCGCTTTGGTTTTGCAGGACTTTAGCGCAAACACAACCAAACGTGCCAGAGGAGAAATCAGACCGGAGACACCGGTAGATTGTCGATCAGCCGCACGCCGTCGACCAAGGCTGCCGCAAACAGTCGTGCGGGTCGTTTGGCATGGGTCATAGGCTCCAGCGTTTCAGCGCAGCGTAGTTGCAGATACTCCACTTCGTTGAAACCGGCGGCCAAAAGATCGGCCTGTGCCTGAGAAGCCAAAGCTTCAAATTCTTCGCCTTTTTCCAGCGCCTGAACGACTGCACGCATGATGCGATGTTTTTCGGCTGCGATGGCCAGACCATCCTCGGATAGCCTTTGATTGCGCGAAGACATTGCGAGGCCCGAAGGTTCACGCACCGTGGGGCAACCAATCACCTCGATAGGGATATCGAGGTCGCGGGCCATCCGGCGGACGATCATAAGCTGCTGATAGTCTTTTTCCCCGAAATAGGCTCGATCCGCTTGCGTTTGCAGGAACAGCTTGGCGACAACTGTTGCCACACCATCGAAATGACCCGGGCGGAATTCTCCCTCCATCGCGTCGGTCAGACCCGAGACCGAGACTGTGGTGGCGAAGCCATCTGGGTAAATCTCATCCGGGTCGGGCGTGTAGATCGCATCGACGTTGTAAGGCGTGAGTTTATTTGCGTCTTCTTGTTCGGTGCGCGGATAGTTGGCGAGGTCTTCGGGGTTGTTGAACTGCTTGGGGTTTACAAAGATCGTCACGATCACCCGGTCGCAAGCCGTCTTCGCGGCTTCGGCCAGCGACAGATGCCCCTGGTGCAGCGCACCCATGGTGGGGACAACTCCGATCACCTCACCATTCAGATGCCAATCACGGGTCAGAGCGCGCAAGTCTGCCAGTCGACGCAGAATAGGCGCGGTCATGACTTGGGTCCTTTGACGGGTACGGCATCGGCAAAGACATGTTCGTCTGCCGGGAAGCTTCGCGCACGAACCTCGGCTGCGTATTCAGCAATGGCGGCTTCGGCCAACGGGCCAAGATCAGCATAGCGTTTGACGAATTTCGGTTTGAAGGCGGTGAAAAAGCCAAGCATATCGTCCACCACCAGAATTTGCCCGTCACACCCGGCCGAGGCACCAATGCCGATTGTGGGGATCGCAATCTCAGCGGTAATCCGGTTGGCCAAACCCTGCGGAACTTTCTCTAACACGACCGAGAACGCGCCTGCTTCGGCGACGGCCTGGGCGTCGGCCAATACGGCATCGGCCTGTTCGTCGCGCCCTTGTACCTTATAGCCACCCAAAGTGTTTATCGACTGCGGTGTCAGGCCAATATGTGCCATCACCGGGATCCCGCGTTTGACCAGAAACCGGATGGTTTCAGCCATCTCGACGCCACCTTCCAGCTTAACCGCCCCAGCTCCTGTTTCCGACATCAGCCGGGCTGCGTTGCGGAATGCCTGAGCCGGATCATGCTCGTAGCTGGCGAAAGGCATGTCGATCACCATCATTGCCTTGTCCAGACCACGGGCAACGGCCTGACCGTGCATGATCATCATCTCCATCGTCACACCAAGAGTCGACGTCAACCCGTGCAACACCATGCCGACGCTGTCACCGACCAGAACGAAGTCACAATGCGCATCCATCAACTGCGCCATCGGTGTTGTGTAGGCGGTCAACGAGACCAGAGGATCAGTACCTTTCCGGGCGCGGATATCCTCGGCGTTCGGGGCTTTCTTGCGGGCGGTGGCGCTCATGCTCGCTCCTCGCAGGGTTCATGTTGCAGCGCGGCATAGCAGATGCGGCAGGCGCAAAGAAACCCCGGTTGCGCCAACAATTCCTTGATTGACCTCGGGTTTGCGAGGACATTGGTCGCAGATCGGCCCGAAAAAAGCAGGGCTAGCCAATTTCAGTGGGGAGAGATTTTCATGACAAAGCAGCGCTTTCGCTCGTTCGCGTCGGCCCTGGTCCTTGGCGCGGGCCTGTTTGCCACGCAGGCCATGGCCAAATCTGACATCACCATCGCCATGCAGCTTGAGCCACCGCATCTGGACCCGACCAGCGCTGCGGCGCAGGCTATCGATTCGGTTGTCTACACCAATATCTTCGAAGGCCTGACCCGGTTCATGGGGGATGGCTCGGTGGTGCCGGGGCTGGCCGAAAGCTGGGAAATCTCGGATGACGGTACCGTTTACACATTCAAGCTGCGCGACGGTGTGACATTTCACGATGGCACAACGATGGATGCCGAGGACGTCAAGTTCACCCTTGATCGCGCCACGGCAGAAGACAGCGCCAATGCGCAGAAGGCTTTGTTTGCGGGCATTAAAAGTGTCGAGGTGGTGGACCCCCTGACCGTTCAGGTGACGTTGAATGAGCCGAACGGGAACTTCCTTTTCAATCTCGCCTGGGGTGACGCGGTGATCGTTGCGCCCGAAAGCATCGAGAATATCAAGACCAATCCGGTTGGCACGGGGGCCTTCACCTTCTCTGACTGGCTGCAGGGTGACAGCATCATCCTGAATCGCAACCCCGACTATTGGGGCGAACAGCCCGCGTTAGAGACCGCAACGTTTAAGTTCATCTCGGATCCGACCGCCGCCTTTGCCGCCATGATGGCCGAGGATGTGGACGTGTTCGACAACTTCCCCGCACCCGAGAATCTGCCGCAGTTCGAGGCTGATCCGCGCTTTCAGGTTCTTGTCGGCTCGACCGAGGGGGAAACCATTCTGTCGACCAACAACAAACAAGCCCCGTTTGATGACATATTGGTCCGACAGGCATTGGCCCACGCGATTGACAGGCAGGCAATCATTGATGGGGCTATGTTCGGCTATGGCACACCCATCGGTACGCATTTTGCTCCGCATAATCCGGCTTACGTCGATCTGACCGGCAATTCGGCCTATGACACGGAAAAAGCCAAGGCGCTGCTGGCCGAGGCCGGGTATCCCGATGGGTTCGAGACCACGCTGCACTTGCCGCCGCCTTCCTACGCCCGACGCGGGGGTGAAATTATCGCTGCCCAACTGGCCGATATTGGCATCACCGCCGAGATCATCAATGTGGAATGGGCGCAATGGCTGGAAAGCGTGTTCAAGGGCAAGGAGTTTGGCCTGACCATCGTCAGCCATACCGAGCCGATGGATATCGGTATTTATGCCCGGCCCGACTATTACTTCCAATATGACAGCACCGACTTTCAGGCATTGATGGACACGCTGAATTCGACCACGGACCCTGATGAGCGCACACGTTTGCTGGGTGAGGCTCAGCGCTTGATTTCGACCGATTACGTCAACGGGTATCTGTTTCAACTTGCCAAGCTTGGCGTGGCCAAGGCCGGTGTTGAGGGGCTATGGGAAAACGCACCCACGGCAGCGATCGATCTGACCGGGATCAGTTGGTCCGAATAGAAGAACAGAGTTGGACCGGGGCAATGGCCAGCGCCCCGGCGCGAACTGTTGCACCATGAAACCCACAAGGATTCTGGTTTGGCGGGTTTCTTTTTGTCTATCTTCTCGTGCCTTAGGCGCTGGACCCACACGGGATGTGACCCTAACGTTTCCAAATGCTCCGCTACGCCCTCAAACGTCTGCTGTCGCTGATCCTGAGCCTGGCCGTCGCCTCGGTTGTCATCTTTGCAGTGATCGAGGTCGCGCCCGGTGATCCGGCGTCGTTCATGCTGGGCGTGAACGCGCAGGCCGATACATTGACTGCGCTGAGAGCTGAACTGGGCCTCGATGTCTCGAAGATCGAGCGGTACTTTAACTGGGTCGGCGGGATGCTGGTTGGGGATTTTGGTACGTCCTACACCTATCGCACACCCGTGTCGCAGATGATCGCAGATCGATTGTGGGTGTCATTGCCGCTGGCTTTATACGCGCTGACCCTGTCCACGCTGATTGCTTTCCCCGCCGGTATCTACGCAGCCTCACGGCGGGGCAAACCGGGTGATCTGACCGTGATGGGTGCGACTCAGCTTGGTATCGCGGTGCCGAATTTCTGGTTCGCGATGATGCTGGTGCTGGTCTTTGCCATCAATTTGCGCTGGTTCAATGCCGGCGGTTTCGCGGGTTGGGAGAACGGCATTTGGACCGGTCTACATTCGCTGACCCTTCCAGCCATTGCATTGGCCCTGCCGCAAGCGGCGATCCTTGCGCGGGTTATGCGCTCGGCTCTGTTGGATATTCTGGCCGAGGATTTTATGCGCACCGCACGTGCCAAGGGCCTTTCGCGTCGGCAGGCGCTTTGGCGACACGGAGTGCGGAATGCTCTGATCCCGGTACTGACGATCATTGGACTCCAATTTTCCTTCCTGCTGGCGGGTTCGATCATCATCGAACAGGTGTTTTATCTACCCGGCCTCGGGCGGCTGGTTTTTCAGGCCATATCGGCGCGCGATCTGATTGTCGTGGAATCGGTCGTTATGCTGCTGGTCTTTGCCGTCATCATGGTGAACTTTTTTGTCGATCTGGCCTATGCCGCAGTCGATCCAAGGCTGAGGAGCAGGACATGAGCCGCAACCTGATCCTTGGCGCGACGCTGTCCTCACTGGTGGTGCTGGCAGCGCTGGTGTCCTTTGTCTGGACCCCATACGACCACGCCGCGCTGAACATTCCCGCCAAGCTGGAGCCACCCAGCGCGCAGTACTGGTTCGGTACCGATCATTTCGGACGCGACATGTTCTCGATGATCATGGTTGGTGCGCGCACCTCGATTGCGGTGGCGCTGGTCGCGGTCGGGATTGGCATGGCGCTGGGCGTTCCCTTGGGTCTGGCCGCCGCTGCGCGCAGTGGATCGTGGCTAGATGAATTCATCATGCGCGGCAATGATCTGGTCTTTGCATTCCCCTCTCTCGTCATCGCCATTCTGATCACCGCCGTCTTTGGTGCCGGGGCCATAAACGCGATCATCGCCATCGGTATCTTCAACATCCCCGTTTTTGCCCGCATCACCCGAGGCGCAGCTTTGTCTCTTTGGGAGCGCGAGTTTATCCTTGCCGCCCGCGTGTCAGGCAAAGGCGCGGCACGGATATCGGCTGAACATATCCTGCCCAATGTCGCCAATCTGCTGATCGTTCAGGGAACAATCCAGTTCTCACTTGGCATTCTGGCCGAGGCTGGGCTGTCCTATGTCGGTCTTGGTGCGCAACCGCCTACGCCAAGCTGGGGCAGAATGCTGGCCGATGCGCAGACGATGGTTAGTTTTGCCCCGCATTTGGCTCTGATTCCGGGTCTTGCCATCATCGTGACGGTTTTGGGCCTGAACCTTCTGGGTGATGGCTTGCGCGATTGGCTGGACCCTCGGATACGGGTGGCCCGCGCATGAGTCTTTTGCAGATCAAGGACCTCTCGTTGGCTATCCATGGCACGCCGATTTTAAAGAAGATCAACCTGTCGATTGCCCCTGGGCAGATCGTGGCTGTGACCGGCGAAAGCGGTTCGGGCAAATCAATGACAGCCTTTGCCGTGATGCAGTTGCTGCCAAACGATGCCGAAGTAGATGGGGTGCTAGAGTTAGAGGGCCAGAACCTGCTGAACCGGTCTGAGGCCGAGATTTGTGCGTTGCGGGGCGCTGCGATCGGAATGGTTTTCCAAGAGCCGATGACTGCCCTGAACCCGGTGAAGACCATCGGCGATCAAGTTATGGAGACTATCCTGATCCACAAGGCCATGCCCCCGGCCAAAGCGCGCGCTCGGGCCGAAGAGGTTCTAGCCCGGGTTGGATTGCCAACCGACAGGTTTCCGTTGAAGCGTTATCCTCACGAACTGTCAGGCGGTCAGCGCCAGCGAGTGGTGATCGCCATGGCGATTGCACTGCGCCCCCGACTGTTGATCGCGGATGAGCCGACAACGGCGCTTGATGTGACCACGCAGGCGCAAATCCTTGATCTGCTTAAAGGGCTCGTGTCGGAGTATGGCATGGGTCTGCTGATGATCACGCATGATTTGGCGGTGGTTGCAGACATGGCGGATCAGATTGTGGTCATGCGGCGTGGGGAGGTTGTTGAAACGGGCGCAACAGATCATCTCCTGCGCCATATGCAGCACCCTTACACCCGTATGCTGTTCGAAGCTTCGGGGCATCAAGTCAACCTGCCGACCTCTCCTGCACCGCGAGCGTTGCTTGAGGTCGAGAACGTGGTGCGGGACTACCGTCTGCCCCGAACGCGCCTGTTTGCCACGCCCGGTCATCATCGGGCCGTCGATCAGGTCAGCTTTACCCTGAATCGGGGGGAGCGTTTAGGGCTAGTCGGAGAGTCCGGTTGTGGAAAATCGACCCTAACACGAGCCATTTTAGGCTTAGAGGAGGTGCAGCAAGGCCGCATTTCCCTTGATGGCCAGCCTGTTTTCACCGGCCACAAACCCAATCTGGCAGTGCGACGCAAGATGCAGGTGGTGTTTCAGGACCCCTATGGCAGCTTCAATCCTCGCCACCGGGTCGCGCGCCTGATCACCGAGCCATTTCATTTGCTGGACACCCCGCCAACCGGTTCTGAACGGCAGGATCGCGTCGCTGAGATGCTTACCGCCGTTGGCCTAAGCCCCGATGATGCGGGCCGCTACATTCACGAATTCTCGGGTGGGCAGCGGCAACGTATCGCTATTGCGCGCGCTTTGATTATTCGACCCGAGTTGATCTTGTTTGATGAGGCTGTCTCGGCGCTGGATGTCTCGGTCCGCGCCCAAGTTCTCGACCTGCTGGCCGAGCTTTGTGCGGCTTACGATCTGACTTACCTGTTCATCAGCCATGACCTGAGCGTGGTTCGAACCATCACCGACCGTGTGCTGGTGATGCAGGCCGGCAAGATTGTGGAACAGGGTGAAACCGAGCAAGTCTTCACAGAGCCTCAGCATCCTTACACACGAACTCTGATCAATGCGGCACCGAAATTGCCGGAGACTGGACGAGGCGCTGCATGAAAAACCCTTGTATAGAGCTTGATATTGGAGCTTCCGATGACTAACCCCCTCTGGTTCGATCCCAACCTTTGCCTGATCGGCGGAGAATGGAAAATGCCCGCGTCAGGTCAAACCTTGCCGCTGGTGAATCCCTCGGACGGTTCCGAAATTTGCCAGATCGCTCGAGGTGGCGAAACCGATATCGACGCTGCGGTGCAGGCCGCCCGATCCGCGTGCGATGGCGATTGGGGTCGCATGACGGCCCTGGAGCGTGGGCGTATTCTCACCCGACTGGGGCAACTGGTTCTGGACCGAGTGGATGAACTGGCACAGCTAGAGGCGATGGATGTCGGCAAACCGCTGACCCAAGCGCGGGCAGATGCGGTAGCATTGGCGCGGTATTGCGAATTTTATGGTGGTGCTGCGGATAAAGTGATGGGCGAGACCATTCCCTATCTGGATGGCTATACCGTCTACACGTTTCGCGAGCCGCATGGTGTGACCGGCCACATTGTGCCGTGGAATTATCCGATGCAGATCATTGGCCGTTCTGTCGGGGCGGCGCTGGCAATGGGTAACGCCTGTGTTCTGAAACCGGCGGAAGAGGCCTGCCTGACCGCACTGGCCTTCGCGCATCTGGCGATACAGGCGGGCCTTCCGCTTGGTGCCCTGAATGTGGTGCCCGGCCTGGGGGCTGAGGCGGGCGCGGCCCTGTCGGCACACCCGGGTGTGGATCACATTTCATTCACCGGTTCGGTCGCGACAGGCGCGTTGGTTCAGCAGGCGGCGGGACGAAACGTTGTTCCGGTGACACTGGAACTGGGCGGCAAGTCGCCGCAACTGGTTTTCGATGACGCCGATCTGGATGCCGCGCTGCCGTATCTGGTGAATGCGGGTATACAGAATGCGGGCCAGACCTGCTCGGCCTCTTCGCGCATTCTGGTGCAGCGCGGTGTTTATGATGCGGTGAAATCCCGTATGGCGACTGCCTATCAAGAACTCACCGTTGGTCCGGCGGTCCGGGATTTGCGCGTCGGTCCGCTGATCTCAACACGGCAAAAAGAAATCGTGACCGGTTTCCTTCACCAAGGCTCGGACTTGGCGATTGCCGCCGAGGGCCAGATTGCGGCTGGCGCACCCGAATCCGGCGCATATGTCCGGCCCACATTGTTCTCGGATGTGCCGCCCGATCATGCCTTGGCGCGGGATGAGATCTTTGGCCCCGTACAGGTTCTGATCCCGTTTGACACCGAAGAACAGGCTCTAACCATAGCAAATAGCACCGAATATGGCCTTGTTGCCAGCGTCTGGACCCGAGATGGTGGGCGGCAGATGCGGCTGGCCAAGGGTTTGCGTTCGGGGCAGGTGTTCATTAACAACTACGGCGCGGGCGGAGGTGTCGAGCTGCCTTTTGGCGGCGTTGGAAAATCCGGCCATGGCCGCGAAAAAGGGTTCGAGGCGCTTTATGGGTTCTCACAACTGAAAACGGTTGCGGCCTACCACGGCTAAACGATCACTTCGATCGGCTCCTGCGCTCCAACGCCAAAGACGCGCTTGTACCGCTCAATCTGCTCGGCGGGTCCCATCGCCTTTTCCGGGTTGTCAGATAGTTTGACCGTCGGGTAGCCATTGGCCGAGACCGCCTTGCAGACTAGCGAAAAGGGAGCCAATGCGTCATTCGGTACAAGTTCGCGGAAGTCATTGGTCAGCAACGTACCCCAGCCGAACGAGACATTGGTTTGATCCGCGAACTGAGCGTGCAATTCGCGTATCTTGTCCACATCTAACCCGTCCGAGAAAATAACCCGCTTCTGCGTCGGGTCTTCGCCGCGTGATTTCCACCAGTCTATTGCGATTTTTGCGCCGGTTGCGGGGTCGCCGCTGTCAACGCGAATGCCGGTCCAGCCTGCCAGCCAGTCAGGCGCGCGGTCCAGAAACCCTTTGGTGCCATACGTGTCGGGCAGAATGATGCGCAGATTTCCATCATGTTCCTCGTGCCAGTCGCTGAGGACGTCATAGGGCGCCTGCGCAAGCGCGGCGTCGTCTTCGGCGAGCGCAGAATACACCATAGGTAGTTCATGTGCGTTGGTGCCAATAGCCTCAACTTCGCGTCGCATTGCGATCAGACAGTTGGACGTTCCGGTAAAGGACGAGCCCAAACCTTCAATCATGGCCTGCACACACCAGTCCTGCCAAAGGAAGGAATGCCGCCGCCGCGTACCGAAATCCGCGATCCCAAGCCCCTCAATAGTGCGAAGCTGGGCTATCTTTTCCCATACGCGTGTCATTGCACGGGCATAGAGCACCTGTAGTTCGAACCGGCGCATATCGTTCAGAACCGCGCGTGAGCGTAATTCCATCAGTACGGCCAGCGCCGGGATCTCCCATAGCATGACCTCGTGCCACTTACCCTCAAAGGTCAGCTCATACTGATCACCCTTACGCTCCAGATGGTAAGGGGGCAGGCGCAGGTTCTCGAACCATTCCATGAAATCCGGGCGGAACATCTGACGCTTGCCGTAGAATGTATTGCCCCGCAACCACGTGCTTTCCCCACGACTCAGACTTAGCGAGCGGATGTGATCCAACTGCTCGCGCAGCTCGCCTTCATCGATCAAACGGGCCAATGGCACGTGATTCGACCGGTTGATCAGCGAAAACACCACATCGGTTTGGGGCTTATTTCGAAACACTGACTGGCACATCAGCAGTTTGTAGAAATCTGTGTCGATCAATGACCGGATAATCGGGTCAATCTTCCATTTATGATTGTAGACCCGCGTCGCGATATCGACCATGGGGACCTCCTGCAATTTCCGTTGTTAGATCAATCGGAGCACGAAATGGCAAGAGTCGCGGAATTGGGAACAATGCCCACGACAGAACACATTACGGGCTTATTGTGGGTTTCCTTCACGCTTTAGTGAGGGGTGGGGATGGAACTGAAGGTTGAAGTTAGTGAATGAGTCTCGAGTACGATTTTGACATTGTTGCAATAGCTCCGGATGAGGTTGATCCTGAGCATGGGCAAACATCGATAACTGGGCGGCCCCCGGTGCGGGCGCGGTTCAGGGATATCAAGACGGCAGACGCTTTGCGCGCTGCATCGCCCAAGATTCGCAGAATATTTCTGGAATCAGGATTTAGCCTGAACGAGTCGGATGGGCATCTTGCCCGCGGTTATTTTCGACCAGAAGACGCTGAAGATCGCCTCCTGATCCTAAAGCGGCTTTTTGCGAATATCCGGAATATGGGTGTCCAGGGAGAGTATAGTGGTGAGTTCGATTTCCATCACTTCTTGGGCCATATCAGGTCCGCAAAGCCCGGGACCGTGAACCGGAAAATGCCCGAGCGACCATTGCAAGCGCCACGCCCAAGACCAGTGCGTCCAAAGCGTCGCACGGTTTCTGGGCGTATCGGTTTCGCGTTAGGTCTTGCCGTGATCCTGTTTGTGTTTCTGAAACTGCTGGCCGAGCATGGTGCCGCGCTTTGATCCTCAGGCCAGTGTCACACCTGCTGCGCGCATTGCCTGCTCTGCGACAGCCAAAGATCCGTCCATATCAATGGCGCGGCACAAGTTGCTTAAGACAGTGACATCAAACCCCAGCTGTGCCGCATCTACCGCCGAATAATGCACGCAGAAATCTGTTGCCAAACCGACCATGGTCAGCTGCGTGATCCCGCGCGTCTCAAGATAGCCTTTTAGACCAGTGGGCGTGGAATGGTCGTTTTCGAAGAACGCGCTATAGCTATCGATAGCGCTGCGAAATCCCTTGCGGATGATCAGATCGCCATCTGTTCGCAAATCCGGATGGAAGTTCGCGCCTGCGCTGCTCTGAACACAGTGATCGGGCCACAAGACCTGAGGGCCATAAGGCATGTCGATCATCTCGAACGGCGCTTTGCCAGTATGAGAACTGGCGAATGAAGAATGCCCCGCCGGGTGCCAATCCTGTGTCAGGATCACCGTATCGAAGGTATCCATGATCGCATTGATCGGTGCGACGATCTCGTCCCCTCCGGCTACGGCAAGCGCGCCGCCGGGGCAGAAGTCATTCTGAACATCGATAACGAGCAGGGCGTGGGACATGCTGGCCTCCTAAAGTCGTGTTATCGGTATGGTGCGCAGCGGGTATCGTCAATCCGGTCTCTTGTGTGTTTTTGCCAAGGGCATTAGATCGCCCACATGTACACAATCGCTGCCCTATATCATTTCACGCGTTTTCCCGACCCAGATGCGCTGCGCCCAGCTTTGCACGAGCTTTGCCGCGCGCAGTCGGTGAAAGGCACCCTGCTGCTGGCGCAAGAAGGGATCAATGGCACCATCGCCGGACCCCGCGCAGGTATCGATGCGGTTCTGGCGCATATCCGTGCGTTGCCAGGATGCAGTGATCTTGAGTGGAAAGAGGCGACTTCGGACCACCCGCCCTTCGGCAAGATGAAGGTGCGGTTGAAGAAAGAGATCGTGACGATGGGCCAGCCCGATGTCGATCCCCGCGCAAATGTCGGGCATTACGTCGAGCCTGAGGACTGGAACGCGCTGATCCGTTCAGATGATGTGGTGGTGATCGATACCCGCAACGATTACGAGGTGGCGATTGGCACATTCGAGGGTGCAATAGACCCTAATACAGCCAGTTTTCGCGATTTCCCGGCGTGGTGGGAACAGAACAAGGAGCGCTTTCACAACAAACGCGTTGCCATGTTCTGCACCGGTGGCATCCGGTGCGAAAAATCCACCAATTATCTGCTGGGGCAAGGGGTCGAGGATGTCTATCACCTGAAAGGTGGCATCCTGCGGTATCTGGAAGAAACGCCACCCGAAGACAGCACTTGGCAGGGTGAGTGTTTTGTCTTCGACAACCGCGTCTCAGTTGGTCATGGTCTGGTCGAAGGCCCACACAAGCTGTGCCATGGTTGCCGTCGCCCGATCCTGCCCGAAGATGTGAAACGCCCTGCATACGAGCATGGCGTATCCTGCCATCGGTGTATCAATGAGACTTCAGAACAGGACAAGGCGCGGTTTCGCGAGCGGCAAAAGCAGATACAGCTGGCCCGCGCGCGGGGCGAGGAACATCTGGGCTCTGACTGAAATCAGCTTGCAGGCTGCGTTTGAAATCGGATGATTGTGCGCAAGCCCAACCGACGGAGCGCTCATGACCCACGAACCCAGAACCCTGGAAGAATGGAAATCAACTTTGCTGGCGGCGCTTGGACTTGTCTTGGCAAGCTTTCTTGCGTGGTACGGTCTGTCGCGCCTGAACGAAGCTACTGCAGGCGACACCATTGGCACGCTTTCCTCGGTAGGCCTTCTGATCTGGATCGCCTCGCAGTCCTGGTACTACATGACCCAGGTGAGATCCCCCCGGAGGTTGTTGTTCCTGATGGGGGTGTCCTTCATCCAGGTCGTGCCATTCCTTTTCGCAGCCGTCTACGGCGCGTTTGGATATAACGACCATTGTGTGATCGGCGCCGAAGGGCCAGCCGATATTCTATATTTCTCATACGTCACCTTCACAACGGTCGGATATGGGGACATGTCCCCAACCGGCTTTTGCCGTGGGCTGGCTGTGGCCGAGGCTGTGACGGGTTACATCCTGTTGGGCATGTTTGTGGCCGCCGCCGTCGCGCTATACGCGCGCAACCACGGCAAATAGAGCGATTTATTTATTATGATCGATCCAGCGCGACATCATTTGTTTGTCGCGGAAACACTCGGACGGGATCGGGCGGCGCTTGCTGCGCGAGATACGTTCGGCAAAAGCAACCTGCTTACCTGTTGGGTAGTTTGCAAAGGGCGACGGATCATGCGGCTTATGGGCTGAAATCCAGTCCGACAGGGATTTGCGGTCACGCTGGGCCTCGACCGGAATCTCAAGCGCTGATTGTTGCGCGATGGCGCGGGCAAAGCGCATCTGCCGATCTGTAACTGGCAGCAGGTGATAGTCGTTTGTCGGGCCGCTCAGGGCGGAATTTCGCATGTTCTGGGCCATCGGGTAATCCTCTGACTATGTAGAACATAAATAGAACATTAACCTTTCGTTTCAAGGGAAGACCCTTTGGGTTAGGCGAGAACCTGCCAATTTGCGGCTTGATTGACTGATCAGTCAATAATCGATAATTCGATCCTCAACGCACGCGATCTCTTTGCTTAAAGAGATTTCTGAACACAGAGGGAACCGGCATGAAGTTTCAACCTAAGGCCAGCCATTTCATCGATGGCGAGTATGTCGAGGACACCAATGGCGCGCCCATCGACGTTATCTACCCCGCCACCGGAGAGGTCATCGCACGGCTACATTCCGCCACGCCTGAGATTGTTGAAAAGGCTCTAAACAGCGCAAAATCGGCCCAAGCGGCTTGGGCTGCCCTATCGGGCACCGAGCGAGGCCGTGTGCTGCGACGCGCGGCCGACATCATGCGGGATCGCAATCGTGACTTATCGATCATCGAAACCCATGATACCGGCAAACCTCTGCAGGAAACGCTGGTGGCCGACGCTACCAGCGGCGCGGATGCGCTGGAGTATTTTGGCGGTCTGGCGGCCTCGCTGACCGGCGAACATATCCCTCTGGCAGACGGGGATTTTGTCTATACCGTCCGCGAGGCGCTGGGCGTTTGTGTGGGCATTGGGGCATGGAACTACCCGACGCAGATCGCTTGCTGGAAGGGTGCCCCGGCGTTGGTGTGCGGAAACACAATGATCTTCAAGCCTTCCGAGACTACTCCGCTGTCGGCATTGCAAGTAGCCGAGATTTTGATCGAGGCAGGTGCACCCAAAGGCGTCTATAACGTTGTTCAGGGCTACGGTGATGTAGGCGCCAGCCTGGTGACCGACCCCCGAGTGGCCAAGGTCTCGCTAACAGGGTCGGTTCCAACGGGCCGCAAGGTGTACGCTGCTGCCGCCGATGGCATGAAACATGTCACCATGGAATTGGGTGGCAAGTCCCCGATGATCGTGTTCGACGACGCCGACATCGAAAATGCCGTGTCAGGCGCCATTCTGGGAAATTTCTACTCCTCGGGACAGGTCTGTTCCAACGGCACTCGAGTTTTTGTGCAAAAGGGAGTCAAGGAAGCGTTCCTTAAGCGCCTGTCTGAACGCCTTGCTACGGCGAAAATCGGCGACCCGATGGATGAAGAGGTCAACTTTGGCCCGATGGTCAGCGAAAACCAGATGAATATCGCGCTTGGCTATGTCGAAAAGGGGAGGGCCGAAGGCGCGCGGCTGATCTATGGCGGCGAACGGGTCCAAGGCGATGGTTTCTACATGCAGCCCACGGTTTTTGCCGATGTTAAGGACGATATGACAATCGCGCGCGAAGAGATTTTCGGCCCCGTGATGTCGGTGCTGGACTTCGACACCGAAGAAGAGGTTTTGGCCCGTGCCAATGACACCGAATTCGGTCTGGCCGCCGGCGTCTTCACCAACGACCTAACCCGCGCCCACCGCATCGTGGCAGGTTTTGAGGCGGGGACTTGTTACATCAACACTTATAACCTGGCCCCGGTAGAGGCGCCTTTCGGCGGCTCCAAGATGTCGGGCGTCGGTCGCGAGAACTCGAAACTGGCAATCAACCACTTCAGCGAGATGAAGACAGTTTACGTCTCGATGAATGATGTGGAGGCCCCATACTGAATAAATCCGGTTGAATAGTCTCTGTTCTTGATGGTTCACGTCGGGGACAGAGCACATGCCGGTTCGTACATATGACTAAATTCCTCAAGACGCCTCCTCCGCAAACCGGAGATCAGCCTGTGAAAACACACGCCCAAGCTTTTGTGATCGGTGCAGTTTGATCCTTTATCATCTGGCCAAGTTTGGTTGGATTGACGTAGCGATGCTGGAAAGGGCGAGCTATCTTGGGGCCAACCCAAGACCATGTCCCCGGCACAATACGCAATGCCAATTGTAGCGATTGTTTTGGCGATGCATGTTCGCATCTGGGCTGAACACATTTCTGGGGCGGGTCTGCCGGATCCCGATGTGGCAACCGTAATGCCCTGGAATACGGTTTCAGAAAGTCTGAGTCACTCGGCCTGGTTTACCAAGGGCAGATGTGGTGATCGTAATTTCAGATAGAGTTGTCCAAGAACCAGCACACTTGAACGCGTGCGGTGGTCCTGAATGATCATTGAGCCAGCTGTAGATCTTCGACACGTACACTGAGTTTACCGCCACTGTCCTATGGGCATCATGGATTGGTGCACAGGAAGGCCAAATGAATTCAATACCTTTGTTAGAGGCTGATTTTGGCGTCTATCAGCCTACAGGTCAAAGCAGTTACGACTGTCTCTGCAAGAACAGACATCCAAGGTTCAGTTCGGGTCGATTGTGCGCACTGTCTCAAGCATTTCAATGATCTGCGCGCGTGCGATGGTGCTGTCCTGTAATAGCATTGCGGCGTCCGACAACGGCTTGTCCGGCTGCCGCGCAACGGGCTTGATCAGGGACGTTCGGATGCGGGACAAATCGGTGAAGGTGTTTGACCTCTCTTCATCCGCACCGCCGGAGCCCGCCAACCAGTTGTATCGATCGGCCATCTCGTGCTTCCCGCCTGCCTGCAATGCGCGCGCGGCGGCATCGAAATCCTGTGTTTGCATCATGGCCTGGGCGCGCAACTCTTGCGCGGTGTCCGAGGAATCGTCCGCGATTTCCAGCAGCGCCTGACGGGGGCGGTTGCCCATCAGAGCCGCCTTTGCCCGAAGCCGAGCACGATCACGGCTGCGTTCCCGATCTTGCGGTCGGTTTGCCAGCGCGTAAGCCTGCGCTGAAAACCCAAGGTCAGCCAATCGCTCTGCCATGGACACGGCAGTTTCGACCGCCAGCGCGTTGCGTCGCTTGTCCTTCAATTCCATCACATGGCGCAGGAAAGTGATGTCGTCCGCCCGCTCCGCCAGCAATTGGAACACCTGATCTCGTGTCCTCTGCCATTCGTCGGAATCCGAGACATCCTCAAAACTGGCAAGAGCTCCGGTAAAATCCTGCGACAAAGCCATCGCCAAAGCGTGTGCACGCGCCAACATCGGGCCAAGATCGGACTTCCGAAGCTCGCGCGCATAACTTGCAGCTAAATCGAGGTCGCGGGGCGAGACCGTACCCCGGTCCGACCACCGCTTTTCGATCAACCGCGCAAGTGCCAACGGCGCATCGGTCGCGGCATCGGGCGCCGATATGATCTCGGTCAACAGCGTTTCTGCGGTATCGGTATCCCCTGCAGCATCCGCGATTTTGGCTTGGGCAAAGGTTACATCAGCGGGTTCGTCCTCTAAGATCCGTTCGACCGCACGCAAGATCCGGCGCGATGCTTCAAGCCGGCCTGCCGAGACAAACATCTCGGCGATATCCGGGCCGAGATGTTGCCTGAGATGCCACGGCAACCGACCAAAACTGCGTTCGATCGCTTTCACATGCGCATCGGATTGAAGTTTACCCTCACTCAAAAGCGCCCAGAGTGCGGCGGTACCATCGCATCTTTGCTGCCCTGCCAAAGGGTTCGGCGTCGGTGCAGGCAACCCGTCCATCACTGATGCGATGGCCGCTACTCTGCGCTGCTCAACCGAGGTCTCCGACAACAAAGACAGGGCTTGGTGCGCTTCTACACCGAACCCGAAATACGTATAGAGCTTCGCCAAATCCATTGCATAAGCCTGGTCGACACGATCGAATTCCTGAAATAGCCCGACCCGCAATTCGGCCACATCCTCGGAAAATGATCGAGCGCCCGACCATGTCTCAAAACCCAGTTCGCTGTTCGTGATACATTCCGGTTTGCTATCAATCTGAGGAACTGCCAGATTGCCCAGCCCCGAAACCTCATCGAGCACCGAAGACAGTCGCAGATTTGGCACCAGCTTTTCCGAAGATCGCAGCGGACCAAAACTGGACGATTCCCTGCGTCCGACACCTGCCAGTTCAAGATCAACAACCTCTCGATCAGCGCTTTGCAATATACGTGATGCCAACTGCTCCTCGAAATTTCGTTGATTTAATTGCAGCAAAGGCAAGGCCAGTTCGGTGGCTGGAATATCAGTAGGTAAGGGTTTTTGGGCCGTGATACTCGCAGTCCTGGGAAGTGCCTCTGGCTCTACCGGGTCACTTGCAGGTGTACCCTGGCCGGGTGCGATATCTATGACAACCATAGTTTGGCGATGCAGAAATGCCGTTGCCACGCAGTCGCACCCAAATGTCATCTCCAACGCTGCACCTGGCCCGGCCTGTTGAAGCGATTGCAGACGGTTCCCCGACAGGCGGTCGAAGACAGCTGCAGTGTTGAATGTCGCATTATCGATGCCAATGCTCAGCCGCGCGCCGTTCTCGACCGGATCCAACATCCAACCGGTGCCAGAGGGGACCTGTACCACCAGTCGCGTGTACCCCTCATGCTCGCCCGATCGCACGGTCAAAGCCTGTGCTGACGCGCTTGTGCCCCATGCGAGCAAGACCAAAGACAATGCGCGGATCATGCTGCAGCCTGCTTGAGTTCCTTAAGCGCGTCTTCAAGTTCCGAGAAACCGGGCCGGTTGTGGGTCGGTGTGTTCTGGCGGCCGACCTCAATACACATGGCCGCGTTGTGGTTGTGAAGATTAGCCACCAGAACCTCTTTGATGAGTTGGTAAAAGTGATTGTCTTCTTCAACAACAGATTTCAGCTTGCCCGCGAAAGGACCCACCAATCCATAAGCCAGAAAAACCCCCAGAAACGTCCCAACCAACGCGCCGCCGATCAGCTTACCTAGGACTTCCGGTGGTTGGTCGATTGATCCCATCGTCTTGATCACACCCAGAACGGCGGCCACGATCCCCAGAGCGGGCAACCCGTCAGCAACGGTTTGCAGCGCGTGGCTTGAATGCATGGCATGGTGGAAGTTCGCCTCCATCCGCTTCTCCAGCACCTCCTCAACCTGGTGCGGGTCGTCATAGTTCATCGCCGCCGAGCGCATGGTGTCACAGATCAGGTCCACCGCTTCTTTGTCGGCTTGAATCTTGGGATATGCGGAAAATAGCGATGAGCTTCCTGGCTCTTCAATGTGCTGCTCTACCTCGACCGGGTTCGCGCGTGCGATCCGGATCAGAGAGAATAACAAGCATAACAGATCGCGATAATCCTCGGGCTTCCATTTGGGTCCTTTAAAAACTTTCACGATATCCTTGGCAGTGTGTTTTACGCCGCCGATATCATTGCTGATCAGAAATGCGCCGACTGCGGCCCCTCCGATCATCATCATCTCGAAGGGCAGTGATTTCATAATGATGGCCATCTTGCCGCCTGCGGCAAGGTAGCCGCCGAATACCATGACAAAGATGACGGCAATTCCGATGAGCCCGATCATGAAAGGTCTCCAGCGTTGAGGGTGCAGATAGATATGGCCATGAGGGTCATTCCTGTGGGGCACGTGCATTGCGTCCGGCCATGATCACGCTGATGGTGTAAGCAGCCTCGGGGCTGAGACCGGCCATAACTTCAGCGGCAGCTTCCGGTGGCATGCGAGACAGGAAGCCAGCGGCGAATACCGCGTCCATCGTTTCGAACAACGCGGCGGCATCTTTGGGCTTCATGCTCTGATACACGTCAGTCAGTTGTGTCAGATCGTTTTCGGCGGCCTTTTCGGCAATCGCCACCGTTTCACGCAGAGCGTTCTCGGCGTCCTCCAGCATGGAGAGCCGGGTTTCGATGGCCTGATCGGCAATGTCGAGCGCCCGTTCCCGGTCCAAAATCGTGCTTTCACGCTGGTTTAGAGTCTTTTCACGGCGTAATAGTTCCGTAAGCAGCAATTGTAGATCTGCCGCATTCGCCTCTTTGCGTTCACCACCGACGGGCGAGGCCATGTTTGGTTCCGCGCCGCGGGCAAGTGCAGGCCCGGCCTCAAGCCCGATGCGAATAATCGCAGAGCCGACCATCAGCAAGGAAATGACGGTCAGAACACCGCCGCGCGCTCGGCGATCAGGCGCTTTTGCCCGGTTGCGACTCATTTCGCTGCTCCGCCAGATGGAGCGGCGTGCCGAAAGAACATCAGGCCTTCTGGTTTCTTTGCGGGCGGCTCTGGTGGTGCTTCCGATGGCTCAGTCGAGACCTCAGTTGGTTCACCAGACGGATCGGATGCAGTTTCTTGTGCTTCGCCGGGCTGCTCAGACCTGTCCTCAGCAGGTGCGTCATCTGGCTGATCCATGGGAACGTCCGGCTCAGAGGGCTCTTCCTGAACGACATCGTGCATCGAGGCCATCATAAGCTCCAACCGTTGTGCGACGGTTTCCGCCCGTTCGGTCAGCGTCTGCAACGCGGTGCCGGAATCATCCGAAGCCTGACGCGCGCTATCCAGCGATTTTCGCAACTCTTCTGCTTGCGAGGACAGCACGGAAACGGCGCCACCCACACCCTTCTCAAGATCGGTAAACCGCTTCAGGCGTCGCGACAGAACGAAACAATACAGACCAGCCCCAAGAGCGCCCGCAACCAGCAGAATATCGGCAATCAACTCCACCATCGCCTCCTAATTCAGTACAAATTCCATGACCAGAACGTCACGCACGCGGCCTTCGCCAACGACGATCCCAATGCGTCGTAGCAGGTGTCCGCGGATCCTCATCAAAGCCAGAGAATCTTCCAGATCGGTTAACTCAAGGGCGCGCAAATAGCTGTTCAGAACGTCCATGATTCGCGGCTGCATCTTTTCAACCTCGGCGGCGTAGCCCGCATTCACTTCAAGCTGCGCGTGAAATTTTAAATGTCGCGAATCATCTGACTTGACCGAGATGATCACCGGCGGAAGATCGACAAATTTCAAATCGGGAAGTGCCTTTACGGAAGCGTCTTCGCCTTTCTTTTTGGCCTCTTTCACCATCTCGGACCCACCTATGGGAAGCAGGCCGGATGCAGTTATGAAATAGCCACCAACACCGCCCGCGACAGCCAGAATCAGCCCAAGCAGAAGGCCTTTTTTCCCTGATTTTTTAGGGGCTTCCGCCTCATCTGCAGTTGCGTCGGTCATGCGGTCCTCATGAATCTGTTCGGCAACCGTCATAACCCCTCAGGGACTAACCGATTGTTAAGGGCAATCGTCCAAACAAGGGCAGAGCCGCACAGAATGTCGGTGAGTCGGAGGTAAGCGTGCAGCAGATCGGAACTGTCTGGGCTAGTTTGGACAGGCGCAAACAAATTATCGTGGCCGGTGCCGTGGCACTGGTGTTTCTGGGTGTGCTTGCGATGTCACGGATTGTGACAGTGCCGTCGATGACGCTGCTTTATGCGGGGCTCGAAAGCGGTGCAGCCGGGGATATCGTGCGGGCGCTGGACCAGCGTGGTGTGAATTATGAAATAAGGGGTGGCTCGATCTACGTCCCCGGCGTTCAGCGGGATGAGTTGCGGATGACTTTGGCCAGCGAGGGCCTGCCTGCGAACGGCAATCGCGGTTACGAACTGCTGGATTCGCTCAGCGGCTTTGGCACTACGTCGCAGATGTTTGATGCCGCCTATTGGCGCGCAAAAGAAGGAGAGCTGGCGCGCACGATTGTGGGCAGCCCGCATGTCAGCAAGGCCCGGGTGCACATCGCCAACAGCTCCTCCAACCCGTTTCAGCGCAGCATAGCACCAACCGCTTCGGTTTATCTGGTCCCGTCGGGTGCACCGATTAACGGAGATCAGGCAAAGGCGATCCGGTTTTTAGTGGCGTCGGCGGTTAGCGGGCTGGCACCGGAAAACGTCACTGTGATTGATTCAAACGGGGCCGTGATTGGCGCGCAGGACACGGCGGTGGCAGCCGATACTGCAGATGATAAGGCGCGCCAATTGCGTGAGAAAGTCCTGCGTCTGGTCGAAGCCCGGGTCGGGGCCGGCAACGCGGTGGTTGAGGTCAGCGTAGATACGGTGACCGAAACCGAGTCTATACGGGAACGTCGCTTTGACCCCAAAGGCCGTGTTGCGATCAGCACAGATGTTGAAGAACGGTCGGACAGTGCGCGTAATCAGTCAGCGGATGTGACAGTGGCGTCGAATCTGCCGGATGGCGACGGGGCAGGAGGCGATGAATCCAATTCGAATGCCACTCAGACCCGCGAACGGGTGAATTATGAGGTGTCAGAGACCGAGTTGGAAGTTCATCGCGCGCCAGGTGCGATCAAACGTCTGACTGTCGCGGTGCTGGTCAATGGTGTTCGAGCGGCAGGCACAGATGGCGTCGAGATTTTTGAACCCATGCCGCAGCCCGAGCTTGATGCACTGCAAGAGCTTGTGGCTTCTGCGGTCGGGTTTGATGCTGAACGCGGCGACGTCATCACACTGAAATCGCTCGACTTGCCCATGGTTGAACCCCAGGGCGAGTTGGTGTCCGGGTCGATCTGGCAGAACATGCATATCGACGCTATGTCGCTAATCCAGATGGTGGTTTTGGCGCTGGTTTCCCTTGTTTTGGGTCTGTTTGTGATACGGCCAATTCTGACGAAATCTGCGGCATCGGCGCTGCTGCCAGCAGGTGCACCGGTCGAGGTCGCCCCAGCGCCTTCCCTGACCGGGGAAATTGCGACCGCAGATGCGCCGGACTTTGCACCGCTCGCGGATGCGGCGCAGCCGAATGTTCCGGCGATTGCCGCTGCGCGAGGGGAAGATCCTGTCGACCGTTTGCGCGCCATGATCGGCGACAAGCAGGAAGAGACGGTAGAGATCCTGCGCAGCTGGCTCGAAGAAGGCGAGGAGAAGGTGTGATGTCGATCGCTCATCTTCTTGAAGACTTCACCGCCCCTGCGGCTGGGGTGGCCGTACATCTACTGGATGAAGACGCACTGGAAGAACAGCGGCTTGCTGCATTTGAACAAGGCTATGGGGCGGGCTGGGAAGATGCGGTTCAGGCGCAGGAACAGACTGGTACACAGCTAAGCTCCGATCTGTCGGCGACGTTATCCGACCTGTCTTTTACCTATCAAGAAGCATTGACCCGCATGACCCTGTCGCTGGAACCGATGTTCCAAAGCCTGGTTCAGACTATTCTGCCTGAGACGATCGAGCATGGCTTTGCGAAGCGATTGACCGAGCAGCTTTGCGACATGGCGCGTGAGCAGGTCGACCAGCCACTGCAGCTGACTGTTCCGGCGGGCACCTCGGATCAGGTCGAGGCGATGCTGCCGCAGGATATCTCGCCGCGTCCCCAGGTCATCGAGGATGTCTCGCTCCAGCCGGGACAGGCGCGATTGCAGGTGGGGATCGCCCAACGCGAGGTGGACTGCGCTGCCTTGCTCTCATCCATTGCTGCAACGTTCGACGCATATCTGTTTGAAGCAAAAGAGGCTTTGTCAAATGAGTGATCCTCAACCACCGAAACCCGAAAAACCCAACCCGTTCGAGACTGTTCCGATCGAAGTCACCGTCTCGGTCGGGCGTGCGCGGCCTTTGATCCGTGACCTGTTGAGCATGGGCGAAAATGCCGTACTGACACTGGACAAGCGGATCGAGGATCCGGTTGACCTCTATGTTGGGGACCAATTGGTCGCGCGCGGTCTGTTGGAAGAGATGGAGGGCGATCAGTCCGGGCAACTGGCTGTACGGCTGACCGAAATCTCGGATCTGCAGAACGGGATCGGATGATGCGCTACCTTTTTTGGCTGGCATTTTTGCTGGTCATACCCTCCGGTGGCGCGGCGCAAGAACTGTCGCTGTCCCTGGGCGAGGGCGGGTCGATCTCGGCCCGGACCATCCAGTTGATTTTGCTGATCACGGTGCTCAGCCTGGCACCGGGACTGGCGATCATGATCACCTGTTTCCCGTTTTTGATCACGGTTTTGGCGATCCTGCGGCAAGGAATCGGCTTGCAGCAGTCACCACCAAACATGTTGATCGTCAGTTTGGCGCTGTTTCTGACCTATTTCGTCATGGAGCCGGTTTTTACCGAGGCGTGGGAGACAGGGATTCAGCCGATGGTCGAGGAAACGCTTGACGTAGAGCCTGCGCTGGAACGCGCGCTGGTGCCGTTTCGCAGTTTTATGGCAGCGCGTATTGATGCCGACACGTTTCAGGCCATGGCAGACCTGCGCCCGGATGGTGCTGCGATTCAACTATCGCCCGAGGCCCCGTTATCCGTGCTGATGCCGTCCTTCATGTTGTCGGAAATCGCGCGGGCCTTTCAGATCGGGTTCCTGATTTTCCTGCCTTTCCTGATAATCGATCTCGTTGTCGCAGCGGTTTTGATGTCGATGGGAATGATGATGGTGCCCCCGGCTACGGTCTCGCTGCCTTTCAAATTGGCGTTTTTCGTCATCGCTGATGGCTGGGCCTTGATCGCCAGCGCCTTGGTGCGCAGCTATGCGCCATGACTATTGCCGGGTGATCTGAAGTCGGGCGCGCAGGCCCTGATCTCCGGCCTCGAAACTCAGCGTTCCGCCGTGTTGTTCGGCAACGGTGCTGACAATTGTCAGGCCCAATCCGAACCCATCCGAAGATCCGATGTTTGATCCGCGCTGGAACGGTGCCAGTAGCGCCTCGATATCCGCGACCGATAGGTCGGTGCCCTTGTCTTCGACGATGATCGTGGCGGTCTGAGCATCAGTTTCTAGTTCAACCTCGGCGTGACGACCGTATTTCAGGGCATTGTCGATCAGATTGGACAACGCTCGTTTCAATGCGATCGGTTGACCCGTCACCAGGATGCGCCGCGTTTCCGGTAGCGACGCATGCCCACGGCGTGACATGAAAACAGACGACGCACTTTCGACGACAACGGGATCAACGGCTTTCAACGACACAGGCCGGTCCATATCCTGATAATCGGCCACAAGCGATTCAACCAGCGAGGTCAACGATATCTGGCGCGGTTCCTCGACGCTGAGTTCCGATCGCGTGTAAGTAAGCACGCTTTCTATCATGCCGGTCATCTGGTCCACGTCGGCCTCGAGCTTTTCGCGCAACTCGCCATCGGGAATCAGCGCCGCACGCAGCCGGACGCGGGTTGCAGGGGTCCCCAGATCGTGGCTGACACCCGACAGTACAATGGCGCGTTTCTCAAGCTGCGCACGTTCGGCATCGAGGTGATCATTCACCGCAGTCACGATATCGCGCAGCTCTTCAGGCCCGTCCGCGTCATAGCTTTGCGGCCCGCCGCGACGTCGGCGGTCACCAAGTGCCTGAGCAAAGCGTGCGAAACTGTCAGAAACATTCCCGACCGAGGTCAGAAGCACCGCCAAGGACACAATGCCCAGCAATATTGCGGGCAAACGCAGATCAACCGGCGCAGCCTTACAGCCCCAGATTTCGGTGCCGTCGACTTGCTGCCAGACCCCGCGCCCGAATTGTGCGATCAGGATAGGTTCGCTGCAATATGTGGCCAACAGACGGGTCAGGTTCCCCATCTTCTCGGGGCCGGTCTGATCGCTGCCGGATACGATGTCTGAAACCGGATAGACCAGTCGATCCGATAACACCGCAAGCGTCAATTCGCGGCCACTCAGGGGGGCTGAACTGTCGGTCAGAATCGAAAGATTGGTGACAAAGCGGCGATCTGCAAAGCCGGGCATTTGCTGGAACGCTCCCCTGTCAGCAAGCGCGGCTGCCTCGGTTGGCAATGGGTTGATCAATAGGCCGGGTGGCGGCGCCATCCCCGTTCGCAAATCTTCGTATATGGTGAAACCAGCAACAAATGCTGCGGTCTGATACCGGTTCCAAGCCTGTGCCGAGGTGAACCACATCCCGGCAGCCACCAGCCCCGCGACAAAGGCGGACAGGGTCCAGAGCCACCCAAAACTGCGCAGGCGCAGGGTCATGCGTCCTCATCCACCATAACGTCAGCGGTAAACAGATAGCCAACACCGCGCTCGGTGCGCAGCATCTGGGGGTCTTTCGGGTTGGCCTCGATTTTCGACCGCAACCGCCCCACCAGCATATCTATGGCACGGCCTTGCGCCTCGGGCTTGTCGGCCTCACCGGTTACATCCAGTGCGGCGGCGATCTCATCACGGGTCAGCGGAATATGCGGGTTCGCCAGCAAAACCTTCAGCAGGGCGGTCTCCCGTTGGGACAGGGAAACCAGATAGCCTTCGGGCGAATGCACCTCGTCCCGTTTGCCGTCAAAGACCCAGCCGTCAAAGTGAAAGGTGCGCGTGCGGCGGCGGTATGCCAGCGAAGGCGTGCGTCGGGCGCGTTGCATCACCGCACGGACGCGGGCCAGCAACAGTTGCGGGTTGAATGGTTTGGCGATGTAATCGTCTGCTCCAACCTCATATCCTGCCATGCGCTGATGATCCGCCGACAGGGCCGAGACCAGAATGATCGGTACATCCTGTTCGGCCCGCAACCGGGCACAGATCTCGACGCCGTTTTCATCGCCCAGCATCACGTCCAACAGGATCAGGTCGATCCGCCCCGAGGTTAGATGCGTGCGTATTTCACTTTCGGAACTGGCAGGCAGAGCAATATACCCGTTCTGCTGAAAGAACTGGGTCATCATCGACCGCATCTCCGAATCGTCGTCCACCACCAGGAGCCGGGGAATGCCCACTCTGTTTCTCCTCCTCAGGGTTCTCCGTCGCCGCCAATTGTAACGAATGGAAACGGATTCAAGGCCAACGTAACACGGGGTAACAAAAGCGGTGAAAATTTCCACCTTGTCAGGATATTGCACTGCATTCTGCGTTGCCATGCAGCAATTCGTTAGCGCTATATCGCGTATGGCCGCCCTTGGGGTGGCACCGAATTCTCAGGGAGGAGAACAAAAAATGAAGCGTTTTGCATTTGCCACCGTGTCGACATTGGCCGTTGTGGCCGGGTCGGCTGTTGTGGCTGAACCAAAGGCCGAAGTTCTGCACTGGTGGACGTCCGGTGGTGAGGCGAAATCGGTCGCGGTTCTGCAGGAAGAGTTCGCCTCGAACGGCGGCACATGGACCGATATGCCGGTCGCAGGTGGCGGCGGCGATGCGGCCATGACTGCGCTGCGGGCCCGGGTTCTTGCGGGTAACGCGCCGACTGCCGTTCAGCTGAAAGGACCTGCCATTCAGGAATGGTATGAAGAAGGCGTTTTGGCTGACATTTCATCCGTGGCAGAAGCCGAAGGCTGGGCCGATGTGCTGCCAGCATCGATTGCAGGCCACATGATGTGCGAAGGTACGTGGTGCGCAGCACCTGTGAACGTGCACCGCATCGACTGGATTTGGGCCAATGCTGACGTTCTGGCCGCCAACGACATTGAAATGCCCACAACATGGGAAGAGTTCAACGCCGCTGCCGAAAAACTGCAGGCTGCCGGAGTGATCCCTTTGGCCCATGGTGGCCAGGCATGGCAAGACGCCACAGTGTTCGAAGCGGTTGCGCTGGGTCTGGGTGGCCCCGAATTCTATCAAAAAGCCTTTGTTGATCTGGACCCCGAGACGCTGACCTCGGACACCATGGTGCAGGTCTTTGATCAGATGCGCACCCTGCGCGGTTATGTGGATGAGAATTTCTCGGGCCGCGACTGGAACCTTGCCACCGCCATGGTGATGAATGGCGAAGCTGCGTTCCAGATCATGGGTGACTGGGCCAAGGGCGAATTCCTTGCGGCAGGTAAGAAACCCGGCGAAGATTTCTTGTGCGCCTCGACCCCCGGCGACGGATATCTGTACAACGTCGACAGCTTCGCCATGTTCGAAGTGGAAGGTGACGACAACCGCGCTGGTCAGGAATTGCTGGCCAAGCTGATCGTCGCGCCGAAATTCCAGGAAGTGTTCAACCTGAACAAGGGCTCGATCCCTGCGCGGACTGATGTAGCGCTGGATGCGTTCGACATCTGCGCGCAAATCTCGGCCGAAGACATGGGTTCGACCTCGGCAGGCGGTTCGCTGCTGCCGTCTTATGCCCATGGCATGGCGCTGCGCGGGTCGCAGGCCGGTGCGATTACGGATGTTGTAACCGCACATTTCAACTCGGATATGTCCTCGGCTGACGCGGTTCAGCAACTGGCGGACGCGGTAGCAAACAGCTACTGATCCAATACGCTCTGCCCCCTATAGTGAGGGGCAGAGCATCTTTCCCCGGAGGCTAAAATGTCCGAATGGCTGGAAAACCACCTGCCCAAGGTGGTGCTGGCACCGTCGTTCATCGCCGTATTGATCTTTGTCTACGGATTTATCGGATGGACCGCATGGGTGTCGCTAACCCGATCGAAACTACTGCCGAAATACGAGATCAAAGGCTTCATTCAGTACGAACGCCTGTTCGACTCACCCCGCTGGGATACGGCGATCAACAACCTGTATATCTTTGGCGCGCTGTTCATCGTGATCGCGATGGTACTGGGCCTGTTGCTGGCCATCCTGCTGGATCAGAAGATCCGCGTCGAAGGCGCGATCCGGACGATCTACTTGTACCCGATGGCGTTGTCGATGATCGTGACCGGTACGGCGTGGAAGTGGATTTTGAACCCGGGCCTGGGCATCGAATCCATGGTGCAGGGTTGGGGCTTTTCGAATTTCGAATTCGACTGGCTGGTGAACCCTGACTATGCGATCTACACTATCGTGATCGCCGCGATCTGGCAGAGTTCCGGCTTCGTCATGGCGTTGTTTTTGGCCGGTTTGCGTTCGGTCGATGGCGAGATCATCAAGGCCGCACAGGTCGATGGCATCCCCACGTGGCGCATTTATACGGCGATCATCATCCCTTCGATGGCACCGATCTTCCTGTCTGCTTTCATCGTGCTGGCGCACCTCGCAATCAAAAGCTTCGACCTTGTCATCGCCCTGACTGGTGGCGGTCCGGGCTACGCAACCGATCTGCCCGCTACTTACATGTACGCCATGGCGTTTTCGCGCGGCGATATTGGTCAAGCAGCCTCGTCCGCGATGATCATGATGCTGGTCGTCTTTGCCATCGTGGTTCCCTATCTTTACTCAGAGCTGAGGGCGAAAAATGACTGATCTGTCGATGCCCCAAACACAAACCCGCACCCAAAGCACTACGGGCAAGATTGCCCTGCGTTGGTTGCTTTATGTCCTGCTTGGCCTGTTTGCACTGTATTACCTAATGCCGCTCTTCGTGATGTTGACGACATCATTGAAAAGCCTTGAGGAAATCCGCACCGGCAGCCTGATTTCGCTGCCGCGAGAGGTCAGCTTTGACGCTTGGAAAACCGCATGGTCCGGCGCTTGTACCGGTATCCAGTGTGAAGGTTTGCGACCCTATTTCTGGAACTCGGTTCTGATCGCGGTGCCTGCGGTATTTTTGTCGACCCTGTTGGGTGCGCTGAACGGCTATGTCGTGGCGCAATGGCGGTTCAAAGGGGCCAATATCATCTTCTCGCTGATGCTATTCGGTTGCTTCATCCCGTTCCAAGTTGTTCTGCTGCCAATGGCACGTCTGCTGGGTATGATGGGGATTGCCGGGACCATTCCGGGCCTGATCTTTGTCCATGTGATCTACGGGCTGGGCTTCACCACGCTGTTCTTCCGCAACTACTATGTCACCATTCCGGCCGAGCTGACCAAGGCGGCGCGGGTTGATGGGGCTGGGTTCATGCGGATTTTCTGGTCGATCTTTCTGCCGCTGTCGCTGCCCATCATCGTGGTGACTGTGATCTGGCAGTTCACGCAGATCTGGAACGACTTCCTGTTTGGCGTGTCGTTCAGCCAGGCGGGGACACAGCCCGTGACTGTTGCGCTCAACAACATCGTAAACTCCACCACCGGCGTCAAAGAATACAACGTCGACATGGCTGCCGCGATCATCGCGGGGCTGCCGACGCTGCTCGTCTATGTCGTTGCCGGTAAGTATTTCATCCGCGGCCTGACCGCTGGCTCTGTGAAGGGATAAGACCCATGGCTCCCATCCTTGATATCAACAAACTCTACAAGAATTACGGCGCGACCGAGATTCTGAAAGACATCAACATCTCGATTGAACCGGGCGACTTCCTGGTGCTTGTCGGCCCCTCGGGCTGCGGTAAGTCTACGCTGCTGAACTGCATTGCGGGACTGGAAGAGATCACCGGTGGCACATTGTCCATCGGCGGCAACGATATGACCCATGTCAGCCCCAAGGATCGTGACATCGCGATGGTGTTCCAGTCTTACGCTTTGTACCCGACCATGTCCGTGGCCAAGAACATCACCTTCGGCATGAAAGTGCGTGGGGTTGATCAGGCCACGCAGGAAGCCAAGCTGAAAGACGTCGCCTCCTTGCTGCAGATCGAGCCATTGCTGAACCGCCGCCCCAGCCAACTGTCGGGTGGTCAGCGTCAGCGGGTCGCGATGGGCCGGGCGTTGGTGCGCGACCCCAAGCTGTTCCTGTTCGATGAACCGCTGTCGAACCTTGACGCCAAGCTGCGGGTCGAGATGCGGACCGAGATCAAGAAGCTGCACCAGACACTGGACGCCTCCATTGTTTATGTCACCCACGACCAGATCGAAGCGATGACGCTGGCCACCAAGATCGTGGTCCTGAAAGGCGGGGTCGTGCAGCAGATCGGTACTCCGGCCGAGATCTACAACAACCCGGCCAACCTGTTTGTGGCGGATTTCATGGGCTCACCTGCGATGAACCTGATCCCGGCACAGGCATCGAACAATGGCTCGGGAACGCAAATCTCTATTGCACGCGAATCCGGTGAAACGCTGGTTCTGAACGATGCACGCGACTTGTCTCTGCCGCAGGATGTCATCCTTGGTCTACGCCCTGAAGATATCGCCGAGGCGGGGTTCCGCGCTGGCGCAGGCGTGCAGGAAGCCGCCTGCATGGTCGATATGGTCGAACCCGCAGGGGCAGATACCTATGTGGTGTCGGAATTGGGTGGCAAGCAGGTCACGGCGCGGCTGCATGCTGAAACCAGCGCGCAGGCCGGTCAATTGCTGAACTTGGCGTTCGACATGAGCAAGGTTTCCTACTTTGCCAAGGAAACGGGTGAACGGCTGAACTAAGGGACCGTTGGCCCGCACCAACCCGGGGTGGGCCATAGCAATCACGGTCGGTTTTGGCCGGTTAATTTGAAATATGCTATCTTGGGACGTAGCGAAGGGAGGCGCGCTATGTCCGATCCGTATTCCGATCTGGCCGGGCAGGATATCTCGGTCCAAGAGCGTATCGCCGAAGCTATGGAAGCGCGGTGTCTGGAGCCAGCGCAGAAAGAGATCAGGGATAGCTATCTAAGTGATTTGATTGTCCCTGAGGGCGGGTTCGCGGTTGAGCTGGGTTCAGGCACCGGGCACATCACGCAAGAGCTGCTGTCTGTCGGCGGGGTGGAGCGCGCGCTCGGCATTGAGCCCTCACCGGTTATGGTCGAACGTGCGAGAAACAGCTTCGCCAGCGAGAGCAATCTTGTTTTTGAAACCGGCGATGCAAAGGCAACCAGGCTTGAAGATAGCTCAGCAGACCTTGTTCTGGCGCATACACTGTTGTGCCATGTACCCGGCCCCGAGGATGTGGTTTCCGAGGCCTTTCGGATACTGAAACCGGGCGGGATATTCGCGATTTGCGATGGGGACTACGATACCGCCACAGCGCAGATTGCCGATTTTGATCCTCTGGATCAACTCATTCGGTTCATGATCAATCAGAACGTCACAAACCTCTGGATCATGCGCCAGATTGGCGGTGCACTCTCTCAAGCAGGTTTTGAGTTGGGCCGTCGCCGGGGACACGGTTATGTGGCCGAAGGAGAGGCGACTTACTTTCTGACCGTTATCGACCGTGGCGCGGATCGAATGGCCGAGACCGGGTTGTTAGCACCTGAAACGGCACAGGCGCTGAAATCCGAGGCCCGGGCGCGTGTGTCCGCAAACACGTTTTTTGGCTACATGTCTTATGTCAGCCAGATCGCGTGCAAGCCTGCAAACTGAACAAAAAAAGCCACCGCGCGAACGGGTCGGGCGGTGGCTGGTGTAGGGCAATCCCTCAGATCAACCCGTCTTTTTCAGATCCTTGATCAGGCGATTCAGGTCGCCGCCGCGCGCATCCAGCATTGCGCCAATCTCTGTGCGCTCGGTCAGCAACAAATTTACACCTTCGATGAACATGTTGTAGAACTTGCCACGGCCCGATTTGTCGGACACCAGGAATGTCACTTCGAACGGGGATGAGCCGCGCAATTTGACCGAGGTTCTGACCTCGTATCCGGTCTTGATCTTGCGCGCGTTACGCACGGTGACCTCACCGCCGATGAACTCGCGGAACCGGCGACCATATTTGCGCGAAATATAGCCTTCGAACGCTTTGGTGAACTGACGCAGCTGTGCGGATGAGGCTGTGCGTGCATCCGCCCCCAGCGCATAGCGGGCCATGATCGGCACATCACCGTATTGCACAAAAATCTTCTGAAAATCACGCAGCATGGCATTTTCGGATTTACCCGAGTCAATGATACGCGTGATATCGGCCACAACGCTGTTGACCAGCTGTTTGGCCTGCGCTTCGGTCAGCGCGAACGCGGGCAGAGGCAATGCGGCAACTGTCATCCCGGTCAGGGCGGTGGCCACAAAACGGCGTCGGTTCAACAGGTTATTCGGCATAGGGGTCCTCGTACGGGTCAAGATAGGGGTCTCTGACAGGGTCGGTCCCGGTGGTGGCGTAGGGATCGTCATAAAGACCCAGATAGGCGTCTTCATCATCCCTTGCCAGTTCAAAGCGGCGATTTTGCAGGTAGATCGTGCGCGCTTGCGCGTAACTGTCTGCACTTTCGTACAGAATCGAATCAACTGTATCCGAGAACCGACCGCGATCTCCCATCCGCCGCACGACCTCGGCATAGACACCAATATTGTCGACCGGGCGGGTCGGGCTAAAGTTGATCGGATTCGAGAACAGGTTGACCACGACGCCGACCGCATCGCGCGCAGTGGACGGGCCATAGAAGGGCAGTTCCACATAAGCACCTTCGCCCACGCCCCAGACATGCAGGGTTTCGCCGAAATCAGTGTCAACAGGCGGCAGGTTCAGCTCATCCGCCGGGGCTGACAGGCCAAAGCCGCCCACGGTCGAGTTGATCAGAAAGCGCAGCAGCGCATTGCCGGACTGTTTCAGATTGCCTTGCAGCAGATAGTCCAGCGCCTGCCCGGGCATCGTCAGGTTTTCGGCAAAGTGATTGAAACTGGTAACCATCGGATCTGGTACGATCTTCACATAGCCTTTCGAGGCCGGTCGGAACAGGAATCGGTCCACACCCAGATTGAACTTGTGAATGCCCCGGTTGGTCCCTTCATAGGGGTCAAAAATCTCACCCCGCGCCGCTGCGTCCTGAGGCTGCGTCGCGCATGCCGATAGGACCGTCAGGATGGCGAATATGATCAGGTGCTTCAGACGAATGTAACTTGGCACTGTCTTCGTTACTCCGAAAATTGCCCAGCGGTATCCGGGCCTTCAATCAATACAGCCTTTGCACCCTTGGTGGCGCAATTGGTCTCACATAGAGGTTTCGCGCAGGATTTGAAACAACAACTCGCGTTTACCTCAGCCGATGGGGCGACGTAAAGTGACACGAATTCAACACTTCCTGAATAAGAGAAGACCTGCCCAGTTTGCAGGCAATGGGAAAAATCCCGCTTTCACGCTTTCGGAAACAGGTTTTCCCGGTTAGCGTCCGCGCGGAATCACTATGAGATGAGGATAATCCACATGAGCATCGCAGCAAAACTGGACAGCCTGGGTGTCAGCCTGTCGGACGCACCTGCTCCGGCAGCGAACTACGTTCCTTTCGTGCGCATCGGCAACATTGTCTACGTGTCGGGCCAGATCTCCAAGGCGGATGATCTGATCACTGGCAAGCTCGGTGATGATATGGATGTTGAGGCAGGCGCCGCTGCAGCCAAAGTCTGCGCCATCAACCTGTTGGCTCAGGTCAAAGCGGCTTGTGGTGGCGATATCGACAAGCTGGTGCGCGTGATCAAGCTGACCGGTTTTGTAAACTCGACCGCTGATTTCACAGAACAGCCGAAGGTGATCAACGGGGCCTCCGACTTCCTGGTCGAAGCGCTGGGCGATGCCGGTCGTCATTCGCGCTCGGCCGTCAGCGCAGCCTCATTGCCTTTGGGTGTTGCCGTCGAAATCGAGGGTATTTTCGAGGTTCAATGAAACCGTCCCTTCCGTCTGAGTTCCTGCAGCGCCCGATAGCACATCGCGCGCTGCATGACATTTCTGATCAGCGGCCCGAGAATAGCCGGGCCGCCATTCGTGCCGCAATTGACGCCGGTTATGGGGTCGAGATTGATCTGCAACGCACCCGTGACAATCGGGCCATGGTGTTTCACGACTATGACATGACACGTCTGACCGGGCAGCCCGGACCGATCCAACAGATCACCGAGACACAAGCGCGGGCCCAGACGCTTCTGCATTCTGCCGGTGAAGGTATCCCCTCGCTGGAAGAGGTGCTGGCCATTGTTGCAGGACGGGTGCCCTTGCTCATCGAGTTGAAGGATCAAGATGGTGCAATGGGCCCCGATATCGGTGCTTTGGAAGCAGATGTTGTAAGCGCACTGAAAGACTATGAAGGCCCGGTCGCGCTGATGTCGTTCAACCCGCATTCAGTCGCAGAGATTGCACGCCTTGCGCCACATTTGCCGCGCGGTCTCGTTACCAGCTCTTACGAGCCCAAAGTCGAGCTTCTGCCGCAAGCCGTCTGCGATCATCTGCGCAACATCCCGGATTTCGACCGCGTTGGAGCCAGCTTTATCAGCCATGAAGTCATCGATCTTGACCGCCCCCGGGTCGCTGAGTTGAAGGCACAGGGTGTGCCGATCCTGTGCTGGACCGTGCGTTCGCTTGAACAAGAAGCAGAGGCACGCAAGGTTGCCGATAATGTTACGTTCGAAGGCTATCTGGCCGAACATCCCGCTTGATCCCGGCGCGCGCGATCACAGATAAAGGTGTAGCGCGGAGGGGATATGGATCAGGCACAGATTGAGGTTCGGGTTCTGACATCGGTCTCGCAGATTTCCGCGAGCGACTGGGACAGTTGCGCCTGCCCCGAGGTTGCCGATGGCGGGCGACCGTTTGATCCGTTCACGACACATCGGTTTTTGCATGCCCTGGAAGAAAGCGGCTCGGTCGGGCGCGGTACTGGCTGGCAGCCGCAATACCTGACGGCCTATCTGGACGGGATGCTGATTGCGGCAGCCCCGATGTTTGCCAAGTCGCACTCCCAGGGTGAATACATCTTCGACCATAGCTGGGCTCATGCCTATGAAAGCGCGGGCGGGCGATATTATCCCAAGCTGCAGATCGCGGTGCCCTTCACACCCGCGACTGGCAGGCGTTTTTTGGTGCGACCCGGCTACGATGCTGTCGGGATCTCGGCGCTGGTGCAAGGAGCGGTGCAATTGGCCGCCGAGAATCGAATTTCATCGCTGCACGCTACGTTCTGCACCGAGGCCGAAGCGCTGGCAGGTGAGCAGATGGGCCTGATGGTCCGCCACTCGCAGCAGTTTCACTGGCTCAATGATGATTACGCCGATTTTGACGAGTTTCTGGCTGCGCTGTCCTCGCGCAAACGCAAGAATATCAAGAAGGAACGCACGCAGGCCTGTGATTTCGGTGGGCAGATTCGAACAATCACCGGCGATGATCTGCGACCCGAGCATTGGGACGCGTTCTGGCGGTTCTATCAGGATACCGGCGCACGAAAATGGGGCTCACCCTACCTGACGCGACAATTCTTTGATATCGCTCAGGAAACCATGACGGATGACATCGCCTTGGTGTTGGCCGAACGTAATGGATACCCCGTCGCCGGTGCGTTAAATTTTGTCGGGCGGGAAACGCTGTATGGCCGGTATTGGGGCTGTGTCGAACATCACCCCTGCCTGCATTTCGAACTGTGCTATTATAGGGCGATCGACTTTGCCATTGCGGAAGGTCTGGCGCGGGTTGAGGCCGGTGCGCAGGGCGAGCACAAGCTGGCGCGCGGCTATCTGCCAACCCGCACGCATAGCTTGCATTGGGTTGGCGATCCGGGTTTTGCTGATGCGGTTCAGAAATATCTGGACGCCGAGTCCCACGCAGTGGGAGAAGAGATCGAGATTCTGACGGATTATGGTCCGTTCAGGAAATCGAACCCGGAGGAACAGCAATGACCGAACTTCTGTCAACCGAGACCCGCGGCCCGCTGCTGGACCCGCTGTTCAGAAATGGCTGGACCATGGTCGAAGACCGCGATGCGATCACCAAGACCTTCATCTTCGATAATTTTGTCGCCGCCTTTGGCTGGATGACGCAGGTGGCGATCTGGGCCGAGAAATGGAACCACCACCCCGAATGGTCGAATGTATACCGCACGGTCGAGGTGGTCCTGTCGACCCATGATGTTGGCGGTCTGTCTGCACAAGACGCCAAGCTGGCGCGTAAGATGGACAGCCTGCTAACGGTCTCCGCGTGAACCCGTCCCACCGGCCAGCAATGTTGCCGTTCCCAGCTGCTTGAATTCTGCCGGGGTGATCGTGCCGTCGCTGACATTGATATTGCCCGGAATTCTGATCGTACGGGTGCCGACGGACCGCACGCTGCGGGCCGACGGATTGATGTCGAGACACCGATTTTCATAACAGGTCAGACCGCTGGTATTGATCTGAATCTGCACCTGACCATCAGGGCCGCTGATCACCGGGGATTGCTGTACGTCACATGCGGCCAAAGCCACCAGGCTACCGAGGCAGATCCATTTATTCATGACACGCTCCTGCCAACCAAGTTGGCGTTTAATCTAAGAGACCGTTGCCATCCTTATCCGCAGCGTCAAAATCGTTCTGCATCTGGCTGACATACTCTGCCTTTGAGATAAGACTGTCGCCATCCCGGTCAACGGCTTCGAACTGTTTGATATCCAAGAACGGTTTTGCTTCGCTCAGGCCCAGAGTGCCGTTCTTGTCTTCGTCCATTGCCTGAAATGCATAGTCCGAGAAGGCGTTGAATTCGTCCTTGGACAGGAAGCCGTCATTGTTGGTGTCGATGTTATTCAACTCGGCCTCGTGCAGTTCTGCGACAGTCTCTGCGTTTGCAGCAGCAGCCATCACGAATACGGTGGTGATAATCAATACTCGTTTCATCTCAAATCTCCTCAGCACGCGTAACGTTCGCCAGACACGCCACCCGCAGCGGCGCCCGCCGCCGTCAGGATGGTCTTGCCTGAACCACCGCCAAATTGATTGCCGATCACTCCACCGATCAGGGCGCCGCCTATGGTACCACTCAGGCAGGCGATCTCGTGCTGTCGCGCAGCCTGTTGTTGGGGTGTGGGTGCAGGTCCGCACGCCGCCAGGGCCCCGGCGGTGCCAAGAAACAATGTAAGAAATTTCAGTCGCATCAATGAACTCCCCAGTTGTATGGGCCAAGTATTGGCGCATCGGGGCGTTGCATCAAGTTAAATGCGTTTCACGTGGCCCCGGTCAAACCGGGGCCGACAGGGATCAGATACTATCAAGCAGGCCTTCACCAGCCGAGACCTCACAGACACCGGGGTTTTCTTCCAGATTCATCGCCACAACCTTGCCGTCTTCAACCAGCATTGCATAGCGTTTGGAGCGTGCAATCAGGCCTACGGGCGGGGCGTCGAAATCCATGCCGATGGCCTTGGTAAACTCGGACGCTGCATCGGCCAGCATGGTCAGCCCGGCCGCTGTTGCACCGGTGCTTTCTCCCCAGGCGCCCATCACGAAAGGGTCGTTGACCGAGATACAGATGATTTCCTCTACACCCTTGGCATCGAACTGGTCCTTGGTCCGCATGAAGCTTGGTACATGAGCGGTTGTGCAGGTTCCGGTGAACGCACCGGGTACAGCAAAGATCACAACCTTGCGCCCTTTGGTCTTGTCTGAAATCCGAACCTCCTCGGGGCCTTCGGCACCCATCTGGATCAGCGTGGCCTCGGGCAGCATGTCACCTGTTGCAATCATTTTTACGCTCCTGTCATTTGGATTTGCAGAGTCGGGCTTTGCCGCAATATAGGTGGTCGAAACAAAGTAACCACGTGAATTCTGCAGGGTGAGCGAAACATGAGCCATATTGTCGTGATCGGGGCAGGGCAGGCCGGTGCTTCTTTGGTAGCACGGCTGCGCAAGGACGGGTTCGAAGGTGACATCACCCTGATCGGAGCCGAGCCGCATTTGCCCTACCAACGCCCGCCCTTGTCCAAGGCTTACCTGTTGGGCGAGATGGAGCTGGAGCGCCTGTTCTTGCGGCCCGAGAGCTTCTATGCCGAAAACAATATCACCCTACGGTTGGGTCAACGTGTGACGGCGATTGATCCAAAGGCCAAGACGGTGACCCTCGGCGATGAGGTGATCACCTATGATGAACTGGCGCTGACCACTGGGTCCGACCCACGCCGCCTGCCCGCAGCGATCGGGGGCGATCTTGAGGGTGTCCATGTGGTGCGAGATCTCGCCCATATCGACGAGATGGAACCTCGGGTATCGGATGGCGCCCGCGCGCTGATCGTTGGTGGCGGCTATATCGGGCTTGAAGCCGCCGCCGTTTGTGCCAAGCGCGGGGTCAAGGTGACTTTGGTCGAGATGGCCGACCGCATCCTTCAGCGTGTCGCGGCCAAAGAGACAAGCGACTACTTTCGCACGCTGCACACCGAATACGGGGCCGACATTCGTGAGGGCGTCGGGTTGGATCGTCTGGTTGGTGAAAGTGGCAAGGTGACGGGCGCCGTCCTGACCGATGGCACCCAACTTGAGGTGGATTTTGTTGTCGTCGGCGTCGGCATCGCGCCGTCGACTCAACTGGCTGAAATGGCCGGGTTAGAGCTGGATAACGGCATCAAGACCGACGCCCATGGCCGCACCTCAGATCCGTCGATCTGGGCGGCGGGCGATTGCGCGTCGTTCCCGCATGGCGAAGGCCGTATCCGCCTGGAAAGCGTGCCGAACGCCATTGATCAGGCCGAGATCGTGGCCCAGAACATGTTGGGCGCGGCTAAGGATTACACTGCAACGCCATGGTTCTGGTCCGATCAGTATGACGTCAAGCTGCAGATCGCCGGGCTGAATACCGGCTATGACCGTGTGGTGACTCGCAAGGGTGAGGGCGCGACGGTGTCTTTCTGGTACTACAAGGGAGATCAGCTGATCGCGGTCGACGCGATGAATGACCCGCGCGCTTATATGGTTGGCAAACGCCTGATTGATGCCGGCAAGACCGCTGATCCGGCTGTTGTTGCCGACCCAGAAGCGGACCTGAAACCGCTGCTCAAAGCGTGAGGATCATCGCCGGAGACTTCCGGGGCCGGGCTCTGACTTCGGTTGGCAAAGGCGATGCCGGTGCGCATCTTCGGCCAACCACTGACCGGGTAAGGGAAAGCCTGTTCAACGTTTTGAATCATCAGATCGACTTCGACGGCTTGCAGGTTCTCGACCTTTTTGCGGGCACCGGTGCATTGGGACTAGAAGCGCTGTCTCGCGGCGCGTCCCACGTCACGTTTGTCGATGATGGGAGGGTCGCGCAGGGTCTGATCCGCAAGAATATCGCCCTGACCGGAAGCGCCAGCCAGACCACTTTGATCCGGCGGGATGCGACCCGTTTGGGCGAAAACCCGGGCACTGTTTGTGATCTGGTTTTTCTGGATCCGCCTTACGGAAAAGCTCTGGGTCAAAGGGCACTGGCCGCGGCTACCCAAGGTGGTTGGTTGTCTGATGACGCTCTGATCGTCTGGGAAGAAAGCACCCCCATGCTCGCGCCCGAGGGCTTCACGCTGCACGACGCGCGGAAATATGGCGACACGCATATCTCGCTGATGTGGCGCACAGGGGGCTGAGATGCACGATCTGGTTATCTTTGATTGCGACGGCGTTCTGGTCGATAGCGAGGTTTTGTCCAATCAGGTCATGGTCGACAATCTCGCTGGCCATGGTCTGCACTTGTCCTTAGCCGAATGCATGTCCCTGTTTGTTGGCGGCACCATGACCGGTGTGCGCGACAAGGCGCGCGAGCTGGGGGCTGATCTGCCGGATGACTGGACTGATCAAATCTATGCGGAAATCTACGAGACGCTGAAAGCAGGCACGCCTCTGGTCGCGGGTATCCGTGAATTGCTGGCGCAACTGGATGCAAGCGACATTCCCTACTGTGTCGCCTCAAATGGGCGGCCTGAGAAAATGAAGATCACTTTGGGCCAGAATGGTCTTTGGGAGCGTTTTCAAGATGTGATGTTTTCGGCGCAGGTGCTTGGAACGGGCAAGCCCGACCCGACCCTGTTCCTGACCGCTGCACAGCATTTCGGCGCAACGGTGCCGGTTGTGATCGAAGACAGCGAAAACGGTGTCACCGCAGCAATCCGCGCCAATATGCGCTGCCTGGGCTACGCGGCCCATGATGATGGTGTGCGATTGGAAGAACTAGGGGCCGAAGTGTTCTCCGACATGTTACATGCGCCCAAGCTTTTGGGACTTTGAGCCATAAACGTGTTATGCTTGGTCCATGGACCGCGCTATCACACCTCCGCTCTGGGCTTTTTCGAAAGACGCCGACACCACAACTGGGCCTCCGCCCAAACCGATGCGCGCGTCGGTGTTCATTCACGACGCGGTCATCCCGTGGCGGGATGAAACCTTGCTGCTGAAGCTATTACGCGATCAGGCGACCGATCAGGACGAATAGGTCGGGTGATATTTGCCGCCCGGTGACAAGGTGAAAATCTCAACCCCATCTGCGGTCACACCGACCGAATGCTCGAACTGCGCCGACAGCGATTTGTCGCGGGTCACGGCAGTCCAGTCATCGGACAGTGTCTTGGTTTCAGGACGCCCCAGATTGACCATCGGCTCGATGGTAAAGAACATGCCCTCTTCCAACACAGCTCCGGTACCCGGACGACCATAGTGCAGGACATTTGGTGGCGCGTGGAACACCCTGCCCAGACCGTGGCCGCAGAAATCGCGTACAACGCTCATCCGATGCGCCTCGACATAGGCCTGAATGGCGTGGCCGATATCGCCGAAGGTATTGCCCGGCTTGACCATCTCGATACCCTTGAACAGCGCGTCGTGGGTCACCTGAATCAGCCGTTCGGCCTTGCGCGGCAATTTACCCGCCACATACATGCGCGACGTATCACCGAACCAGCCATCAACGATGACGGTCACGTCGATATTCAGAATGTCGCCATCCTTCAGCTTTTTGTCACCCGGAATGCCGTGACAGACCACGTGGTTCACGCTGATGCAGCTGGCGTGCTGATAACCCTTGTAACCAATGGTTGCCGATTCCGCGCCTGCATCCTCGACCATCTGAGTGATCAGCCCGTCAATCGCACCGGTGGTCTGGCCGACAAAAACATGTTCAGCAATGTCATCCAATATCCGCGCAGCCAGCGCCCCTGCCGCATGCATGCCGGCAAAGTCACTCTGTTCATAGATGCGGATACCGTCTTTGGTCAGACGGCCACGATGTTCTTTCATCGGTGCGGGACTCCAAATATTTCACGCAGCACTTCTTTTACGCTGCTTGTGCAGAAAGTACCAGAGGGCTCGGTTTTCAACTAGTAAATAGGGTCTATCAAAGAAGTTTCTAGCCCGCGCCCCATTGCCGAGCGGGCTCAACCCAGACGCCTTCGGGCGTGATCCGAGTTCCAACGACAAAGCGTTCAACCCCTATCGCTGCCTCAAACGCCGCCGCATAGGCTGGGTCAATATCATCGGCCAGTGCAAACCGATCGCAATCGGTCCTTTGCACCAGATAAAGCATGATCGCCCGATGGCCCTGTACGGCCATCTTTGCCAGTTCGCCCAAATGTTTGGTGCCGCGTGCGGTGACGCTGTCGGGAAACTCGGCGAGGCCCGCTTGGCGTGAGAGGGTGACGCTTTTGACCTCGACATAAGCATCGGGTAGGCCCGGCCCGGTCAGTAGGAAATCGATACGGCTGTTTTCACCGTATTTGACCTCGGGGCGCACGGTTTCATAGGCGGCCAGCTCGGGGATTTCACGCGCCTCGAGCGCCAACCGAAGCGCCTTGTTGGGGACTGATGTGTCGACCCCTGTGAAATGCCCGTTCTCATGATCGACCAGCCGCCAGCCGTATTTCAGCTTTTTCTTCGGATCGTCGTTGGGCTCCAGCCAGATTTTCTCACCCGGTTCTGCCAGCCCCATCATTGAGCCCGGATTGGCGCAATGGGCTGTCACCTCGCGCCCGTCTTCCAGCCTGCAGTCTGCCAGAAAGCGTTTGTAGCGGCGGATCAGTCGAGCGGGGACAAGGGGGGTTTCAAATCGCATGGCCAAGGGCCTATACCTGCCCTAACGGTCGATCAAGAGGGAGGGCGCGTCATGGCCAATCCAACCGCTGCAATGTTGGTGATCGGGGATGAGATCCTTTCGGGCCGCACCCGCGATGCCAATATGCATTATCTGGCTGGAGAGCTGACCAAACACGGCATTGACCTGAAAGAGGTGCGCATTGTCAGCGATGATGCACCCGCGATTGAGGCAGCCGTAAGGGCGCTATCAGAGGCCCATGACCATGTGTTTACCAGTGGTGGTATTGGTCCGACCCATGACGACATCACCGCTGACTGCATCGCCCGTGCCTTTGGCGTGCATATCGATGTTCGCGACGACGCGCGTGCATTGCTTGAGGCGCATTACGAGAAATCCGGGCTGGAGCTGAACGACGCTCGCCTGCGCATGGCGCGTATTCCGGAAGGGGCCGAATTGATCGACAACCCGGTCTCGACCGCGCCCGGCTTTACCATCAACAACGTCCATGTCATGGCCGGGGTGCCTTTGGTTTTTCAGGCCATGGTTGCGAGTGTTCTGCCTTCGCTCATCGGAGGTAGCCCGCTTTTGTCGCAGACGCTGCGTGTGGATCGGGGTGAAGGCGATATTGCAGCAACTTTGGCCGCACTGGCCAAAGACTTCGGCGATCTTTCGATCGGCTGTTATCCGTTTCAGACGAATGGCGTCTTCGGAGCCAACGTCGTCGTGCGCGGCACCGAGGGTGGACGGATCGATGCCGCCATGACCCGCCTTGCGAAAGAGATCGAGCTTTGAATCCCGATTGGGCCGCCGTTGTCGATGGCACATGGCCTGCCGCCGGCTATCAAACGCAAGGCCCATTTCGACTGCGGCAAGGACAGGGCGGAGGTTCACGCGTTTCTGCCGCCAATCGCACCGGGGACGTCACCAGCGCCGATATCGATGCGGCCGAAAGCGCCATGCAGGCGATGGGTCAAAAACGCATCTTCTGCCTGCGTCCGGGGGATGAGGCGCTGGATGCAATGCTTGCGCAACGCGGCTACGACATCCTTGATCCGGTCAATATTTATTCCTGCCCGGCGCAGCAGTTGACCGATATCCCGATCCCGCGCGTGACTGTTTTCAACATCTGGGAACCGCTGGCCATCATGCGTGAGATCTGGACGCAGGGCGGTATCGGCCCCGAACGGATTGCGATCATGTACCGGGCACCGGGCCCAAAGACCGGCCTTTTGTTGCGCCACAGCGATCAGCCCGCAGGAACAGGCTTCGTGGCTATCCATGAAGGTATCGCAATGGTTCACGCGCTGGAAATCCTACCGGATCACCGCCGCAAGGGGTTGGGCCAGTGGGCCATGCGCGCCGCGGCCTTTTGGGCGCTGGACAATGGCGCGCAGACGCTTAGCGTGATCTGTACCAAGGCGAACGCGGGGGCCAATGGCCTCTACCACTCGCTTGGGATGAAGATCGTCGGAGAATACCACTATCGCCAGCGCGTCTGAGGAGGACGAATTGACCAAACAGGACATGCCCACTGCCCTGGATCTGCCAATGGTGGACCCACTACCGTCAGAGACGCAGAAATACTTTGATATCTGTGTTGAGAAACTGGGAATGGTGCCGAATGTCCTGCGCGCCTATGCCTTCGATATCGACAAGCTGAATGCCTTCACTTCGATGTATAATGATCTGATGCTGGCCGATAGCGGGCTGACCAAGCTGGAACGCGAGATGATTGCGGTCGTGGTGTCCTCGATCAACAAATGCTTCTACTGCCTCGTGGCTCATGGCGCAGCGGTGCGGCAGCTTTCGGGCGATCCGCAGCTGGGTGAGATGCTGGTCATGAACTACCGCGTCGCCAAATTGGACGCGCGCCAACGTGCAATGCTGGATTTCGCAGCCAAGATGACTACCGCCAGCACCACAATCGAAGAGCCCGATCGCCAGCTTTTACGTGATGTCGGGTTTTCGGATCGCGATATCTGGGACATTGCCAATGTCACCGGTTTCTTCAATATGACCAACCGCGTGGCCAGTGCCACTGCCATGGTCCCGAACCCAGAGTATCACGCGCAGTTCCGATGATCCGTTTCCTGTTCCTTAGCCTCCTTTTGGCTGTGCCTGTGCAGGCGCAGGAACTGACGTTGCCCGCCAGCGCCCGGCAGATTTCGGATCGCACCAGTGCATTGGACAGCTACGACCTGCCAACCGGCGTGTTTGCCGACGGCGCGGTTCCATCCCGCACTGTCGAAGGGCGTGTCGAGCGGCTAACATGGCGTCTGCAGGCCGGGTCCAGCACGACGCTGCAAATTCTTGCACCGCTTCGGGATCAGCTTCAGGCGCAAGGTTTCGAGATCGCGTTTGAATGCGAGGCACGCAATTGTGGCGGGTTCGATTTCCGCTTTGGCACCGAAGTGGTGCCGACGCCTGACATGTATGTGGCGATCCACGATTACCGTTTTCTATCCGCTTCCCGCGGTGACGAAGTGCTGAGCCTGCTGGTCAGCCGCAACCCGCCGGATGGCTATGTGCAGATGATCCGGGTGACCCCGCAAGGTACGCAGCTTGCGCAGCCACTTGTGATCGAGGAAACCGTTGAGGGCCCTGCCGGGTTGCTAAACGATCTCAGCAGTACCGGACATGTCATCCTTGATGACCTGCACTTTCGCACCGGCGAAGTCGCGCTGGGCGAAGGGCCGTTTGCCTCGCTGGCGCTGCTTGCGGGCTATTTGGCCGACAATACTTCGACCCGTTTGGCGCTGGTAGGACACACGGATGATACGGGCGCATTGCAGGCCAATATTGCGGTCAGCACCAAACGGGCGGAAGCCGTGCGTGCGCGCCTGATCGAAGCGCACGGTGTTGCCGCCGACCGGATCGAGGCGCAGGGCGTAGGCTATCTTGCGCCCATTACCTCTAACGCTACGCCCGAGGGCCGCGATCTCAATCGACGGGTCGAGGCGGTGTTGCTGGTCAACTAACAGGCGCGAGCACCGCGGACGCCCTGTGTCCCCCTTGCCCTGATGGCGCGGCCTGATGCACACTTGCAGCTAATCGGTGCGTCTGTCTTGCCATCAGGCCTGTTGGCAGGCAGTCCCACCAGTCACCATGCTTTGGGAGGAATGCGTCATGGCATCCAAAACCGAAGATACCACTCCGCCGGATAACACGGTCCCACAGCAATCCATGCCCGAGGTTAACAGGCTGACGGCCGAGGATATTACCGCATCGCTGAAGGCCGGGTTTTCCGACTTCCTCGCACACCCGGTCATGAGCGGCTTTTTCGGCCTGTTCTACGCGGTTTTCGGCATCCTGTTCGTTTGGTGCCTGGTCGGGCTTGGCAAGATCTGGATGATCATTCCTGCCGCCGTAGGCTTTCCGCTGGTCGCCCCATTTGCGGCCGCCGGGCTTTATGAAATGTCCCGTAGGATGCAGAAAGGGGAAAGCTTCGGCTGGTCCGAAATCCTCAGCGTGATGGCCCATCAACGCAAGCGCGAGATGGGTTGGATGGCCTTTGTCACCCTGTTCATTTTCTGGGTATGGACCTACCAAATCCGCCTTTGGCTGGCGATCATCCTGCAAAAGGCGTCCTTCTCGGATTTCGAAGGGTTCATGAACACCGTCTTCTTCACACCGCAAGGCTGGACCTTTCTGGCGGTCGGCACCTGTATCGGCGCTTTTTTGTCGGCGGTCCTGTTCTCGGTGACTGTGGTGGCCATGCCCATGCTTCTGGATCGGGAAACCAACTTTGTTTCCGCCATGCTCACGTCCATTCGCGTTGTAGCTGAAAGCCCGGTGGTAATGCTCAGTTGGGCGGCGATCATCTCGGTCACCATGCTGTTGTCGCTGGTTCCGGCGTTTCTGGGGCTGATTTTCACACTGCCGATCCTGGGCCACACCACGTGGCATCTGTATCAGCGGGCCGTATCACCAGAGACTAACTGATGCATCGCTAGACAAAAAAAGACCCGTGCCATTCAGCACGGGCCGTTTAGGTGCCACAGGGAGAATTCTACCAATCCATCGGACCCTTTTCAGCAAAGGACTCGACAAGAAAATCAATGAACGCCCGCACCTTGGGCTGGGTGAACCGGCCCGGCGGGTAGACCGCATAGACGCCCTGAACCTCATCCGGTAGCGATGGCATGGCGTCTACCACCTCGCCCGATTTCAGTGCTTCGGCATATAGATAGCTGGGCAGATGCGCGATCCCAAGCCCCGAGATTGCGGCGTTCAGCAGCGACTGCCCGTCATTCACGCTCAGCCAGCCAGCAGTGCGGACCTGACGCTTCTCGCCCGAAGGCGCCGTCAGCTTCCACACGCTGCCCGAGGATTGGCTGGAGTAATGCAGCAGTTTGTGTTCGTTCAGATCGTCGATCTTCTGCGGGCGTCCGAACTGCTCGATATATCTCGGCGACGCGACCATGCGTTTCACTGTTTCGGTCAGCTTGCGGGCGCGCAGCGTGCTGTCTTCCAGCTCGCCAATGCGCACGGCCACGTCAAAGCCTTCGGAAATCAGCTCAACATAGCGGTTATTCAGAACCATGTTCACGGTGATGTCCGGATAGGCCGACAGGAAGTCCGACAGGACCGGCGACAGGTGATTGACGCCAAAATCTGTCGCCACAGAGATCCGCAGCAGACCAGAAGGCGCAGATTGCATCGAAGTCACCAGCGCATCCGCTTCGCCTGCGTCGTTCAGCACGCGACGGGCGCGATCATAATAGGCCAACCCGATCTCGGTTGGCGAAACCCGGCGCGTTGTCCGGTTCAAAAGCCTTGCCCCCAACCGCGCCTCAAGGCTCGAGACGTGTTTAGACACGGCTGATTTGGAGATGCCCATTTTCTTGGCCGCGTCGGTGAAACCACCCTGGTCCACCACGTTGGAAAAGGCCTCCATTTCAGTTAGTCGATCCATTCTCGTTCCCCAGGTCTTCCGTTCGTTGTCTCTTTATCGCGATCAATCTGGGCAAGAACTGGGCAGACATGGGATAATATCAGGGTTTTGAATCGGATCGTTTGCAACTAGGAAACGCCCGGACCTATATGCCGCGGACCATGCCTTTCGATACAAAACCCCGTTTTCTGGACTTTTTTCCAATCGTGCTATGATGAGAATGGCATTTTTGTGACCACGGAGGAGACTATGAAAGCCCTATTTGCTATCATTACCCTGTGTCTGACCGCCAGCCTCGTGTGGGCCGGGGGGGAAACACCATCGAATCCAGATGCGAAGGTCTATTTCGTGAACTTGTCTGACGGGGACACCGTGCAATCACCTGTGACCGTAGTCTTTGGCCTCAGCGGCATGGGCGTTGCCCCTGCAGGAACCGAGAAGGAAAATACAGGGCACCATCACCTCCTGATTGATCGCCCACCACTTGGGCAGGGAGAAGACGGTGCGGACGAACTGTCATACGGTCTGCCCGCAGACGACAATCACATTCATTTCGGTGGCGGTCAGACTGAGGTGACTTTGGAACTTGCTCCGGGTGAGCATACTTTGCAGCTGGTGCTTGGGGATGCAGGCCACGTCCCTCATGCGACGCCCATTGTGTCCGAGGTGATTACGATCACAGTGGAGTAACAATTCACCTCCGCCGCAAAACGCGATTATGCGGCGGCAGGCAGCAGGAATATATCGCGGGCAAGCTGCGTGTTGAGACGGTCCGCAGAATACCATTGGTTGAGTACTGACTTGGCCATCAGGTCGGAATTTTCCTGTGCGAAACTCTTAAAGTCAGTAGCTTGCGTGTTGGCCAGCCGCTCTGCGATCAGGCTCATGAATGCGTAGGTGATTGTCAGATTGAACTTGTTCGGTGCGCCTGCGTTCGCTGCTAACGTGCGAATTCCCTTGGCGTAGATCGCTGCGGCATCGATGAAATCATACTTGCGTAGCAGGTCATAAGCGACTTGCACATGTTCGGCGTGTCCGAACGTTGCGTTGTCGATTGCGTGTGCTTCAAATGCGATGGTGACGTCGGCGTATCGCGATGCGCTCATTCTTCATCCTCCTTGAAACGGTGGCTGTCTTCAGCTGTCCAATCGAAGTCGTAGACACTTTTGAGTTGTTTGATCTTCTTCAGCGTCTCTTCAGAGAAGGCTGGCTTGTTCTCAAAGCTGTGCAGCGCGATGCCCTCAATCAGGTCGCCAAGGGTCATGTCCAGCGATTCTGCCAGCCCTTTGAGAACTTTCAGAAGCCGCTTCTCGATTCGAATTCCTGTTTGGGTGCGTTCTATTTTCTGACTCATGTGGTACATATGTATATTGATAACAGTTGAGTCAAGGAAAACGAAAAAAGCCGCCTCTTCCGGGGCGGCTTTCTCCAGCGCACTGGCATTACAACGTCAGAACGCTGCCGCCAGACGTGTGCCCTGATTGATCGCACGTTTGGCGTCCAGCTCGGCTGCCACATCTGCGCCACCAATCACATGCGGGGTCATTCCACGTTCGATCAGCTCATCCGCCAGCGACCGGTCCGAGACCTGCCCGGCACATAGGACGATCGACTCGGCTGCGATCACGGTTGGATCATCGCGGGTTTCGCCAAAGCTGACATGCAGGCCGTCCTCGTCGATGCGCTCATAATTCACACCACCAACGAAACTGACGTCCTTCATCTTTAATGTCGCGCGGTGGATCCAGCCCGTTGTCTTTCCCAGCCCCTTGCCGTGACGCTGTGCCTTGCGCTGCAGCAGCGTGACCTGCCGTGCTGGTGCTTCGGGCTGCGGGCCCTCGGGGGCCAGGCCCGAGCGGTGTTCTGCGGGGTCGGTCACGCCCCATTCCTTCATCCACAATGGAAGGTCCGTGGTTGGGCTGTGACCGTCTTCCAGCAGGAATTCGGAGACATCGAACCCGATGCCTCCGGCCCCGATCACGGCGACAGTGCTGCCGACCTCGGCCTTGTCGCGCAGCACGTCGATGTAGCTGAGCACATTGTCCCGATCCTGGCCGGGAATCTGTGGATCACGAGGAGTGACACCGGTGGCGATGACCACCTCATCATAACCGGTCAGATCATCCGCGCTGACCTCGCGGTTCAGTTCGACCGTCACGCCTAGGTCGTCCATCATGGTGCGATACCAGTCAACCAGTCCCCAGAACTCTTCTTTCCCTGGCACCTGTTTGGCCATGTTCAATTGCCCGCCTATCTCGGCGGCGCGATCAAACAGGGTTACATCATGGCCGCGCTGGGCAGCTGTCATCGCGGTGGACAAACCTGCAGGGCCAGCGCCGACAATGGCCACGGTCTTACGTGTCTCGGCCTTGCCGATCACCAATTCAGTCTCATGACAGGCGCGCGGATTCACCAGGCATGAGGTCAGCTTACCGCTGAAAGTGTGGTCCAGACAGGCCTGATTGCATGCGATGCACGGGGCGATCTTCGCGGCTTCATCTGCAATCGCCTTGTTCACGAAATCCGCATCGGCCAGCATCGGCCGCGCCAGAGACACCATATCGGCGCAACCGGTCGATAGAACTTCTTCGGCAACCTCAGGCGTGTTGATCCGGTTCGAGGTGATCACCGGAATCCCGACTTTACCCATCAGCTTCTTGGTAACCCACGCAAATGCAGCACGGGGAACGCTGGTGGCAATCGTTGGAATCCGCGCCTCGTGCCAGCCGATACCGGTGTTGATGATCGTTGCCCCGGCCTGCTCAATCCGCTGCGCAAGTTCAACGACTTCGTCATGGGTCGACCCATTGGGCACAAGATCAATCATCGAAAGGCGATAGATGATGATGAAATCGCTCCCCACGGCTTCCCGCGTGCGGCGCACCACCTCAATGGGCAGACGCATCCGGTTCTCGTATGACCCACCCCAGCGATCCTCGCGCTTGTTGGTGTGGGTCACGAGGAACTGGTTCAGGAAATACCCCTCGGAGCCCATGATCTCGACCCCGTCATAGCCCGCCTTCTGGGCCAGAACAGCCGCGTTGACGATATCGCCGATCTGCTTCTCGATGCCCTCTTCGTCCAGCTCATGCGGCGGAAACGGAGAAATTGGAGATTTCACCGGGCTGGGGGCGACGCATTTCGGCCCATAGGCGTACCGCCCCGCATGCAGGATTTGCATGGCGATCTTGCCGCCAGCCTCATGCACGCGTCGGGTGACGATGGAATGGTTCGCCACCTCTGTATCGTTGGTCATCATCGAAGCCCCCGGCAGCACCGAGCCTTCAAGGTTTGGGCCAATCCCACCGGTCACCATCAGCGCCACACCGCCGCGCGCCCGGTCTGCGTAGAATTCAGCAACCCGATTCCAATCGCCAGTCTCTTCCAGCCCGGTATGCATCGAGCCCATCAGCACGCGGTTCTTCAACGTGGTAAAGCCCAGATCCAGCGGGGCCAGCATATTTGGGTACGCAGTCATGGCAAACTCTCCCTCCCGACTTCGACCGTCAGATTGACCTTCGCGTCACCTTTGTCACGCGAAACCTAACGTCATTCCCTTTGCCTTTACCGCGGCGCTTGCTAGAGACGCAGCAAAGCTTAATCACGAGGCCGCGCATGACCCCTGATGAAATCGCCAAACTGCCCTATCGCCCCTGCGTGGGACTGATGTTGATGAATGCCGAGGGTCTGATCTTTGTCGGCCAACGCAATGATCGTCACAAGGACGCCTGGCAGATGCCTCAGGGCGGCGTGGACAAGGGCGAAGACCCGCGCGATGCGGCCCTGCGCGAGCTTTGGGAAGAAACTGGTGTAACCAGCGATCTGGTCGACATCATTGCCGAGACCGACGGCTGGCTGCCCTATGACCTACCGCATGACATTGTGCCGAAAATCTGGAAGGGCCGGTATCGCGGGCAGGAGCAGAAATGGTACCTGATGCGGTTTCTGGGCCGGGATGATCAGATCGACATCGCCACCGAGCACCCCGAGTTCACCCATTGGAAATGGCAGACCACGACGCGGCTGGTCGATGAGATCGTGCCGTTCAAAAAGGACGTCTACCAGCAGGTGCTTTCTGCGTTTCAGCCGCATCTCGGGTAGTTCGGGTTAGGAACCAAGCGCCGTAATCACCGCTTTGGCCAGCGGCAGCGGGGAATAACCGGTATCGGACGGTGTAAGCCCCATTCGCACGATCACCAGATCACGCGAAGGGAATATCCCGACCGATTGCCCATCGTGTCCGGCCATCCAGACCGCATCTTCGAACGGGGGTTCTCCACCCGGCACGTCGCGCCACAAGTGACCTTTGGCATATGCCCCGCCCGAGACAGCAACCGGTTCGAACATCCAGTCAGTGAACCCTTCGGGCAGAATTTGCTGCCCGTCCCATGTGCCGCCCTGCAGCAGGAATTGCCCATATCGTGCCCAATCCCGCGCTGTGGCGTACATATAGCTTGAGCCGACAAAGGTGTCAGAAACATCAGTTTCAAGTATGGCCGAGGTCATGCCCAGTGGCAGCAGGAGTGCGCGCTGCGGATAGGACAAGCTGTCATCTTTGACCTGATCCTGCCAGACCCGCGCCAAGACGGTGGATGTGCCCGACGAATAGTTGAATTCAGTATTTGGCTCAGCCTCGGCCTCAAGCGAAGTGACAAACCCCGCCATGTCGTCGCTCAGATATAACATCCGAGTCACGTCCGAGACGTCACCATAGCCTTCGTTCCATCGCAGGCCGCTGGACATGGTCAACATATCCTCGACGGTAATGTGCTGCCGGTTGTCCTCTGCCCAATCGGGAAATGAATCGACCAGTGTATCCGTCAACTTCATCTGACCGGATTTTATCAGCGTTCCAATCAATCCAGAGGTTATGGTTTTGGTCATTGACCAGCCCAGAAGAGGGGTATTTTCGTCGAATCCATCCGCATAAGCCTCACCAATGATCCGGCCATCATGCACCACAACTACGGCGCGGAAGCCCTTTCCCAGAATGGTCGGGTCCGACAGAACCATTGCCAATTTGGAGTTCTGCGCTGGAGCCACGGTGGTGCCTTCCGGCCAAAGTGCATCAGACAGCGCGGGCAGAGTGTTTAGCTGGGCGTTGACCGGTTGGGCCTCATGCGTATTCGCACATCCAAGCCCCTCGCGATATTGGCTGGTCGCAGGGGCGAAGATCCCGAGTAGCTTTGCGGATACTGATTGCGCCTCGGGGTCTACCGAGACCGAGACGTGTTTCAGCAACGGATGCCCGGGCGCCTGCACATCAACCGCCAGTACTTCCTGCGCATCCCGCCTGGCGATGAACACGTTAGAACAGACGATCTTGGCAGAATAGTTGGTCCCGACTCGCAACAGGTCGGGCGGAGAGATCAGCAGGTACCCAACGCCGGCCACAAGCCCCAACGCCAATGTTCCTGCGGTGATCCTGAGTGCTCTGCCCAACATGAATTGGCTCCCCCCTTACATCCAAAAAAAGGGTAGCCATTCCGAAATGTGACGCACCAGCGTTACGTTGCGTTTCGCGGGATCAGAGCAATCCCTCAGCCTGCAGCAACTCCTGCATGTTCGCCTCAGGGCGCGGGCCGATATGGCTGATCACCTCGCGGGCACAGACATTGCCGATCCGCGCACAGGTCTCGTAATCGCGGCCTGTTGCCATGCCATAAAGGAACCCGGCGGCGAATTGATCGCCCGCGCCGGTCGCGTCCACGGGGACGATCTTTTCAACTGGTACGTCGATGCGCGCGTCGCCGTTCAGAACGGTCACCCCGTCGCCAGACCGGGTGCAGACGACCAGAGGGCAAATCTCGGCGGTTTTGGCCAGCGCCTCCTCAAGATCGTCGGTTTCGAACAGCGATTTGATTTCGGCCTCGTTGCCGATTACAAAATCCAGCTCATTCTCGATCAGCAGCAGGAAATCGACCCGGTGCCGTTCTACACAGAACGGGTCAGAAATGGCGATGCCCGCCTTGCCGCCACCCTTGTGGCAGTTGCGCGCGGCCTCCAGGAATGCCGCCTTGCCCTTTTCCTTGTCGAACAGATAGCCCTCGAGGAACATGATCTGGCTGTTGCCCGCGACGTCTTCCGAGACATCCCGAGAAGACAGCTCGGACGAAATACCCAGATAGGTGTTCATCGACCGCTCGCCATCTGGTGAGACAAAGATCATTGAACGCGAGGTCGGCAGCTCGCCCCCCGGCACCGGCGGGTTCACGAAATCCACCCCGTCTTCGTTCATCGCATCCGCATAGAACCGCCCCAGCGCATCATCATGCACCCGCCCGATAAACGCCGAATCCAGACCCAGTGCACCCGCACCCGCGATGGTGTTGGCAACCGAGCCGCCCGGCGTCTGTACCCGGCCTTCCATAGAGGCATACAGTACCTCGCCGCGCTCCTGTTCGATCAGCTGCATGATGCCCTTTTCGATGCCCATCAGCTCAAGGAAACTGTCATCGGCTTGGGAAATCACGTCCACAACGGCGTTTCCGATGCCGGTCAGTTGGTAGGTTTTCATTCGGTTTTGTCCTCAAATTCGCAGAGATCGCGGATGATACAGGTAGGGCACTGCGGTTTGCGTGCCTTGCAGTGATAGCGGCCATGCAGGATCAGCCAGTGATGCGCATGCAGCTGAAAGTCGGTCGGTATGTTGTCTTCGATGGCGCGTTCGACGGCGTCCACATTCTTGCCCGGGCAGATGCCGGTGCGGTTGCCGACGCGAAAGATATGCGTGTCCACGGCCTGCGCCGGATATCGCCACCACATGTTTAGGACAACATTGGCTGTCTTGCGCCCCACACCCGGTAGCGATTGAAGCGCCGCGCGGGAGTTGGGCACCTCACCGCCATAGTCTTCGACCAGAATGCGACTCAGCTTGATTACGTTCTTGGCCTTCTGGCGGAACAGGCCGATGGTCTTGATGTGTTCGATCAGACCTTCTTCGCCCAGATCCAGCATCTTCTGCGGCGTGTCGGCGATCTTGAATAGCGCGCGCGTAGCCTTGTTGACGCCGGCATCGGTCGCCTGCGCTGACAGTGCGACGGCAACGACCAGAGTATAGACGTTTACATGCTCCAACTCGCCCTTGGGTTCAGGGTCGGCGTCGTGAAAACGCGTAAAGATCTCGCGGATCTTGTGGTATCCGAGTTGTTTGGCCATCCGAGCCTTAATGCCCTGCCAGACAAGCGGTCGCAATTGAAAAGGTGCGTTTTGGTTTTGCCTAGGCGCGGGTCTTGGTCGATTTATCCCTATGCCTCACTTCTGCAGTCGGAAATCCACCCCCGCCGTTGCAAGTTGATCCCTGATCCCCTGCCACCGGTTCGGATCAGCCGCCAGAACGGCTGCCGAATTGATCTGAACCCGGTATCCTCGATTGAGCGCGCCCTGCGCGGTCTTATTCACGCAATGACACCCGTCCAACCCTGTCAGAACCAGCGTTCCGATCCGTTTGTCTTGCAGGAACCGTTCAAAGCCCGGCGAAGAAAAGGCGTCACCTACGGATTTTACAAACTCGGCATCGGGATTCAGCGCAAGACGCGGATCCAACCCAACTCCGTCGGAACCTGCGTTGCCGCGCCCCTGATTGAACCACCCGTTCAGCAAGTTCGCCAGCCGTCCCTTGAATTCATGACGGATGGCAATCACGGACCAGTCAGACTGGCGGGCGCTGTCCGTCGTTGACCGGATCGTCGACAAGGCACCCTCAATTTGTGCGTCATCCCAGGTGGGTATCGAGGTAAAATCTGTTTGCATATCGATCACCAGCAGCGCCGTTTCAGGCCGCGATGCCAGGTCTATTTTGGCTCCGGTTGTCGGAGTGCCAATCTTTCGGATTTGCAAGAGGATGTACAACACGGCGATCATGATGCTTGCCGCCATTATCCAAAGGACGGTCATGTCAGGCCTCCTTGGCGAGTTCTGCGAAATAGCGGGTCAGGGCCAGCTGAACCTTGTGATAGGCGACAAGCTCTGACGCAGAAAAATCCTGTGCAAAGCGTGTCAGCTTGGCCATCTCATCCGCTCTGATTGCCGTGATCGTCTCTTCGCCCGCAGGGCTCAGCCGGTAGCAGTAGGTGCCTGCACGTTTGGGATTGGGCTGGCTTTCGATCAGCTGTGCGCCCATCAGCTCTTTTAAGATGCGCGAGACATATTGTCGTTTCAGCTGCAACTCGGCGCACAGCAACGGGGCTGTCGCGCCGGGAGATAGCGACAGACCTTCCAAAAGGGCACGTTGCCCGACGGTCACGCCTTTGCGCTGGCTGCCCTGCTCAACCGCTGCCGTGATGTTCCGCAGCAAAGGCCGGGTGGCCTGAACTGCCTGATAAAGCTGATCCAACCTGTGTCCCATACCTGAATGGTAGGAGAAATCGATTTGATTCGTCAACTCAGTTGACAAGATAAAGCGCAGGTTCCGGGTCGCAAGATCGACAGGGGCAAGTTACTGTTCCTGTAACTGATGAGGTGACCGATGAACGTCCAGACAGCAGAAAGCGGATATCATTATAACGTCATGCGGCGCGCGATCGAATTGATCGATCAAGGCGGAGAGAGTCTCAGTCTTGATGAGTTGGCTCGCCAGATGGATATGAGCCCTGCCCATTTTCAGCGTCTGTTCTCACGCTGGACCGGGGTCTCTCCGAAGCGATACCAGCAATACCTGACCCTTGGCCATGCCAAAGCTCTGTTGCACGAGCGTTTCACCACGCTGGAAACCGCTCATAATGTGGGGCTGTCCGGCAGTGGGCGGCTTCATGACCTGTTCCTGAAATGGGAATCCATGAGCCCCGGTGAATATGCCCGCAAAGGCGCAGGTCTCACGATCTACTGGGGCTGGTTCGAATGCCCCTTTGGCCCTGCGCTGGTTATGGGAACTGACAAGGGAATCTGTGGAATCGCCTTTGGGGCCGAGACAGGCGAGGAGGCGGCGATGGAAGACATGATCTCTCGTTGGCCCAATGCTGATTTTGTCGAGGACCCGATGCGCCTGCGGCCTTGGGTGCTCAGCGCCTTCGGTGCGGCCAGCGACCGGTTGGAGCCGACCCCACTCTACCTGATCGGCTCACCACTGCAGATCAAGGTATGGGAAGCGCTGATGCACATCCCTTCGGGGCAGGTCACCACCTATTCCGAGATCGCGCAGCGGGTCGGCTCACCCCAAGCGGTGCGCGCCGTGGGCACCGCAGTTGGGCGCAACCCGGTCAGTTGGCTGATCCCCTGCCACCGTGCCCTACGCAAATCGGGCGGCCTGGGTGGCTACCACTGGGGACTGCCCGTCAAGCGCGCCATGCTGGCCTATGAGGCGGCGCAGGCCGACGCCTGATTGACATTCTGGCGCGTCGTTGCCATATGCACGGCAGGTTCGGGTACCCTGCCGTTCGCGGCCTTAGGCTTTGGTGAAACCCGATTGAATCACATCTGTTGCCCTTTCCAGGCGCGCGGATGGCAATGCGAACCCCGTCCAGATTTCGCGCCCGTTTCAGGAAACGAGGCACACCATGACACATATTCAGAACATCGCTCCGGTTGCGGAGCTGAAAGAGCAGGCAAAACGCCTGCGCAAACGCCTGCAGGACGCCGGAGTGAAGCTATCACATAGCGAGGCGCTGGAACTGTTGGCGCATCAACTCGGTGCGCGGGATTGGAACACGTTGCACGCGATGGCAGGAAATCGAGTGCAGCTGCGCGTTGGTGACCGGGTTGAGGGCCGATATCTGGGTCAGCCCTTCACCGCCGAAATCCGCGGTCTGACCATGATTGGGGATGGCGGACATCGCCGGGTGACCCTTCAGTTCGACGTGCCCGTAGATGTGGTCCGGTTCGACAGTTTTTCGTCCCTTCGCCAGCGGGTGACAGGTGAGATTGGCTGGGATGGTCGATCCACCCGTCACACGTCGGACGGAGAGCCGCAGCTTATCGTCCGACCTGCCTAAGAAACAAAGCGAGGCACCCTTAGGGTGCCTCACATTTTGATACCACCAAAACCGGGTTATTCGGCGGCCCAACCGCCAACGGCTTTGACTTCAAGGAAGTCCTCCAAGCCCCAAACCCCGCCTTCGCGGCCATTGCCGGACTGTTTCATCCCACCAAACGGGGACCCAGCGCTGCGCGACTGGCCGTTCATCTCAACCATGCCCGACCGCAAGACGCGAGCCATTCGGTTGGCGCGTGCACCGTCTTGGGTCTGAACATAATTGGTCAGCCCGTAAGGTGTGTCATTGGCAATCTCGATGGCTTCTTCTTCGGTATCGAAGGGGATCATGGTCAGAACCGGGCCAAAAATCTCCTCGCGCGCGATGGTCATCTGGTTGTTGGCATCTGCAAAGACCGTAGGACGCACATAGTAGCCCTTGTTCAGTCCTTCAGGGCGACCGGTACCGCCGGCCACCAGACGCGCGCCGTCATCAATTCCTTTCTGGATCAGGTCCTGAATTTTGGTCCACTGCACTTCGTTCACCACCGGTCCGATATGTCGGCCTTCCTCGGTGGCACTGCCGACGGTGACCTTGTTTGCCACTTCGGCGGCTGTCTCAACCGCCTGATCATAGATCGGACGCTGCACCAGCATCCGGCTGGGCGCGTTACAGCTTTGACCGGTGTTGTTCATCATGTGCAGGACGCCGCGTTTCACCGCCTTTTCGTCGGCATCGGCGAAGACCACATTGGCCCCTTTGCCGCCCAGTTCCAGATGCACTTTCTTCAGTGTATCCGCCGCATTCTTGGAAATCGCCGTGCCCGCGCGGGTCGAACCGGTGAAGCTGACCATATCAACATCTGCGTGCCCCGAGAGCTGAGAGCCCACGCCCACGCCATCGCCATTTACCAGGTTGAAAACACCAGCCGGGAAGCCAGCCTCATCCATCATCTCAGCAAAGATCATCGCGTTCAGCGGGCTTTGCTCGGACGGTTTCAGCACCATCGTGCAGCCCGCAATCGCCGCCGCGCCGACCTTGAGCGTGACCTGATTCATCGGCCAATTCCATGGGGTGATCAGGGCTGCCACACCCACCGCTTCATAGATGATCCGGTCATTCGGCGCATGATCGCCCAACGGACGTTCGAATTGGAACGCCTTGGCGGCACGGATGAAGTTTTTCAGGTGATAGATCCCCGCGCCCGATTGCTGGCTGCGCGCCATATCGATCGGTGCACCCATCTCCATCGACATCGCCTGGGCCAGATCCTCTGAGCGGATGGCGTAAATATCGACCAGTTTCTCGACCAAAGCGATGCGCTCGTCCACCGGGGTTGCCATCCAACCAGGCAGAGCAGCTTTGGCCGCGGCGACCGCTGCGTTAGTGTCAGCCTCTGACCCTAGCGAGATCACCGCGCATGGTTCTTCGGTCGACGGGTCGATCACTTCGAAATCATTCGGCTCTGATGGGGCGACCCATTTGCCGTTGATATAGAAATCGCGTTTTTCGATCATGGCTCATCCTCCGGATCAGGAATCAATCGACCGAACGGTCGGTTTTCATTCGCACTCTGTCACCCACCCGGGTGTCGGGCAAGGGTAAAACATAATTTGATCAAATTATCTACCTACTGAATCTTCTGACAGCGCAACATGAATGGTTTAACCTCTGCGCAAAGTGATTAGGTTGGCAGCAATCGACTCGCGATTTTTCACAGGAAAGGAGTTTCCCAATGGGTTTGCGCATCAATGATACGGTCCCGAATTTCACCGCAGAGACAGATCAGGGCACCGTCCAGTTTCATGACTGGATTGGCGATAGCTGGGCCATCCTGTTCTCACACCCCAAGGACTTCACTCCTGTTTGCACGACCGAGTTTTCGGCAGTTGCGCAGCTGAACGATGAATGGGCGGCGCGGAACACCAAAGTGATCGGCGTGTCGGTCGATGGTGTCGAAGATCATAAGAAGTGGAAAAAAGATATCGAGGCCTATGGAAACGCCAACCCCGGCTTCCCGATCATCGCCGATGACGGTCTGGCTGTTTCCAAAGCCTTCGACATGCTGCCGGCCGAGGCCTATATGCCCGACGGCCGCACGCCTGCCGACAGCGCAACTGTACGCTCTGTCTTTATCATCGGACCCGATAAGCAGTTGAAACTGTCCATGACCTACCCGATGACCGTGGGCCGCAACTTTGCCGAGATTCTACGTGCGCTGGATGGCCTGCAGATGAGCGCCAAGGGCGTGGCAACCCCCGCAAATTGGGTGCCGGGTGAGGATGTGATCATTCCACCTGCGGTCTCCAACGATGAGGCAAAAGAGAAGTTCGGCGAGTTCGAGACGATCTTCCCCTATCTGCGCAAAACCAAAGCGCCGTCGTAATCGGATCAACGGGCAGGGGGCGAAAGCCCCCGCCTTCTTCTAATGCGCAAACGCCGAGGTTGCGCCGCAAGGGGCAGATAGCTCCGGGCGCAGCATCTGCACTTCGTACGGTTTCAGAACCGGCAGCACCGTATCACCATAGCCGCCTGTATCGGAATGAAGCTCAGGGAACAGCTCGAATAGTTCCTCCTTCACTGCACTGCTCATCGCGTCCAGCGTATATCCGCCGGGATAAAACGATTCCGACCACAATCCTTCGACATTCACCAGCTCATGCTGGTCGAATAGAATGTGAATGTACTCGACGCCCCCGCTTGGCGGTACTTGCGTGATAGACTTGCCGTTGAGCAGAGACTTGGCCGTCGCCAACATCAGCGGGTGACTATGATGCAATTCCAATGCAGGTGAGGACACGACAACCCGATGCTGAGGTGACAGCAGCAGATCTCGCGATGGTGTCTGCGGCCCAAGACTGCCCGCACTGATCCGGATCGGGCAATGCTTAGGGGTCTGTCTCAGATCCGCCTCACTCAGCCGTCGCCGACCCACCCAGCGCACGGCCCGACCGGTGCCATCTGCGGTGATCACATGATCGCCTGCTTTTACTTCTTCGATCAGACGCTGGCCCGACGGTGTCAGAATATGTGACCCCGAAGTAAAGCAGACAAAGCTGGGAAGGTTATCATATTCGACCGCAGGTGCAGTACTCTGGGCCAGTGAGTTGCCTGTCAGTACATCATTAACAGCAACGTTTCCCGAGGTCACAACGATGTATTGCGTACCCGAGAATTGCAGCAGTGTGTAGGTGACCGGTGCACCTCCGACCGTCGCGCTGTAGCCTTCAAATATCTGAAAGCTGCCGGAGTTGCTCAGCCCGGGGATTGGGAGGGTATCGAACTGTTGGCTGCCGTTGTTGTCCGGATTTTCGAGAAAATTATCATCATCAGTAATGGTGACCTGAAACCCCTGGGTCACCGTCACACTGGGGTTGCCAAACGGATCTCCGTCGATCTCAAAGATGGTGATAGAGGCCAAAGCGCGGCGACGTCCCAGATGATTTGGATTTCCTTAACTTTGAGCTAACTCAACTTAGAAGTGTTAACATATCGTTTACCGTGACGCGCAGGGCTCGAAAGCGGCACTGATCGAAAAAGGCAGATTGGCTATGGTTGGATCGACTGTGTGCACGCCCGCCGAGGCGGTGGTTGGGATCGGATACGTCAGTTGAACGCGGTCTCGCTGCCAAAGGATTGTAGCTTCTGATGGAAACTGAAAGCCGCGCTGACTGCGCTGACCAGGCGAAACATTGCCTTGATGTTCGATACCACAGAGCTGCGTATCTCGAGGCGATCAACTGGGATCCGATTTTGGACGTCGAAAGGTTGCGTTGAAGGCAACCGTGACGCGGCTTTCTTTACTTTGGTTTGGGTGGACCCAATGGGTCAGATAGGATGGAAAAAGGATCATTTCGCCGGCTGCCGGGCGCAGCTTCTTTTTGTTCCGAAACGCACTCGCCTGAAGTATGCGCCAGTGAGGCAACTCGTTTCGAGGGTCGAGAAACTCAATCATTCCAGACGAACCTTCTTCGATCTCGGGTTGAGAAACATAGTACACTCCAGACCAATGCGCGCCGGGATGAGTATGCGGCGCATTGTACCCGCCGGAAGGATTGTCGTTTATCCACCCGAACAGTTTCAGGCGAAGTTTATCCAGTTCAACCTTGTCTGAGACCTTTCGCGTTATTTGAAACACCGCATCTTCGGCCGCGTCTCGCAAATTCTGAATAGCGGGCGTATCGCGATCAAAGAGGTTTCCGTTTGAGTGCCATCCGCCGCGATTGGATTTTGAGGCACCCTCGTCTTCCTCACGCATCTTTTCGGCCTCAAACAGAATCGCCGCATTAAGCGCTGCACTGTTAGGCACCACAAATCGCATCATTGGAGTAGAGAAGAGCTTTTCGAATTTCTTGGCTTCGGGCATATCCTCGGTGTCACCTTCAAAAACTACATGGCTGTAAATTCAGATCGGTCCGAGATCAAATTCAGGAATTTGCTCCTGAAAAATTTTTCGGCGCTCTCCAAATCCACGTTCCCGCACATTGCGCGCATTACCCAGTACCGTTGAGGATATAGTTCTTTGGTTCAAGTCTGGCCTAACCAACCTAAGTTATATTCCCATCGCAAAGCGCCGATGTTTTAGTTCAATTGGCAATTCCTTTGAGGATGGGAACATGAACAAGAAAACTATCGGTCTGACATCAACTTTCGTTCTGATGGCCACCACGGCGCTTTCGCAAACCACCAAGCAAGACATCATCGACGAACTCACAGAACAAGGTTTCCAACGAATCGAAATAACCAACACGCTGTTTGGGAATCTTCGCTTTGAAGCGACTGGACCTGGAATCGAGAGAGAAGTGGTGCTGGGGAAAGACGGAACCATCGTTCGGGATCGTTCAGAGCGAGACGATGAGTTCGACGATGAGGAAGATGACGACGAAGATTTTGATGACGAAGATGACGACGAAGATGACGACGAAGGATTTGATGACGAAGGTGACGATGACGAAGGCGATGGGGAAAACGATAGCGAAGGTGACGATGGCGAGCGCGACAGCGAAGGTGACGATGGCGAGCGCGATAGCGAAGGCGACGATGGCGAACGCGATAGCGAAGGCGATGACGGCGAACGCGATAGCGAAGGCGACGATGGCGAGCGCGACGGTGAAGGTGACGATGGCGAAGGGGATGACGAAGGCGACGATGATTAATTCAGCTTCCAACTTGAGCCCAAGCGAGATTGGGGTTTGAACAAATGGTTTAAAAAAGAAGCCATGTTCAAAGCGGGGATCGCTGTATATGCGATCTCTGCTTTGACGTTTGTGATCGAATTGATTGGCGAAATAACAGGGTACTACATTTTTTCCGCGAGTTGGGTGGTCCATGAAATCACGGCTCTCATCACCCTATTTGGGTTTATTCTTGGGGGGCTTTTGATTTGGCAAAGCCACAGGCTGTTTTTGCGACGTCACCAAGAAGTCAAACAGAACCTGCGGAAGGCTCAAGGCGAGTTTTTTCGAATGCTGGAACTACAGTTCGACCGTTGGGGCCTTAGTGCTGCGGAACGAGATGTTGCACTTCTCACCGTAAAGGGCCTGTCCCTCGCAGAAATAGCTAAACTGCGCGAGACCAGCGAGGGAACAATCAAGTCCCAGAACAATTCAATCTACAAAAAAGCCAAGGTCAAATCGAGGACGCAACTGTTAGGCGCGCTCATAGAAGAGCTTTTGATCGAAGAAAAGAAATAAACCAAGAAACGATCGGATATCGTCGTAAATTCATTCATTTATCGGCAATGAGTAGAAAAGAATGCCCAAGTAGATGCCCCGGGCCTGTAAAGCCAACGTTATAAGTGGTTGCGAGGCTCTGTTTCAGGGCAATGCACTCAACAATCAGAATTGTAGCCTCATCAAAATTGAAGCCTACCCCAGCAAGCAGATGGTCGGCACATTCCACAGCATCGCTACGGCACTCGTCATTCGCCCAAAGAAAAAGGCCCCGGCGGATTACCGGGGCCTTCGTTCTTGCAAAAGAGGCAGATTACTCTGCGCTTTCCTCTTTCTTTTCTTTCTTCTCGGGAACGATCTCTTCGCCGGTTTCCTGATCGACAACTTTCATCGACAGGCGCACCTTGCCGCGATCGTCAAAGCCCAGCAGCTTGACCTTTACTTCCTGACCTTCTTTCAGAACATCCGACGGATGGTTCAGGCGTCGGTTTTCGATCTGGGACACGTGCACCAGACCGTCGCGCTTGCCAAAGAAGTTCACGAAGGCACCGAAGTCGACGATCTTGACCACTTTACCGGTGTAGATCTGGCCTTCTTCCGGCTCAGCCACGATCGAGTGGATCATCTCATAGGCCTTCTTGATCGATTCACCGTCGGGCGACGCGATCTTGATGACGCCGTCGTCATTGATGTCAACCTTGGCGCCCGAAACCTCGACGATCTCGCGGATGACCTTACCGCCCGAGCCGATCACTTCGCGGATCTTGTCGGTGGGGATGTTCATGGTCTCGATGCGCGGCGCGTGGACCGAGAATTCGTTGGTTTCGGACAGGGCTTTGCCCATCTCACCCAGAATGTGCATCCGGCCGTCCTTGGCTTGCGCCAGGGCTTTCTCCATGATCTCAGGCGTGATGCCCGCAACCTTGATGTCCATCTGCAGCGAGGTGATGCCGTTTTCGGTACCCGCAACCTTGAAGTCCATGTCGCCCAGGTGATCTTCGTCACCCAGAATGTCCGACAGGATGGCGTATTCGCCGTCATCTTCCAGGATCAGACCCATGGCCACACCGGCAACCGGTGCTTTGAGCGGAACGCCCGCATCCATCATCGACAGCGAACCGCCGCAGACCGACGCCATTGAGCTGGAGCCGTTGGATTCCGTGATCTCCGACACGATGCGGATCGTGTAGGGGAAGTCGGTCGCCGCAGGCAGAACCGCCTGCAGGGCACGCCATGCCAGCTTGCCGTGGCCGATCTCACGACGGCCCGGACCACCCACGCGGCCAACTTCGCCAACCGAGTAGGGAGGGAAGTTGTAGTGCAGCAGGAAGTTCGATTTGAAGTTGCCGTGTAGCGCGTCGATGAACTGTTCGTCGTCACCGGTGCCCAGCGTGGTCACGGCCAATGCCTGAGTCTCACCACGGGTGAAAAGGGCAGAACCGTGTGTACGCGGCAGCATCGAGGTTTCTGCGACGATCGAACGGATATCGGTGGTCGAACGACCGTCGATACGCTTGCCGCCTTTGACGACGTCACCGCGCAGAATGCCAGCTTCCAGCTTCTTCATAGCGGAACCGAGATTGCCGTCTTCTAGTTGCTCTTCGGTCAGCGCTTCCTTGATCGCTTCACGGGCCGCGGCGACAGCGGCGGTGCGCTCTTGCTTGTCGGTGATCGCGAACGCGGCGCGCATCTTCTCTTCACCGGCAGCCGAAACAGCGGCGGACAGCTCCGAGTAATCGGGGGCGACGAATTCGAACGGCTCTTTCGCGGCTTCTTCGGCCAGCGAGATGATCAGGTCGATCACGGGCTGAATTTGCTCATGCGCGAAGTTTACCGCGCCCAGCATTTCCGCCTCGGACAGTTCGTAAGCTTCCGATTCCACCATCATCACGGCGTCTTTGGTACCGGCAACAACCAGGTCCAGACGCTGTTCAGGGTTCAGGCGCAGGTCCTGCATGTCGTCGACGGTCGGGTTCAGAACGTATTCGCCATCCTCGAAACCAACGCGGGCACCGGCGATCGGACCCATGAACGGCGCGCCGGAAATGGTCAGAGCAGCGGATGCCGCGATCATCGCAACGATGTCGGGGTCGTTGACCAGATCGTGGGACAGCACGGTGCACATCACCAGAACTTCGTTTTTGAAGCCGTCAACAAACAGCGGGCGGATCGGACGGTCGATCAGACGCGCGGTCAGCGTCTCTTTCTCGGTCGGGCGTGCTTCGCGCTTGAAGAAGCCACCCGGAACCTTACCGGCGGCATAGTATTTTTCTTGATAGTGTACGGTCAGCGGGAAAAAATCCTGACCGGGCTTTTGAGCACGGGCAAAGGTCACGTTTGCCATCACGCTGGTTTCGCCCAGCGTGGCAATCACGCTGCCGTCGGCCTGACGGGCAACCTTGCCGGTTTCCAGTGTCAGCGTCTCTTCGCCCCACTGAATCGATTTCTTTGTTACATCAAACATATGCGTATCCTAGAACGGAGCACTCCCGCCCCTGCGGGTCTCCGGTTTGCATGGCGGCCCCATTGCCGCCGACCCCACTTTATCTTCCATTCGAGTGCCGGGGTCAGGGCACAACGTCTCAGATGACAGGCCCATACATCAGTTTGCAAGCTTTGGAAAGTCGGGAGTTTTTGGGGGGCAGGGGATTGCCTAACCCCCGCCCAAGCTGGGCAGGGGCCGATGTATCAAAGGATAGCGTGCGCCAATATCATCACCACGCCGCAGCCCAGCGCATATCCGGTGTCGACTGCGATGGCGAAGCCGCTTTTCTGCGCCCATGCCCCGACCGATGCGGCCTGAGCAGCCACTGCGAGGATCGCCAGCACCGCAACGCCAAGGCTGTTGTTGGTCTCGGTCACCGCGATCACAGCGGCTAGCAGGATCAGGAAAACGATCTGGGCCGCCATCTGCGGCAGGGGTGGAGATTCGGGCGGGGTGGGGTCGATCCGTGTTCCCTCGGCCCAGCGTTTCTGAAAGCCGACGGGTCCGTAGACCAGCCAGCCCAGCAGAAAGGCGGCGATCACACCCACGCCAAGGGCGAGCCAGTTGATCACAGCGCACCCTCCAGCGTCTCAAGGATTCGGGTCCAGCCACCTTCGTGATTGTTGCGGCTTTCTTGCGAAGGGAAACGGATGTGATGCAGGCGCAATTCCGTGCCCTTATCGGTTGGAGTGAAATCCAGCGTCACGGTGGAATCGTCCTGACTGTAAGGAGAGTTCCAAGTGAATTGCAGCCGATTGGGCCGGTCGATCACTTTGTATTCGCCCTCATGCGGCAGGTCCCCGGCCTCGGGCGCGCGCATGATGATCTTGAACCGGCCCCCTACCTTGGCGTCAGAATAAGCTTCGGGCACTGACATGTTGGGACCGGGCAGCATGAACTTGGCCAGCATTTCCGGGTCTAGCCAAGCATCAAACACCTTTTCCGGCGGGTGCGGAATGGCGCGGGTTATTTCAAGGGACAGTTCCGTCATCTTCTGGGTCCTCCAAAGCAGTTTCCAAGGCGTCCAGCCGAAGCGCCCAGATCGAACGCAGCCCGGCGAACCAGTCATCCACGGCTGACAAGGGGGCCATCTGCACCTCGATCAGATGCTCGCGCCATTCCGTCCGACGCCGCACCAGCCCGGCATTCTCGAGCACCTTGATGTGCTTGGACACCGAGTTGAGGCTCATATCGAATTGCCGTGCAATATCCGTCACCCGCAAGGGGCCCTGCTGCGCGAGCATCGTTAGGATGACGCGGCGGGTTGGGTCGGACGCGGCCTTCAATATAGCGCTTAGGTCATAGCGATTCTCTCGTTCAACCATTTGGATGAATTACATGCCTTTTCTGCTTCAGTCAACCATTTGGTTGAATAACAGGATATTTGCAGCTCTGAAAGCTAATTCGGTCGCTCCCACCGCCTAACTATTCGCGAAATCGAATATATTTGGTGAAAATTTAGTATCCGTATAGGCTGAAACCACCATACCTGCGGTCGAAACGACGGAAACGCGCCAAGGGAATACGAATATCACCTCCGTCCGCCGGTCGAATACCTTGGCGTTTGCACGTAGCGAACAGAAGGGCAGACGCATGGCACAAACCAAGAAAATGCTGGATCCGGATCCCCGGATTTATGACTTTGAGACCGAATATGAGCTTGGACAGGACAATGTCCGGCCTTTCGGTCTGGACATCCATAACCCGGTCTTTTTGATCTCTAGTATCCTGATCTTTGCGTTCGTCCTGATCGCGCTGGCGAATCAGGAATCCGCAGCCACGTTCTTTGGCTGGCTCCGGCCATGGCTGACCAGCACGTTTGACTGGTTTCTGGTGCTGTCGGTTGACGCAATCACCCTGTTCTGTCTGGTGTTGATCATCTTGCCGGTGGGCAAGGTGCGGATCGGCGGCAAGGACGCCAAACCCGACTATTCCTACGCCGGATGGATCGCGATGATGTTCGCGGCCGGGATCGGCATCGGGCTGTTGTTCTTCGGCGTGATGGAGCCGGTCTATTACAACTTTGCAGAAGACGGCAACGCCCGCCCACTGGGCATCGATATCGCTGTGCCGGGTAACGAATATATCGGCATTGTCGGCACGATCCATCATTGGGGTCTCGAAGGCTGGGCGGTATATGCGGCCGTTGGTCTGGCGCTTGCAATCTTCAGCTATAATCTCGGGCTACCATTGACCCTGCGTTCGGCTTTTTATCCGATCCTGGGCGAGCGCGTCTGGGGCTGGTGGGGCCACATCATCGATACTCTGGCAGTATTCGCGACCCTCTTCGGCCTGACCACATCATTGGGTTTGGGCGCACAACAGGTGGCCGCCGGGCTGTATGAGGTCTTTGGCATCGAACCCAGCCCCACCGTCACCGTCCTGCTGATCATAGGCATTACGATGATCGCACTGGGCTCGGTCCTGATGGGCATGGATGCAGGTGTCAAACGGTTGAGTGAGATCAACATGATCATGGCCGTAGGACTGTTCATCTTCGTCATTGTAGTTACCGGTGTCGGCACCGCCATTGCACGGTACTTCAACGTGATGGTGGATTACGTGACGCACCTGCCTGCTCTATCCAATCCGTTCGGTCGGGAAGACACCAGTTACTTCCACGGCTGGACAACCTTCTACTGGGCCTGGTGGATTGCGTGGTCACCTTTCGTGGGCATGTTCATCGCCCGCATTTCCAAAGGTCGTACGGTGCGTGAGTTCGTGATCTGCGCCTTGCTGGCACCCACTGCGGTATGTGCCTTGTGGATGTCGACCTTTGGCGGCGCAGCCATCGACATGCTGAACGCAGGCGGAGCAGAGGGCGTCCGCGCCACAGTGATCGAAAGCTATGCCCCCGAGGGCGCGCTGTTCGGCTTCCTGAAAGAGCTGCCGCTTTACGGCATCATTGCCCCGATCGCTCTGATCCTGATCGTTGTGTTCTTTGTCACATCGTCGGACTCAGGCTCGCTGGTGATCGACACGATCACGGCAGGCGGAAAGATGGACGCACCGGTTGTGCAACGCGTGTTCTGGTGCACGCTTGAAGGCCTCGTCGCAATCGCACTGCTGCTGGGCGGAGGTCTCTCTGCCTTGCAAGGGGCAGCGGTGTCGACTGGAATTCCGTTTACCTTGGTGGTTCTGATCATGTGCTACTGCCTGTGGCTGGCGCTTAAATCAGAAAAGGCCAAGATGTAACTGGGATTATCCTGAGAAAACCGAAACGCCCGCCAATTCGGCGGGCGTTTTTGGTCCGGAGCGGCCCCTGTAGCGCGTACCCATGCAGCAGTCGTCGGGAGCGTACCAAACGGCGGTCAGTGCAGCGAATCCTCGCGTTTGCCTTGGGTTGGATATTCCATCTTTTCATCTTCTAGGATCCCGCGAAGAACCGCCGCTGTCTCAACCTTCGAAATTGCCTTCTTATGGTCGTAGGGATTATTCAAAATCGACCGCGCATTTGTGGCGTTGGACGTCTCAGACATCTTGGTTGCAAACACCCGGCTCAGAATTGTCTTCAATGGCATCATTCAACTCCCGCAACATATGGTCATCAAATCCTTGCCGCTGCGGGTCAGGTCCAAGCCACTTGAGGGAAGGGCTCAAAGACCAACTTCCGTGAGTGTGAACCCGCAGCGACACCGTCCATGTAAGAAAAATGGGGTGCCGAGAAAGGGGGAAGAAATCTGCTGTTTGCATCATTTTTTTGACCGCTTGGAAAAAAATCACGGCACTGCTTACGCTTACGTCAACCTTCTAACCTAGGGCCCGGCTTTCGCGACGCGGCGTCACAATTCGAAACCCAAGGTCAGCCCCCCGGATACCGCCCGTCGCCGCGCCAAATTGGACAGAAAACAAAACAGCCCATACCCTGACTCCGGGCAAATCTTGGCGCAGCGCGTGATTCTTGTGATGTGGCCGGCCCCCTCGACGTTTTGAAATTGGATTATTCCGGGACCGTAACGAGGATGCTGTTATGAACCTTTCACGATTGTCTCTGTTGCTGGTCGTTTTCATTGACGTGATGGGTTTTGGATTGATCGTGCCGATTTTCAACACGATCCTGCTGGATCCACACCAAGCTTTCCTCGCACATGGAACAGCGACGAATATCCGCCAGCTCGACTATACGATTCTGATTGTCGTCTTCTTTCTGTTCTACTTTTTCGGGGCGGCCTTTATCGCTAAGTTGTCGGATTATATCGGGCGTAAAGCAGGCATCATGATCTGCCTTACCGGTGCACTGATCGGCTATGTTCTGACTGTGGCCGCGATCATGACGTCCAGCTATTGGCTGTTACTTTTGGGGCGCGCCATTTCCGGGTTTACGACGGCCAACCAACCCATTGCGCAGGCCGCATTGATCGACATCAGCCATGACGATCAGGAGAAATCAAAAAACCTCGGGATGATTGTTGCGGCATCCGCGCTGGGCCTGCTCGGGGGGCCACTGATTTCAGGATTGCTCAGCGACCAAAACCTGATGGGGTCATTCGCGTCACTGGAGCTGCCTTTCTACGTCGCCATTGCCCTGATCCTGATCAACATGGCACTGATTCTGTTCTTCTTCTCCGAACCCGGATTCAAAAGACAAAAAATTGACTTCGGGCTTTTAGATGTTGTTTTGAACCTGTGGAAAGTCTTCTCGCACCCGGTCGTTTTGCGGCTTTCGGTCGTCATGTTGTTCTCGCTGATGTGCCTGAATGCGTTTTTCTTCTTCATCGACACGTATCTGCTGACCCGGTTCAAGTTCAGTACGCTTCAAAACAGCATGGCCCTCGCCGTGTTCGGAGGCTCCATGGCCTTTGGCAGTGCCTACCTCACCGCACCGCTGCACGAGCGCTATAAAAAGTTCCCGATTCTATATGTTTCCATTGCCGCAATGGCGCTTGGGATATTGGCCTTCATGCTGAACCCCATGGCCGATCTGTCCTATGTCCTGATTGTTCCGATAACCATCGCGTTCGCGATCATGTACCCGACCATGCTTTCGTTGTTTTCCGCGAGCGTCGGCCCAACCGAGCAAGGTTGGGTCATGGGTGTGACAGTCGCTATCTACGCGTTGGGCTCCGGGACCATTGCGGCCCTCAGCGGGTCCCTCATGGCTATCAATTTGCGGATGCCTTTCGTGCTCGCGGTCATCTGCGGTGTACTGGCATTGATTGCGATGGCGAAACTGTTTCGCCATCCCGGCGTTCAGGCGCTTGATACCAAGGGCAAGTAGCTTTCATCAGTGTGTCCCGAACGAAAATGGGCGCGCCCGATACAGGCACGCCCAGTAAAAAAGGGAGGACTATGAAAAACCTGACGCTCGAAACAAAAGAAGCGCCTACTCACTAACATCCTCAGAATGGCGCAATCTTTGACCGCGTTCAGTGAAGTGGTTCACAGGAAGTTAAAAAAAGTTTGCGCTTCTTTGCGTAGCGGTAAGGTTTGGGCCGCAGGTATGTGTGTGCCGTCTCTCATGAACATGGCGGGAAATTCGCGCGCCGCACAGTTCACTAGATTAGACAGTGACCAAAACAAATACGCCCACCAAATGGCGGGCGTACAAGATGTACAATTTGTACGAACAGGGCCTCAGCGCCTGTACAACATGAACAAAACGCGTTTAGCGGCGGATGCCCAGCTTTTTGATCAGGTCCTGATAGCGTGCTTCTTCTTTGCCCTTCAGATAGTCCAGCAGCTTACGGCGCTGAGCAACCATCTTCAGCAGACCACGACGACCGTGGTTGTCTTTCTTGTGGGTTTTGAAGTGCTCGGTCAGGGTGTTGATGCGCGAGGTCAGGATAGCAACCTGGACTTCAGGCGAACCAGTGTCGCCGTCCTTGGTTGCGAATTCTTTCATGACGCGTGCTTTATCAGCGGCAGTAATCGACATCGGGGTCTCCTTTAAAGGTTAGAGTTGATGGCGCAGGCCGGGATGTCGTCCAGCACAGGCCCATGGAGAAAACCGCACCGATTCCGATGCGGATGGGCGCGTATAGGCGCATTCACCGCAAATGACAAATGGATTCTGCAGGCTCAACTGGTGAAGGCGTACTGCTCCAACTGGGCTTCGGTCACGAACTGAATATCTTCAACAGTCAGACCCTCTGCGCCAAAAAGCTGAGCGACGTCTTCGCCATTGACCCGAACATGGGTCAAGCTGTTGTTTTCACTGTCCTGTTCGATCGTCAATTCCGGTTCTTCCGGGTTGTCCCAGGTGATCAGAAGCTTGTCGTGACCGATCTGGAAATCCATGATTGTCGTGGCTTCCTGCTCGGGGTCGGACTGCACAACGATCTCGTCCTCACCCTCTCCACCTGTGACCACATCGCCGTCTTCGGCAAGAATGACGTCGTCCCCAGAGCCCCCGTTTAGGAAGTCGCGCGCAGGCTCGTCCGGGCCATCTTCTCCGGACAAGATGTCATCACCATCTCCGCCAAACAGGGCGTCTTCACCGGCACCCCCAACAAGGTAGTCGTCGCCATCTCCGCCTTGTAGCGCGTCGTCGCCGTCATCGCCGCTTAACGTGTCATCGCCCTGACCACCAAAAAGCCGGTCATTCCCATCACCGCCGCTCAGATCATCTGTTCCGAAATGACCATACAGGTCGTCATTTCCTGACATTCCGTCCAGCGCGTCGTCACCATATTCACCATGGAGCACATCATTCCCGAGGTTGCCAAACAGGACGTCCCCGCCACCACCGCCATACAACACGTCGTTGCCGGCGCCGCCGTCGATCCAGTCGTCCCCGCCATATCCGTTGATCTGATCGTTGCCTTCCTGCCCGGTCAGAACATCCGCATCCTCATCGCCCGCAATGACCAGATCGCCTTCATACTCGGACACAATCTCAGCAGTGTCAGAGTCGGTTTCCTCGGTAGAGCTGGGCTCGTCGACATTCTCGTCCGCGTCAAGCAAATTGCCTTCCGACAGGTCGTCGTCGGTCGTTTCCTCGATGCGATCGTCTTCCTCCTCGTCATCGCCTTTGTCTTCTGGCACAAGTACGTCGCTGATTGCGTAGGCCGCACCACCCATGGCGGCCATTCCGAATAATCCGATCAGAAACATATCTACCCTCCGCAAGCACAATGGCTCCGAGTGTAAAACCTCTCATGCAAACAATGGCTTGGTCAAAGCGAAGCTGAGAGCTTGGTTAACCCTTTATCACCAGGCTTCGGGCTGCTGAGTGTACGCAATGTAGAGAGGATGCTTCGGATGTCCGTCCTTGGTCAGCCCAAGGTGGAACAAGGGCTGGCCCGTGCCGCGCAGCAATTCCTCAACTGCGGGGCCGCGTTCCAGATGTGCGCCATGGGTGCCCCAGGCGGCGATGACCTGATCCGCCCATTCCACGCCGTCCAGGATGGCTGCGTCATTCTCAGGCCCCACCGGATCTGAAGATGCACGCATCTTGCGCGGATCAGTGTCGCGCCAGGCAAAGATATTGGTGACCTGAAAAGCTCCGAAACCCAGTGTGCGTGCGCGACGCTCGCAACGTTCCACCGTGGGGTCGTTCTGCACCTCGGTCGCCGTCGACGGATTCAGCATCACAAACAACGCCTTGCGGCCCGCCGGGTTCCAGATACGGGTCAGGCTATAGCGGTATTTTTCGCAATCGGAGTAGATGGCAGTCGAGGGCGCGTCGCCCTTGGTGTGAGAACGGGTGATCATGCAGTCGGGTTTGGCTGGAATTAGGCCCGTTTACAAGGGGCGATGTCCTGATCCTTAACTTGTGCTATACCTGCCTTCATTTGAACGGCTTATTCTGGGGGGAAGACATGACATTCGAGACATTGGATCCGGCGGATTGGGAGCAGACCCGCAAATTAGCACATGAGATGTTGGATATGGCGTTGGATCATACGCGTGATGTGCGTGATAGGTCGATATGGAAAGATATGCCGACTGCGATACGCAACGGGTTCGAAACGCCTGCACCTCAGCAGGGTATGCCGTTGGGTGATTTGATGGATGATGTCCAATCTCAGGTCATGCAGTATCCGATGGGTAATATCCATCCCCGGTTTTGGGGCTGGTATATGGGCGCGAGCAATTTCACAGGCGCGATGGCAGATTTTCTGGCTGCGGTTCAGGGTTCGAACCTTGGGGGTGGGAATCATGCGGCAGCCCTGATCGACCGACAAGTCGTCGACTGGCTACGCGAGATGATCGGTCTGCCGGAGGGGGCCAGTGGGACATTGGTCAGCGGCGGCAGCGTGGCAAACTTGATCGGGCTGACGGTGGCCCGCAACGTCAAATCCGGGATCGACATGCGCGAAGAGGGCATCGCCGCCATGGATAAGCCGATGCGGTATTACGGATCGGATCAGATGCACAGTTGTCACCAAAAGTCGCTCGAAACACTGGGTCTGGGCAACAAGGCGCTGCGGCGTGTTCCTACGCAAGACGATTTGACGATGGATCTTGAAGCGCTTGCCGGCATGGTCGCGCAGGATCGCGCAGACGGCCTTAACCCCGCTTGTGTGATTGCTACCGCCGGAACCGTGAACACAGGCGCCATCGACGACTTGTCGGCGATTGCCGATTTCTGCCGCGAGGAAGGCCTGTGGTTTCATGTTGACGGCTGTATCGGTGCGTTAATTGCAATCGCCCATGATAACAGTTGGCGAGTGTCCGGCATCAAACGCGCGGATTCCGTCGCGCTCGACCCACACAAATGGTTACATGCGCCTTTCGAAGTGGGTTGCGCGTTGGTGCGAAGCCATGATGCCCACCACGCGACATTTACTCTGACCCCGGAATACCTGGAACCGCAATCCCGAGGCGTCGCCGGGGCGGCGTTTTTGCACGATTACGGCATTCAGACTTCGCGTGGGTTTCGAGCGCTCAAGGTCTGGATGTCCTTGAAGGAGCACGGCGTTCAGAAATTCGGCAGGCTCATTGATCAGGATATCGAAAAGGCGCGTTATCTGACTTCGCTGATCGAGGCAGAGGATGACCTCACCTTGATGTTCCCCACCAATATAAACATCGTTTGTTTCCGCTATGACCCGGGCGGTCTCAGCCCCGAAACTCTGCGTGCGATTAACAGCGAAATCATGTTGTGCCTGCAAGAGGAAGGCACTGCGGTTTTGTCGGATACAACGGTTCAGGGGGCGCATTGCCTACGGGTGGCGGTCAACAATCACCGCACGCAAAAGCAGGATCTGGATCTACTGGTGTCCGAGATACTTCGACTGGGTCACAAATTGCGTATCGCCGCCTGAACAGTCGTCAGTTGGCGGCAAAGACGCGGCTTGGGTGCAATTCGCCCGACTTGTAAATTCCTACGGCCACGGCCTTGCCATCCAGCGAGGCCCAGGCCTCGTCGCCGTATTCCACGTCAGAGGCGAGCACCATGCCCGGATTGCCATTCCGCAGACGGGTGGCTCCTTCAGAGGTGCATTTCAGCTCGGGTAGGTCCGACAAGCCGGTTTCCAGCGGATGCAGATAATCATCCAGAGCGGTGGTTTTGGCCATCTCGTCGATCTGTTCGATGGTCAGGCCATCCTCGGCCTCAAACGGGCCGGACCAGATGCGGCGCAGTTTTTTCACGTGGCCGTGGCAGCCGAGCGCCTCACCCAGATCACGCGCAATGGAACGGACATAGCCACCTTTGCCACAGGTCATCTCCAGCACGACGTGGTCTTCGTCGGGGCGGTCGATCAGCACCAGTTCCTCTACCCAAAGAGGGCGGGCGGTCAGTTCTACATCCTCGCCATCGCGGGCCAGCTTATAGGCGCGTTGACCGTCGATTTTCACGGCCGAGAACTTGGGCGGCACCTGTTTGATATCGCCCAGAAACGGGCCGAGCGCTTGTTTGATATCCTCATCCGAGGGGCGCGCAATGCTCTCAGCGATGACTTCACCCTCAGCATCATCGGTGTTGGTGGCCTGCCCCAGCCGCACGGTGAAGGTGTAGGCCTTCAGCGCATCGGTTATGTAGGGGACGGTTTTGGTTGCCTCACCCAGCGCAACGGCCAGAACGCCGGTCGCCTCGGGGTCCAGCGTGCCCGCATGGCCGGCTTTCTTGGCGTCCATCGCCCAACGCACCTTGTTGACCACCGCGGTCGAAGTCATGCCAGCGGGCTTGTCCACCACCAGCCAACCGGAAATGTCGCGGCCCTTGCGTTTGCGTCCCATTCTACACCTTGAGTCTTGCTGAGGCGCGCGAGTTAGCGGATCGTTTCGATGCTGTCAATTTGCCGGAACGTCCTCGACGACACCCACGATGGGTCCCAGCGAAAACCCGATATCCGACCGGTTGCTGGCGCGATCATACATGCGGGAAATGTTGCCATCCAGAAACAGCGCATTCGGTGTTTTTAAGACATCGCGGAATAGGCTGCCGAATTCGTGGAAAGTGACGTAATCGTCCGAGATCGCAAACACCGCACGCGTGCCATCGGCGCTGGTGCCCACCCCGTTTCGGGTGTAGCGCGAGGTAGAATCAGGCAGAAAGCGAGGGTGTAACTCTCCGTTGATCACCAGCATAGGGCCCGATTGTGTCGCAAAGCGGCACTGCGGCGCCTGATCGACGAAATCCAAAGTCTCGAACACATCGGCACGGTTTTCACGGATGCAGAACACACCGTTGGGCAGCAGGCCGAAATTGCCGGGTCCGGCATTCGGTATCACGCGCATCTGCTCTTGCCCGTCTTCGACATAGTGGCCGACGGGCGAGCGGTCGTCATGGTACATGCCCGCATTCATCGCAAAGACGAGCCTTTTCCCCTGAGGCTCCAACGCCTCATTCACCGAAGAGAAATGACCCAGCAGATCGCCATTTTCATCGTTCAGAAACAGGCGCAAATCTTCCGAGGTATCCACCTCGCAAACCGTATATCGCTTGTCCTCATGAGTCAGCTTCTCGCAAGTGACTGCAGAGACTTGCGCGGCCCAAAGGACCGCACACAGCGTGACAAGGGTACGGATCACTCGTCCAGATCGCGGCGTACCGCGTCCTGATTAAACATACGGCGGGTGTCGTCCAGGCGATCAAACGTGTCGTCCAAACGGAACCGCAGGTCGGGTGAGAATTTCAGGCCCACCTTCTTGCCCACTGCGCGCCGAAGCTCACCCTTGTTTCGAGCGAGCAGTTCGATCACGTCCTCCTGCCCCTTGCCGCCCAAGGGCAGCACATAGGCGGTGGCGATCTTCAGATCGGGCGAGGTGCGCACCTCACCCACGGTGATCGACATGCGGTTCAGGTCGGGGTCGTGGACATCTCCGCGCGCCAGAACCTCGGACAGGGTGCGGCGGATCAGTTCGCCGACGCGCAGCTGTCGTTGGGAAGGGCCGGGGCCATCGTGGAATTTGTTCTTTGCCATGCCCCCCGATCTAAGCCCAAAGCGGGGCTTTGCCAAGCGGGCGCGAACGGGTTAGGAGGCTTTGAGCCGACTTTAGAAAGGACCAGCGCAATGACCCATATTCCGGGGATCGTCATCACAGGGGCTTCGGGCCGTATGGGGCAGATGCTGATCAAGACCGTGTCTGAGAGCGATCAGGCGCGTCTGGTTGGTGTGGTCGAGCGTAAGGGCCATGACTGGATCGGTCAGGATGTGGGTCAGGCAATGGGCGGGCAGGCGCTCGGTGTTACCGTTACTGACGATCCGCTGGAGGCATTTGCACAGGCGCAGGCCGTCATCGACTTTACTGCGCCCGAAGCGACACTGGAATTTGCCGCACTGGCCGCGCAGGCGCGGTGCGTTCACGTAATTGGCACTACCGGCATGAGTGACGAACAGAGCGCCGCGCTGGAACCTGCCGCGCGCCATGCTGTGATTGTGCGGGCCGGGAATATGAGCCTTGGGGTCAATCTGTTGGTGCAGCTCACCAAAAAGGTTGCCGCCGCGCTGGATGAGGATTTCGATATCGAGGTCATCGAGGGGCATCACCATCACAAGGTCGATGCGCCTTCAGGCACGGCTTTGATGCTGGGCGAAGCCGCCGCAGAAGGGCGCGGTGTCAAGTTGGCGGATGTGGCCGATCGGGGTCGCGACGGTATTACCGGTGCGCGAAAACGCGGCGATATCGGCTTCCACGCGATTCGTGGCGGAGACATCGTCGGCGAACACGATGTCCTGTTCGCGGCACCCGGTGAGCGTATCGTGTTGCGCCATCTGGCTACTGACCGTGCGATCTTTGCCCGTGGGGCGCTCAAAGCCGCGTTGTGGGGTCAAGGCAAGGCGCCGGGCCAGTATGACATGGTGGATGTTCTGGGGCTGTAGGCTTCAGGATCAAGAGCCAAGAAAATTCGACGAATTTTCTTGGCTCTATCGATCGGGCGGATGAAAGCTGTCTCAGCTTGCCTGAATGTGCCGGTCGACCATCCGTTGTACCATCGGTGCGAAATGGGCGAAATCCGGGGTCTCCATATCAGCGCGTTTTCCCGCTTCGTCCAGATAACGGACCTGAATGATCTCTTTCAGGTTCGGATTTGCCTCGAACTCGGCTATCTCCTTGGCACTCATCGGACCACCCTGCAGTTCCAGCGTATGGACCGAGGCTGCGGACAGGCGATTGAAATACTCCGGCTTGGTGGCGCAGAGATACCGCTTGGCTGCAACGTGATACCGGCAGCAATCGGTGATGACCGACGGAAAGAACTGCTCCAACACCTCTGCACCTGCATCTTCATGATATCGGTCCTCGGTATCGTCCGGATGGTAAGTGCCGAATTCCGACGTAAAATGGCCAATGTCGTGCAACAGCGCACCGACGATGATTTCTTCAGACTGTCCGTTCTGTTCCGCAATCGTGGCACCCTGCAGCATGTGCTGGGCCATGGTGACGGGTTCCCCCAGATATTCCTCACCCCCCCGACGATCGAAGATGTCACCGATAAAGGCCACGATATTGTCCCGGTTTAAGGTCGAGAAATCGGGTTTCATTCCGCCGCCTCCGGTTGTGTCATCTGCATGGCGGCCAGTGTCGAAAGCAGCCCATCCTTGTCAGCATAGCATCCCTGCAACCAGCGAGACCCGGCCCCGGAATAGCCCAGCCGTGCATGCATTACGCGAGTGTTGTCGACGATGAAACTTTCGCCCGGTTCCAGCTTGAAAGACACGCCCATAGCGGGATCGTCAATGATCTCGCCCAGCTGGCGATAGGCTGCATAGTAGGCTTCCATCTTGTCAAAGGGTACATCCACGAACGGCGCAGACGAGCGGTTGTTGAAGCGAATGCCGATCAACTCGCCATCGGGGGAAAGCTCGATCATCGGGCGACGTGACCGCAAACAGACCCCGTCCGAACCTTTATACTCGAACCGTGCCGGATAGCCTGCAAGCAAGGCGAAGCCCTCGGGGTTCAGATCGCGCAGACGCTCAGCCGCGCGGAAACCATCGACAACGATGGAATCGCCGCCTTCGGCCGAATTCTCAAGGCAGTAGAGGATTTGCAGTGTCGGTACCGGGTCGCGATAAGGGTTGTCGGTATGGGCCTGCAACCCCAACCCGGTATAGGCGAGGTTGGTCGGGTTCACCTCGGTCCGAACCTCGAAATAGGGGCCATAATTTGTCTGGCGCACGTAGCCGAACAGATCGGCCACTTTCAGCAGCGATTCCGGCTCGGTCGGGCCACCTGTCAGCTTGGCAAAGCCGTACTCCGCGACGGCAGCCAGCCAGCTGCGCTTGGCCTCCGGGTCGGTGTGCACCATTTCCCAGTCACCGCTGGGGGCGCTGATACCACGCTCCCATGTGGTGACGCCGGATGCGGTGCGGCCAACGTCTTGCGCCTGTTCGCGGTCATAAACGTGATCGGCCAGCCAATCGGCAGGGAACATCACGGATTTGTTTTCGGGCTGAAAGGTAACACTCAGATCGCCATTTCGGATCTCGGCAGCGCTGACCGAGATATTGGAGGGGATATCGCCGATTGTGATCAGGCGCTGCCCGTTGCCGGGGGCGCGGGTCTCGGGGTCCAGCGCATTGTCGCGCAGCCAAATGGCGTGGAAGCGGGCCTCGGTACCATCGGAAAACGCGATAGTGACCACAGATGGGTCGAAAGTGGCTGAGCGCAGCATGGGGTCTCTCCTGTTCGGCGCGGGCTTTGCTTGAGGAGATATGCGCTTCGTGACATTACTACAATTAAACCTTATTGCCTCTGAGACTTGGAAAATCTTATGGATAAGAAGAAGATTGGACTACCTCCATTGGACTGGCTGCGTGTGTTCGAAGCCGCCGGGCGGCTGGGTGGTTTTTCTGCTGCTGCGCGCGAATTTGGTTTGACGCAGGCGGCGGTCAGTCAACGGATAGGCAATCTTGAGGCTTGGCTGGGCCGGTCATTGTTTGTGCGCGAAGCCCGCGGTGTTTCGCTGACCATCGAAGGCGAAAGCTATCTGCCATTGGTGCAGGACAGCCTGCAAGCACTGGAACGCAATACTGAGGATCTTTTCGGCAAAACCCCGCGCGAGCTTCGGGTCGCGGGACTTTCGTCGCACATCCACGCGCTGGTTCTGCCAGCCTTGCCCACGTTCCTTGAGGCGCAGCCCAATGTGCGTGTGATGACAGATTCCATGGCGCGCCGGGCCTCATTGGAGGAAGAGCGTACCTGGCTGCAGATCCGCTATGGCAGAGGCGTTTGGCCTGGACGAAAGGCAAAGCTTATTGCGCCTGAAGTTCTGGCACCGATGGCCGCATCTGGCATCAAGTGGGGTGCGCCGCTGATTGATTTGCGCGGAGAACGCCCCGGTTGGAAGGACTGGGCGCAGGTAGCGGGGGTTGATGAATTACCGGCTGGCCGGATCAGTTTTGACTCGGTAGGTCACGCGATCACGGCGGCGCGTCAGGGCATGGGGATCGCGTTGGGTTCACTACCGTTGGCTTCGGGCAGCTTAAAGACTGGTCAATTACACAGATTGGATATGCCCGAGCTTAGGACAAAGGATGGCTATTGGCTGACATGGCCCGAGGATCGGGCAAGGTCGAAACGGCAAAGGGCGTTGATAGACGACTTTCTGCAAGCGCTGCGGGGCGGGGCCTGATCAGAAGTCGATGGCGATGCCCTTTTTCTCCCAATCGCCATAGCGGGCCGGATCAGGACCGTCGCGCCCACCCAGTTCCTTGGGCTGCGCCTTGGCTTCCGCTTCGGCCTTTTTGCGACGTTCCTCAGCCTCGGCCAATGCGCGCTGAGCGGCGGGGGGCAGGTCTTTGCGCTCGTCACTCATGACATCGGGTTCCTTTCTGTTCAGGGCCTTGATATACGCCCTCGTCCGCCCAAGGCAATGCGGCAAAGGTCACGAGAGGCACTCAGCATCATGTCAAACTCTGCAACCGCCGCGCGGCGCAGTGCAATCTATCTGCTGGATCAGATATTGGGCGAGGGGCGGCTGTTACCTGAATGTCTGGCGGCGGGCGCATTGGATCGTCTGGTACCCGAGGATCGCGCGCGCGCGCAGCGGTTGACGATTGAAACCCTGCGAGGGCTTGAGCGTGCCGACCGGCTGTTGGCCGATCACCTGCGGCAGACACCAGCGCTAACGGTGCATAACGCACTGCGGCTTGGAACGGTCGAGCTGTGTCAGGGCGAGGCCGCGCATGGCGTGGTCAATTCGATGGTCGAGATCGTGGGACGCTCGCGCAAGCATGGGCGGCTCAAGGGGTTGGTGAATGCAGTCTTGCGCAAGATTGCCGCCGATGGACCGGATGCTTGGCCCAAGATGCGCGTGCCCCGTCTGCCCGACTGGCTGCGCGATCCTCTGATCATGGCGTGGGGCGATGACGCAGTAAAGGGTATGGAACAGGCCCATTTCAATGGTGCACCGCTGGACGTGACGCTGAAACCGGGCGCTGAGGCGCCGGGCGGAGAAGCCCTGCCCACCGGCTCAGTCCGTTTGCAGGATGCGGGGCAGGTGTCGGCTTTGCCGGGCTACAAGCGTGGAAACTGGTGGGTTCAGGATGCGGCAGCGGCGCTGCCTGTGCGCGTGCTGGCCCCGAAAGCCGGGGAAAAGGTATTGGACCTTTGCGCCGCGCCCGGTGGCAAGACGTTGCAATTGGCTGTGGTAGCGGCAGAGGTCACGGCGCTGGATATCTCCGAAACACGGTTGGAGCGGGTGCGCGAGAACCTGAAACGGACAGGTTTGAAGGCCAAGGTGATCGCTGGTGATGCGCTGGACCATCAGGGCCAGTATGATGCCATCCTGCTCGACGCGCCGTGTTCGGCCACGGGCACGATTCGCCGCCATCCTGATTTACCCTTCGCCAAGGATGGCTCGGAATTCGGGGGATTGATCGAACTACAGGCCCGGATGCTGGCCCATGCCTGGACCCTGCTCAAACCCGGAGGCCGATTGGTATATTGCACCTGTTCCTTGTTGCCGGACGAAGGAGAGGTGCAGATCGAAGAGGCGCTGGATCAATACCCGGATATGCAGATTGACCGTGCGGCGCTTGAGATTGCGGGCGTTGAACCAGACTGGATTACAGAAGAAGGTGGCTTGCGTTTGCGCCCGGATTTCTGGGCGGACAAGGGTGGCATGGACGGGTTCTATATCGCCTGTCTGAACAAATCCGCTTGAGGCGACGCTTTTCGATGACTTGACGCGCGGACCGGTCTATCGTGTGTTCAAGCGCCCGCAGAGCGCAAGGGGCAGAGTCGCAAGCGTCATGTCAGAATCGGACACAATGGCCAATCGCTGGATGCGGTTTCAGAACCGCCTTTACGCGCGCCTGAGCCAAAGGCGGAAGGCGGTTTCGGGATTCGTCAGCCAGCCTGAGCCGCGCACCGTCGGTTCGTTTGCACGCGGGCGACAACTGGTGGCCGGGAATCTCCTTTTCGCTGGATATCTGGTCGAGGCGGATGACACCGATCTCTGGGATGTTGCTGCGCCCAGTCCGGATTTTGATGATGAACGCCACGGTTTCATCTGGCTGGATGATCTGGCAGCCGTCGGCGATATGCGCGCCCGTGAAAAGGCGCAGCGATGGGTCTGGGGCTGGATCACCGCACATGGGCGCGGGAAGGGGCCCGGCTGGGCGCCGGACCTGACCGGGCGCCGGGTGATGCGCTGGATCAACCACGCGCAATTTCTGCTACGCGGCGCTGACGGAGCGCAAAGCAGAGCTTTCTTCCGCTCCTTGGCACAACAAACATGGTTTCTTTCCAAACGCTGGACAGCAGCAACACCAGGATTGCCGAGATTCGAAGCGCTCGCAGGGCTGGTTCAGGCTGGATTGGCCCTGGAGGGGTTGGAGCAACTGGCTGATCCCGCATTGCGCGCACTGGCCCGGGAATGCGACCGCCAGATCGATGCCGAGGGCGGCATTCTCACCCGCAACCCTGAGGAATTGCTGGAGGTCTTCACTCTGCTGGCCTGGACCTCTGCTGCACTTGGTGAAGTTGGCCGGGGCACGCCTGCCTCTCAGACCGGGGCGATCAAGCGCATTGCACCTACTCTGCGAAATCTGCGTCATGCAGATGGATCTCTGGCCAGATTTCACGGGGGCGGGCGTGGGCTTGAAGGGCGGCTGGATCAGGCACTGGCACAAAGCGGTGTCAAGCCGCAGCAGCATTCGGACCTGTCAATGGGTTATGCACGATTGGCCGCCTCGAGAACCACGGTTCTGGTGGATGCCAGCGCGCCCCCCAAAGGTGCAGCGTCATACAACGCCCACGCGTCCTCGCTTGCATTTGAGCTGACCTCAGGCCGCCGTCCTCTGATCGTGAACTGTGGATCAGGCGGCAGTTTTGGGCAGGATTGGCGCAGGGCAGGGCGCGCGACCCCGTCGCATTCGACCCTATGCGTCGAAGGGTATTCCAGCGCCCGGCTTGCAGAAGGCGCAAATGGGTCGTCGCAGGAAGCATTGGTGGATGGCCCGCAGGATGTGCCCGTGGATTTCGAGGATGCATTCGAAGGCACCCGCTTCATGGTGGGTCATGACGGCTACGCCAAAGTGTTTGGCCTGACCCATGCCCGCACGCTTGAACTGCGCTTTGACGGGCGTGAGCTGGTGGGCGAGGATATTCTGCTGACCGCAACCGACAAAGCCAAACGGCAGTTCGATCGCGCGATGGACGGGGCAGGTCTGCAGGGGATAGCCTTTGACATCCGGTTTCACCTGCATCCTGACGTTGATGCGGCACTTGATCTGGGTGGCGCTGCGGTGTCGATGGCGCTCAAAAGCGGTGAGATATGGGTTTTCCGCCATGATGGCGTTGGAAAGTTGTCAGTTGAACCAAGCGTTTACCTTGAAAAAGGCCGTTTGAAGCCACGCGCGACAAAACAGATCGTTCTATCTGGGCGCGCAATGGAGTATGCGACGCGCATCCGGTGGACGCTCAGCAAGGCTCAGGATACAGCCTATGCCGTGCGGGATACGCACCGGGACGAGCCCGTTTTCGACTGACGCCAAAAGGACCTTTGGACCCATGACCGACCTTCACCCCGTGCGCCGCGCGTTGCTTTCCGTTTCCGACAAAACCGGGCTGATCGAGCTGGGAACGGCGTTGGCCGAACGCGGGGTTGAACTGCTTTCGACCGGCGGTACCGCGAAGGCGCTACGCGATGCGGGGTTGGAGGTGAAAGATGTCAGCGAGATCACCGGCTTCCCTGAGATGATGGATGGCCGGGTCAAAACGCTGCACCCGATGGTCCATGGCGGGCTGCTGGCTCTGCGCGATAATGACACCCATGTCGCCGCGATGAACGAACATGGTATCGGCGCAATCGATCTGCTTGTGGTAAATCTCTACCCATTTGAAGCGACCGTGGCCAAGGGCGCTGCCTATGATGAGTGTATCGAGAACATCGATATCGGCGGCCCAGCCATGATCCGTGCCGCATCGAAGAACCATGCTTTTGTAAACGTGGTTGTGGATGTCGAAGACTACTCGTCGCTGCTGGATCAGCTGGAAGAGAATTACGGTAAGACTTCTCTGGGCTTCCGTCAGTGGTTGGCGCAAAAGGCCTATGCCCGCACTGCCGCTTATGACACAGCCGTGTCCAACTGGATGGCCGATGCGCTGGAGCTTGAGGCGCCCAAACGCCGCGCCTTTGCCGGTGAGCTGAAACAGACCTTACGATATGGCGAGAATAGCCACCAGTCGGCAGCGTTCTATGTAGATGGCTCGGGTCGTCCGGGCGTGGCGACGGCGGTACAGCATCAGGGCAAGGAACTGAGCTATAACAACATCAACGATACCGATGCCGCCTTTGAGCTGGTCGCTGAGTTCGACCCGGCCGAAGGGGCAGCTTGTGCGATTATCAAGCATGCCAATCCGTGTGGTGTAGCGAAAGGTGCGACGTTGCTTGAGGCCTATAAAGCCGCGTTCGACTGCGACAGGACGTCGGCATTCGGCGGTATCGTGGCGTTGAATCAACCGCTGGACGCGGAAACCGCGCAGGAGATCACGGGGATTTTCACCGAGGTTGTGATCGCTCCGGGGGCGTCAGACGAGGCCAAGGCGATCTTCGCCGCCAAGAAGAACCTGCGCCTGCTGACGACCGAAGCTCTGCCGGATGTGACCGCCGGTGGTAAAACTGTGCGACAGGTGGCCGGTGGCCTGCTGGTGCAGGACAAGGATAACGGCTTTGTTGGTATGGATGATTTGAAGGTGGTCACCAAAAAAGCGCCATCTGAGGAGCAGATGCGCGACCTGCTGTTCGCGTGGAAAGTGGCGAAACATGTCAAATCCAACGCCATCGTCTATGTCAAAGACGGCGCGACCGTAGGTGTCGGCGCGGGGCAGATGAGCCGCGTTGACTCGGCACTGATCGCGGCAAAGAAAGCCGAGCGTATGGCTGATGCGCTGGGCTTGCCCCAGCCGCTGACCATCGGTTCGGCCGTAGCTTCTGATGCATTCTTCCCCTTCCCCGATGGGCTTATGGAGGCCGCCGAGGCAGGCGCAACATGCGTTATTCAGCCCGGCGGTTCGATGCGTGATGATGAAGTGATCGCGGCGGCGGATGAAGCCGGTCTGGCCATGGTCTTCACCGGCATGCGGCATTTCCGTCACTGATGCGCGGTTCGTTCATCCTATGGGCCGGATTGGCGGCGTTTTTGATCGACCAGATCAGTAAGTATCTGGTCGTCCACGTAATGCGCGTGGCGCAGGGCGATATCGACGTGCTGCCACCGCTTCTGGTTTTCAGATACGGCGAGAATCGCGGCATCAATTTTGGCCTATTTCAGGGCGACGGTGACGCCGCCCGCTGGGTGCTGATCGGGGTTTCCGTGGCGATCTGCCTGGGCGTCCTGATCTGGCTGGGCCGCATCGCTCCTACGAAGCTTCAACAATTCTGCGGCGGTCTTCTGATCGGCGGGGCGCTGGGAAATGTCGTGGACCGGGTGCTTTACGGCTATGTTCTGGACTTTTTGAACATGTCCTGCTGCGGGATCAGCAACCCTTTTGTGTTCAATCTGGCGGATGTGTTCATATTTGCGGGAGCTTTGGGATTGGTCCTGTTCGATGGCAAAAAGCCCTCGTGACCTGCCGGACGATATGCGATAAAAGCGCCTGAAACTGGCTGGAGACACTGATGCGTATGCCACGCGCCATTCTTGTTCTGACACTCGCCGTTGTCGTTGCGGGCTGTTCCGATATTGGTTTGCGCAATCTTGATCCGCCCGGAGCGGGGCCGGATGAATTTTCGGTATTGCCCGTCAAGCCGCTGACCCAGCCCAAGGACTACGCCTTTCTTCCAGCGCCGACCCCCGGCGGTGCAAACCTGACCGATCCTAACCCCAAAGCGGATGCCGTTGTGGCGCTGGGTGGTAGTGAGGCAGCGCTGAACCCGAATACCTCAATACCGGCCAGCGATGCCGCGCTGGTGACGGCCTCAAGCAGATATGGCGTTCCTGCCAATACGCGTCAGGTAACGGCCGAAGAGGATGCGGCTTTCCGTAAAAATCGCGGTCGCTGGACCCGCCTGCGCCTGTTCCCGGTTGATCGGTACTCGCAGGTCTATGAACGTCAGTCAATCGATGCGAACGCGACCAATGAAGCGGCGCGTCGTCGTGGGATCGAAACGCCGTCGGCCCCGCCGCTGGAATGAATTCTTCTTAACTTTCCGTCATTGGCCTTGAACCCCGGCGGCACCACCGTAGTTTGAATATCAGAAATGAAACGGAGGATGCCCCATGGTTCGGGCCTTGGCATTGTCGGCTGCCCTGATCGCCGCCACCCCCTTGTTCGCGAAAGAGGGTCAAGAGGCTGTCACCACATTTACCCTGGAAAACGGCATGGACGTCGTAGTGGTCGAGGATCATCGCGCTCCTGTTGTGCAGCATATGGTCTGGTACCGGGCCGGATCCGCCGATGAACCGATCGGATCCTCTGGCGTTGCACATTTCCTGGAACATCTGCTGTTCAAAGCCACCGACACAATGGAAGCGGGCGAGTTGTCAGCCACTGTCGCGGCCAATGGCGGCAATGACAACGCTTTCACTTCTTACGACTACACCGCCTATTTTCAGCGTGTCGCCGCTGACCGGTTGGAACTGATGATGCGGATGGAGGCAGATCGCATGCGCAACATCCGCCTGACTGAGAATGATATCACCACCGAACGCGATGTGGTTCTGGAAGAGCGTAATCAGCGGACCGAAAACAATCCACGCGCTCTGTTCGGAGAACAGATGAATGCAGCGCAATATTTGAACCACCGTTACGGAGCGCCGATTATCGGCTGGCGCCACGAGATGGAGGCGTTGGATATGGACGACGCCCTGTCCTTCTACCAGACCCATTATGCACCCAATAACGCCATATTGGTCGTCACCGGAGATGTTGACCCCGACGAAGTCAGGGCGTTGGCCGATCAGTACTACGGTGTTATCCCAGCCAACCCTGATTTGCCCGAGCGGATACGCTCGCAAGAACCACCCCAGACTGCCGAACGTCGCCTGACCTTCAAGGATGCGCGTGTCGCACAACCCTACGTGCAGCGCAGCTATCTGGCCCCTGAACGGGACGCCGGTGAGCAGGAGAAGGCCGCTGCCCTGTTTCTTTTGGCGGAATTGCTGGGAGGAAGCACAACCTCATATCTGAATGAAAAGCTGCAATTCGAGCAGCAGAAGGTGGTCTATACCGGTGCGTTCTACAAGGGGGTCTCATTGGATGACACGACCTTTGATCTGATCGTTGTGCCGGCTGAGGGCGTTTCACTTCAGGATGCGGAGGATGCCATGGATCAGGCCGTTGCGGATTTCATCGCGGAAGGTGTCAAGGATGAAGACCTGGAGCGCATTAAGATGCAGCTCCGCGCCGCGCAGACCTATGCGCGCGATAACGTGGACGGTATTGGAAACCGCTATGGTCGTGCGTTGACCAGCGGGTTGACGGTCGAAGATGTGCAGGCCTGGCCCGACATCCTGCAGGCTGTGACGGGTGACGAGATCATCGCGGCTGCCCGTGAGGTGCTGCAACCTGAAACCTCGGTCACTGGCTGGTTGATGCGTGACGATGAGGTGACACAATGAAACGGTTTGCCGCAACGCTGATTGCGCTGATCATTGCCCTTCCCGCCTGGGCCGAGATTAAGATCAAAGAGGTAACCTCGCCCGGTGGTATTACCGCTTGGCTGGTCCAAGATCATTCGATCCCCTTCACTGCGCTGGAACTGCGGTTTCGTGGAGGAACGTCGCTGGATGATCCCGATAAACGCGGCGCGGTTTATCTGATGAGCGGCCTGATTGAGGAAGGCGCCGGCGACATGGATGCCCGCACCTATGCACGCGAACTTGAATCTCTGGCTGCATCCTTCAGCTACAGGGCAACAGATGATACGGTCTCCATTTCGGCGCGGTTCCTGACTGAGAACCGGGATGAAGTGATTGATTTGCTGCAGACCACAATTCATGAACCGCGTTTCGATGAGGATGCGATCGATCGGGTGCGCGCTCAGGTGATTTCGGGTCTGAAGTCCGACCAGACTGATCCAAGCGATATTGCCGGACGCAGCTTTGCTGAAATGGCATATGGGGATCATCCTTATGCGTCGGACGGTAAAGGTACGATTGAAAGCGTTTCAAGCCTGACCCGCGACGATATCGTCGCTGCCTACGACAATGTCTTTGCCAAGGACAGACTGTATGTTGGGGCTGTTGGCGACATCACGGCAGAAGAGCTGGGCGTTCTGTTGGACAAATTGCTGTTGGATCTGCCAGCAACCGGGAAACCCATTCCAGACAAGGCGAAGGTCACCATTGACGGCGGTGTCAGCGTAGTGGACTTCAACACTCCGCAATCCGTCGCCCTGTTCGGGCAAAGTGGCATTGATCGTGACGATCCCGATTTCTTTGCGGCCTATATCCTGAATCACATTCTGGGCGGCGGCGGATTCGAAAGTCGCCTGATGCAGGAAGTACGTGAGAAACGTGGCCTGACCTACGGTGTGGCGACCTATCTGGTGCCCAAGGATCTGGCGTCGGTGTATCTGGGCTCGGTCTCATCTGCCAATGACCGTATCGCCGAAGCGGTCGAGGTGATCCGACAGGAATGGGCGCGCGCGGCTGCGGAAGGTGTGACGCAGAAAGAATTGGATGACGCCAAGACCTATTTGACCGGGGCCTATCCGCTGCGTTTTGACGGCAATGGCCAGATTGCCGGAATCATGGTCGGGATGCAGATGGAAAATCTGCCTATCGACTACATTGCGACTCGCAACGACAAGGTGAATGCAGTGACCTTGGAGGATGTGAACCGGGTGGCGTCTGAACTGCTGGACCCCGAGAGTCTGCATTTCACCATCGTCGGCAAACCGGAAGGGGTGGACGGCTGACGTCGTCCATCTACCCGCTGCCGAACAGGATTATTCGTTGTTATTGAATAATTTTTCTTGGAATTGACGGCAGTGGGTGATGCGAACCACTGGCGAAAACAACGAGTTTGTGACCTCTTGCAGGGCGCAGCGCCAGACAGAAGATCGGCAATTCTCCGCCTTAAGTAATCGTTAACTCGCCTTGGCCATACTTTGGCCAGAAATGTCGAGAATTCTATGTTAGTCGGGAGCGGAGATGGGGTTCAGAAGATCAACATCTCCTGAGACGAGGCTTGGGACGGATAGCGGCACCATGATAGTTGCGATAATGGGATTGGGAATACTTGCAGGGTTGTTAACCTTTGCTGCCGCTTTGATTGTCGGTCAATCTCTGCTCAGCGCTTTCGCACTTTACGTGGTGGCCGGTACGCTGACATCGCTTTTGTTAGCAGCGGGTATCTATTTCAGAAGCTCTTGAATTTGGTAGGTTGGAAATAAAGCCCAGCGACTGAAAAGTTTGCCACCAATCGGATTCCTGTGTTCTAACCTAAGCCTGGCCCTTTTTCGCTGCGCGCAGCATCTGACCCATCATCTGGCCAAACTTGCCCGAGCCGCGCTGATACAAAGCCCCGTCAACGGCCATGACTGTTCCGCTGATATAGCTCGCCATATCAGAGCTAAGGAATAGGCAGGCATTTGCCACATCCTGGGGTTGACCCCAGCGACCCAGCGGGACGTCCCGACGCAGCTCTTCATGGGCGTTTTCGGTAGGGGCCAGCCGTTTTGCGCCTTCGGTTCCTTCGATAAAACCCGGAACGACCGAATTCACGCGAATCCCTTCGACGCCCCATTCCATTGAAAGGGTTCGGGTGATTTGATCAACGCCCGCCTTGGCGGCGCAAACATGAGCCTGCCCTTCGTAAGGCAGATAGGATTGCGGGGCCGAAATGTTGATAATGCTGGCACCGGGACGTTTGAGATAGGGGTAGGCCCCTTTCATGACGTGGATCGTGCCCATCAGATCGATATCTATGACCGCCTTGAATGCATTGACCGACATTTCAGATGCCAGCGCTGGAAAGTTGCCGGCAGCACCAGAAATCAGGACATCGAAATCTCCAAAAGCGTCGTGGAATTGCTTAAGGCCTTCGGCTACGGCCTCTGGATTGCGAACGTCGAACGCCGCGCCGATGGCGTCGGATGCGCCTGCTGCTTTCAACGCAGCCACGGTATCATCGACCTTTTCCTGCGACCGGCTGGCGACAGCCAGATTAGCACCCGAGGCCGCAAAGGCCTCGGCAATGCCGCGATTGATACCGCTGGTGCCACCAATGACGATGATGGTCTTACCTGAAAAATCCATTTAGGCCTCCGGTGGTACGGGGGCCTTACTCTCCGTAGGGCACCCAGATGTTTTTCACTTCGGTCGCAGCCTGCAGGAAGCGGCGCGAATGGTCCACGCTCCAGTCAAATGCCGTCGCGTTATTGACCCAAGTCCGCTTCAGATTTCCGGCCGAGACGACCTCGATATCTTTAGACAGATCGGTGGACGAGAACGACCAGACCGCATCCACGTTCAGATGCGAGGCCAGCGGCTTTGCCAGCTCTGCGTGGCTGCCGGTCAGGATGTTGACCACACCGGCTGGCACGTCCGAGGTTTCTAGGATCTGGTAAAAATCCGTTGCTGCCAGCGGGTAGGGCTCACTTGCCGCCAGAACCACCCGGTTGCCCATCGCAATCGCTGGCGCCATGGCCGAAACTAGACCCAACAGGGGTGCTTCATCCGCACACAGGGTGCCGATCACGCCAACCGGCTCTTTCATGGCAATGGCGACGCCCCGGATCGGAACACCATGTACTTGACCATCATACTTGTCCGCCCAAGCGGCGGCGGTGAACAGTCGCTGGATCGAGGCCTCAACCTCTTTCGCGCCTTCTTTCTTACCGATCATCGCATCAATACGAGCAGCGAACTCGCCCGCACGTGCCGAGAGGTTTTCACCGATGTAATACAGGATCTGAGCCCGCAGATGGCCGGTGGTCTTGGACCAGCCTTTTGCACCCGCTGCAGCCTCAACCGCGTTGCGCACGTCCTTACGGTTGGCCAGACCCACATGGCCAAGTAGGCCGGATTTGCCCCAGACGGGTTTCGAATAGCCGCCATCGGGCCGCGCCTGCTTACCGCCGACATACATCTTGGCGGTGCGGTCAATAGGATCGACTGGAGCGCCTTCGCCCATTGCCGCCTCAATCTTCGTCAGCGGTTTGGCCTTGGCTTTGGGCTTGGTATAAGCCGTCAGCCCTTCCCAACCGCCTTCACGGCCAAAGCCGCTTTCGCGTACACCGCCGAACCCGGCAGCAGCGTCGAACAGGTTAGTTGCGTTCACCCAGACCACGCCCGCAACCAGCTTGGGCGCGATATCCAGCGCGAGGTTCACGTTCTCGGTCCACACAGTCGCGGCCAGCCCGTAGCGGGTGTTGTTGGCCAACTCGACCGCTTCTTCCGGGGTGCGGAAGGTCGAAGAAACCAGAACCGGGCCAAAGATTTCTTCCTGCATCAGCGGATCGGAGGTTTCGAGTCCTGAAATCAAAGTTGGTGGATAGTAGCAGCCATTCGAGGGCAGCTCACAGGCCGCCTGATGAACATGCCCAACCGTGTTGCTTTCGATCATGCCCTTGATGGTCTGTAACTGCACGGGGTCCACAACCGCACCCACGTCGATGCACTTGTCCAGCGGATCGCCGATGCGCAGCTTGTCCATACGGGCACGCAATTTGTCGTGGAAGCGATCAGCGATACCCTCCTGCACCAGAAGGCGCGAGCCCGCACAGCAGACCTGGCCCTGGTTGAACCAGATCGCGTCGACCAAGCCTTCGATCGCTGAATCAATATCGGCGTCGTCAAAGACGATGTAGGCGGACTTGCCGCCCAGTTCCAACGTCAGTTCCTTGCCAGAGCCAGCGGTCGCTTCACGGATGCGACGGCCCACGACGGTCGAGCCGGTAAAGGCGATTTTGTCGACGTCCGAAGACACGATCATCTCACCAACGGCACCATCACCTGTGACGATGTTGACCACACCTTTCGGCAACCCGGCCTGCATGCAGATGTCGGCAAACAGCAGCGCGGTCAACGAGGTGTACTCGGCCGGCTTCAGAACCACCGTGTTGCCCATTGCGATTGCAGGCGCGATCTTCCACGCCATCATCAGCAGCGGGAAGTTCCACGGGATGATCTGGCCGCAAACACCCAGTGCTTCGGCATCGGGCAATTCGCTTTCCATCAACTGCGCCATGCCCGCGTGATAGTAGAAATGCCGCTGTGCCAGAGGGATGTCGATGTCGCGGGATTCTCGGATCGGCTTACCGTTGTCGAGGCTTTCGAGCACAGCAAACAAACGCGAGTGCTTCTGCAGCAGGCGCGCAATCGCGTAGAGGTAGCGCGCACGACCGGCACCGCCCAGCTTCTCCCATTTCGGTTGCGCTTTACGCGCTGCAGAAACGGCGGCGTCTACGTCAGCCTGTTTGGCTTGTGTCAGCTTGGCCAGCACCTCTCCGGTTGCTGGGTTGCGGCTGTCGAACCCTTTGCCGGGTTTGGTGAACGCGCCATCGATGTAGTGGCCGAACTTGTCGCCCTGATCGACCAGCCAGGCCAGTGCCTCGGCTGCGCTTTCGGGGGCAGGGCCGTAGTCCATGGTCTCGAAAATCTCTTTGACTGTCATTGTTTTTGTCCTCAGCCCATCGAGTGACGGTAACCGGCAGAGTAAGCGCCGGTGACATAGTGTTCCAACTGCCGCTCAATGTCGCCCAGCAGTGATGAGGCGCCAAAGCGGAACAGATCCGGCTCCAGCCAGCGGTCGCCCAGCTCGTCCTTGATCAGCGACAGATAGACCAGCGCATCCTTGGCTTTCGAAATCCCCCCCGCAGGCTTGTAGCCTACGCGATAGCCGGTGCGGTCATAATAGTCGCGAATAGCTCGGATCATCACCAGCGACACAGGCAAGGTGGCGTTGACGCTTTCTTTGCCGGTCGAGGTCTTGATGAAATCGGCGCCCGCCATCATGCACACCAGCGAAGCACGCGCGACGTTGCGCAGGCTGCCCAGCTCGCCGGTCGCCAAAATGGCTTTGACATGTGCATCGCCGCAGGCGACGCGGAAGGCCTTCATCTCATCATACAGGGCCTGCCAGTCGCCAGACAGCACATGACGGCGCGAGATGACGATGTCGATCTCCTCGGCTCCAGCCTTCACGCTTTCTTCGATCTCTGCCACACGCAGATGAAACGGAGAGAGCCCGGCCGGGAAGCCAGTGGATACAGCCGCAACCGGAATAGCAGTGCCTTCCAATGCGTCCACAGCCGTTTCGATCATGTCATGGTAGACGCAGACCGCTCCAGTTGTGATTGGCGGCATATCCAGCGCCTGTAGAACTGAAGACGCGATAGGCTGACGAGCCTTTGCGCACAGGCGACGAACCCGCCCAACCGTGTCATCGCCCGATAGCGTGGTCAGGTCGATCATTGTGATCGCCTTGAGCAGCCATGCGGCCTGGTATTCTTTTTTCACTGACCGCCGACCGGGCAGCGTCGCTGCGCGGCGCTCGATGGCCGAAGTGTTGGCCTGCACGGCCCGCACCCAATCCAGATCCAGATCCATTCCTGGGTTCCGGGGCTCGGTCACTTGCGGCAGATGCGGGGTGCGCACGGTGCTTTCTGAGCTCTGCGTTTCCATTATTCCGTCCTTTTGGAGGTTCGCGTCAAAATCGCATGGGTCGCAGCGAAAGGGAAGGTGTGCCAGCGTCGTAAGGGGCAAATTTTTGACCAAATGGACAAATATAGTCGCTTTCTTGCGAGTAATTCGCATTTGCATTGACTTAGTTGCGAATGGTTCTCATATTTTGACTTAACAGGATAACCGTTCGGAGTCTGAAATGATTCGTCGATCGCTAATTACGGCATTGGCTCTCGTGCTTGTGTGGCCCGTCGCCGCAATCGCTCAAGCGCCGCTGAAAGTCGTCGCCACCACCGGGATGATTGCAGACGCTGCGCGCCAGGTCGGCGGTGAACAGGTCGACGTGAAAGGCTTGATGGGACCCGGTGTCGACCCGCACGCCTATCGCCAGACCCGCACCGATATTGTTGCGATGACCCGCGCTGATCTGGTGCTGTGGCACGGCCTCTATCTAGAGGCTCAGATGGAAGGTTTCTTTGACGATCTGGGCCGCAAGCGGACAGTGGTTGCCGTGGCGGATGGCATCGACACATCGAAACTGCGCGCTCATGACAATTACGCTGACAAATTTGACCCGCATGTCTGGATGAGCCCGGTTCTGTGGCGCGATGTCGTGATCGAAGTGCAGGAAGCTCTGACCGAAGCCCGACCCGAAGCGGCAGATGAGTTCGCAGCCAACGCACAAGTTTTTCTGGCCGAGATCGATCTGCTGGCCGCCTATGGAAAGCAGGTTTTGGCGGCCGTTCCCGAAAACAACCGCGTGTTGGTGACTGCGCATGATGCATTTGGCTATTTCGGTGATGAATATGGCTATGAGGTGCTGGGTATTCAGGGCATCTCGACCCAATCCGAGGCAGGGTTGAACCGGATCGGTGAGTTGGTCGAAACTCTGGTAGAGCGCCAGCTGAACGCCGTGTTTGTGGAGAGTTCCGTTTCAGATCGATCCATGCGTGCCTTGATCGAGGGTGCTTCGGCCGAAGGTCACAAAGTGGGTGTCGGCGGAGAGCTTTATTCCGACGCCATGGGCGAGCCGGGCACTTATGAGGGCACCTATATCGGTATGCTCGATCACAACATTACCGTGATTGCCGGCGCGTTGGGGGCGGATGTGCCCGAACGCGGCATGAACGGAAAACTGTCGGCGGGGTTTTGAGCCATGATTGAACTCGCCACAGTTCAAGGGGTTTCTATCGAAGGGCAGGACATTGATCTCTGTCCTCTCGCCATACGGGGTTTGACCGTCTCGTACGGTCAGAAACCCGCAGTCTTCTCGGTGGATATGACGGTACAGCCCGGCGCGATGACGGCGATCATCGGGCCGAACGGGGCTGGCAAATCAACCTTGCTTAAGGCCGCGTTGGGGATTGTGTCGCCTCTGTCGGGTCAGGTGACCGTTTTTGGTCAACCGCTTGAAGATCAGCGTGCGCGCATCGCCTATGTACCGCAACGCGCCAGCGTGGACTGGGATTTCCCGACGCGCGTGATTGATGTGGTGCTGATGGGCTTGTCGCGTCAATTGGGCCTGCTGGGTCGGGTTCGTGCCCGCCATACCGCCCGTGCCATGGACTGTCTGCACCGTGTCGGTATGCGGGAATTTGCCGACCGTCAGATCGGGCAGCTTTCTGGTGGTCAGCAACAGAGGGTCTTTCTTGCGCGCGCATTGGCACAGGATGCCGACATGTATTTGTTGGACGAACCTTTTGCAGGCGTGGACGCCGCGACTGAAAAGGCGATCATCGCCGTGCTGAAATCGTTGAAAGAGGCTGGCAAGACCGTTGTTGTAGTGCATCACGATCTGGCCACGGTCACCGACTATTTCGATCATGTGTTCCTGATCAACACCCGCAAAGTGGCCGAGGGACCGGTGGAGCAGGCCTTTACCGCTGAAACGCTGCAAGCCGCTTATGGCGGACGTCTTGCAACGGCCCAGATCGATCAGATTTCGCGCGCGCTGGGGTAAGCATGCTTTGGGAGGCTTTGACCTTACAGCTTGGCTATAACGCCACGCTGGTTGCCATTGGTGCGACGTTACTGGGCGTTTCGGCAGGTGTGACGGGCACGTTCTTATTCCTGCGTAAACGCGCGCTGGTTAGCGATGCCATCAGCCACGCGACCCTACCGGGCGTTTGCCTTGCCTTCATGGTGCTGGTGGCTTTCGGTGGTGATGGGCGTAACTTGATCGGACTGCTTGCAGGTTCGGCAATATCCGCATGGGTTGGTTTGCTCTGTATGAACTGGCTGACCAGTCGCACACGTTTGGCAGAAGATGCAGCGATCGGCGCAGTGTTATCGGTGTTCTTCGGTTTTGGTGTCGTACTGCTGACCGTTATTCAAACCATGGGGGTTGGACGCCAGGCAGGATTGGAAGGATTCTTGCTGGGTTCTACTGCGGGGATGCTGTGGGCGGATGCTCTGGTCATCGCGATCGGGGGCGCTGCAACTTTGGTGCTGGTGATGATCATCCGCCGCCCGATGACGATGGTCGCCTTCGATCCTGAATATGCCGCCGCGCGCGGGTTGCCCGTGCATCGGATTGATCTGGCGATGATGGGGCTCGTGATGGCGGTGACCGTGGTCGGGCTAAAGATCGTTGGTCTGATCCTGATTGTTGCTCTGCTGATCATCCCACCTGTGACAGCGCGGTTCTGGACGGAGCGATCCGACCGCGTGGTCGTTCTGGCCGGTTTGGCCGGAGGTCTTGCAGGGTATCTGGGGGCAGGTATTTCGGCCTCGGCTCCGAACCTGCCGACCGGACCGATCATCGTTCTGGTCAGTTTTGGGTTCTTTGCCCTGTCGCTCCTGTTCGCGCCGGTTCGGGGCGTGTTGGCAGCTATTCTCAGCCACCTTCGGTTCCAGCGTCGAGTGCACATTCGGCAGGGACTGCTGGCACTGGCGCAGGGGCAGCAAATCTATGAACCCCTAACCATTCGCCTGTTACGCCGCACCGGCCTTGTGCGCGCCGATGGAGTTGCAACAGAGGAAGGGAGGGCGCGTGCGGCCAAGGCCCTACGAGACGAAAAGCGGTGGGAGATCGTCCGCGCGGATCAGGCGCATGAGGCCACTGCGGCGCTGTACGATGGGCTGCGCGATATCGAGACCGTGCTGACTCGCGATCAGATCGCCGAGATTGATCGTCGTGTCGGCGGCCCGCAGGAGGTCACGCCATGAGCGGAGAAGAGTTCGTACCCCTGTCGCTGACGCCTTTGTTGATTGGGACATTCGCGGCCATCGCATGCGCTCTGCCCGGCAACTTTCTGGTGCTGCGCAAACAGGCGCTGATTGGCGACGCGATCAGCCATGTGGTGTTGCCCGGTATTGTCGTCGCGTTTCTGCTGACAGGCGCAATTTCAACATGGCCGATGATGCTTGGCGCAGCAGGGGCTGCTGTGGTCGCCGTGGTTATGATCGAAGCGATCCGGCGATTGGGTCAGATCGAGCCGGGGGCAGCGATGGGTGTCGTATTCACGACCATGTTCGCCGGTGGTGTCCTACTGCTTGAGCAGACTGACACTTCGACCGTCCATTTGGACGTTGAACATGCGCTTTACGGCAATCTGGAAAGCTTGATCTGGCTGGATGCAACGGACTGGTCGTCGCTGCTGGATTTACAGGCATTGGCAGGGTTGCCACCTGAATTGCCGCGCATTGCGCTGACACTGACGGGGGTCTTGCTGTTCACGTGGTTGTTCTGGCGACCGCTCAAGATATCAACCTTCGATGAAGGCTTTGCGCGCACAATTGGTATCCGCACTGGTGCGTTAGGGATGGCGCTGGTGATCATAGCTGCGATTGCTGCTGTCGCGGCATTTGATGCAGTGGGGTCGATCATCGTGATTGCAATGTTCATCTGCCCGCCAGCTGCGGCACGGATGATGACCAACCGGTTGGAAGTCCAGATCGTCTGGAGTGTCCTGTTCGCAACCCTTTCCGCCGTGTCCGGTTATGTTTTGGCAGGCTATGGCCCATTGTGGTTGGGGGCTGCGGATGCTGTCAGCGCCGCAGGAATGATCGCCACGATATCAGGCCTGATTCTGGCGCTGACCGCTGCTTTTGGCCCATGCCGAACCCGCAGCGGAGCGCCCAGTCAGGCTTGACTTGGCGTATTCACGCCAACGCCCATCACGCAGTTTCGGCTGAACTTCGCCAAGTGGAAACAATCACGAATTCTTAACAAGATTTATTCCATTTTCGGTGATACCAAACTTTCAATTGGAAACCACAAGACCACCACTCACTCTGGTATATCCGGCCAGTTCTGACCTTAGTCGCTACCCCCTTAACGGCGCGGTCAAACTGGCCGGATACCTCGTTTAAAGCCCGCTCTTCACAATTCAAACCAGTGGTCGAATCGCGTGCGCCTATGCTAGGTCTAGCGGTATGGTGTATGCGAACCCCAATATCAGCGACAATCAACCGGTCATCCGGCAGCTTGATGACGCAGCGATCAACCGGATTGCAGCGGGTGAAGTCGTGGAACGGCCTGCTTCTGCCGTCAAGGAACTGGTCGAAAACGCCATCGATGCCGGGGCCACACGCATCGCTATTGAGGTCGCGGATGGCGGCAAGACCCTGATTCGTGTCACCGATGATGGGTGTGGGATCGCAGCGGGGGATTTGCCTCTGGCGCTGTCGCGCCATGCGACATCGAAGATCGACGGGTCAGATCTGTTGAATATCCACACATTTGGATTTCGCGGTGAAGCACTGCCCTCGCTGGGGGCGGTCGGGCGTTTGACCATCACCAGCCGTGTCTCGGGTGCTGATGCGGCCTCGATCCAGGTGTCCGGTGGCAAAATGGATGCAGTGAAGCCAGCAGCCTTGCGCGCTGGGACTGTGGTTGAGTTGCGAGACCTGTTTTACGCCACCCCGGCACGGCTGAAGTTCATGCGCACGGACCGGGCCGAGGCGCAGGCGATTTCAGACATTGTGAAACGTTTGGCGATGGCCGAGCCTTCGGTCGCGTTCACCCTGCGCGATGTCTCGGGTGGGGGAGAGGGCCGCGTGACCTTTCGTGCCGACCGCGAGAATGGCGATCTGTTTGATGCGCTGCATGCCCGATTGGCGCGCGTTCTTGGCCGTGAGTTCGCCGAGAACGCTTTGCAGATCGATGCCACACGCGAAGGGCTCAGGCTTTATGGCTATGCCGCGCTGCCGACCTATTCGCGCGGGGCTGCAGTGGCGCAGTATCTGTTCGTCAATGGGCGACCCGTACGGGACAAGATGCTGACCGGTGCGCTGCGAGCGGCCTATTTCGATTTCCTCAGCCGCGACCGGCATCCGGCGGCGGCGCTGTTCATAGATTGCGATCCAACGCTGGTGGATGTGAATGTACATCCGGCAAAATCCGAGGTTCGGTTCCGCGACCCCGGCCTCGCGCGTGGCTTGATCGTGTCCAGCCTGCGTCACGCGTTGGCCGAGGCCGGGCACCGGGCATCTTCGACCGTGGCCAACGCAACCTTGGGTGCGATGCGGCCCGAGCCCGCACCCGCAACCCCGGCGCGGGTGTATCAAATGGATCGCCCGTCACCCGCGGCGCGTCAGGCGGCCTATCGGGCGCAATCTCCGGGTTTTGCGGAACTGTCTCAGGACTATAGTGGACGCATCGTGGAACCGGTGCCCGAAACTGCACCGGAGGATGAGCCGCAAGACCTGCCCTTGGGGGCGGCGCGCGGGCAGGTGCACGAGAATTACATCATCGCCCAAACGGCAGACGGCATGGTGATCGTGGATCAACACGCCGCACATGAACGGCTGGTGTACGAAAAGCTCAAGGCTCAGATGGCCGAAAATGGCGTTGCCGCACAAGCGTTGTTGATCCCCGAAATCGTCGAACTGACAGACGGTGACTGCGCACGTCTGATGGCCGTTGCAGAGGACCTGTCGCGCTTTGGATTGACCATCGAATCCTTTGGTGGCGGAGCAATCGCCGTGCGCGAAACTCCGGCCATTCTTGGCGAGGTCGATGCCCGCGCGATGATCCTCGATATCCTTGATGAGCTCTCCGATCAGGGCGAAAGCCAGATGGTGCAAGCGCGGATCGAGGCGATCCTGAGCCGCGTGGCCTGCCATGGCTCGGTTCGGTCTGGCCGTCGGATGCGGGCCGAAGAGATGAATGCCCTGCTGCGTGAGATGGAGGCGACGCCCCATTCCGGGCAGTGCAACCACGGGCGGCCAACTTATGTGGAACTGAAGCTGAGCGATATCGAACGCCTGTTCGGCCGCAGTTGATCCGCTGGCCCGCTCGGGCTATGAAGAATAAAACAAGAACATCTGAGGCGATATGATCGAGATTGCTGGCACCCAATATGCATTGAATGACCCTATCATCCTGATTGCAGGCGGGGTGGTGGTGTTGATTCTGCTGCTTCTGTTTCTGTCACTTCGAGCGTCACAGCGTTCAGCTCGGATGGCGGAGCCGCTGGCCCGGCAGATGGCGCACCTTGGGCAGCATGTGCAGCAACTGGGCCAGGGGCAGGAACAACTGCGGGGTGGCCTACAGCATGTCTCGGACACGCAAGCCAACGCGCAGGTGCAGGTGATCCAGACCGTTGAATCCCGCCTGTCATCGGTGCAACAGCAGATGAATGACCGGCTGGCCGATAACGCGATGAAATCGGCGCGCGCTCTGGCTGAGATGCAGGAGCGGATGAAGGAATCGCTGCATGGTTCGTCGAAACAGACGGCGACCTCGCTGACGCAATTGCAGGAACGTCTGGCAGCCATCGACAAGGCGCAGGACAATATCACCAAGCTTTCAGGCGACGTGCTGTCGCTGCAAGATATCCTGTCGAACAAGCAGACGCGCGGGGCATTCGGGGAAATCCAGCTGAACGATATCGTTTCAAAGGCGCTGCCATCAGATAGTTTTCAGCTGCAGGCCACGTTATCGAACGGACGGCGCGCTGATTGCCTGATCAACCTGCCGAACCCTCCCGGACCGATCGTGATCGACAGTAAGTTCCCGCTGGAAGCCTATGAGGCGCTGATCGGATCGACCAACGACATGGAGCTGAAAGCAGCGGTACAGATGTTCCGCAGTACCGTGCGCAAGCACATCAACGATATTGCCGAGAAGTACATTCTGGACGGTGAAACTGCAGATGGTGCGCTGATGTTTCTACCCTCTGAGGCAGTCTATGCCGAGCTGCACGCCAAGTTCCCTGAATTGGTGCAAGAGAGTTTCTCGAAACGCGTTTGGATCGTTTCACCCACAACTTGCATGGCGACGCTGAACACCATGCGGGCGATCCTTAAAGATGCGCGTATGCGCGAACAGGCCGGTGCGATCCGCAAGGAATTGGGGCTGCTGCATAAGGATGTGGAACGTTTAGGCGACCGGGTGTCGAACCTCGACCGTCATTTCGGGCAGGCTGCAAAGGATATCTCGGAAATCAAGATCAGCGCGGAAAAGGCGGGTCGCCGGGCGCAACGGTTGGACAATTTCGATTTCGAAGAGCTTGCGCCGGATGACCAAACAAACGTCGTGCCGCTGGGCAAAACCGAAGGGTAAGCGTTATTGGATCGACAGGTCCAAATTGTAACCAACCGTCTTGCCTGTGTCGCGATCGTTACCCATCAGATAAACACGTATGGTGTAGTCGCCATCATCGGGAAGCTCGATCCGGGCGGTATTTCCATCGATTGAGCCGTTGTAAACTGCGACGCCGTCGCTATCCGGCGGCAAGATGTTGAAATAGATCACGCCGTTGCCATTGGTGTCACTGACCTTAAGGTCGGCGAACATCTCCTGTCCCGCTTTGGCGCCCAGTTTATAGTCGAAATATTCGTCGCCGGTGACAGTGCCGTTCACCATCGTGCCGAAATTGCCCGGTTGGAATTTAACGTCTGCGGACATCTGTGCAGAAACGCTGGCTCCAAAAGTCAGCAAAAGCGCTGTGACTGCCATCCTTAAGAACATTTAAAACCCCGATTTAGTTAGCGTCGATAAACAACCCTACCACGACGGATCAGATTCGAAGGAATGGCTGGAACAGGCGCGGCATCAGCTTGCTGAACTTCAGTGGAGCATCAGTGACGGCCAGGCAAATGCAGTCTTCAGAGATATCTGCCGTAGGGGTATGATGGATAGACTGGTCAGCGATTTCGACATCGCCGCGGTCGAAGCGGTCGATCTCGTCAGAGAATGCACCCTGCAGGACCATCGTCAGTTCTATGCCATTATGGCTGTGATCCGGCACTGCTGCCCCGGCGGGGATAAACAACAACCGGGCGGTGGCTTCGCTGGTCGTGGGCAGGATTGCCTGTTTGACACCCATGCCGACGGGCTTCCATTTGATCGCGTTCACGTCGCCACCGACATAGTCCTGCAGCGGTGTCGGAAGAACTGCACAAGACGGGTGCGCGGGTTTCACCTTTGGTGCGCCCTGAGCAATCAATGCCATTGTTGCCGCCAGTGAACCGTCACTCATGCTTGCTGACGCATCTTGTTCCTGCAAAACGCATCCGCCAACTGCGTCAAAGCTTTCAGCGCGGGCGCGGCAGTGGTCGCACAGAGACAGATGCGTTGCGACCATCAGGTCGAACGCTTCGGGCAGATTGCCTGCGGCATAGGCCATCAGCAGGTCGTCTGTCAGGTGATGTTTAATCTCGTTTTTCATGCTCGTCATCTCAGTTCATCGCGTGGCGCAAGCGGTCCAGCGCCAGCCGTATCCGTGATTTGATCGTTCCCAAGGGCAACCCGGTCTGAGATGCGATTTCTCGATGGCTCAGATCTCCGAAGTAGGCCTTCTCGATCAGCTGTCTTTGCGCCTCAGGTAATGCCGCCATGGCATCACGCAGCTGCGCGGTTTCCTGTTGCAGCGCTAGAACGTCTTCCTGTTCCGGCTCCGCCTCCGGCCCCCACCCGAGGTCTTCGGGTTCGGGGCGGCGTTGCTTGCGCAATACGTCAATGCGCTTGTTCCTTGCGATCGTGAACACCCAGGTCGCAACCGTTGCCCTTGTCGGGTCAAACAGATGCGCTTTGTGCCACAAGGTCGCCATGACTTCCTGCGCGCATTCTTCAGCCAGGGCGGCATCCGAACCGGACTTGATCAGGAACGCCTTGATACGAGGCGCGAAATGCTGAAACAGTTCGGCGAAGGCCGCCTGATCCTGAGCGTCTCGGATTCGACGGACGTGTTCCACCCAATCCTTTCTGGCGCCGCAAGTATTATTCTGTCCGTTCACCGAGTTGCCCTTAAAACGCTTAGGTCCGCGCCAAACAATTCTTCCAGCAGCTTCTGCCGCCGGTTCGTCCAATGTCGCGGTGTCAGTCTCGGTAAACATAACCACAATACGTGGGGACACCCAAGGTGGATCAGTCGGTTGGATAAATTTCATCCAAAACCGGCTGAATATCGTATTGTGAGATACCAGATATGCGGAAATGCATGTCAATTGAATGATTTGCGGGCAGGACGGGAAATCTGTTTTATGAACAGAATTGACTATATCGCGGGCCATACCTTTCACGGGCGCAAAGGTGCGGTCGAGAATGCGTTTCGCTATTCCGTCGATTACATCTTGCTAGACCCCGAGGCCCACCCCAAGACCCCATCCCTGTTTTCGATCAATGGCGCGAACCTGACAAGCTGGCAAGATTGCGATCATGGGGGTGAACCTGGTCAGGGTCGCGGGGCGATCTGGCTGCGTGAATGCTTTGAGGCGCAAGATATTCCACAACCGGACAGGATGACCTTGCTGACACAACCCCGTGTGTTGGGGCATGTGTTCAATCCGGTCAGTTTCTGGTTCTGTTTTGATAAAGATAACCAGCTTTATGCTGTGGTGGCCGAGGTGACCAACACTTATGGCACACGCCATAGCTACTTGTGCCACAAACCCGATCTTTCATCGATTGCACCTACCGATCGGATACTTGCGGACAAGCTGATGCATGTCTCTCCGTTTCAGAAGATCGAGGGCACCTATACCTTCCGCTTTGACTATCAGGACGAACGTGTTGGTGTCTGGATCGATTATGGGCGTGCCCGAGGCGGTTTGATTGCCACGCTGACCGGTCCGCGCCAGCCGTACAGCAACCGGATCATTTTTCAGTCTCTCTGGCGGCGTCCGTTCGGCGCGCGTCGGGCGGTGTTTCTGATCCACTGGCAGGCGGTGAAGCTGTGGATCAAACGGGCGCGGTTCAGCCCGTTTCGTACCGCGCCGGTTCCCGATCAGCCTGTATCCCGGTCGCGGCACTAAAGCCCTCCGCTTTGCGCAAGATCAAAGACGGTCACCTGCGGGATCGTGCAGAAATGCCTGGACCGCGAACACGAGGAGTTGAGACAGATGTTGGAAATCTCGGCAAGAAAGATCGCCCAGGTCGCCATGATGGGGCGTGAACTGGACCGGGCCGAGGGCGAATTGCGCGCATTCATCGACCGTATGGGTGAGGATGAGCAAGCAGAGCTGGTAGCCGTCATGTGGATCGGTCGAGAAAGCTTTTTTGCCGAGGATTTGGCCGAAGCGATTGCGACGGCTAAGTCCGAAGCCTCGACGCCTTGCGCGGATTATCTGATCGGAACACCGCATTTGTCGGACCATCTGGAAAACGGTTTGGATGCGCTGGGAATTTCAGCCGAGGACGTTGAAAACGATCTGATGTAGTCGGTGATCTGGCGACGGGTCAGCTTATCCTAGCGTATGAAGCAAAATTAATGCGGCCTTCCGTCGGGGTTAATGTCGAGTTCTTTGATCAGGTTCATCAAACACAGCGATGAATCTAGGAGGAACCGTCATGGCACATGTCAATGCAACCGGAGCAGATCATCGGGATCTGCTTTTTGGCCAACTTGTGAACCAAACAGTGCCAAAGTCAGGATGGCAGCGCCGCAAGGTCTACAAGAACACGATCCGGGCGCTTGAAGAACTCAGCGATCGTCAGCTTTTTGATATCGGCATTCCGCGTGGTGAGATCAGGCGGCGCGTATATCGGAACGTCTATCAGAACATACCCTATCTGAACGGCGTTTAAGCCTTTCCGGCGCTGAACGGAAATCGGTCCATTTTAAATTTTGCTGAGGTAACAAGTATGCTGGATGCCAACCCAATCCCGAAACAACCCCCTTCAAAAAGCGCATTGATGCTGTTTGACCGGGCGATGAGAATACACGCGATCAGGGCGGATATCGTTTGTGCCGCCCAGGAACTGAACCGGCTTTCTGATTCCGATCTGTCAGAACTGGGCATCAATCGCTGTGATGTTGAAGCGGTGATTGCGCAATACATCTGACGATAGCGGGTTAAGCCGCATTAAGAACGCAGCCGCTCCGAAGGTACCGGAGCGGCTGTTTGTGATTTAGGCCGTGTGGTCCACGATCTGCAGGTGCTGTGCCAGCGTGTCGATCTCGCGCATCCAGTCCTGCACCAGCTTCGGGTCGCTGGGTGCAGCGTGAACTCCTGCGGGAATAGCGCGGTTCAGCACGGCCTCGACGGCCAGTGAAACCGGGATCGAAACCAGCCGCGCCATCGCCGTCCCGCGCGCGTCGCCCCAGGCATCCATGACATAGGTTTTGTGCCAAACTTCAACGCCGTCCTTTTCCGCCTTCAGGCCCACACATAAAACCACGCGGTCAGGCTCGCCCTCGTCATAGGCGTTCTCGGCCCAGAACTGATCCGACATCTCTTTCAAGCGCGCATCGCCTTCGGGGCCGGACAGCGTTTCGATTTCGGTGAACACATCCGACCACGCCTCAGCCCAGCCGTTCAGGCGCAGGGTGCCACGGACAAATTGCTTGACCGGCCAGTGATCCTCGAACTGGTACTCGGCCTTGAAGGGGATCGAGTCGCGGTTCGGGTAGACTTCGAAGCTTTCCGGAGTGGGCAGCGGTGCGATGTAGCTGGTGATCGCGTCCCAAGGTCGGGCGACATCCAGCGGCGCGTAGTCCCGGATTGACTTGGAAGGAGAGCGCAGCGCTTTGAGCACACCCAGAGGTGACCAGCTGAATTTGTAGCGGAACGGGTTGGGATTCTTGGGAACGCCTCCGCAATAAGAGATAAAGCTCAGGTGGTTTTGGGGATCAAACGCGTCCGAGGCGCGGTAATCGGCAACCAGCGCATGCGCCATCAGATGGTCGATGCCCGGGTCCAACCCAACTTCGTTAACCAGTGCAACCCCGGCCTCGCGGGCCTTGCCGTCCAGCGCGCGCATCTCAGGTGCGATATATGAGGAAGAGACAAAGTTGGCTTCTTTCGAGATTGCCAATTCTGCCAAAGGTACATGCCAGTCACCAGGCAGCATCGATACGATGGCATCACCTTTTTCCAGCACCGCACCCAATGCGTCGATGTCGAAGGCGCGGATGTCGTCGGTGAGGTCACCGACCTCTGTCTTGGCCTTCTCAATGGTCCGGTTCCAGACAGTGACTTTGTGCCCGCCTTCAATAAGACGGCGCAGGCCGGGGATGGCCGACAGGCCGGTGCCGCACCAGTGAATCGTCATCGCTCAGATCCCTTCAATATGAGTTTTGTAAGTTGCTTCTGCCCGGCCCCAGACGCCGCTATCCAGATCGGTGAGGGTCAACAACGACGGAAGTAATTGCGCCGCGTAGTCCTCGGAACTTTCGACAGGCAGCATCGACGGCAGGTTGTCGATCGCCATAACATCCATCACCGGATCGGTGGCCACGCGCAAGGCGGGGGCATCCCATGTGGTCGCGCGGTCATAGACCGGCACTGGGTTGTAATCGCTATCCGGGTCGCAGGCCACATCGCCGATAGCTGTAAGGTTCCGCGAGGTGGTCAGCGCTGACCGTGGGACAAAGACCGGTGTGCCGGGACGAGCGAAGATACAGTTCAAGAACAGGTCGTGATCGAGGATTTCTGGGAATGGTCCGCCGCGGGCGGTTTCGGCCATGTCCCACTTGGTAACGCTGACGCCCATTGCCTCGCAGAGATCAGCCGCGCCTGTGCCAACACGGCCCAACGCACCGATGACGATGGCGCGGGGACGGTCGGCGCCGGTGGAGTCCAGCTCGGCCAGCAATTCGGCGTTCAACGTGTCTTTGTTCTTATAAACACCAACCGGCGGGCATTCTTCATTTCGTTGCTGGGCCGCCCATGTCTTGAGCGTCACGGCAGCCCCCGCGTACCCAGCCCAATAGCCGAAAGCGGCAACCCGGCGGCCGTTTTCCTCGACCAGATACTCCAGATCATAAAGTGTGCCGCCGCCAGCCTTGAACCGCTGCAAAAGCGCGCGTCCTGCATGTTGTCCCTTATAGGCATGGCCGAACATGATATGGCGGTGGGGCAGGGGCGTGCCGTCCTCGGGCAGCTCCTTGAGGCCAAAGATGATCGCGTCCAGCGGGGCATTGGGCCAGGAATTCTCAGCCGCGATTTCACAGCCCGCGTCCTTGTAGCCATCAATTGCGATGGCGCGGACGGAACTTTCCTCGACCGTCACGCGGATGCCTGCCGCGATCAACGCGGCAGTGCCTTCGGGGGTCAGCCCGACCCGTTCCTCGTTCGGGCGCTGTTCTGCCCGGACCCAGAGATGTGTCATTCCAATTCCTTTTGTCAGAGCATACCGGCAGCGCGTACCGCCTGTACCGAGGGACGCGCCTCCATCGCTTCGCGGAAGGCGATGATCTTTGGAAAGGCCGAGACGTCAACACCGTCGCCCTCCAGCCAGCTGCAAACCACGTACAGGTACGCGTCGGCCAGCGAGAACGCCTCGCCCAAAACAAACGGCCCACGCAACCCGTTCGACGAGATATATGCGCAGGACTCAGTCATGTTTTGCGCGACTTTGTCCTTCATGTCTTTCCAGCTGGATTTCTTGTCTGCCCAACGGGGCCCGCGCATCTTGTGGGCATGGTTCACATGCATGGTCGAGGCGAGATAAAACATCACCTCTCGCATCCGCGCCGCCATAACCGAATCTGATGGCACCAATCCCGCCTCGGGCGCTTTAGCGGCAATGTATTCCAACAACGCTCCGGTTTCGGTCAGAATGCCGCCATCCACAACCAGTGCCGGGACCCGACCTTTTGGATTGATCTGCTTATAGGCGGGTTTGGTTTGCTCACCTCCGGCAAAGTCCAGTTGGATGGCCTCATACTCAAGCCCGGCCTCTTCCAGCGCAATTGCCACGGCGACCGAGATTGTGCGGGGGGCATAATAAAGTTGCATTGTAGCCTCCTTACAGATGGGTCTGCGCGTATTGTCGGTCTGGCGCTTCCAGATGAGGCACCGCGTTGAACAGAACCGGGCTTAGTTGCGCACCAATCGGATGCAGACGATGCATCGACGTATTCATGATGGCAAGCGCGACCCGTGCCATCGATGGAATATCCAAGCCCATCGCCTGCCGCACAACCATCGAAATCAGCCCGCCCGACGTTACGATGATCGCAGGGCCACCTTCGGTGCCAATATCATGCAGAGCGCCAGAGACGCGCGCTTCAAACTCTTCGAAACTTTCCGGGGTGTCCTCGATCTCGCCCCGGGACCATGCGGCGAAGGTGCGGGGCAGATGTTCGACAAAACCTTCGCGGTCGGTTGGAACTTTGACCCCATGCTGCTGCTCGAACAACTGGGCGAGTGTGAAATACTCTATTTCATTTAGGCGCGCGTCTTGGATTGGCTCGGGTAGCCCCATGCTGGTTGCGGTCTCCACATGCCTGTTCAACGTACCACAGTAAACGCGGGGATAGTGCGTGCGCGTGTCGCGCAGATGCGCGCCCAGCCAGCGTGCTTGCTGATGGCCCAAATCGCTGAGCTTGTCATAGCTCTGCTCGTCCCGCGCGGTTGTATTGGCCTGCCCGTGGCGCACCAGTGTTATATGTGACATGACGATCCCTCTTGGCCTGACGTCTTAGGGCAGGTTCGGGGCCGGGACCAGAGGGGTTTCGCCAGTGTCCGAAAAAACTCCTATGTCTGGCTTGGTTTACCGATATGGTTACGCGAACAGGAGGACCCATGGCTGTCGATCACACACGGTTTCTGACCGATCTACACACGCTGCGTTCATTCGGGGCTTCGGGCGTCGGCAAGGGCGTCGTCCGCCCTGCCTATTCCAAAGCTGATATCGCCGCGCGGCAGTGGCTCGCCGGGTGCATGACCGAGGCTGGCCTGACTCCGCATGTCGACCCGGTTGGAAACCTGTTCGGGTTGGCTGATGGACCCTCGCTGCTGATGGGCTCGCATTCCGACAGCCAGCCCGAGGGCGGTTGGCTGGACGGAGCCCTGGGCGTCATTGCGGCACTGGAAATCGCGCGTTCCAGTGATCGACCCATCTCGGTCGTCAGTTTTCAGGACGAAGAGGGGCGGTTCGGCGTCACCACCGGATCGGCGGTCTGGTCAGGTGGATTATCTTTGGAACAGGCGGACTTGCTGATTGATGGCTCAGGCGTCACCTTTGGCAGCGCGCGGGCTGAAATGGCAAAGAAGTCGCAAGGCTTTGTTGATCCTGTCCGGTTCAGCGGCTTCATCGAAATGCACATCGAACAGGGCCCGGCACTGGATGCAGCCGGTGAACAGATCGGCGTTGTTACCGATATCGTCGGCATCCGCGATATGGTCATCACCTTCCAAGGCCAGCAAAACCATGCTGGAACCACGCCAATGCATTTGCGACGTGACGCGTTTCATGCCCTGTCGCTGTTCAACACGCGCCTCAATGACCGGTTCCGTAATGTGGTCACGCCGCAAACCGTCTGGACCATCGGGCGTGTTGATGTTCACCCCAATGCGTCCTCTATCGTGCCGGGACGGGTGCGGTTTTCGATGCAATGGCGCGACGGCGATCCTGAGCGTCTGGTGCGTATGGAAGACATCATTCGCGCGACCGCACAGCAGATTGCCGAAGAGCAGGGCGTAACACTAACCTACGGCCCGATGCTGGGGTTAGAGCCCGTCAGCATGGACCCGGTTTTGCGCGGTGCGCTGGAAAGCGGCGCGCAGGCCATTGCGCCTGGGCGTTGGCGCAATATGCCATCCGGAGCGCTCCACGATGCCACCAATGTCTCGCGCCTGATGCCGGTTGCGATGCTCTTTGTCCCGTCGATTGACGGAATCAGCCACGATTTTGCCGAAGACACAGCCGAAGAGGATTTGGTTGCAGGTCTCAGGGTGCTTGATCGCGCAGTCCATTCCCTTGAGGAATGAAGGTAAGTTGAAGACCATTTCACGATTTTCCACGCTAAACCAAGTTACTATCGGGGATGTCTACCAGCTATGGGTGGGTGCTCGGCACAGTTTTACTGACTCCGAACAAGGAGTGTTGCCTAACGGAAAAAAGTTTCCTATAGGAACATTATTGATGCATGCACCCGTATACTGTTCTGCCGTGATCGAGGCGATCTGCTGAAATCCTGGGCTGAATCGTTGCAATCTGTGCAGCTTGGGTCAGACTGACAGGAACGTTTCTGGGTAACTGATACAAAGCAGGTGGCCACCATGACTTCATCCTTAAAACGCACGCCTCTTCACGCTTTGCATGTTGAGTTGGGAGGTAAGTTGGTTG
>NZ_JBWVBI010000011.1:0-91740 GCF_057221175.1 Ruegeria sp. HKCCD3925
AACGCGTTGTTGTTGCGGATATTCATGGATCCAATTGCGACGGAATAAACCCAACCCCTTGCGTCACAGCCAATGTTTGGGATGAGGAAACCAAGACTTGGCGCTCGTCTGCTGGCGATTGGGAATAAACTGCATTTGGGCACCGTATGAAAGCCTGAGAGCCTGTTTGTTCGATGGGTTCTCCGTAGCATGCAAACTTAAGGGAAAATCGTGCAAAGTTATGCGCAAAGTTCCAAGATTTTCTTCAATGAAATCAATGTTGGGAATGCAGCGTTGTCAGCGCACCTACATCCGGCCCCGGAAATCACAAAGTCTTGTTACGAATGTCCGCTTTGGGCTGACTGCGGTCCTTTGGAGTAAAAATGCGGATGGCAGTTGGCAGTAATGTCCGCACAACAGACTTTGATCGTTTTTCGCCAAATGACCGATATGCGGACAAAGGGTGAGTTCGCTGCGATCGCCCGAACGGCAGCTTCTGGCGGATCGCGACTGCAGTCACCTGCAGGTCGGGTGGGAGAGTAAACTTTGGCTGCAATTGCGAACAGGCTAGTTGAACTTTGAAGTTAGCGGACATTAGCCTTGTGTTTCACCCAATCCGCATTTGAGCAGCGGGTAATAAGCCGACTCAAGAATTAGTTACGCGATGTTTTCAGCACCCACAGATACTAGCTAATTCAACAAGTATTAAATCTTAAATACCTCGATGGTAAAAATATCGTTCATTATCTTACACTTAACAACACCTTTCGCTGTTACTAAAATTTTAGTTTGACAGCTGTGCTGAATATCATCGATGCTGTTTGCCATCCGGTCTGCACCGGATCACATAATCTTTGGGAGGAGACAGATGCGGAGACATCTACTTTCCGCCGTGGCGGCAGCGGCCGTCATTGCGGGGCATGGTCCTGCTTGGGCCGACGAAGCCGCAGCACAACGTTGGATCGACGACGAATTCCAGCCATCGACCTTGTCGAAGGACGAACAGTTGTCCGAAATGAAGTGGTTCATCGATGCTGCACAACCGTACTCGGGAATGGAAATCAATGTCCTGTCCGAGGGTATCCCGACGCATTCCTATGAATCCGAGGTTCTGACCAAGGCGTTCGAGGAAATAACCGGGATCAAGGTCAATCATCAGATTCTCGGCGAAGGTGAAGTGGTTCAGGCTGTTCAGACTCAGCTGCAAACCGGACGGAACCTGTATGATGGCTATGTCAACGACAGCGACCTGATCGGGACACATTCGCGCCTGCAGTTGGCCTATCCGCTGACCGATATGATGGAAGGTGATTGGGCGGCGACAACCTCGCCAACGCTGGATCTGGATGACTTCATGGGCATTCAGTTCACCACCGGCCCTGATGGCAAGCTGTATCAATTGCCTGACCAGCAGTTTGCGAACCTATATTGGTTCCGCAAGGACTGGTTCGATGACGAAGCCAACAAGGCCGCGTTCAAAGAGAAATACGGCTATGATCTAGGCGTTCCGGTCAACTGGTCGGCCTACGAAGACATCGCCGAGTTCTTCACCAATGACGTGAAAGAAGTCGATGGCACCACGATCTATGGCCACATGGATTATGGTAAGCGCGCGCCTGACCTCGGCTGGCGCATGACTGACGCCTGGCTGTCGATGGCCGGCGCTGGTGACGTGGGTGAACCGAACGGCGTCCCCGTCGACGAATGGGGCATCCGCATGGAAGCGGGCACCTGTAACCCTGTTGGCGCGTCCGTTTCGCGTGGTGGTGCTGCGAACGGCCCGGCTGCGGTCTATGCGATCCGCAAGTGGGATGAATGGCTACGAGCGTATGCGCCTCCGGGTGCGGCGTCTTACGACTTCTACCAGTCGTTGCCGGCGCTCAGCCAGGGCAACGTGGCTCAGCAGATCTTCTGGTACACCGCCTTCACCGCGGACATGGTGAAGCCGAAGTCCGAAGGCAACAACACCGTGGATGACGAAGGCACGCCGCTGTGGCGGATGGCGCCCAGCCCGCACGGCCCCTATTGGGAAGAAGGCCAGAAGGTTGGTTATCAGGACGTGGGGTCGTGGACCTTCCTGAAGTCGACGCCTGCGGATCGTGCTCAGGCGGCTTGGCTCTATGCCCAATTCGTGACGTCCAAGACTGTCGACGTGAAGAAATCCCATGTGGGCCTAACCTTCATCCGCGACAGCTCGGTCAACCACGAGTCGTTCACCGAGCGCGCACCCAAGCTGGGTGGTCTGGTCGAGTTCTACCGCTCACCCGACCGTGTGGCATGGTCACCGACCGGCATCAACGTGCCGGACTATCCGAAGCTGGCCCAGATCTGGTGGCAGCAGATCGGTGACGTGAACTCGGGCGCCTTCACCCCGCAAGAGGCGATGGACCGTCTGGCAGAAGAGATGGACATCACTATGGCCCGGATGCAGGCCGCTGACGAAAGCGCCGGTGTCTACGGTGGCTGTGGCCCGCGTCTGAACGAGCCGCAGGATGCCGCCTTCTGGTTGGAAAAGCCGGGCTCGCCCAAGGCCAAGCTTGAGAACGAAAAGCCGCAGGGCCAGACCGTCAACTATGACGAACTGGTTCAGCGCTGGCAGTCTCAGTAAGCAAGCGAAACCGGGGGTGCCGTGTGCGGCATCCCCACCCCAAGGCCAGTGCGACGCACTGAAGGACCGGAACCCACGGACATGATCGAACTTAAAGACGCCACCAAACGGGTTGGCAATGTCATCCATATCAAGCCTACGAACCTGACGCTCAAGACTGGCCATTTCAACGTGTTGCTGGGCGCGACGGGGTCGGGCAAAACCTCGCTGATCAAGATGATGGCCGGGCTGGACCCGATCGCCTCAGGCAAAGTTCTGATGGACGGGCAGGACGTCACCAAGCTGAACACGCAAAAGCGGCAGATCAGTTTGGTACACCAGTTCTTCGTGAACTACCCGCATATGACCGTTTTCGACAACATCGCTTCGCCCATACGCGTGGCGGGGATGGCAAAATCCGAAATCGAAGGCCGCGTCGAAGAGGCCGCCGACTTGCTGCAGTTGCGCCCAATGCTACAGCGCCGTCCGCATGAGTTGTCAGGTGGCCAGCAGCAGCGTACCGCGCTGGCCCGCGCGATTGCAAAGGAAAGCCGTGCAGTGTTTCTTGACGAACCTCTGGCCAACCTCGATTACAAGCTGCGTGAAGAACTGCGTGAACAACTGCCCGACTTGTTCGCCGGGCGCGGGGCCGTAGTCGTCTATGCCACCTCGGAACCGGAAGAGGCGTTGATGCTTGGCGGCTACACCGCCTTGATGGAGGACGGGCGCGTCACCCAATTTGGCCCCACATCAGATATCTATCGCAACCCCGAGAACATCTCTGCAGCTCGTGTGTTCTCTGACCCGCCCATCAATGTGGCGCGCATCACTGTGTCTGATGCGCAGGCGCAATTGGTCGGCGGTGGTGGCTGGAAAGTCACCGATATAGCCGATGGTGACTACTTGGTCGCCGTGCGTCCGCACCGGGTGACCCCGTTCCGCTCTTCCGACGCCGACGTGGAGCTGACCGGGCGTGTCATCGTGACCGAGCTTTCAGGCTCGGATTCCAGCGCGCACTTCCAGCATGGGGATGAGGCGTGGGTGTCCCTGGCCTCGGGTGTCCATCCCTATCAGGTGGGCGAAGACCACAGCTTCTACATGAACCCGGCCCATTGCCGGTATTTCGGCCAAGACGGCAAAAGGATAGCCTGACATGGCACAAATCAAGCTTGCAAACCTGCGACACAGCTATTTCCCCAATCCCAAGGGGCCACAGGATTACGCCCTGAAGGAAATCGACGTCACCTGGCGCGATGGCGGCGCCTATGCGCTGCTGGGGCCATCAGGATGCGGCAAGTCAACGCTGCTGAACATCATCTCGGGGTTGCTGACGCCTTCCGAGGGACAGATTCTGTTCGATGGTCAGAACGTTACTGCCTTGCCCCCAGATCAACGCAACATTGCGCAGGTGTTCCAGTTCCCGGTGATCTACGACACGATGACTGTGGGCGAAAATCTGGCCTTCCCGTTGAAAAACCGGGGAGTCGACCCTGCAACGATCAAACGTCGCGTCGATGAGATTGCAGAGATGCTGGACGTTACGGATATGCTGAATACCCGGGCCTCAGGTCTGAGCCCGGACAACAAACAGAAAATCTCGATGGGTCGCGGGTTGGTGCGCGACGACGTGAACGCGGTGATGTTCGATGAGCCGCTGACTGTTATCGACCCACATCTGAAATGGAAACTGCGGTCCAAGCTGAAAGAGCTGCACCAGCGCGTCAAAGCCACGATGATCTACGTGACCCACGACCAGACCGAGGCGCTGACCTTCGCGGACGAAGTAGTCGTGATGCAGGAAGGCGAAGTCGTGCAGATCGGCACCCCTGTGGAACTGTTCGAACGCCCTCAGCACACATTTGTCGGCCATTTCATCGGCTCACCCGGCATGAATGTGCTGCCGTGCGAAGCAAAGGGCGATCGGGCCCTATTCGAAGGCCATGAAGTGATGCTGGAAGGCCAGACCCACGGTGACGGAGGCCGCACCGATCTGGGTATCCGGCCTGAATATATAAGCTTTGGCGAAACCGGCATCCCTGCCCATGTCACCAAGGTCGCAGATATCGGGCGACACTATGTGGTCAGTGCCATGGTCGGTGATACGCCGGTGAAAGCCGTAGCAGAACACAACGCGCCCAACCCTGGCTCACATGTGTACCTGCAATTCAAACCCGAACAATCTCGCGTCTACCGCGACGGCTGGATCGCAACCGAGGAGCGGACGCAATGAGAACGGAAAACCAAAAAGCATGGTTCTTTGTCCTGCCGGTGCTGGCGCTGGTCGCGTTTAATGCGCTGGTGCCGATGATGACGGTGGTCAACTATTCGGTGCAGGAGACCTTCGGTAACAACCAGTTCTTCTGGGAAGGACTGGGCTGGTTCGAACAGATCCTGCGTTCCGACCGGTTTCAGGCAGCTCTGGGACGGCAGTTCCTGTTCACCTTTCTGATCCTGCTGATCGAGGTGCCGCTTGGTATCATCGTGGCGCTTTCCATGCCGCGCAAAGGGTTCTGGGTGCCGGTCTGTCTGGTCCTGATGGCCCTGCCGATGCTGATCCCGTGGAATGTGGTCGGCTCGATGTGGAATATCTTTACTCTGCCCAAGATCGGCCTGCTGGGCTACTTCCTGAATGACGTCCTGGGCATAAACTATGACATGACACAACAGCCACTGTCGGCCTGGATCACCGTGATCGTCATGGATGTCTGGCACTGGACCTCGCTGGTTGTGCTGCTGTGTTATGCGGGCCTCGTGTCGATCCCGGATGCCTATTATCAGGCCGCTAAGATCGACGGTGCCAGCCCGTGGTCAGTGTTTCGCTATATCCAGCTGCCCAAGATGAAGACTGTCCTAACCATCGCCGTTCTGCTGCGCTTTATGGACAGTTTCAACATCTATACCGAGCCTTTCGTTCTGACCGGCGGTGGCCCCGGCAACTCAACCACCTTGCTGTCGATCGACCTTGTAAAGATCGCGCTGGGACAGTTCGACCTTGGCCCTGCGGCCGCGATGAGCCTGATCTACTTCGCCATCACGCTGCTGGTCAGCTGGGTCTTCTACACTCTGATGACAAAGGATGACGCGCAATGAAGAAGCGGTCCCTTATCCCGATCCTCTATATCGCGTTCCTGATGCTGCCGATCTATTGGCTGGTGGCGATGTCCTTCAAGACAACGAACGAGATCCTGTCGGGCTTTTCCCTGTTCCCCCAGACCTTCACGCTGGAGAACTACGTCACCATATTCACCGATCCGACGTGGTATTGGGGCTATATCAACTCGATAATCTACGTGACGATCAACACGGTGCTGTCGGTCTGTGTAGCGCTGCCAGCGGCCTATGCGTTCTCGCGCTATCGGTTTCTGGGCGACAAGCAGTTATTCTTCTGGCTGCTGACCAACCGGATGGCGCCAGCGGCGGTGTTCGCGCTGCCCTTCTTCCAGCTCTATTCGTCAATCCACCTGTTCGACACTTATCTGGCCGTGGCACTCGCGCACACGCTGTTCAACGTGCCGCTGGCGGTCTGGATTCTCGAAGGCTTCATGCGCGGCATCCCGAAAGAATTGGATGAGACAGCCTATGTCGACGGCTATTCTTTCCCACGCTTCTTCGTGACGATCTTCCTGCCCAACATCAAAGCGGGTGTCGGCGTCGCGGCCTTCTTCTGCTTCATGTTTTCATGGGTCGAGATGCTGCTGGCCAAGACCCTCACCGCGGTCGAGGCCAAGCCCATCGCCGCCGTGATGACCCGCACCGCCTCCAGCGCGGGGTATGAGTTGGGTCTGCTGGCAGCCGCGGGAACACTGACCATTATCCCTGGTGCCATTGTCATCTGGTTTGTCCGCAACTACATCGCGCGCGGTTTCGCGATGGGCCGTGTGTGAGGTTCGATATGCGTACACTTCTTCTCACCCTCCCCTTCCTGCCTTCGATGGCATTCGCCCAGCAAGCCGGATGGGGCAACGTTGGCCAGCAAGAGGAAAAGGGATTCTCGTGGACCGCCCCTCTTTGGCCCGATTTCTGGATGGCCTGGACCCCGGCGACGTTGGCGGTATTCGTGGGTATCTTCGCGGCCATCGCACTAATTGGACTATTGGAAGGGTTCAAGTTCCGCGACGGCCTTGAACGTCGCGGTGTACTTGGTCTGACAACCACGTTGGGCGATCGGTTGTTCATAACACTGCTCGGCTCGACCTATATCTTCCTTGCCTGGCTTGGGCTGGTAGGCCAACCTGTATGGACGCCTCTTTTCCTGTCCATCGGTTGGGGCGTCTTCGTCTTCTGGAAAGTTTAAGCTTTGAGAAACAGCGAAAGGATGCTTGTCTGTCAGGCATACTAAATAATGGCGACACCGAGATCGATGCGAAAGAAAAAGACAACAAATCTTCTGACCGACGTGGAACTTGAGTTCATGAACGAACTCTGGGCGCTTGGTCAGGGCTCGGTCCGTGAAGTCCTTGATCGCCTGCCACCTGATCGCAATCTGGCCTACACTTCCGGAGCCACAATTTTGCGTATTCTTGATGAAAAGGGCTTTGTCGAAAGCGAGAAGAACGGCAAGTCGCTGATCTACAGACCCCTTCTGGAGAAGGACAGGTATCAGTCGCGGTCGTTGCAGAATTTGTCCCGGACCCTGTTTGACGACACGCCCGCAACTCTGGTGGCAAGGCTGGTCGATGATGAGGGGCTGACAGAAGATGATCTAGAGGAGATTCGAGCACTGGTAGAGAGGAGACTGCAAAATGACAGCGGTTAAACCGGTTCTCGATGCGTTTCTCGAGTTCAACATAGTGCTTGGATTGTCGGCGCTGATCTGGCTGGCCGTGCGCGGAGGCCTTGCGCTGACGCCCATGCGGTACGGCTTTGTTGCTCAGCTTCGTTCGCTCAAGATACTCTGCATCGGCGTTATGTTCAGCCCGATTCTGGCGATGGGTGTTTCGGGTTTTGTTGCTCAGGTATGGCCCGGCCGGGTTGTTGCGCTGGGGGATATCGCAGTGGCAGCCTATTTGCGCGGCGAAATCGCAATGCCGGCTGCGCAGTTCGAAACCCTTCTGAACACGCGCGAACGCTGGGTTGATCATGTCATGTCAGGCGGCTCTGTTTTTGTGACTTGTGCGTTGATTACACTGGTTTTGGTGGCGGCTGTTCTGGCAATTCGGGTTGCCCTCAACGCGCTTGCAATTCGCAACGCTGTAAGCTCCAGCTTTCTATGGCGACAATCGGCCAAAGTGGACATTCGTCTTTCGGATCGCGTGACCGTACCCTTTGCAGTACGCGGCCTTCGTCGCCGCCACGTTGTTTTGCCCAGCCATCTACTGAACTCGCCACGCGATCTGCGCTTTGCTCTGGCGCACGAGTTTCAGCACATCCGCGCATTGGACGTGGAATGGGAACTGGGTTTCGAGCTTTTACGCCCGTTGCTGTTCTGGAACCCGGCCTATCTGGCTATGAAGCATCAGTTTGACCGGCTTCGCGAATTGGCCTGCGATCAGTCTGTCGTCTCGCGTAAAGGGATTGACGCGACCGACTATACCGCCTGTTTACTGGACTACTGCACACGATCGGTTAAGCTAAAAAGCCCTCGCATTCTTCATGTGGCCTTGGTTAACGGGCCGAAAGCAAAGCATGTTCTGCGACAGCGTGTGATCGCCCTGACCGATGCACCAGTGACGACGACCCAGTTGTCGGCCATTTTCCTTGGGTCGGCGCTTTCCCTTGTTGTTGTGCTTGCAATTGGTTCGGCCTCGGTTCGTCAAACTCAGGATTGGAGCCATGATCGTCTTATGCTTTCGACGGTTGTAAACCTTGAACGGCTGGAAGCTCGTAATCAGGGAAATTGATAGGCCGAAATTTAAGTCCGACGTGGGTTGGAGAGTCGGCCTCACGAGTATTGCTAGCAAGCTAGTCGCAGGTTCGGTGCGACGGTGCTGCTGGTTTTCAATGAGTCCAGGTCCAAAGTACCGCTATCAACGGCTTTAATGCGGGCGCCCGTGTTGCTCGAGATCGATTGACCGAGAACGATTTGATAGCAGTCAATGGCAGCAATCAGAGCTTCGCAGTCACTCCTTCAAGATGCAGCATCTGGAACTATGGGCTCAAAGCAGTCGTTTGCTGCAATCTGTGTGAGTGTCTGTTACGTTGTTTTACCAACATTCTGTCATATGACACCTTGCGCTGTGCCTCGCTTGAAATCGATCGTTGTGTGGTATCTATCTTGATATAATTTCATTAAAACTCAATTTATCGAATACCCAACATAGACTTGCAGGATTAGTTTTACTGACTTCGTCTCCGCCATCAACTAATTTCAGTAGTTTGGTATGGCCTGTCTAACGTGCCATATTCCCACAAATAATCAGAACTTAGTAACTCATGGTATAATCTTGAGTTTTACCGAATTATCCCTAGTATATTTCATCGAGTGGTATGTTTTGTGGTATTTTGATGGCTGCGCTCAGCGGGAAGCTGACAAAGCAGCTGGTAGAGAATCTGGGTCCGGGTCGGCATGGCGACGGTTCTGGCCTGTACCTTGTTGTTGATCCACCAGGCGCACGGCGCTGGATCGTGCGCGTAACGGTCAAAGGACAGAAGAACCGCAAGGGCGCTCCGCTGCCTACGGATTTCGGATTAGGTGGCGCAGATGTTGTCACACTGAACCAGGCCCGAGAAAGAGCCCTCGAATATCGACGCATGGCAAAGTCCGGTTTGAACCCGCGCTTCAACGCGCAACGCGAAATCCCGACCTTCGAAGAACTCAGCCGTCAGGTTCACATCGAGCGCTTGCCGACATGGAAAAATGCCACAAAATATACGACTCAATGTGAGTATAGTGGTGTAATCGGATAAAATTCAATGAAACACGCTAGTGAGACTACAGCCATAAAACACAAAGGTTTAAGCAACCTAGTGTGGTTCATCATAATTCGGGGAAATTTGTCGGGCGACACATAGTTTTGCCATTCAGAGAGGCTTAAGCCATTGATTTTGGGTCATTCGATTTTCGATGGGCGCACGGGTTTTACCATTTGCGACTCAAAGGCTTTCCATCACGTTGGAGCAGCCGAGCAAAAGCTAGACTGAATCTTTATCGCCTTCTTCGGCGCAGATCGTAGGTAAATCTATCAAAATCTCGGCAAGTTCTTGTCTGTTAAGCCTCAGCCGTCCTGCCGATATCGCTTCGATACATCCCGCCAATTCGAGTGCAACTGTGAGAATTGTGGGCCGTAGCCAGCGAATTGAACTTCAACGACAACGTTTGGCTTCGTACTGCAAATCCCTCAAGAAAGTAGCCTTCTCGTCGTCCCATTGCTGCGAAGTGCAGTTTTGAAGGTCATTCAACTTGGACCAAAGGTCGGTTTGCCCGAGTATCGCAGCAGAGCCACATAGTTTATGCGCCGCTTGCCTGTGTGTGTCATTTAACTCATTGGAATTATTGAGACTGTCAATAAGACCAACAACTTCGTTGTTCAATTCCCTGCAGGCTTCACGGAATTTGTCCGCTCCAAATCGAATCCTGAAGTCATTGTCTGGCTCCATAACCTCAACCCTTTGCACCTTCACAACTTTAGACAGTTCTGACTGTAAAGCCGCCAATGGAACGGGTTTCACCAGCAACCCCTGAAATTCTGCTGCTCGTATGACTTCGTGATCTTTTGGGGCTGCGTGAGCCGTAACTGCTATCGCTGGCAAATTGCCCCACTCGATATTCAGTTCGCGAACTTTTCCGAGTGTTTCGATACCATCGATACCCGGCATGCTGATATCCAACAAAAGCACATCAAATCGCTCGGACCCAAGACGTTCTAAGGCGGCGTAACCACTTTCAGCCTCAGCAACCGAAAAGCCAAGATCTTCAAGCATATCGGTCAAGATCATTCGATTGATTTCATTGTCGTCTACCACCAGCGCTTTCAAACCCTGATAAAGCTCTGCCTGTGGCGCGTCTGTGGAATCCGGTTCGCTCATGACATCAGATCTTGAGGTTGGCAGCGGCAGTCGCATTGTAAACAGGCTGCCTTCTCCAAGCACACTATACGCCGTGATGTCGCCACCCATCGCCTCGACCAATCTTTTGGTAATAGCCAGCCCTAATCCCGTTCCGCTCGTCTCACGTGCAAAGGCGGTATCGATCGTGACAAATTCGTCGAAGATAACGTCCAGATAGTCAGATGATATCCCGACCCCGGTATCTGCAATCCGAAACTCAATCAGATCATCATGATGAAGTCGTTCGACTTCGATCGTGACTGATCCATCCCGCGTAAATTCGATTGCGTTACCTAACAGGTTCACCAAGCATTGCTGCAGCGCAGTCCTGTATCCAAGAACGTCGATAAGCTCTTCAGAGAGAACATCGACCTTCAAGTCGTTGCCACGCGCATCTGCATTCGCCGACAGACTGTCGGCAACTTCGTGGACAACCTCCATAACGTCAAAACTTGATCTGTCACGCAAGGCATTGCCTGAACCCAGTCTGGAAAAATCCAAAACATCAGTCACATGAGACAGCAGCAACTTACCCGACACCTCAATAGAACGAAGATACCGCTTTTGTCTGTCCGTCAGATTGCTCTGATCAATCAATGCCGCAGAGCCGAGTATTCCGTTCAACGGAGTACGCATTTCATGGCTCATCACTGTCAACAGATCGGATTTGGCCTGTTCACTTTCCCGCGCCTTGTCTCTTGCAGTGCGCAAGTCTTCCTCGGCTTTGAGTTCCTCAGTTATATCCCGAAGGAATGAGACAAAGACTTGCTCTCCATCCGTTTCAGCTAGCGATATGGACAGCTCCACGGGAAAAGTTTCCTGCGATTTGCGCAAACCCTCTAACCTGACGCGCCCAGCGCCGATTACCTTTTGCTCGCCGGTCTCGAGAAATCGTGTCATGCCTTTTCGGTGCAGGGCGCGCAGGTGTTCTGGAACGATAAGTTCAGCCATATCAGCACCGATTGCCTCGGCCTGACGGTACCCAAAGACATCTTCGGCGGCACCGTTGAATTCAAGAATTCTTCCAGAAGTATCGACCACCAACACCGCATCCAGTGACGAGGTAATGGCCGCTTCAAATCGGTTGCGAGCCGACTGGCTTTGCCGGGCAAACAACTGCCCTTGCCGGAATAATTTGATAAGAACTGCAAAAGCTAAGAGCAGTGCAACGAAAAGTACAACAAGCAATGATGCCATTCGAGTTAGTGTGCTGGCCAACTCAGCACGTCGAGTTGCGTTTTCCTGGGCAAATCCCTGAATACCGCCCAGCGCAAGCTCGCGCACTTCAGGTCGCAGTGTTTGAATCTGCGCCCGCAGATCAGGAAGTGCCGCGCGCAGCTGGTCATCCGGCCCATCGATCAATGGTGTCAGCCCGGATAGAAAATCTTCAGTGGCTTGCAAGGCTGGTTGCGCGGCGGCACCCCCTCGCAGAAATGAAAACAGCTCGCTACTAAACAGCGTATCCGCTCGGCTATAAAAGATATCGAAACGGTTGCGTACAGCGGACAAGTCACCATTGGAACGTGATGAAGCGTCAATGACCGAGACTTCGAACCTAAGCAGCTCGACTTCGAGCTGAGACATCAGCCAGCTTACGTTGTCTGTTTTTGCGGTAGAGAGCGCGTCGAGATCTGATTTCACCTCGCGCCCAAGGGAAAGCACGATAGCCAGACTCACAACCAGCAAGCCTACAAAGGCAAAAATGGGCCATCTCTTCATGCTCATGAAAGGCGCTTTAGTGTCGATGGCCTTCTCCTCGGTACTTACTGTGCAACGACTTCCAATCGATTGAGTTGCCAAATGCTGCGGGCATAAATTTCTTCGGACTGATAGGCCTCGTTAGCATCGTAAGGGTAAATTATCCACAAAGGTCCTTTGTCGCGAACAGACATCGCCTTGCCATCGCGCGAGTAGGCAACGATCGGGCCACCATCTGTTGCATCACTGGTGGGAATGGTGACGGCGTAGTCATTCAAAGCCACCGCTCGTATGATCCCCTGCTCTGCCTGGACATGGTCCAGGAGCACATCCAGGGAAACTCCTTCAAAGCTCTGCGTACCCTCTGTCCAGATCGTTGTTGTATCGATTGACTTATTGGGCAATGCCTCAAGGGCTTTCCTGTCGAATGTCCAAGTGTTGTTGTTTCCATTGAGACCGACATCGCCCGAGACCGTAAGAAGTACTTCATCCGCATATGCCGCACTCGCAAATGAAATGGCGAGTGCAGCGCAAAGTGATTTTAAAGTTTTAAGCATGCGAGATTGAGTCCGTGAGTAGGTGAACCTTTGTCAAAACGCTTTTGACACAGCCCCGCGAAACGTTCTCAGACGCAATAGAATAGCTCGCTATACTTTAGGATAGTTCAGCGCACCAAAGGTCACACCATCAGCCTAATTTGCGAACTTTCGACGTCCCAAACCATGCAATCAAAGTTGTCGCTGAGTGCGATAATGAGGCTTTGGCAGCCAGCGTCAAAGAGTAATAGTTTAGGAAAACAACATGAATTTTCAAAGTTCGTCAAATAGTAACCCTTTTGGTGGTTCAACTATTCCGGGTGCGATAAAATCGGATCAAAGCATTTGTTCAAGGTCACCAATATCGATGCGAATTCTATTGGCTGATGATCACGGTTTGGTCCGTGACACAATCTCATCCTACCTCGAAACCGAGGGGCGCGCGGCAGTTGTTGCCGTACCCGACTACATGGCTGCGATGAAATTGCTGTCATCCGAAGATCCGTTCGACCTTGTCCTGTTAGACTTTGAAATGCCGGGCATGAACGGGATCGAAGGGCTTTCAGACGCAATTCGCCAATTCCCTGAACAGGCTTTTGCGATATTGAGCGGGACGGCACCAAACAAGATCGCACAGGAAGCGGTCGAAATGGGCGCCGTTGGTTTCTTGCCCAAAACCATGGGCGCCAAATCCCTGGTCAACGCGGTGCGATTTATGATCGCCGGCGAAACCTTCGTCCCGGCCAGTGTTCTAAGTATGGATGGCGATGTCAAAGAAAGCGACTTTTCCCGTCAGCTCAGCCAGCGGGAAAAACAGGTTCTACGCGGATTGTGCCGTGGACAGTCCAACAAGGAAATAGCGCGAGAGCTGGATCTTCAGGAAGTCACGATCAAGCTGCATGTTCGGACCCTTTGCAAGAAACTCAATGCAAAAAACCGGACCCAGGCCGCTCTGATCGCTCGGGATGCAGGATTCGAGTGACCCGGGTCCGCAGGGGGGACTTCAGAATAGAAAGTGATCGTAGAGTTGGTCGAAATCCGACGCTACGCCTTCAAGGATCAATGTCGTATCCGGTGACAAAGTTACGTAGACATCGGTCCCGCCCACGATTTCCGCGTTGGCATCAAACCAGTCAGACGTATCAGCTCCGCCACTATCGATGTTGAGCGCGCGCAGATCGAGTAAATCACCATCACTGAGCGAAAAGTCAGTGATCGTATCGGTCGACCCATCCAGATCCTCATCGCGGAAAATGAACCTGTCCGCATCTGCGCCACCGGTGGCTAGGTCATCTCCTGCGCCAAGGTAAAGCCGATCTTTCCCTGAACCTCCGTCCAGAACGTCGTCACCGCTGGAGCCATTGAGATAATCGTTGCCAGCGCCCCCAATCAACTCGTCATCGTCAGAACCACCCTTCAGCGTGTCGGAACCCTCACCGCCAGCTAATGTGTCGTTTCCGGATCCGCCATCCAGAGTATCCGCGCCGAGACCGCCTATCGCGGTATCATCACCCGAGCCCCCAGAGAGGCTGTCGTCGCCCGCACCGCCATCTAGGTCATCGTTGCCAGATCCTCCGGATAGTGTGTCTTTTCCGTCGTCCCCGGACAGTAAATCATCACCGGATCCACCTGACAAATTATCACTGCCATCGCCACCGTTCAGGACATCCGCGCCAGATCCGCCATCGAGTTGGTCATCGCCTGTGCCACCGAACATCTCATCATTGCCCGAGCCACCGTCCATAACGTCTTGGCCGTCTTCACCTCGCAATGTGTCAGCTTCGGATCCACCGCTGAGTGTGTCATCGCCCTGACCGCCGATGAGAATGTCAAAGCCTGAACCGCCATCCAAAATGTCGCTGCCGATCCCACCATCCAGCATGTCGTGCCCAGCCGAGCCCATCAGGTGATCGTCGCCCTGCCCGCCGAACAACGAGTCATCGTCTTCAGTAAGAATATTGCCAAACTGGTCGTACCGCACACCGTCTTCGTCATATTGCGAGACAATGCCGCTGGCGGCACCGACGCCCGCTCCACCGTGCAGCAGATCGTTGCCGTCATCTCCTTCAAGCACGTCGCCTGAACTACCACCCGTCAGGGTGTCTGTGCCAATCCCACCGTATAGGGCATCGCTACCAGCATTGCCCGAAAGGTCATCATCGTAGCTCAACGCGCCTTCGGTAGTCGCAACAAGTGTCAGATCCTTGACCAAAACGCTTGCATCCAAATCGACGGGCGCAAACGGACTGGTTGCTGTCGGGTCGGCGGCACCATCATTCGAATACGATTTCGGCGCCTCTTCAATAAGGTGCAAACTAGCCTCGCCGGTCACATCATCTACGATGACCTGGAAAATCGCGCCTGTTGCAGGTGTCGAGTCACCCATGTCGTGGTCGCCTGAGTTGCCACCAACAAACAGGTTTCCGTCTGCGTCAATGATTGCAGCTCCAAACGTCATTAGCGGGACTCCATTCAGGACTTCACCGTTAATCACTGTCGATGTGACTGAAACCGTTCGAAAATCGGGTTCGCCCGAAGATATATCAACGATCAACATAACCGTAGCTGCACCTTCGGAACTTGGGCGAGAGACACCGTAGAACGACTGTGAGGCCGCGTCGAACGCAACATCGTAGACTTTGAAATCCACAAGATCGGATGGCAACTTGTATACTGTGGTTACCGGATTTCCATCCGCATCAAACTGATCAACATCGATGACTGCGATACGATCCATACTGGATTGAAACGACCAAAGGTTGCCCTGATCATCAAAATCCCCGGTCCAAGACCGATATGGTGTGCTGCCAACACGGTAACTGTTTCCTTCGGCGTCCAGCATCACCAAATCAGAGCGGCTGACCACCTGCCCCAGTGAATCCACTCCGTCGCCTACTGCGATGGCATACAGAAGGTCGTCTTCCGTATTGTAACCCATTGAGTTCACATTGACCGTGCCCTCGACGCCGGCCATTTCATAGGCTTGGGTTTCGACATCAAATACATGCAGTGTTCCATTCAGGACCTGATAGAGATTTGATTGCCCATCGGCGAATGCGGAAACCGTCACGGTTTGCCCACCAATCTCGACATCCTTGTCATAGTGAAACGCAGGACCGGACGTATCAATTGTTGGACCGTTGCCTGACACATCAATCGACCTGATCGTAATGGTCGAGCTGTCATCGTCAGCTGTGAATTGAACGGAATGAGATCCGAAGGCACCGCTCTGAGAAGAAAACTCGGCGACTACCGCACCATCGACCAGCACTTCGACGGCAGCCCCGGAACGACCTGCAGCAAAATTTGTCGCGAGATCCAGGTTCAGTTCATAGACTCCGCCCGCTTCGGTCGTAATCTGCTGCTCCATCTGCTGGTGGCCGTTTGGAAGATCAATCAATCCCCATTCGCCGTTCTCGGCGTAGTCGGAAAAACTGACAGCACCTTCTGTGCCTTCCAACAAGTTTGCCTCGGCATAGTCACCGTGCAACACATCATCGCCAGCTTGCCCTTGGATCTCATCGTTTCCGGCAAGCCCTATCAGGGTCTCCTGCTCACTTCCGCCAACAAGTTGATCGGACAAACCCGTTCCTGAAATTACATTTGAAGATACCGCAGGCATCATTTCACCTCTTACTTTCAGCTAATTGGAGTAAAAATTTACCAACCGATGCCATCGATCCGACGGTTCACCGGGTTCTCGGGGAACAAGCGCACCACATCCACGACCGGCATCTCCGGTTTACTGGAAACGGCGTTCTGATAAGCGGGGTTGCGGTGGCAAACGATGACAGCCTCGGCTTGTTCCATTACGTCTTCTATGCTGTCGCAGAGCATCGATTTGATGGACCCCGCGAGGCTTCGAATGCCAGAGCCAGCGTGATGCATGTAGGCTTGCAACCCACTCAGAGGGGTTTCTTTTGTCACCGCCGGATCATGCAGGACCAACTCCACCCCCTCGGCATGGAGCTCGGCCATGACTTCCAGAATAGGGCTTTCGCGCAGATCATCAGTGCCGGGTTTGAAAGCCAGCCCCAGAACCCCAACACGCTTGGCCCCCGTCTTTCGCAGCATCTCGGTCGCTTGATCGATCTGCTCGCGGTTTGAGCGGTCAAGGTTGCCGATCATGGGCAGTTCGACACCCAGTTCTTCGGCTATATGTGTTACCGCCCGCACCTCTTTCGGCAGGCATGAGCCGCCATAGGCAAAGCCCGGCTTCAGATAGTAAGGTGACAGGTTCAGCTTTGTATCTTGGGTGAAGACATCCATGACCGCGTGGCTGTCCACGCCCAGCGGCTTGCACAAGCGTCCGACTTCGTTGGCAAAGCAAACCTTGGTCGCGTGCCATACATTGTCGACATATTTGATCGTCTCAGCCACTTCGACTGTTGTTAAAATAGGATCTGGGTCAACCGGCGCGAAGATGCACTTCATGACTTCTGCTGTGCGAAAATCGTTGGTGCCAAGCACTGTTTTCGAAGGGTTGTGAAAGTCATCTATGGCGACGCCTTCCCGCAGAAACTCAGGATTGAAGCACACCCCAAAGTCCTGGCCCACCTTCTTTTCTGAAAGCCGCTCAAGGATCGGAACCAATACGTTCACCGTAGTTCCGGGCGGGATCGAACATCGCATGGCAAAGATGTGGAAACCATCTTTTTGGCGAAGGCCGACCGCCATCGAGCGCGCAGCCTGTTCGATATAACTATAGTCGCAGCCCCCATCCGGGGCGGTTGGAGTTCCGACCGATACAAAGGTAACGTCGGTTTCGCGTACAGCTGCGCTCAGATCGTCGGTGGCAGAGATCAGCCCCTTTTGAACGCCTTGCTTGAGAGTTGAACCAAGATTTTCTTCGTGGATCGGGCTCTCTCCGTGCGCGATCTGGCTCACTTTGTCAGGGTCGATGTCAACACCTACGACCCGATGCCCAAGTGAGGCCAAACAGGCGGTTGAGACAGCGCCGACATAGCCCAGCCCGACAACACTGATCCGGGGTTTTTGCGAAGACGTCGGTATGACAATTTCGGCGTCTTTCTGAGTAATTTTTCTGAGTTCCATAGATTTACCTCCGATTTAGATCCAAGGTAACGCGCTGATAATTTTGAGAAATGTATCGGCAGACTATCTGGAATGCGCAAATGACGCCGGATATATACGAATGGTCATCAAACCTATACGACAGAAAAAACCCGCGTGAAAATCCACGCGGGCCAGTCTTCAGGAGGGTGGTGCAAGAGAATCTAAGCTACAGCGACACGGTCATAGATATCCTCGTATCTCACGATGTCGTCTTCGCCTAAGTAACAACCGGATTGAACTTCGATCAGATGCAAAGGCAGTTTCCCCGGGTTCTCCAACCGATGGACAGCACCCAGCGGGATGTAGGTCGATTCATTCTCGGAAAGCAGGCTGACTCTGTCACCAACCGTCACGGTTGCTGAACCACTGACGACAACCCAGTGTTCGGCTCGGTGCATATGGCTTTGTAGGGACAGCTTGGCACCAGGCAGAACCATGATCCGTTTGACCTGAAACCGAGGACCCAGCGACAGCGTTTCGTAGTGACCCCAGGGACGATGGCACCGGCGGAACATCTCGGCCTGCTCAGCCCCTTCGTTGCGCAACGCGTCCACGACCTTGCCGACTTCAGCACTGTGCGACATGTCCGCGACCAGAATTCCATCGTCGGTCGCGACTGCAACGATGTCCTTCAAACCCAGTCCGACCAACTTGATATCCGGGTTTTCCGACCTCAGCAGGCTGTCGCGGCAATCAATGGCTGTCGAATTTCCAGAAGTGACATTCGCCCCCTCATCCAGCTGCCCCTGATCCTTCACCGATTTCCAACTGCCCAGATCGGACCACCCGCAGTCCAATTCAAACGCTACGACACCGGTTTCGACATGCTCCATCACCGCATGATCAAACGAGAGGCTCGGACACTTGGAAAAGGCGTTTTGATCCATTCGGTAGAAACCAAGATCGCTTTGCCCAAGCGCCAATGCAGCCTCGACCGGTGCAGACATTTCAGGGGCATGAGCTTCGAAAGCCTTTAGCACAGTGTCGACCCTGAACATGAAGATTCCCGCATTCCACAGCCAGTCACCGCTTTCCAGCATGACCTTTGCGGTTTGAGCATCGGGCTTCTCGGCAAACGTAGAAATCAGCAACGCCCCTTGGTACCCGCCCGCAACCCTCAGGTAGCCGAAACCAGTCGCGGCATGATCGGGTTTGATCCCAAAGGTGACGATCTTGCCGCGTTTGGCTGTTTTTTCAGCGCGCATCATAGTCCGGCGAAATGCCGACACGTCCTCGATCGCGTGATCGCTGGGCAGGACAAGCAGGATCGTTTCCGGCTCTTCTTTGTACCGCAACGCGGCTGCCAGAACCGCAGCGGCGGTATTACGGCCAACAGGTTCCACGATCAGTTCAGACTTTTCGGCATCAACATCTGCCAATTGTTGTTGGGCAATGAACCTGTAGTCTTCGCCCGTCACGATCAGTGGTGCCGAAAATCCAGGCTCGGCCACACGTTCAACTGTTTTCTGAAACAGGCTGTTGTCGCCATCCAGTTCGACGAACTGCTTTGGGTAACTCTTACGAGAGACGGGCCAGAGACGGGTGCCGGAACCACCAGCAAGGATAATTGGCTGAATCATGTGAAACCTCATCATTACAAGTCTGATTCCAGATTATCGGCCCCCGCTCTTATTGCTGTGTGTCATAGGCTTAAGCTCGCTATCGAAAGGATAGGTCTATTAGCCGAACGGCATCTCGATCAGACCGACATAGATCAGGATGGCGGTTAAAAACGTCAGGATAGCGGTGACCATCTGGAACTTGGCAAATCCGCTTTTTAGTGTCTCGGCAAAGCCCGATCCACCGCCTGAGCTTTGGTTGCCTCTGTTCGACCATTTCTGTTTGGACAGGTGAAAGATCATGTAGATCTTGACCGTCGCGTTGATCACTTGATTGAGATACAGGATGAACGGCCAACTCATATCCGCGCGCCTGCTGTATCCGAACAGGAACAGGCACAGCACTATCCGTGAAAACAGCACCCAGATTATGCAGTTCCAGAAGTAACCCGGCGCAATCAGGCTGCCGACAACGGCCATGACCGGACTGACCATCATGGTCCACATCGCGATCCTTTGATCAACGACACACCACCAGATGAAAAACGGCATAGCTGTCGGCCCAAGTGCGATTGCGCGGCTTCCGTTCCGCAGCATGTTGCCCGACCAACGGCGGAAATTCTGAACCATCCGCGTGAGGCCATTCTCCTTGATGACCTCAATCGTATAGACAGTGGCGTCTGGTACGTAGGTCATTTTTGCGCCTACGCTCAGCAGGCGATACCAGGTTGATTTGTCATCCCCGGACAGAAACCGGAAGTTACCCCAAAGCCAGTGATGCAGGTGATCCGCCTCGATCGTGCGAATGAATTTTTCGTCCAGGATATGGCGCGCGCGAAACACGCTCATTCTCCCTGTCAGCGTCAACACACGACCCGACAGAGCATGGCTTTGCATCGCAAGGCGACGCTGGGCGAACCGCATGTCCAGCCATTTGGCGATCCAGGCCGGGCCATAGCATATGACCTCTTCATCTGTAGTCAGCGCCTGTAATTCTGGATCGCTTGCAAACATTGGCAGGGTTTTACGTAGAACATCCCCGCCAAACAGGGCGTCGCCGTCCATAAAGATCACCAAATCATCAGGCGATGCACCGGATCGACAGATCGCCCGCAGGATCAGACCAATCGCCATTCGCTTGCCCGGTTGGTTCTGACGGATAAATACCAGCGTCGCCAGATCATCCGGGATATCCTGCGCATAGGTTTCGACAAAGTCGCGAATGATCTGCTCGTCATAAGCACTGCCTGTGCCGATATAGATCGTCGTCGGAATCCGTTCGCGGCGGATTTGTCCAAGGATGGACCCCACCACACGTTTTGTAATGGAGGGTTCCTCAAAGTAAGTCGTCATCTGGATATGGAGGCGTTTGGGGCGCCAGCCGGCATCCCAAATTTCATCCGCCCGGCGCCGCATGCCCGGCCATTTGGCTTTCGCATAAATCTGAGCCCTTAACGCATGGGTAAACCACCAACCAAATCGCCAGAACCCAAGTGTTCCAAGGACCATCGTGACGTGCAAAACACTCGGGTTGAAGAACCGGTTCGGTACGTTCGACAACAGCCAAAGCAGCCCCATAAACAACAGCAAAAACAGCGTGAACTGCGGTAGTGACCACTTGCAGAAATAGTTGGGCACATCTGTTTGCAGCTCCCTTAACCGCCGCGCCAGATCTTTGTCGAATTCATATTCAGTCATGGGTTCGGCCCACACGCGGGTCCATGGACTTTAGCCAGGCACGAAAGCGTGTACCCAACTGTCGCTTTGCTTCCAGATTGACCGGGCCCCCCAAACGCAATTGGCTTTTTGTTTGCTTCGAGGACAGGCCGATTGCGCGAACCGTGACAATGATCCCGAACTCTCCGGGCCGTTCAGGGTTGTCCCCTGCGCGCACGTCCCAGACCTCACCGGGAATGGTGATCTTCTTTCCCTTCTCGTTGAAGCCGATGGTTGCGGGCATGCCGATGTAAATCGTTTCGGCAAACCGTTCCGAGACCCATCCGATCGTCATGCGAGGCTCAGCCGTTTCAAAGAGCAACTCGTCTGCTGTGCCACCAAATGGCTGGCCTTTCCGAACAATGAAATCCTGAACAATCCCATCCGTCGTCGCGCGAACATGGTTGTTTTCGATCTTCTGTTGCTGAGCTTCTTTTGTTGCTTCCAACGCCTCTACCGCAGAGGCGCGATTGCGTTCTTCGGCTTCCAGCAAGTTTGTTACGATCAATACCGGATCGACCGATTGCGCAAGCTCAGGGTTGCGCTCACGAAGGCTGAGCCATTGGCGCCGTATATCGTCAAACCCGCCGTCTTGTACGAACTCTGCATAGAAGCGCATGGCTGCTGCGACCCGTTCGGCCAATACCGCCGAGCCAGATTGGGCTCTAAGATCATTCAAGGCCTCAGTGATGTTGACGTGCTCGGTGCGCGCAAGTGCCAACTCCGTCTCGGTACGTTTGAGGGCCGCCACAGCTTCTGCGTCACCCATCGAGAAAAGCAGATCACCTTCACGTACTTCTTGTCCGGCCGCGACTTCAATGTGTTCGATGTAACCGTTGGCTGAAGGGAAAGAAGAGATCATTGGGGCCAGCACGCGCCCGTGTTGAATGTCAATTCGGTCCAAATTGGAGAAAATGTTGTTTCCAATAACACCAATCACCGCCGCTGCGATCAGCAGATAGGTCGCCACATTGAGTGCAACACGCAAAGATCGTGGAAGAAATCTTGCAGGTTTTTGGGATTGTTCGCCTTCCGTTTCCTCCATCGGCACCAAGTCAACCGGAGTGTCAAGGCTGGTGATCACATCTGCGCTGCTGGCCATTCGCCCAGACAACAGAGAGCGATAAAACAGAGCCAACGTCTCGCGTTGCCGACCGCTTAGACCTTCCAACTGCACTGTGGAATTGGGACCCGGCTTCGACAAACGTACCGGGAAGCGGATATCTACACCTTGAAAAGGAACGCTAAGTGTCGCGGTTTTGGGGCATTCGGGCGCGTCGTCCGGCCATTCCAGCCCCGCAAGCGACCAGCGTTCAATCGCGACCACCGCGCCAGAGGGCGTCTCCACGATCAGCGGAGCTTTGACCTTCCAATCCAGGTCCGACCCAGGTGTTTCGTGCAATATACGCAATGTCGCCTCAGAAACTGTTGACAGGACTGAGGTAGCAACAAATCAAAGCTCCTGATGGGCACACGGACGCATATTTGTACGCAAATAAGATCGATTCCCATACTAAAGGATATCGGGAAAATCTTCCTGGACCGCGCCAGAGCCTCTCATTGTGCTCTCGAACTTCTGCATTTGCGCTTTTGTTCAGAGCGCGAAAATACAGCCTTGGGTTGAATTGCTTCACAATAATAAACCGCGAACGTCGTTGAAGCGGTTTTATGTGAAGCGATCTCTGGTTGAGTGATGGCCGTTCAATGGAACAAGTACGAAAGGCTGCCTCGTAGGCAAAGCTGCCGAATGAAAAACCAGGAGGCTTCCCAATCTACTTATATCCGTCTGGGTCGTTAGGAGTTTGTAATAGGATACCTTCAAACGCGTCGAGATCATCAGTCATTTGCAGCCAAGGTAACTTGCTTTGCTTGTTGACGTGAAAAGTCGGTTTGAAATCTTCCGGGTTTTCGAGCGATGCAGCATAGAGGTGCATACCACCCGGATAGTGATCGGCTTCAAATCCAATGGGTGATCCGCACGTACCGCAAAAATGCCTGAAAACGCCTTTGGAGCTTTCATAAGTGCGGGGTTTATCACCGGTCCACTCAAAGTTTTCTATTGGCACACCGAGCCACGCAACCACCGGCGCGGCACAATTCCGACGGCAGTCATCGCAGTGGCAATAACATGCCCATGTTTGATCTCCTTGGTAGGCCCAGCTTGTTTTTTTACAAAGACAATACCCGCGCGTCGCCATTCTATTTTCCTCCAAACCTCCGCTAACGTAGGACGCAGGCGGGTTTTGAAATGGATAATTTAGGACGTATTGTCAGCAGAAAACGTCGAAGCTCGGGGGCAATCTACGCTCACAGCAGTAATGCCCGCATTTCAGTGTTTTCCAAAACGGCAGACGAACTTTCGTTGTTGATCGCCGTTCTGATCATAGCCTGTGCTAGTTCATCGGATGCCACACCTATAGAAGGTACTAGCGTATGAAGCGGGGCGAACAGATAGTCTAATGGTTTCCATCTGCTTCGTTCCGATGGGGCGATGTAGCCGGGGCGAAAGGCAAACTTGCGTTTGATACGGGAGGCAAAAAGAACAGTCTCGGCTTCACCTTTGACTTTCAAAGCAAATGACATGCCACCCCCGTCAGTTCGCGCACCTTGGGCCGAGAAGAGGCAGAATGTTGCTTCCGGCACTGTTTCCTCACAAGCCCGTACAAGGTTGATCAACCAATTGACGGTGACCTCTGAATAAGTCTCCCTACTGACGCGGGCTGAGTAGGTCGCCAGACAATGAAACACCGTGTCGCTACCGATCAGATACTGGGTATATGAGGTTGAGTTCCCGAAATCCGTAAAGCTGATGTCGGTCAGCTTGGCGTGAGTGCGACCCGAAGATCTCCGCCCAAGAGAAACAACCTCTGTTACGCTCTCCTCCTCCAGCAATGCAGTCAGAACAGATGACCCGACCATGCCGGTTGCCCCTGTAAGCAGAACGCGCCCGAGGGCTCTTACGGTGGGATCATCCGACATTGTCGCGTCGCTCCGCTTCCGCCTTCAGGCCGCGATTAAATGCCTGGTAGCCCTCCAGATACAATTTCGCCAACCGTCCACCCATCAGGAAAGTCATGCCGCCGATGATCTCGTCCGATTGCACGAACCGGGTCTTTCCATCTGCGGCAGCTTCGACCTTGAAATGGTGGTTATCGCGGATGCCGCCGGGGCCTCTTTCAGCCCAGTAGAACTCCTGGCCGTCTACCACAGTGATCGTGTGATTAATCCGTGTGAGCTTGTACTTGTTGGGGGTCAGCTGGAAGGCGACACTGATGGTTGCGCCATCCGCGATCTGACCCTCGATTCCCACAAGGAACGCAGCCCAGGAGCTGTAGTTGGCAGTATCGGCCAGAACCGCCCAAACGGCTTCGGGTGCCGTGTTGATAATGATGTCGGTGTGGATTTTGTGATGCGAGAAGCTGACCTTCTCAGTTCTACCAGTTTCCATGATCTTCCCTTTTTGATCGGATCAAGCCTCTAGAGGCGCGGCGCGCCGTCTTAACGGTGATCCGCCCGAACCGGTCGCGCATGCGCTGCGACCGAAAGAGGTAGACGGAAATAAGGGTGTAGTTGATGCACTCAACCAGGAAGTTGCGGTAGCGATCTGGGTTTTGCAGCATGTCGAAGGTTTGGACCGCGCACATCGTGGCAAGTGCAGTGAACATCACAAGCATTGCGATGGGCGTGTAGCGCCAGCGCAAGGCGTAACCGGCAAGGAACGTGGCCCCCGACACAGTGATCAAAATCCAATGGAGGGTCTGCATGCCAATTGGAAATGTCTCGTTTTGTAGCGGCATCAGCGGGGCAAGTCCCCAGAAGTATTCCAGAAAGCCTAGAAGTCCCCAGCTGAGCATGATCAGTGCGGCGAGGATCAAGAATAAACTGAAGATATGTGAAAGTGTCTTTTGCATGATCTACCGCCTTTGGAGATACGGCTCCCAAATGATCGATGTGGTTTGGAAGGCTACCTAGCAGGGCCTAAGCCCCCGCCGCCGACATCTCTAGAAAATTGCGGATGTCGTATTCGATGTCGCCGTCGTATCGCGGGGCGTAGGTGTCATAAGCGCGCGCGAGTTTTCCATAGTGGTCATCAATCCGAACCTTGTTGTAGGCATGGCTGACCGCGAAAAATTCACCGGCTTTCAGCTGATTAAGCACCCGCTTCACAAACTGATCCGTCGGCATGCCCAGGCCCTGGCTCATCTCGGAGACTACCAAGCCAGGCATGATCAGGGCCACGTCCATAAAGTCCGGCGTCTCTTCGGCCAGAAGTTCGGTGATGGCTAACAGGGCATGCTTGGACGAGACATAGGCATGTGACGATGGTACGGCGGTGAAGACACTGTTTTCGGAGCCAATGTTGTAGATCGCGCATGGTGTTCCGCGGTCGAGCATTTTGCGCCCAAAGACCTGAATTCCGTTGAGCGTTCCGAATATGTTGATCTCATAGACACGCCGGAACACATCCAGATCCATGTCGATCAGCGGCTTGGGGTCCTGGCCGATACCAGCATTGTTGATGAGCACATCAACCGGACCAAACTCAGCCTCGGCAAAGTCTGCCAGCGCTTCTACTTGTTCGCGATCCGCGACATCGCAGGCAGTTCCCGCCGCCTTGATCCCTTCGGCTTTCAGTTCTGACACTGCCTCCTGAACGCGGTCCAAACGGCGACCGCAGATGACAACCTTTGCGCCTTCCAGCCCCATCTGGAGGGCGAGTTCTTTACCGATCCCCGTCGCGGAGCCGGTGATGACAACGGTCTTGCTTTCAAAATCTTGCATGATCTTTCCTTTTAGGAGGTCAGCACTGTCGCTTCTGGAATGAATGGCGGGATCAGATTTTGAAGGATTGGCCGGTAAGCACTTCGGACAGGGTCCATAACCGGGTAGCAATCTCGATATTCGCGGTTATCGGATCGCGGGTGGCCACGCCGACTTCCCCGCTCATTTCCTGCGGGCCGGTGGGGCCGTAGTAATCGCCTCCTTGGACATCCGTGGACAGGGCGGCGTACAGGGTGGGTTTCGCGGCTTCTTCTGGAGAATGAAGGAATTGTTCAACTTGCGCTTTCATCTGCGCGAGCTGATCCGGGGCAACGTTATGGAACAGACCGGACTCAGAACCGCCGGGATGGACGGACAGTGCTTTTAGCCTACGCCCAGAAGCCCGTAGGCGACGGTTTAGCTCGTCCCCAAACAAAAGGTTCGCGAGTTTCGACTGACCATAAGCAATGTCGCCATCCTGGCCACAGGTCAGATCATCAAACTGGATGGTGGCACCCTTGTGCCCGAGGCTTGAAAGCGCCACGATCCGGGATGCCGGATCGTCTGGCACGAGGTCAATCAGCAACGCCGTCAAAAGAAAATGACCGAGGTGATTGGTCGCGAATTGCAGTTCGATCCCATCGCCATTCGTCTCAGCGGTGTAAAGCAGTATGCCTGCATTGTTGATCAGCACGTCGAGCTTCGAATAGCGCGCGCGGAACGCCTCGGCAAAGCTTCTGACAGAGGCAAAATCGCCCAGGTCTAGCGGCATCACATCAAGCGAGGCTGACGGCACGCGTGCCAGCACGTCGTCCCGAGCGGTTTTTGCCTTTTCGAGATTGCGGCAGGCCATCACTACGTGGAACCCAGCTTCGGCGATGCCGATTGTGGTTTCAAACCCAATGCCGTTGTTGGCACCAGTGACGATGGCAATTTTTTGGGAAGTGGCGGTCATGAAAGGCTCCACAAAGTTTACATTTGATGACTGATTGTAAATATTGACAGTCACCCACGTAATGTCAATATGCCCTTTATGAAAAATCGCGACGCCCACATCCTAGAAGCAGCAGTCCGTCTCTTTCTTCGGTTCGGGGTTAAACGGACAAGCATGAACGACATTGCGGAAGAAGCAGGGTTATCGCGACAGACGCTCTACAAAGCATTCGCCAATAAAGATGAAGTGTTACAGGCCACGATCCGATCCATGGCGGACAAGGTTGTGGTGGACATTGAGGCCGGGCTGATGAAGACGACGGGACTCAGTGCGCAATTGGATGTAATCTTCCAGCACACCGTGATTGAGCACTACGATGTACTTCAATCCTCGCCGAATGCCGAAGACATCATTGCTGGCGTAACCGCTTCTTCACAGAAGGAGCTTGAAGCAGGTGCTCAACGGAACACTGAGATTATTGCCCGAGTTCTAGAGCCATTCTCGGATGACCTTAGGGCTGCGGATCTGTCTGTGGACCAGTATGCAGATTTTATTCAACGCACTGCGACGGCGGCAAAATACACGGCGAAAAACAGAAAGCACTTGGTACAACTGCTCGATGCACTCCGCGTCTCTGTGCTGAAGGTAGTCGAAGCGAATTAGTTCAAAGAATGTCCAATGCGGAATTCGATGCCCGCCGCGGCATCGGGCAAAATGGACTAACTACTGGCATTTTTCGCAACGCGCTTCAGCGACTTTTCCCAAGGCCTTAGATAGAAGCCCTTGGACATTGCTAAACGGGTGTTAAGTGAACCACTGACTGGTTATGTCGTCACCCATCTTTGTCCTCATCACTCCAGTGTCCAATCTCATAGACGCCTTGCTTTTTCATGCGACGTATGAACGCTAGGTAGTTAACTACGCGGTCGATCTCATCCAATTCTCCAGTGGCATAGGCGACTGCAATCATCTTGAATTGGACCTCAAGATCTTCCGCAATTTTTTCGTCTTGTCGATCGAGACCCTTTCCAGCCCCCAAAGAGGCAGTAGTTGTTTCGTCTTCGCTCCACATCTCATCGAGATAGGCCTTTAGATTTAGCTCGGGACTGTTCGCGCCCAGCTTGCCTACAGCCTCCCATATTGGTTGAAGCTGTTCAGTAAGATTTCTTCGACTGCTAGTCATGTTTCTTCACCTCGCAGTTCAGCAATTCAACGTAGTTGGCCCAATCGAGAGACCGCCACTAAAACTGATGAGCATGAGCGGCGGAGTATCAACTTAGCTCCGCCACCAGCTTTTGTTGACTCAAACAGTCAGTTTAGATTGACGATTTACCCCCCAATCGTCAGTTCCCGAACCACATCTCTTGTCTCGTTCGGGTAGGCACGAACAAACCCAGCCTCGCAGGGGATTGTTTCAACTTCTCTACGATCCAATGCCGGACCCAAATGGACCGCTGCTATCTCAAACTGCCGCGCCATTTGGCCCAACGTCACATAATGTTCTTCAAAAGCCTGAATACTCTCTTCAGTGATGTAGCAACGGTAGTGCTGCGTGTCCGGGTTTCGCATTTTTTTCTGCTTTAGGTATCCACCATCCCGCAACCGCCGGATCGACCCGACACTAATTCTCAAGCGCGCCGCCGCATCCATCAGAGACAGATCGCCGGAAAACACGCGCTCCGATTTCTCCAAGATCTCAGCGCAGTCGATAAGAATTCCAGCTAACCCTTCCACGTCCGGATCTCTCCATACGCCGGTCAGTCGGCCTGCTACCCAATCAGCGACAACGCGAGCCAGGGCCACCTTGCTCTGTCGGCTGTACTCCGAGAGACGCAACCTATGACGTGCCCGAGCGGCAATGCGTAGACCTTCAAGCCTAGTCAGCAGGGTCTGTACCGAGGACGATGGCACATAGCGCAGAGACGTTCCAAAACGATAGGATTCCAGAACGTTATGCCGGATCAGCGCCTTCACCTGGACCGGATGGATATTCAACTGAGTCGCGGTGGCTTTGATATTCTGCAATCCAGACCAAAAGTCGAGCACGGCGACCAGATCTTCATGGCTGACATCTTTCATATTTGAAAGGTCGCTCGCGTTTTGACCGCGAAGATGGGCGAGAATACCTCGCACCCGAACCTCGCCGACCCCATGTAACTCCCGCGCGCGTTCAAGCGTGATAAGTTTGGGTGCTGTGATCTTCGTGCCGAGGACTCTAGCGCCGGTCTGCAGCGGGTAATTCTCCCGAACGAAATCCTGCACGCAAGCCCTGAGGACTGCTGTCGCCGGGTCCTCTTCAGTGTCTTTAAGCCAGGTGTAGAATTCGCCCATATCTGTGGTGAAATAAGACCGCTTTGAGGAAGACCGGCGTCTGGCACGCTCCAACTCAGATTTCAGGGCTTCCGGCCCACTCTTCAGAACCTCGAAACCAGCCGACATGCAAGTACGCTCTTGTTCGAAGTCCAAATCCGAGCGGCCGACGCCGCCGTCCATGGCAATCGCCATACCTAATGTCAGAGCGGCCTGATGAAGATGCGTTAGCTCCAGCGAGTCCAACCAGTCACCAGCGACCCCAAACTCTATTCGGCGGCTCAAGTAGGTTTCAAACGAGGATCGCCCAAGATTTGTTGCGTCTTGAGCGGCTTCAAAGATCAGATCCTGGTGACGCGTCACTTGCTCAACCACGTCGTAGGTGAGATGCGCATGCGACGCGTTGGGAAGCTGGAGCAACGGTACGCCATGTTTGGCACAGGTCCCGATCGACAGAACCAACCACTCAAGAAGTTGAAACGCGCTCTCAGGACGCGACCCATCAATGACATCCACAATACACTTCGGACAGATTCGGGTGGTAGCCCGGCGGAACGAACGTGTGGTGGCAAAGGAATGCCCGACGCGGTACCGACAGGGGCCAACCAATCTGGCCGCCGCCAACTCCAACGCTTCAAGTGGCACCCCAGCCAGTTGTGACAGCCGCTCCAGCTGATCCGGATGGGCCGAGCAGATATGGGGCCATCTCAGACCCAGATCTGAACAGAACTCCCTCGTAACACTAAGATTGCGACGTGACAGCCGGGCGACATAGGAAGCAGGCGTCTCCATTTGATGATGAGGCAGAGTGAGAGCGAGTTGTCGTTTCATTGCAACCCTCCGTCCAACGAGGGGACGCCGTGATCCAACCAGCCCATGATGGTCCTAACATCTATGCTAATGTAGTCTTGGGCAAGGAATGGGTTGAAAGCAGGTATACAACCCGACTTGCGCCGGAATGCTTCTGCAAAATGTCCAAGTCGGAGCTGGGTTTCTCCGTCGTAGAGCGCCTCTTCTATCCCACTCAGACACATTTCGATGATCATTCCAAACTCATTGCCGCCTGCGTGAACCAGCCGCTTGAGAAACTCCCTCTGTTGAAGTTCGTTGGAATGTGTCAGACCAGACTTCTCAACGAACTCAGTAAAGATCTCTGTGACCTCGGGTTCGTGGGATATCCAGCTCACTGCACCCAGGTACACAACATCTATGCGCCTTTTAAGCTGAACATCAGAATTGATCATCTCGATCAGATCGGGCGTGCCAGACAGAACAAGACCAACCGGCCAGTCCTTATCGTTCATAAGCGATTTTAGGGTGTTCACCACATCATTGCGGGTTTTGACGCCTTTGCTGATGTAAAGGTCCTGAGCCTCGTCCAGATGCACAAACAGGGTCCTTCGCATTTGGAGAAACTGACGCACCTGCGTCCATATGATCCCAACCGATTTGTCCCGAGCGAGCGGATACCCCAGACTGGACAGGATCGTCGTGCCAACGTTCTTTAGCGTCGCTGGTGACGGCACCAATAGCCGGATCACTTCCGCCACGTCCAAGCCCTCCCTTGGCAGGATCAGGTCCGTATGATTGTCAAACAAGCGGTCTGCGAGAGTGGATTTCCCACTGCCGGACGCCCCGATCAGAGCAAGACCACGCGCCTCGCTTCGGCTACCCAATCGGATAGCCGCCCTTCTTCGGCGGAGATGGCGATCAAAAACAAGTTTGAAATCGTGGAACACCTGGTGCGAAACGAACATGTTTCGAAGACGCGCAATCTGAGCGTCAATCTCATCAGATGGATCGCCAGGGAGATCAGTCATTTTCAATCCTCCATTTCGAAGTTCTGGGACGATCCCCAGTGGGGCTTTGTCCCTGGTCAGCTGTGTCCTCGGTGGTGTCTTCTCCTTCGTCCATTGACGGGATGAAACGGCCGAACAGATCTGGCTCCGGCGGAAGGTCAAAGCTTTCAGGATCATCCGTTTCGATGCTCAAACCCAGGAACAGATCTTCTCTGGCCCGTTTAAGCCCTGCCGGTGTCTGACGCTTCAGGACAGCCCCGAACCGGCGTTCCTCATCGGAGGTCTTTTGGATGATGGCGTGCAACGCGTCAGAGACCGTCTTCTCCTGAAGCACGGCCTCAGCCTTGTGTTTCAGCCGCAGCTGACTCGCAGTCGCTTCCCACTGTTCATAAGACACGGCGTCAAAGCACTTCTGCAGAGCGCGCGCCGCATACCACTTTTCCCCGATCTGAACCATGATCCAACCGAGATCGTTCAGGTCGACTTTTAAATGAACGTGACGGCGACGGTCGTGCACATAAAACTCACGCAGTGCCTGGCAGGTGTAGTCGATGCCAAACAGCCTCACTCCTTTGCCAAAAACACGCCTGCGATACCTCACACCAAAGGCTTTGCGTCGGGTGGTTTCTGCGAGCTGGGGGACAATACCCATTTTATCGGCGAGGCGTTTCCAGCAATTATTGGGGGTTTCGCCGTTCAGCCCACGGTGCGGCATGTTGTGATACACGTCCACAACGAACCTGATGAGGATTTCCATCAACACATCATCTGAAAGAGAGGCCATCTCTTCCGAAGGATAGTCTCCTCGCTCTTTAGGATCGGAAAATGTGCGACCGGCGAGAAGCGGCATCAGGGCCGTCCCAAAGGTTCGAAAGATCCGCTCCACTCGCCCCCGTAAACGCGGTAGCCCGCCGCGAGGCGTCTCAACAACCCCATGCGCATCAAAGACCGCACTTCGGAACGCATCGTCCACAAAAGCAACGCCAAGATCGGTCACCAGAGAACTCAACCCACCGTAATGATGCCAGGTCGACTTGCAGCCAGCCGCTATCGCAAGGTCCGATTTGTCGCGTGTGATGTCAGACAACAATGCCATGGCGTCTTGGCAATTAGGCTTTTCCGCCAGTCGCATGCCCACCACACATCGCGTAGCACAATCGATCGCGAGATAGAGCCAACGACGCCCACGGTTCAGCTTGGCGAGCTCTTCAGGGCTCAAATGGTCCAGGGCCCCGCGCTCGGCGAGTATCGTGATCAGATCAACGCACCATTCGTCGATCTCAACACGCTCCATTGGGTAGCTGGCTGTGACACCTTCCTCATAGAGTGCGAACTTGCGATTGGCGTAGTCGACGCCATGCCTTTGGACACATGTGAAATACGGATCAAGCTCAGAAAGTGCACGCTCAACTTTGCGCCGCGAAGGAATTGTGAGCTCCGGCTTACCCTCCACCATTCGTTGCTCGTTCGCAGTTTTAAACCGGTCTCGGCACACATCAGCGACGTTCTTCTTGGTTAGTCTTTTCCGGGTCAAATAGGCTTCGAGGCATTCGCCCAGCAATCTCGAAGCCTCCAGGCAGAACCGCGCAGTCCGGTTGCCAGACCTATGTGTACCCGGGATCAAACCAAGCGGAGAGCCTCCTGCTTTCTCGTATCGTTTAACCCATTCTCTTAAGGTTCTTGGACTGGGAGGATCACGGAAAACGTTTTTCTTCCCGGCCCTCGGGTTCCGCCAATTGCTTTGGGCAGCCCGTGCCTGTTTGTTCACATGGGCCTCGATGGAAGGAATGGCACTCTGAAGTGAGAAATCTGTCCGCTTCGCTTCATCGACACGCTCAAATTGATAGAACCCGTCGACCCAGGAGAAACGCCATACCACTTCGGATCTCACTTCATCTGGCAGGCTTGCTATTGCTTCAACACCCGCACTCATTCGCACGTCCTGGCTTTCAGGCAGAAAATACCCAGGATCAAAGGTCACATCGGGCCTTTGAAGGAGTTCGGCAAATTCGTCGAATGTGAGAGACAAGTTTCGACCAGTCTCATCAGAATCTTCGAAGTGGTAACCAAAGTCGGTTTTCCGGTCTAATTTGTACTTCTGGCCGTCAACAGTCAGAAGGCCAAAGACACTCACTCTAAAAGGCAGGTTCATTTTGCACCTCCCTTCGAAAGCAGAGTGTCGAGATCAATCATGTGCTTTCTGTCGGCCGTTAGAACGTTTTCAAAGACCGCGATCACGATGCTCCTGAACCCTGCGCCACCGAGACCCAACAACTGGCACAGCTCGTTGACCGTTACTGGAAAACGAACGTCACAGATGATGGATTTGAGATGAGCCTGATGCTCCGAATTTCGCGTCTTTGAGAACTCAACGAAACGTTGTGCGTTTAGGGCCTCTGCGCGGGTGAAATCGCGCTCCGTCACTAACACGATGTCATCGGCAAAATCCTTGCGCATAGCTGCGCGGATCTGCTGCAGCTCGCGGCAGAAATTCTTCTCCAACACCACCTTCCACGGCTTCACCGCCATGGCCAATCGACGACCGTTTTTTAACTCCACCAAAAAATCAATGAAGTGAGTTTTCCGATTGCCTGATTGACCGCGGTAGCTGATGAATTGTGGCTGCTCCCAAACGTTAGCCACTGCAGGGTTAGCCAGCAGCAGGAATAACACTCGCTGTTCCAGTTTGCTTTCAAATTGCACGACCCTCGGGCGGTTTTGCCCAGGCAATTGCATGACAACTCCGCCTCTGGAGCTATGCGTCGATCTCCGGGGGATACCCCGTGTTGCACGGCTGGGCTCAGGCGACATCTCGCCCGTCAGTGTGAACTCTTCATCTTTCATGTCTGTGATTTGGAGCGCCGACCAGCTTGGGCTGATCGTGCCTCTCCACCCTCTTTTGGTGTTCCTCGGGCAAAGCCAAGCCATCTCATCGCCAATAGCGACGACGAAACAGTTGACTTTGCGATCATGGCGGGGGAAGAAGGTGTATCGGTGAACTATCGATACTGATTTCAAAGGCCTCGTGGGTTGCCGCCCTCGGGGCCTTACCCTTTCTTCCTATTAATGCTGTTGCTAATTCATCTGCAGGCACCTCCGTTATTCATAACGTTCCGGCCAAAGAGCCTCAGGTGTTGTCCCAAGCTTCTCTGCTATAGCTTTCTGGATGTAATCGGAGCGTCTGTATCCTTGAGACACAGTAGACACCGAGCTGATGGAGCGGCCGATGTCCTGACTCAGCATTGCCAGTGAACTACCCTTGAGCCGAAGATCACACTTGATCTGCTCATGCTTGGCGAGATCGACTACCAAATTTCCTGCCATGTCAAATGTTCCGACTGATTCCAGTAAGCGAAACCTAGCAAATGACCTCAAAGATGTCATTTTTATTGTTTATTTTCTGATGTTTACGTATTTGCGCCTCAAAAATTCAATGCAATGTCAGGCCGTCATCAGTTAAGCTGCTGTAACGCCAACAGCTTTGCGCCAATCGGTGCAAACAAAGATATCTGACTTTGAAGAAACTGGATAAGGCTTGAACACAGTATTCGAAATAAAATGCGGCAGAGTTCCGACTATTTTCCTGCGAGAGACGCCAAATGCGTGGCAGCCATACCTGCGCCGCAAACTCCTCGCTCTACTCAAACTTAGCAAAACCCATAGGGAATTTGCTGAACGGCTCGGAATTAACCCGTTGGTTGTGCGTCGGCTCCTGGACTTGCTTGGCGTCGACTATGTTCAACGCCTCTATAGGCAGTATGAAAGGGGAAAGACCTGTTCAGATATCGCCAACGCAAACGGAATGAAGCCTGCAACGCTGTCCAAACTCTTTAGGGAACGCGGCTTTGAGGTGCAGCGCGGGGTTCGCAGGCCCATAGTGCCAAAACATAAGCTGCGCCGTATTTGGACAGAGACCCAAGTAATCAACAGGGTAGCGCGAAAACTCAAAATCCGCTGGGAAACGGCGCTACGTCTGCTCGAGGATGAAAAGCTGATCGTGGGTTACAAAGGTCGACCGAGAAAACTCTCAAAATCATCACGGCCGCCTTAGGTTTTTCGTATGCGCCTCAGGGGCGTTTTAGAAAATCTAGTTTAGTCACGGCCGGCCCATTGCGGACATTAACCATCACGACCGACGCCGCTTACAGATTCCCCGAACCGGACGTTGGTTGAATGCGCAGCATTTTGAAGGTCTAACCTCTGAGAACAACAAAAAGCTTGTTAACACTCTTTTAAAGGTTCCAATGAAGCCCTTCGACAGCGTCTTGGTCGTCCGCAATTAGCAGGTGACCCGGCAATGGTTCCTTGGTTCTATGTTTTCCAATGCGGTAAGGAGCCATCGACTCTTCCATAGCGCAGGACTCATCCTGGCGGGTTGTAACCTCCACCTGAAAGTAGTTTCCATAAATCCAACGGAGCCGTGAAGATGAGGTTGTGAACTCCCGTGCGATTAGGTGGTTCTGTAAGTGTCGGCGTTGGTCAATCATTTGATGGCCCAAGCTTTCCATGCCGACATGCACTACACCGGGGCAGTCATCGGGGAGTTGGCCTTCGGCGCTGGCAATCTTTCTTTTGAAGTGATCAGCCTTAGCTCGCTGAGCTGCTGGCGAAATACTCGCCCAGTTCACCAAAGAAGCGTGGTAAATCAAGTCAGCATAAGATGGCTTAGATTGAGCGCGGCGACATTTCACATTTAGGGAATGGGATGCACCATGCTCATGTTGGCCACTGATTATCTCCATCATCCGGGTTGAACCAATGTAGATGAAGTCAGAACTCATAATTGAGCGAACTAAACCCCATTGGACTGGTCGAAGGCGGATATCCGTTCGACCGTCAGAGTTCTCCACTGTGCCATCCAAGGGAAGAAATTCCTCGACTCGATCTTTCAGATAGGACTCGTCATATGCATCCAACTCTTCACGAAAACGAACATCCAAGACGAAAGACTGCCCATAGTTTTCGCTCACTTCATGTACCCTGGATGCAAGAATTTTACCTGCCTTTTCCTCTCTTGCCGCATATCCTGAGCGCATGATGCGCTTGCACTCAACAGCCCATCGAGTTCCAGGTTTAGAAACATGCAAGTCTGGTGTTCGTCCGCGTCCTGGGGTTTCATCCACGAATGCAACAGTTGACCAGCCGTGCCTTACGTAGGCGCCAGCAACAAGCAACTCGTAAATTCCTCCCTCAGGCTGACTGCGGTCGGAGGTCATAAGCCGCTCTGCACGTGTCTCAACACCACCTACCTTTTTCAGACAATTGAGGTCCCGACCAATTTTTTGGAGGTAGGGGACAATCCGGGCCGCTTCATCAGGTACCCAAAACTCCCTGCCAATCGCATATGTCTCTGCTTGAAAGATGAACCAAGCCATCTCATCTTTCTTGTCAAATATCTCAACATCTTGACCGTCTTCCCAACGTTCGCGATTTCCCAAGTAAGTCTGTTGGCAATTTTGAAGTCGCTTTGCCATTTCAGCTTCAGGGACAAACGATTTCAGCCATTCGACAGCCCGCTTGGTATCGTCGCAAATCCAATCCTGTCCCGTTCGGGGCGCAATCCAAAGTGGGCTTCGGTCCGTCATTTTAAGAGTTTCCTTACTTATGCCTGAATCGAGATAGGCAATTTCCCGACCATGGAAAAGCGGACGCTAGCCGAATTTGAGATCGTCGTTCGGTTTCTGCGTTTGCAGACCACTTTCCGGACGTTCTCTGTTCGCCTGAAATCTTTGCGCGGTCAAACCAACAAATCTGAGATGCAGGAGCCAATTTCGATCTTGAATAAATGACGGCTCACATTGCTTGTCTCGAGGTCTCGAGTGCTTACATTTAGTCAAGGATTACTCAATTCAAACTTCTCACACCTTTTTGAAACGGAAAAACTAATGATCAATTCTGTTGCCCCATTAGGCGGCCAAACAATCGGCAAAGCGGCAAGTAGCGAAGACGCCTGGTGGCTGTGTTACCGCTATGGACTGAAGCCATTTCCTTTGAATGATGCCTCAGTCGTGAGTCTAGAAGAGGACGCTGCGAGTGGAGCAAAGGTGTGGACGGTTGCCTGCGAACATACCCAATATCCCTATGATCGTGGAGCCTACGAAAATCGGCGCCGCGATGGTTTAGCTACGTTAGAGAACGGCCTTCCAGCTTGGCCGGTTGCAGAAGAAAATGGAATTGCATTCCAAACTTTCAGACAACGACTCAAACGAGGCTGGTCGGGTGAAAGGGCAGCAACTGAAGGTGTGCGGGAAATAGCTCATGATCCGGATGATGAATGGGAGGCAGTCGCACTGGAGAACGGGGTATCTGTTCGCGCGTATCGCAGCCGTGTTCAGGCAGGGTGCCCTGAAGCTATCGCCGCAACAATGGGGCTAAGTTGGCGGCAGTGGTAAGAGTTGACCCTTCGTAAACACACGGCCCAAAACCGACACTTAGCAATGAAGCCTTATGCAGCGTCAGAAGTCTGCATTCCGGGCAATTGCTGCGACAGAAAATTCAAACGATGGGCAAACTCACAGTTCGCGATCAAATCTATCCTTCGAAACCTAACACGCTTGGGTCAGCGCTAGCGAAGGGCCTCACACTCCGCCAACGCGCAACTATATATATGCCTCACGGCCAATAAGAAGCCGACATGATTTTCGTTTATCGCGCTGGCACTTCAAGCTTTGCGAACACCACGCCGTAACTGGTACCGGTCGTCTTCGTAGTACGAGGAAAGGCCCAAGTAGATTGCTTGAGTGGCTTCTGACAAACCCCGCAACTTGTTGGTGTAATCGTAGTCATCGTACTTCGAGTAGGGCTCACCAAGGTCCTTCCATGTGGACCCGAGTGTGATGTCAAAGAAAAGTTCGTTTCCAGTGAGGAGAATAAATGGGTTGGTGGGTTCATATGATTTGTTTGGACGTCGAGCCCACTGCGCTAACCTCTTTAGTCTTTCTTTTTCGTTATCTGTGAAATGGTTGCGAAGCACAGAGCAAATGATGATCGATCCTGGAAACCGCTCGGCCACTCTCTTTAGCCGCGCAACATCATCGTCTTGAATTAGATCGCCTTTTCCAAATGACTTAGTCTCTCCAAACAAAAGGTCAGGTTCAAGTGTCTCACCGAAGTGCTCTCGAGATCTCCATGCAATGAAGTCGACTTCGCAAGGCGGAGTGCCGTCCTTGAAGTCTACGTCAACTCCCGGGACGAATGACATTGAGTGATGGCCTGATCTTAAATCATTCAACAGGTTATAAGTTAGTAGCGTTGCATATGATCCGCGCGCATAGTCGGGAGTTGCGAACGGACCCATCAGTCGATAGCCAAAGTTTCGGTTCTTTGTTGCAAGCTCTCCCTGGGGGAAAGGATAGTCTTCTAAGCACCGCGCGCAACGTACATTAAAGTCGACTTCACCAAGACCATGCCAATTCTGCGCCGAACACGTTGGGCAAGTCGATGAAAGACCAAGAGAAAGGATATTTCGGTCAGTAAAGTGTTTGGTGGTGATTTTCGGCAGCGGGCAACGCTTCTCCCGACGTTTCATCAAGCCTACCCAGTCGTTTGACGATCTTGTTTTGGGGTCGAATTGCTCCTCTTGGATGCCATCCCCAGATTTTCTGTAGCGTTTGCCGCCCGCCATCCCATTCAAGTACTCAAGCGTTTCTACATCCTTCAAGAGATAGATGCCCCACGTTCCGTCCAACTGCCTCAGCACTTGCTTCGCTATGCGGCCTGGTTCTGATAGCTTTGCCTCAAAGCCGAATTTCTCCAACCATTGAACAATGGCTTCCTCCGTCGTCGACAACTGCACAGTTTGTTCCATGTCTTTGTACTTTTGACTGAAGGCCCACCCCTCCGTTCCAACGACAACATGGTCCCCCAAGAAATCAATGCGGAGCCAATCTGACGTTGTCGAATTGAATGGTACGACCGTCGCGAATTCGCTGCCATGATAGGAACTAAACTCTACCGTGTTCACCCATCTTGCGCTTAGTGCACCACCATACTGTGGAGCAAAACTTGGAGATAAAGCGCTAAATTGAACCGTCGGCGTGTCGCCTTGACTAACGTTTAGTCGCTCTCTTTTTGAGGCGGCCGTTACTCGAAGAGGACGTTCAACCGACATTTGGGGGTGTACTTCTCGACGCCAAATCTCGTTGTTCCAAAGCTTTAGTGCTACTGAGCCCTTCGGAAGATCATCGGGTAGGATCGAGTGTACCCTTTTTGCTTCGGCCTCGCTAATCGAACGGGCTACCTCAATCGTCGTGTTATGCATGATGCCATTTGGATTGCCCTGAAGAGGACGATACTCATGCCGAATAATTCTCGCGAGATCTTCTGACAGATCATCCAACCAGAAGACTGGCACTGGAACAATCGGCCAGGGTTCTAGGCGGGCATTCCAAAGGTCGATTACATCGGTCGTTTTTGAAGGGTCATACACGAAAATTTTCACATCGTGCTGCCAATTTCGATCAGTCTCAAGTTTGAAACTGGTCAGCTTTAGCGGTGTAAATGCGCCCTCCATAAAAGCGCGCCGCCATGTATCTATTGAAAACTCTGAAAGCTCTGGCTGATACACAACTTTGTAGCCTTGACCAAAATACCGGCTATCTTGGCGGTTCGGAAAACACCCAAACATGGCCTCTGACGCCAGTGTCTTTGGAGCAGGTTTTACGAGGAGCGCGTCTCTTCGATCCCTCAACTCAAACTTACGTTCTGTGGCATACTTTTCCCGAAAAACATCGATCATGCTTAGTCCACGGGTCAACTCTGCACAGTCTCTGTGTGGCTCGGCTCGGAGCAAATCCTCCAATGAAATAATATGATCGCGGAAAGCTCGTCCGCCGCTCTTTGATATACCTGCTCGATCAGCGTGGCCTTCTCGCGCTTCAACTAAGATGTCGGGTTCAAAGAACTTCAAATAGCCTTGAGTAACATCAAACCCCTTCATCGGTCCTTTGACCGTTGACCGCCATTCATCAGGGGCATTTCGAAAGATGGGAATGATCGGATTGAACATGCCTCCCCACAAGCAGGAGCAGATTCGCATGAACTTTCGGATAGATGTTTGTCGTTAGGGCTTACCAGTAGAGCTATGCGAGTAGGGCGAAGTCGGATTTCGGCTGACAGTTCACTCAAGAGGCAATACCTTTGTAAGAAATTGTACTGTCGAGCATTATGGCACCAGATTTCAACAAGGCCACTATAGAAGCACTCGGAAAACGCGCTGGCTATCTGTGCAGCAACCCAGATTGCAGAGGGCCCACTGTCGGCCCAAACTCTGACCCGTCTGGAACCACAATCATCGGTGAGGCCGCGCATATTGCTGGCGCGCGACCCTCTAGCGCCAGGTACCGTCGGGATTCAAACGATGCATTACGCGCGGACATCACGAACGGAATTTGGCTGTGCTGCAACTGTCATAAAACGGTTGATAGCGATGAAAAGGGGCACCCTGAAGACTTACTTCTGCACTGGCGAGAGCAGCACGAGAGTTTTGTATTGGGACGTCTTGGCAAACCAGGTGACGACGTACGCCGCCGCCTTTTGGACGAAGAACTTGCGCCTTTTCAGGACAAACCTCCATTGGTACGTCGGCTTTTGATCGATAAACCGCTTGGTTGGGAGTGGAGACTAACTGCGGAGTTACTTCGGCACTACAACACTGAAATTTTTGAGAAGCTGGAAGACCTTAGTGGCGGCCATTATCTGCGACAACTTTCTTTCCTTGATGAGGCATCAGCCATAGTTTGGATTGACCAGAAGATTAGCGAAATGCAGGAGATATTTGGTCCTGTCGACGGGTTATTGAAGAAACTCACCCAGAGCTGGGGCGAGCCCGGCGAACCTGCTGACATTCGCGCAATAGATCGATCTGTCGCTTTGATCCGCGATTGGCTTGAACATGTATTGCAGTTCGAGGAATCGATTAGATTCACTAAATTGCCGGAAAACTTTCATATACTTCATGGGCTACTGGAAGGCGTTGTAGGTTCTCAGGCAACGAAGCTAAAAGAGCTTCCCTCAGAATTGGACGAGATGGTGGCAATGATTGGCACAGATCATGGTGGAACGTTAGAAAACCCGTTGGTCATTAAAAAGACGATTGAGATTTTTCTTCCAGATAGATGGCCCGAAAAATTTAATCGGGAATATCAAAGAGTCACTGGATCATATCTTAACCTGCAAGAGGCTGAAGCTAAGCGGATTGTCCGCCCATTCGCATGGCTGTACTTTCTGATTTTCTTTTTCGTAACGTTTTTTGTGGTTTCATCCATCGTTGGCGGCATTCAGTGAGAATTTAGCTAATTGGGTCGCTAAGACTGCATTGGTCCACAAGTTAGTATTTTCTTGCTGCCGTGATGAAATCGGCTTCCCGCCCATGACAGCTGGACGCTTTCAATTGGTCCTGTGTCGTAACCTTAACTGTAAATCCATTCGGTCATCCGCAATTGCTTCAGTGTCCCCGCTCTCCGCTGCACAGCCCTAACAATCTGATATCACTTCCTCGAGGAATTGGACGCTTGGAATGCTTCCACTTAAGCCCCTTGAAGTACGCGAAACAGATTCTCGATGTGGATCGACAGCTAAGGTGACGACACCATGTTACTCATTGCTCAGCTCATGTGTGTGGCCCGAAAAATTGAAAGGCATACTTTGCAAAGTGGCTAGGTGCCGTGCTTTCAAAGCCCCTCAACGAGAAAAGGCCAGGAAAACTTCAAAGCCTCTGTCGCTTGGATACCTCTTACCCCAAGCTCTTATCGTCGTACCACCGATGATCATCTCGTTTTCAAATACTTGGGAATTTGGAATGAGTGAATCAATTGCGATGTCACCGCGCCCGATAGCTTTTTCGCAAAGTAATGCACCGATCACCTTGAACCTCTGGATTGCTTCTCCGCTGTCGAAACCATCCATGAACTTCCCGGTTAGTTTGAGCGTGGTAACGACGCCTTCTTGTCCCTCGGCGTAGAAGACAGCCTTGTTCGGAAGGATATGACTATCAAGCTCGACATATTCTGAACTAGCCCAGTATTCATCGTGGCCCTTGTGGTAGTCGTTTGTTCTCAATCCCTGTTCACTAAGGAAGTCTCTAGCTTCGAAAGGGCTCCAACCCAGCCTTTTGTCGACGGTCGGTGGGTCTTCCTCGTTTCGTTCGTAGTTCAGAATATCGGCGATGATCCGGTCCACATCTGCATTGGTTTTTGCAGGGAGTGTATTGAATTGGCGTGTTGCCCGCCGCAGAAGCCAGGGGCGCAGTGGGAGTATCAGAAAGAAGCGTTTACGTGCATACCCTTTGAGGTCGTCAGACTGAAAGGCATTTTGATCAATCTGGATACGGGCTTGTTCAATGTGCGAATAGCAAAACAGCAGATAAAACACTGGGATGCTTCCGACGGTCAGCAGGATCGGTAGAACGAAATTGCGACCCGTATCAGTCGTGAAGAAGATATCTGGCTGTGACCAGATCGATGACACTGAGTTCCAGACTAGGACAATGACAAAGGCAGTCAGGATGAACTCCAGAAAGACCTTTGCTTTCGCGTACTCTTGTTTTGTGCTCGCGAAATCCAGAGTAGCTGCCAAGAAGAAGAGGACAGGGGTTAGGACCAACTCGGTCGTCAGGCTGAAGGTGTAGGCAACCACGATAAATTCAAAGATACCTCCGAGCCTCAAACTGCCCCGAAACAGGTTTCGGAAATACTGATCGTCTTCCTTCGATTGCAATGCACGACCAGCAAAAACGCAGCCGGCCATTACAAACCACAAAACAGTGGGTGGCACCTGGGTCATTGACCACAATCTAACTTCTGCCAACAGCCAGCACAGTGCGACTACATTGAGAGCAACAATGCCGAAGAACAGCAACAGCCTCGGGGCAATAAGCGCCTTAGCGACGCTCCAGAGACTATTTCGGAGATCTACCTTAGCAATACAAAACAAGAGGCCAAGGATGATCCACAGGCCAATGGCTAATTCACGATTGTTGAAGGCTTGCTGCAACCAAGTGAGAAACTGTTCGATATTGATGTCCCTTGAAATTGCAAAGTGAGGCATTCGACGACGCTGTCACTACAGCCTTCATCCTGGCCAGAAGAGCTTTCCACCGGAGCAAGTTGCTGACAGGGAAGGAGCCGAATGTCCGATTCCATGACAGTCAACATAAGCTCTTCGCACGCGCAGCTAAAGTCCGCTTTCCGCCCGATTCATTAGAATAACAACGCGTTCTTGCGCAAATAGTAAAGGCGAAGCCTGCTCCGCTGCACCTGTTTTGGGGCAGCGGGATTTGGACAAGCCAAACGCCCCTGGCCATCAGGGGTAAGGCGCTGCCTTCCCCCTCGGGCAACCCTATTAGACAACACCGTGTCCTCGGCTACGCTTGCGGGCCGCACCACTATTGTCGAATAGCATTGCCTCGCCCCCATCCGCGTTCGCCACGTGGCAGATCAGCAGGAACAGGCGCCTTCGGCGTCTGATCTGCAATTCAGCCCTGATTTTCCCAAAAGGGAAGTCAGGATCATTGAAATCGGTCTAGGTGCTTGATGAAGGAAGTGAGGCGAAAATGGCAAGGTTCTGTCGCTGGTGGCAGAACTATGTGTCGCCTGACAAAATTACCAAGTGGCGGACCGAGGAGGATTCGAACCCCCGACCCCTTGATTCGTAGTCAAGTACTCTATCCAGCTGAGCTATCGGTCCGCGTTGGTGAGGCGGTATTTAGACCTGAGGCCGAGGGCGCGCAAGTCGATTCTTCAAAAAAACTTCAAAAAGTCATATCACCGCGTGGAAGCCTTATTTCAAAGGTGGTTCCATCAGGCCCTGTGTCTTTCAGAAACAGATCTCCGCCGTGACCCCGCACCAATTCTTGCGAAATCGCGAGCCCAAGTCCCGAGCCGCCTTTGCGAACACCACCCTGAAATGGGGTAAACAGATTCTCTCGGGCCTTAGGAGGCAGGCCTGGACCCGTATCGCTGATTTCGATGCACCAGTCGGCTTCAAGCTCAGATGCAGACACCGTTACGCGCCCCGCCTTACCTGAGACCAGAAGTGCTTGCCGGGCATTGCGCACAAGATTCATGACAACCCTGAAAATCTGTTCCGGGTCGGCACGGATAACAAGATCTTCGGGTACGTCGTTCACAATCTCAACGCAGGCATCGGCAATAGCGAGTTGCTCGCTGGCGACAACATCTGCGGTAACGTCCCGCAAGCGCACCATGGTCAGGGTTGGGGCTGGTTCTTCGGCGCGTCCGAACGCCAAGGTGCTTTCGCACAAGGAAACCGCCCGCGTGATCGAATTGACAAGTTTGGGTGCCATTCGCGCCACCAGGGGGTCATTGCTGGCCTCAATTCGATCGGTAAACAGCTGAGCAGACGTCAGAATGTTGCGCAGATCGTGGCTGACCTTAGCCACCGCCCCGCCCAACTGGGCCAGACGTTCACGTTGCTTCAGGGCCTGGGTCAGATCGGTTTGAAGCATCTGCAGGGCCTCTTCGGCCTCGCGCAGTTCGGTCACCCTGGAATTGGGGGAGATGATGCCGCGCGCATCCTCAGGTGCGCTGGCATAGCGCTGCATGTAGCCAACAACGCTTTTGATCGGACGCACCAGTACCACGCGCACAGCCAGAAACAGGAACGAGGCCGTTATGATTGAGATCACAAAGGACAGCCCAAGGATGCGGAGCCCATAATCCGTCATGGCCATACGCAAGGGCTCACTGTCCATTGTCACCTCGATCAACAGTCCTGCGTCTTTGACCGGCGCGCCGATCACACGAATGACCTCGTTTTCGGGGGTAAACAGCCTCGAGACCGCATCACGGATCAGCACCCAAGCGCTGGCATTACGCAAATCAAAGGTCTTGGTGATCTGGGTCGGGATCGGTGAAGACAGCATGAGCTGACGCACCTCGTCGCGGCGCAATACGACGTTATAGACCCCCGCATTTGACAGCAATTCCGCTTCAAGCTCATCAGCCAGCATATCGTCGGCCAACAAAGCAAGCGAGGCGATCTGGGCGCGTTCCAGCCGGTTCAGCAGAAAATCTTCACGGAAACGCGCGATCGAGGGCACAAAGATCAGCACTTCGGCCAACATGACGAAGACCGTCGTCAGGATCAGAAATCGGCCCGACAGCGAGTTCACTTTGCGCTCCTCCTTGGGTCAGGGAATCCAGCGCTGGACGAACCTGACCACTCGTTTAACCATTTGATTCTCAAACAGCCTTGGAGAGAAATAGGCTCCTGCCACACGTTTGTTAAGCTCTCCGACCGTTGGGTAAGGCGAAACCATCGCTGCGATCTGACCCATCTTGAGATTATTGGCCAGCGCCAGCGACCACAAGTTGATCAATTCTCCGGCCTGATATCCGACGATTGTCGCGCCCACAGGTCGGCCCTTTACGACCATCACCTTGATGAACCCCTTGGTCTTGCGCTCGCAAACTGCACGGTCATTGTGGTGATAGTCGAACCGGGCAACCTCCACCGCGTCGCCATGCTGTTCACGGGCTTGTGCCTCGGTCAGGCCGACCTGTGCCAGTTCGGGATCTGTATAGGTGGCCCATGGGATATGAGCGGTCTTCGCTTTCGACGGAAGCCCAAATAAGGCAGAGCGGATGATGATCCCCGCATGATATCCGGCGACATGGGTAAATTGCAGCCCACCTGCAACATCACCAATGGCATAGACCTTGCGATTGCTCGTGCGTAAAGAGTCGTCCACCTTGATGCCTGCCCGCGTGCTGTCGATCCCGGCAGCGTCGAGGTTCAGACGGTCGATATTGGCCTTGCGTCCGACGGCCAGCAACAGATGAGAGCCCGCGTAGACCTCATCATTCTCAGTGACCACCTCAATGGTGCCTGCATTTTCTCGGATCTGGGACACCATGGCGTTTTCATGGATTTCGACACCTTCAGTCCGAAGGCTGTCCAGCACGACGGCTGCAGCTTCAGGGTCGTCTTTGCCCAGCGCACTAAGGCCCTCGATCACGGTCACTTTGCAGCCCAGCCGGATATGCGCCTGCGCCATTTCCATGCCGATGGGACCTCCGCCGATGATCAGCAGGTGCTCGGGCTTATCGCGCAGGTCGAATATGGTCTCGTTGGTGTAATACGGCACTTGATCCAGCCCGCGCAGCGGCGGCACCAAGGGCGATGAACCTGTGGCCACCACGACGCGACGGGCGGTGATCAGGTGATCTCCGGCCTGTACCTGCGTGGGTGAGATGAATCGGCCGTACTCCCGGATTACCTTGACGCCAAAGCCTTCAAAACGCTCCTGACTGTCCATGGGTTCGATCTGGGCGATAACACTCTGCACATGATCCTTGGCAGCTGCGTAATCCACTTGTGGCATCGCATCCGCGACGCCAAAAGCCGACGCGTGGGCCTGAGCATATGCAGCCTTGCCGCTGGCGATCAGAGCTTTGGATGGGACACAGCCGAAGTTCAGGCAATCCCCACCCATCTTGTGGCCTTCCAGCAGGATGACATCCGCACCCATCTGGCTGGCCCCGGCGGCTACAGACAACCCGCCTGACCCGGCCCCGATCACCAGGATATCGGTTTTCAACTCTTGCATGGATCAGGAGCCCTTTCGACCACGGAGGGATTTGATGACAATCGGCAGCGCTGCCAGCGCGCACAAGCCAATAATTGGCCCGATCACGAAGGGTTCCCATAACAGCGAGACATCCGGGGTTTCGCCGCGATCAAAGACACCACCCAGCCCAACACCGATCCAGGTATAGACAATCCCACCAGGGATGATGCCCAGCGCCGTCGTAATCAGGAAGTTTCGGAACTTTACCCCAACCAATGCGGGCACCAGATTGGCAACGAAGAAGGGCACCACAGGTACAAGACGCAGCAGGAACAAAACCGAGATTTCATTCTCACGCAGCCCGTCCTTCAGTTTCTTGACCGTCCCTTCCGAGGCTTCAAGCTTGGCGGTCAGAGATTCACCCAAACCCCAGCGTGCGGCCAGAAAGATCGTCGAAGCGCCTATGGTTGCGGCAAAAACATTAAAAGCCGTTCCTGCAAGCAACCCGAACAGGAACCCGCCGGTCATCGAAGCGACCGCAGCACCGGGTAACGAGAAGGCAACAATAATGATGTAAATCCCTACGAAAGCTGCCGCCATCGCCCAGTAGTTTGAATCGCGCCAGGCCAGCAGAGCCTCGCGATTGTCACGCAGGGTTTCAAAGGTCAGATAGTCGCCCAGCGCAAAGAACCCCACGGCGGCAACGGCAAGAATCACCGCCAATGGGATATGACGCGCCAGCCCGTTGCGCGGGATCTTGGTGGTTTCGTTCATCTGGGTAGCAGGTTCTTGTTCATTCATCTTGCCCACAACATGCGCCGCCCGCGCGCGCTGCAACAGAGGCCTCACGGGGCCTTGATGTTTATGGCACTTAATGTGAGGGATACGCGCTCTGAACCCGGTTTTTGAAATCTTTTGCCCGGGCAGATTACAGATTTGTTGCAAAACGCACCAAAACCCCCACCTAGGGGTTTGACTTACCCCCCGCTACCCAGTAGAGGACGGGCTTCGAACACTAGGGCTAGGCGAATCCGCGCCGCACCCACCGCTATAGATTGGAGACGGAGCGATGAAACGCACCTATCAGCCTTCGAACCTGGTTCGCAAACGCCGCCACGGTTTCCGCGCGCGCATGGCCACCAAAGCCGGCCGCAAAATCCTGAACGCACGTCGCGCACGCGGCCGTAAGTCGCTGAGCGCATAAACCGCTCGACCTTTCAGGTTATGAACATGACGCCGCCGGAGGCCCCTGAGGATGGTAACAACCAGCCGAGGGTGATGCCCCCGGCGGCGTTCGTTTGCGCATCTGAATCATTGACCGTACTGCAGAATCGCTCGGACTTTCTGAAAGCCGCGCGGGCCAAACGGCAAGGCACTGCATCGATGATGGTGCAGGCGCGTAAACGTGGCGCTGATGAGGCTGCGGGCATTCGCATCGGGTTCACCTGCTCAAAGAAGGTCGGCAATGCCGTCGCCCGCAACCGCGCCAAACGCCGCCTGCGTGAAGCCGCGCGAGCCGTATTACCTATTCATGGGCATGCGGGCTGGGACTACGTGTTGATCGGCCGCGCCGAGGTTACCGCTGCACGGCCCTTTGATGCGCTTAAAGACGATTTGCGCTATGCGCTGCGCAAAATACACGGGGGTGGCAAATGACCCTCTTTGCCCATCTCCTCGCCCTGCCCGTCCGGGTCTACCGGTTGATCTTCAGCCCCTGGGTTGGATTTAACTGCCGCTATCAGCCGACTTGTTCCGCCTATGCACTGGAAGCGCTTGATAAACACGGCGCCATCAAGGGCGCATGGCTGGCGGCGCGCCGGATCGGGCGCTGCCATCCGTGGGGTGGCGATGGCTATGACCCTGTGCCCGACGACGAACGACCCTGACCCTTGCCCGGTTCACCCAACTGCGATAGGCCCAGCCCATGTTTGATGAAGCCGACGATATCCATCCGCTTTTTGCCGGTGCGCCTTCAACCACCGAGTTCAAGAAGCTGCGCAAGCGCATCGTGCGCCAGACGCGCGAGGCCATTGAGCAATACGGCATGGTGGACCGCACCGCCGAAGGTAAAACACCCCGCTGGTTGGTCTGCCTGTCGGGCGGCAAGGACAGCTATACCCTTCTGGCGGTGCTCTACGAACTGAAATGGCGCGGTCTGCTGCCCGTGGATCTTCTGGCCTGCAATCTAGATCAGGGGCAACCGGGGTTCCCGGCAACAGTCCTGCCAGAATTCCTAGACCGTATGGGGGTGCCACATCGGATTGAGTATCAGGACACCTATTCCGTTGTGATGGACAAAGTTCCGCAGGGCCGCACCTATTGTGCGCTGTGTTCACGCCTGCGTCGGGGCAACCTCTATCGTATCGCGCGCGAGGAAGGTTGTTCCGCAGTTGTGCTTGGCCATCACCGCGATGACATCCTTGAAACCTTTTTCATGAACCTGTTCCATGGCGGTCGTCTTGCAACCATGCCACCAAAACTGGTGAATGAAGAAGGTGATCTGTTCGTCTATCGCCCGCTGGCCCATGTGGCCGAGGCGGATTGCGAGAAATTCGCCAAGGCGATGAACTATCCCATCATACCCTGCGATCTGTGCGGCAGTCAGGACGGGCTGCAGCGCCAACAGGTCAAGCAGATCCTCGATCAGTGGGAAAAGAACAGCCCCGGCCGGCGACAAGTGATGTTTCGGGCATTGACCAATGCGCGGCCTTCGCATCTTCTGGACCCAAAACTGTTTGATTTCGCAAATCTTTCGATCGATCCGATTCAAAAAGACGAAAATTCAGACGATATTCCCCAGTTACGTTAACGCCTGACTCAGATTGATTTCCTACGGTTGGCTTGCGCGATCCTAGCCCAAGCTGAAGGCCGTAAAACCTATGCGGAAATTCCTCTTTGTCGACCGTTGTTCCGAAACGCTGCGGATATTTCTCACCGGACCGCAGGTTCTGGCATTTATTCCCGCGGCGTGTTTAGCCGCCTTCTGGTTGGGCGGTGAACGTGCACTTGTTACCACGGCTTTGGGTTTGCCCCTTGCTTTTGCCGTCATCGGAAATTGGGGAAGCCGTTCTTATACAGCCCACAGTTCAGGTATGCGCCCCAGCGGCCTGGTTCCATATGACGTATTCCAATCAGAGTTGGAGGCGTTGAGTGAATCGGTCAGCAAATCAGGTGAGAATGCCGCCTGTATCGCAATTGCTTTGGACGGCTATGCCGAGCTTCAGGATCTGCACGGTCAGGCTGCCGCCACTCATGCAAAGCAGCAATTCAGTGATCGCATCCTGTCGATCATCCGAAATCAGGACATCTTTTCGCAGATCGATCAGAACCGGTTTCTCATTGGCCTGCATCCCTCCCCACATCTTGATCTGGAAGCTTGCATTCAAATGTCCGGCCGCATCCAAAGCGCAGTCGAAGAGCCGCTTTTGTTGAATGGCACAGGAGTTTACCAATCCTGCTCGATCGGGTTTTGCCTGCATTCAGACCTGCGACAGGCCGAGGCTGATGAGTGGATTGGCGCCGCCACCGCTGCACTGTCCGAGGCGCAAAGAAGCGGTCCCTCGACCATACGCGCCTATTCAACCGCGACCCGTCGGCGATCCCTGGTCCGAGCCAATTTGAGAAAAGAGTTCGAGGCGGCATTGGACAATGGAGAGATTCGGCCCTGGTTTCAGCCTCAGGTTTCAACGGATAATGGGAACATCACAGGGTTCGAGGCTTTGGCAAGGTGGGAGCATCCAATAAAAGGTGTTCTCAGCCCGCAGGTATTCCTGCCCTTCGCCGAGCAAGCCGAACTGATGGAGCGGCTAGGCCAAATCATGCGTCACCATGCTTTTGAAGCGATGCAAGCTTGGGATCGTGCAGCATGCGTTGTGCCCCGGATCGGTATCAATTTCTCATCCGATGAGTTGCGCAATCCCGGCTTGATCGACCGCCTGAAATGGGAGTTGGATCAGTTTGATTTGACACCGGATCGGCTGGCGGTTGAGATTCTGGAAACCGTGTTCTCTCGCAGGCCGGATGACGTGATCACCCGGAATGTAACCGGCATGGCTGCGCTTGGATGTTGTATCGACCTGGATGACTTTGGCACCGGACATGCTTCAATCGCCTCTATCAAGCGGTTTGACGTCTCGCGGATTAAAATTGATCGGACGTTTGTCACCAAATCCGATCAGGATCCCAGCCAGCAGCAACTGGTCAGCGCCATTCTGACCATGGCTGAACGCCTGAACCTCGAGACGCTCGCCGAAGGCGTGGAAACGCCCGGCGAGCACGCGTTGATGGCGCAATTGGGCAGTAACCACGTTCAGGGGTTCGGAATTGCAAAGCCAATGCCATTTGAGCAGACCCTGGATTGGATCGCGGCGCATCGTGCCAAGATCAGGGGTGCATCCAAGATCGGTCGCAAAATGGGATGAAATCTGCAATTACGGTGCGCCAAATCCAGCGCCGGAGCGATTTGATGGGCGATTCCGCTTGACCTTTGGGGCTGCACTCTGTTGAACCCACCGGGTGTGTTTCACTGCTCAAGGTGGCTGTCCCCGATGGACGATCAGAACAAAAATCTCATCCTTGCAACCGCGCTCAGCTTTCTGGTGATCCTTGTCTGGTTCGTGCTGTTCCCACCGCCGGAATCAACCACGACGCAGGACGCTGCAGAAATTGCAGCTCTGGAAGGCGACGAGGTGCAAACACCCAGCGCGACCAGCACCGTGGGTGAAGCCACAGCGACCGCCGAGGAAACACTGCCAGAGGAACAAGCCCCTCGCGTCAACATCGACACCCCCCGTCTGAAAGGCAGCCTGTCCCTGTCCGGCGGGCGGATCGATGAGCTGTTTCTGAAAGATTACAAAGTCTCGATCGAAGAAGGCGCGCCTATTGTTGAGCTGCTGTCTCCGGTTGGTTCGGAATCGGCTTATTATGCCCTTTACGGCTGGGCACCGGGTACAGGGGTTGCAGGTGCGGATGTTCCGGGCCCCAACACGCTCTGGACATTGGAAGAGGGTGAGACGCTTGGCGTAGACAGCCCCATCACGCTGGCCTGGGACAATGGCAATGGCCTGACTTTCCGCCGCACCATCGCGGTCGATCAGGACTACATGTTCACGGTTACCCAATCGGTTGAAAACGCGACCCAAACCGAGGTGGGCATGGCCCCCTATGGCATTCTTGCACGTCACGGTATTGGTGAAGATGGCGACCTTCCAGGCCTGAAAAACTTCTTCATCCTGCATGAGGGTGTGATCGGCATGGCGGACGGCACGCTGTCAGAAGTTGACTATGGTGATGTCCGCGATTTTGACATCGACCCGAACGAACGGGCGCAGGCCGAGGTCTATCAGGTCAAGGAAGATGGCTGGATCGGCTTCACGGATCACTACTGGATGACCACGCTGATCCCAGAGCCGGGCTCGACCTTCAAAGCAGCCGCAAAATATGACTCGCGCCGCAAAATCTATCAAACCGAAACGGTGCTGCCGACGCTGACTGTAGCGCCGGGTGAGACTGCTGAAGTGACCACACGCCTGTTCGCTGGTGCCAAGGAATGGGAAGCCATTCGGGAATACCAGGCCGAAGGTGTGCAGAAGTTCATCGACAGCATCGACTGGGGCTGGTTCTTCTTCCTGACCAAGCCGATCTTCTGGCTGCTGCACAACATCAACCTGCTGATCGGCAACATGGGCTGGTCCATCATCGGCCTGACCCTGATCATCAAGGCGATCCTGTTCCCGCTGGCTTTCAAATCCTACGTCTCGATGGCAAAGATGAAGGAACTGCAGCCCCAGATGGAAGCCTTGAAAGAGGCCGCAGGGGATGACCGCCAGAAGATGCAGCAAGGCATGATGGAGCTGTACAAGAAGGAAAAGGTTAACCCGGCCGCAGGCTGTTTGCCGATCCTGATGCAGATCCCCATCTTCTTCTCGCTGTACAAGGTGATTTTTGTCACCATCGAACTGCGTCAAGCCCCATGGTTTGGCCCGTTCCAGGACCTCAGCGCTCCGGATCCGACCTCAATTTTCAACTTCTTTGGCTGGCTGCCTTGGGCGGCACCGCAGCCTGAAAGCTTCATGGCGCTGATCTTTATCGGTATCCTGCCATTGCTGCTGGGTATCTCGATGTGGCTGCAGCAGAAACTGAACCCGGCACCGACCGATGCAACACAGGCGATGATCTTTGCCTGGATGCCATGGGTGTTCATGTTCATGCTGGGCGGATTTGCCAGCGGTTTGGTGGTCTACTGGATCGCGAACAACACGATCACATTTACCCAGCAATACCTGATCATGCGGAGCCAGGGCTATACGCCCGATGTATTCGGCAACATCAAATCAGGCTTCAAACGAACGACAAAGACGGACGACAAATGAGCGGTTCGGTCACCAGCATTTGGCGGCACCCGATCAAAAGTCACGGGCGTGAACGCCTTGATCGCATTACCATGATCCCCGGGCATACCATGCCCGGGGATCGTGTTTGGGCGGTTGCACATGAGGCGTCGAAAGCGGATGGATCGGAATGGGCACCCTGCGCCAATTTCAGCCGAGGCGCGAAGGCCCCTCAGTTGATGGCAATCTCGGCGCAGCTGCAAGGCGACTCGGTCACGCTGAGCCATCCCAATCGCCCCGATCTAAGCTTTGAGCCCGACGTGCAACAGGATACCTTTCTGGACTGGGTCAAACCGCTGATGCCTGCAGATCGCGCTGCGTCTGCCCGCATTGTCCGCGCCGCTAATCGCGGCATGACGGACAGCGATTTTCCTTCGATCAGTTTGTGCAACATGTCGTCGCATCGGGCGGTCGAACAGAAGCTAGGCAGGGATCTTTCTATCGCTCGCTGGCGCGGAAATATCTGGTTCGATGGCCTGCCGCTGTGGAATGAGTTCGACTGGATTGGCCGCGACATCCGGATCGGCGAGGCCGTTTTTCATGTGCGCGAACGCATCACGCGGTGTTTGGCGACAACCGCCAACCCTGAAACGGGTGAGCGGGATGCCGACACACTGGGTGCGCTGAGCAGCTGGGATCATCAGGATTTTGGCGTTTATGCCGAAGTTCTGGAAGGCGGCACCATTCACACCGGTGACGAGGTTCAGGTTCTATGACCCCACTTCCCTTTCCACTAGCTGAAACGCCAGATGAATTCGCAACGGAAACCGGTCGAAAGCTTTTTGCCGGGCCATCCGAATTCGTCAAAGGCGTCGTTGCCATGGATGGCCTGCCTGCCCCCGATCGGCTGGAGGTATGTTTCGCCGGGCGTTCGAATGTCGGTAAATCCAGCTTGATCAACGCGCTAACGGGCACCAAGGGGTTAGCACGTGCCTCGAACACGCCGGGGCGTACTCAAGAAATCAACTTTTTCACGCAAGGGCCTGAACTCTATTTGGTCGACCTGCCTGGGTACGGGTATGCGAACGCGCCGGTGAAGGTCGTGGAAAAATGGCAACGTCTGCTGAAACAGTATCTGAGTGGACGTCAGACCCTGCGCCGTGCCTTCGTCCTGATCGACTCGCGCCATGGGGTGAAACCTGTGGACGCCGAGATCATGAAGCTGCTGGATACCAGCGCAGTGACCTTTCAGTGCGTTCTGACAAAGGCCGACAAGGTCAAAGCAAAAGACCGGGAAAAAGTGCTGGACCAGGTGCGCGCCGCGCTTTCGAAACATCCTGCAGCCTTCCCCGAGATCGTGTTGACCTCATCCGAGAAGGGCGACGGCATTCCGACCCTGCGTTCGATCATTGCGCATCTGGAGTGACGCTGTTCAGCAATATCCAAGTCATGAGCTAAGGAAGCCGGGCTGCGCCCATCGGGTACGGCCCGTTCAGATTGGCTGTTTCCGCGATCCGGTCTTGGCACCATCCTCCAAACGCCCTAACACAGGGTCCCAGAGGGACAATCAGCCATGAAGACACGAGATATGAACCGGGATTGGATCGCCACCGCCGCCACATTGAACAGCGCCCTGCCCTATCTGCAGCGATACGACGGTGCGATTGTCGTCATCAAGCTAGGTGGCCACGCCATGGGCAGCGACGAAGCCATGGAAAGCTTTGCGCGCGATGTGGTGCTTATGCGTCAGGTTGGCGTAAACCCGGTCGTCGTGCACGGCGGTGGCCCGATGATCAATGCGATGCTCGACAAACTGGATATCCAGTCCAAGTTTGTGGGTGGTAAACGCGTGACGGACAAAGCCACAGTCGAAGTAGTCGAAATGGTCCTGTCGGGCCTTGTGAACAAGCGGATCGTGCAGGCGATCAATGCGCAGGGTGGCATGGCTGTGGGTCTGTCGGGCAAGGATGCCCATTTGATGATGTGCGAACAGACTGACGCCTCGCTCGGGTTTGTCGGCACTCCGTCCGAGATGAACCCCAAAGTCCTGCATGACCTGTTTGCGCATGATGTTATCCCTGTGATCGCGCCGCTGGGCGCAGGTCGGAATGGCGAAACCTTCAATGTGAATGGCGACACTGCAGCCGGGGCGATCGCCTCAGCTCTTAAGGCAGACCGCCTGCTGCTGCTGACCGATGTAGCGGGCGTCAAGAACGCAGCGGGCGATGTCGTGACCGAGCTCAAGGCTGGCCAAATTCGTGAGATGACGCGTGAAGGCACTATTGCGGGTGGGATGATTCCAAAAACCGAAACTGCGCTGGACGCGCTGCATAATGGCGTTCGGGCGGTCGTTATTCTGGACGGGCGCGCGCCCAATGCGGTGCTGCTCGAACTGTTTACGGAACACGGTGCCGGATCCTTGATCCGTCCTGATTAACGCCATAGTGATCTTCAACATCTTGCACCGGGCATTAACATGCCCGATTGTGAATGTATGGAGAACGAGCCCCTATTTCGCCTAAGCGTGTTTTTGATCCTGTTTGTTGTGTTTGCGGCGGCAGAGACAATTGCGCCAAAACGCTTACGAACCTGTCCGCGAAAAAATCGGTGGCTAACCAATCTATCAATCACTGTTTTGAACACACTGATGCTCAGGACTATGGCGATTGGGTTGCCCTTATTGGCAGTTGGCGCTGCCATTGATGCCGGGAAAAATGGATTGGGCGTTTTTAATTGGCTCGCCTGGCCAGGGTGGGTTGAGCTTATTCTGTGTGTGCTGATTCTGGACTTTGCAATCTGGCTACAGCATCTGATTACCCACAAGGTGCCAATCCTTTGGCGGCTACATCGTGTGCATCACGCCGACCGAGACATGGACGTCACTACTGCAGTCCGCTTTCACCCTGTTGAAATCGCGTTGTCCATGATCCTGAAAATCGGGCTAATCTATCTGCTCGGCGCCAGCGCCCTGGCTGTGTTCCTGTTCGAGATCCTTCTTAGTGGCACAGCGTTGTTCAATCATTCAAACTTGAAGCTCCCCCTTGCCGTTGACGCTGTGGTACGTAGGATTCTTGTGACACCCGATATGCATCGCGTACATCATTCGGTATTCCGAACAGAGCATGACAGCAATTATGGCTTTGCACTGTCTATCTGGGACCGAATGCTGGGGACTTACATCGCACAACCTCGGGACGGGCACGAACAAATGAGCGTGGGATTGGAATGGCAGGACGATCGACCAACAAAACTGGGCTGGAGCCTGGCTCTGCCCTTCCGCCGTTGATGACCTACGCCAATGTCGAACGAGCAGCCACTCAGGTTGGGCTGATAGTTATGGGTGCACTTCATCCAAGGCCCAGTGAAGCAAAGCAACTTGATGACGGAACCCTAATCCTTCTGGGGGCTGCGGGGGCATTCTGGCCCGCTCTGAAGGCCTCGGCTGAGTGGCAGGATGGCCAACCCGACCCGGTTGATCGCTGGTCCAGACGGGTGATCGGCCAGCTTGCGCGGGACATGAGGGGCACCGCCTACTATCCGTTCGGCGGCCCACCATACGCACCCTTCATTGACTGGGCACTTAAGTCCGGTCGCACCTTCAGCAGCCCGGTCGGGGCCCTGGTGCACGATACGGTAGGGATGATGATGTCATTCCGTGGTGCGTTGCATTTTGCGGATGAGTTCTCAATTCCATCCGTTTCTCAATCGTCACCCTGCACAGAATGCCCCGCGCCTTGTGCAACAACCTGTCCGGTTGGGGCATTGAACACCCACAGCTTCTATGACGTGGCAGCCTGTCATGATCATCTCGATACCAAAGCGGGACACAGCTGCATGAATAAAGGCTGCCTTGCCCGGCTCGCCTGCCCTCTCAGCGCCGGCGCAGAGCGCCAGCCAGAGCAATCTGCGCATCACATGAAAGCATTTCACCGATCATGACCCGCACACTGATCCTAATGCGCCATGCCAAGTCCAGTTGGGGCGATCCCTTTGCCGAAGATCACGACCGCCCGTTGAACAATCGAGGACGCAAATCGGCCCCCGCGATTGGGGCGTGGCTGCAAAGCAATGGCTGGCTGCCGGATGACGTTATCTGCTCAAGCGCCAAGCGCACCCGGGAAACGTGGGACAGATTGGGGCTGAGCACCCCGGAATTCCGCTTTACCCCCGCCTTGTATCTGACAGGCCCCGATGAGATGTTCGCCGAATTGGCCACAGCCACCGGCAATACCGTACTCATGCTGGGGCATAATCCCGGCATCGCTGCTTTTGCAAATCGGCTGGTACGCAACCAGCCCGATCATTCGAGATTCTACGACTATCCGACTTGTGCAACGACTGTAATCCGGTTCGATATCCCCGACTGGAATGCGCTCGAATGGCATCAGGGTGAGGTTCTGGGCTTCACGATCCCACGCGAGCTGCTGGAATAGAAAAAGGCGAGGTCGACACCCCGCCTTCTTGGTTTTCTTATCCGAATTTAGTGTCCCAGAATCTGGCTGAGGAACAACTTGGTCCGTTCGCTCTGCGGGTTGTTGAAGAACTCTTCCGGTTCGTTCTGCTCCACAATCTGACCGGCATCCATAAAGATCACGCGGTTGGCGACCTGGCGGGCAAAGCCCATCTCGTGGGTCACACACAGCATGGTCATGCCTTCCTCGGCCAGCTCGATCATGGTGTCGAGCACCTCTTTGATCATCTCAGGGTCCAGCGCCGATGTAGGTTCATCGAACAACATGATCCGCGGCATCATGCACAGCGAGCGGGCAATCGCCACACGCTGCTGCTGACCACCCGATAGCTGACCGGGATACTTGTCGGCCTGCTCAGGGATCTTCACCTTTTCCAGGAAATGCATCGCGCGCTCTTCGGCCTCTTTCTTGGGCGTCTTGCGCACCCAGATCGGGGCCAGCGTGCAGTTTTCCAGAATGGTCAGGTGCGGGAACAGGTTGAAGTGCTGGAACACCATGCCAACCTCGGACCGGATTTTGTCGATGTTTTTCAGGTCATTCGACAGCTCGGTCCCATCCACAATGATCGTGCCCTGCTGGTGTTCCTCCAGCGCGTTCAGGCAGCGGATCAGGGTAGACTTGCCCGACCCCGACGGCCCCGCGATCACGATCCGCTCGCCCTGATTGACGGTCAGATTGATATCGCGCAGCACGTGGAAGGCCCCGTACCACTTGTTCATGTTGGTGATTTCGATGGCGATTTCGTCGCTCACCTGCATTTTGGAGCGGTCGATTTCGCGTTCAATTGCAAGTTCAGACATGTGTTGAACTCCTTAACGGTGGCCAGTCTGAAGCTTGCGCTCCAGGTACATGGAATAACGGGACATGGAGAAGCAAACCACGAAGAACAGAACGCCGATAAAGGCAAACAGTTCCCAGTAGACGCCGTTCCATGCGGTATCGGCGCGGATGCCGTTGGTCAGACCAATCACGTCGAACAGACCGATGATCGAGACCAAAGTCGTATCCTTGAAGATACCGATGAACGTGCTCACGATGCCCGGGATCGAGATTTTCAGCGCCTGTGGCATGATGATCAGCCGCTGCGCCTGCCAGTAGTTCAGGCCCAGACTGTCTGCGCCTTCGTACTGACCACGCGGCAGGGCGGCCAGACCACCCCGGATCACCTCGGCCATATAGGCGGCCGAGAACAGGGTCATCATGATCATCACCCGCAGGATGATGTCAAAATTAGTGCCCGGCGGCAGGAACAGGTTCAGCAACAGCGATGCCACAAACAGCAGGGTAATCAGCGGCACGCCCCGAATGAACTCGATAAAGCCCACGCACAGGTATTTGACGATCATCAGATCGGACTGACGACCCAGCGCCAGCACGATACCGATAGGCAGCGAAACACCAATGGCCACGACACCCAACAGGATCGCTAGCATAAAGCCACCAAAGTCGCGGCTTTCCACCGGCGCGATACCGATCGGAATGATTGCATTGATTGCGTCAGCCACGGAACCGGCAGCAAACAGCCACCATAGTATGGGCAGCGCAATCGCAAGGATAATCGCGGCAAGAGACCCGGCAACCGGAAGCGCAAACTTGTACGCGAAATACCCGATGGCAAATCCGGCGGCGACCATGAGCGGCCCCCAGATCGACCCACCCCACATCAGCCAAGGCAGCAGGAACGGATAAGCCGCCGTTACAATCAACAGCTTACGCGGCACCTTAGTGAACAACACTGGCGCAATAGCAACCAACAACAGGATGAAGGTCAGGTTCGGACGGAAATAGGCCGGCCATGCCCCTATTTCAGGCGGGTTCGACCATGTGGCATCCGGATGCGCCGGATACGGCGGATAGAACCCATATAGCAGCTGTAGCCAACGATCCTTGATCACACCCCAGCAGGCATGACCATGCGTATCGCCCCACGTAGCCATCATGATCTCACGACATTCCGACAGGGAATTGGCGTTCCAAACGGATTCGAACGTCCAGGACAGGATGTTGGAGAGCACATAGTAGATGAAGACCAACGAGACGATCGTCAGGATCGCGTTCAGCCAGCTTGAAAACAGGTTATGCTTGATCCAGCCCAGTACACCGACCTCGGAGGCGGGTGGTGCCTGTTCCGGCAACATTTCCGTGCGGACAAATGAAACATCACTCATATTACCGCTCCACCAGTTTGACACGGTTGTTGTACCAGTTCATCACCGCCGAAATGCTCAGCGAGATGGACAGGTAGACCAGCATCAGCAGCAGAACGCATTCCAGCTCGCGACCGGTCTGGTTCATTGTGATGCCACCCAGCGTACCCGTGATGTCCATATATCCGACCGCGATCGCCAGTGACGAGTTCTTGGTCAGGTTCAGATAGTTCGAGATCATTGGCGGGATGATCACCCGCAACGCCTGCGGCAAGATCACCAGACGCATGGTCCGGCCCGGGCGCAGGCCCAGTGCGGATGCGGCCTCGGTCTGACCCTTGGAAATGGCCAGAATACCGGCGCGCACGATCTCGGCGATGAATGCCGCAGTGTACAGCGACAGGGCCAGCCACAAGGCAATCAGCGAGTTACGAAGGTGGGTACCGCCGCTGAAGTTGAAGCCTTTCAGCTCAGGGTAGCCCAGGTGAAAACCCAGAACGCCCAGCAGGATGGCTGATGGCACGAACAAAAGGCCCAGTTGGATGTGCCAGATGGTCGGGCGATCGCCGGTCTTTTCTTGCGTTGAATTGGCCCAGGCCGAAACCTTACGCATCGCAAAGATGCTGCCGCCAAACACGATCAGGAAGGCGATCAGGTCAAGCGAAACATCAAAGCGCAGGCTTGATGTACCGAAAAGGTGGATATCGCCCAATCCGCGCGAGAACAGAAACTCGGGGATATAGACCCCGCGATTTGTGACCGCGACCGTGCCAAAAAGATCCATCGTGGCTTCTGGGTTTTCACCTCGGAAGGCGCGCGGTGCTGGCAGGCTTTCAATCAGGATCGCCATGGCGAACACGATCCAAAGCAGCACTGGAACGTTACGGAACATCTCGACATAGACTGTCATGATCCGCGCGATCAGCCAGTTATTCGACAGGCGCAAAACACCGACCATGACACCGATGATCGTTGCTGTGATACAGCCCAGAACTGCAACAACCAGAGTGTTTAGCAGGCCTATAAACGCTGCGCGCAGATGGGTATCGCGCGAGTCGTATTCCAGCAGGCGTTGGTTGATGTCATAGCTGGCCGGTTCGGCAAAAAAGTCGAACCCGACTGTTCTGCCCAGCGTTTCAAGGTTCTGAATGGTGTTGTTGATAATCCAGGCTGCCAGAAGCATGAAACCGATCATCGCTATGACCTGAATGGTCGCAGATCGGTACCGCGTATCATAAAGGAGCATGGACAGCCGGAAGTGCTCCTTCGGCGGGTCAGTGAGTGTCGTCATGACCTATGTATATCCCCGTGCATCCCGGATGTTGGCAGAGTTTGCCTCTGCTCAGATCGTTCCGGGCGTGTTTCTTATGGAAGGAAAAAGGGCGCGGGTTCCCCCGCGCCCTTTTCCGTGGATCTTAGCGGAAAGGCGGTGCGTACAGCAGGCCACCATCGGTCCACTGTGCGTTCAGGCCGCGTGCCAGACCGATCGGGGTTTCCTCACCGATGTTCTTGGCAAACACTTCGCCGTAGTTACCGCCGACTTTGATCGCACGCTGTGCCCAGTTCGCGTCCAGACCCAACATCTCACCCAGCGTACCTTCGGTACCCAACAGGCGGTTTACCTCTGGGTTGTCGGTGGCACCGCTGGACATCTCGTCGATGTTCGCCGAGGTTACACCCAGCTCTTCCGCTGCGATCAGTGCGTTCAGGGTCCAGCGGACCACATCGCCCCACTCGTGATCGCCGTGACGGACCAGCGGGCCCAGCGGCTCTTTCGAGATGATTTCGGGCAGGATCACGTGGTCGCCTGCGTTTTCAAAGGTGGCGCGCGTAGCAGCCAGACCCGATGCGTCGGTGGTGTAAACGTCACAGGCACCAGCCAGATACTGCTGCTGCGCTTCGGCGTTGGTTTCGATCGGAACCGGCTCGTAGCTCATGTTGTTGATGCGGAAGAAATCCGCCAGGTTAAGCTCGGTGGTGGTGCCGGTCTGGATACAAACTGTTGCACCGTCCAGTTCCTTGGCCGAGCTGACGCCCAGTGCCTTGGGAACCATGAAACCCTGACCATCGTAGTAGTTGATGCCGACGAATTCGAACTTCAGGTCGACGTCGCGGCTGAAGGTCCACGTGGTGTTACGGGCCAGCATGTCAATCTCGCCCGAAGCCAGCGCGGTGAAACGCGTTTTACCGGTGGTCGGGATGAACTCAACGGCGCTTGGGTCGTCCAGTACGGCGGCGGCTACCGCGCGGCATACGGCCACGTCAAAACCCTGCCACTCACCATTGGCATCGGGGCTGGCAAAGCCGGGTACGCCGGTTGCGACGCCGCAGTTCAGCTTGCCGCGGGCTTTCACGTCGTCAACGGTACCCGCTGCAGCTGCGCCAGCAGCCAGGCCGGCAATGGTTGCCACGCCCAAAATTACGGATTTTTTCATTTTTACCTCTTCCTGATTTTCCATCCCTGAATGGAACGGTTCGATCCGGCGCATAGGCGCCAGAAAGGTTACCCAAAAGGTGTCTCCCCTTTAGTGGCCCGAGTTTGGGCGTATTCATCAACAAACGTCAAGGGCTGGATCAGGGAAAACGATAGGTCTTTTCTGCCAGAATCGGACACAAATTCACGATTTGACGAGAATCCGTCTCAGAACGAGAGGTCAAAGAACTGCTTTGCGTGCAGAAAGGCGGCCCGTTTCACTTCGGCGGCAGCATGTGCCTCATCGTCGTGGCCCCATTGTTCGATCTGCCAAAGCTCGTCCAGCCGAGAAATGCGCCATATCTCGTCCGGTTTGCGCCAATTCTGCGCAGCGGCAAAACCAAGAATCAATGACCCCGACAGGCTGACGAGGTCATGAAACGCCGCCAGCTGGAACGCATTCAGGCCAAGCACCCGGCTACGAAGACGTTGCAGCGCTTCGGCAGCTTGCGGTTGATGCACCACCCCGGCGCGCGGAATCAACCGTGCGCCCAGCGCGTCTGCAGCCCAATCCAGGGCGGGGTCCCAGACCTCGGATTGCCGTCTTTGCAACGTTTCGGGATGGGTCGCCCGATAACACAGCAGATCCGAGTCGCCGTAATCGGCCAGCATATCGGCAACCTCACCATGCTGGTGCCGCACCTTGTCAATCGCCGCATTGGCCGAACGGGTGAACGGCATCGTGGTCGGATCAATTTCCTTTTCCTGCGCATCCCATTCCCGTGCAACGGCCTCGGCCATGGCGCGCGTGGGCAGGTCCATCGCAGCCTTGGCGGGCGTTTTGACCCGCCGACCATCCAGTTCAACCGTATAGCCCCCGTCGGTCTCAACGACCGTGCTTGTCGTCCAGAAGCGTTTGGGTTTCCACTCGCTCATCTCTTTAGCCCCAGATCTTTGCCAGTGCGCCTGGCAATTCTTCGAATGTTTCGATCACATGTGTCGCGGCCGTCAGTGCCCGACGATCGTGATAACCCCAGCTGACACCGATCCCGGCAACTTGCGCGGCTGCGGCCATATCCATGTCAAAGCTGGTGTCGCCCACCATGACGGCTTGCGCAGCCGGCACGCCCGTTTCAGCCAAAGCTGTTTCTATCATCGACGGGTGCGGCTTGGACGGATGGTGATCTGCTACCTGACGAGTAATAAAATGCTGCTGCAACCCATGCCCTTCAAGCAGCGCATCAAGCCCGCGCTGAGACTTGCCTGTGGCCACTCCCAAAAGTACCTCGGTCTGAGCGTGAAGAGCCTCAATCACTTGGCGCGCACCGGGATACAGCGGCGAGCTTGCGGCGCCCTGCTCCAACCTTTGCGCGTGATAGGCCTGCTTATAACCGTCAACCAATGCGTCTTGTATCCGTTCGGACTGATCTGCTGCCAGACGCGCCATTGCATGGGGCAGAGATAAACCGACGATGGACAGGATCGCGTCACGATCCGGGACCGGCAGTGACTGCGCCTGAAAACAGGCGGTCATTGCCGAAACAATGGCACCCTGACTATCGACCAGAGTGCCATCCACATCAAACAGGACCAGCCGCAATGGGGCGTTCATCGCAACTCCTCAAACGGATCATCTGCAGCGAGGTCTTCGGTCCAGCCCAGCGTATCCCAGCTGTGTTTCATATGATCCGGTAAAGGCGCCGTAAGCGAGATGGGTTTGCGGGTCATCGGGTGTTCAAAGGACAGGCTGCGGGCGTGAAGGTGCAGCTTTTTGCTGATGATACCTCCCAACTGCGCGCCCCAGCCATCGCCGAGGTTTTCCTGCCCCGAGCCGCCATATTTCCCATCGCCAATGATCGGGTGGCCGATCGCCGCCATATGTGCGCGCAGCTGATGGGTCCGCCCCGTCACCGGCTCCATCGCAACCCAGGCTGCCCGCCCTGCAACGCGATAGAGCGTTGCATAGAGCGTATGCGCGCGTTTCGCGCCGGGCGTATCGTTCACCTCGCTCGGATGAACAGCGATCATCTTCTCGCCTTCGCCATGCTTACCATGCCCCGGTGCCTTGACCAGCCCGGTCTTGATTTCGCCCAGGTACGGAGTTGGAACACCAGCTACCAGCGCCCAATAGATCTTTTGGGTGTTACGATGCCGGAACGCAGCGGTCAGCCCCTTGGCAGCCTCGCGCGTGCGGGCCAACAGCAGTACGCCCGAGGTGTCTTTGTCCAGCCGATGCACAAGGCGCGGGTTCTCGTCATACCCAAAGCGTAACGCTTCGGACAGGCTGTCCACATGGCGGGTTTGACCGCTGCCACCCTGAACTGGCAAGCCATGCGGCTTGTTCAGCGCCAGCACGTGATCGTCTTTATAAATCACGCAAGACTGGATCATCTTTGCGTCAGCGTCCGAAACACGATGCTTTACGACAGCGGGCTTATGGTCGGCGTCTGGCAGCGGCGGCACGCGCACGGACTGCCCGGCCTCTAGCCGCGTCGAAGCTTTGACCCGACTGCCATCTACGCGCAGTTCACCCTTGCGGCACATCTTCTCGATCCGGCCCTGGCTGACATGAGGAAACAGGCGGCGCAGCCAACGATCCAGCCTCTGGTCGCCATCGCCCTCTGCTACGGTGATCACCTGTACGCCGCTCATGCCATTGCCCCTTGTTCCGCACGGCTGATCCGCCCGGATTGTGCTTGTTTCAGTGCCTTAGAAATCATGCGCGTCTGTCGCGCGCATCGGGTGCAAAGTCAAGTCTAGCCCTGATTGCGTTGCGTCCTCAGCTTGGCGAAGTATTCCAGCCGTTTTTTCAGCTCGCGCTCAAAACCACGCTCTACCGGCTGATAGAGAACCGGGCGCTTCATATCATCCGGGAAATAGTTCTGACCCGAGAACCCATCTTCGGCATCGTGGTCATAGGCATACCCTGCACCATATCCCTGATCCTTCATCAGCGATGTCGGAGCGTTCAGGATATGTTTGGGTGGCGGTTCACTGCCCGATTGCTTGGCCAGCCGCATCGCCGCCTTATACCCCACATAGGCCCCGTTCGATTTCGGAGCGAGAGCCAGATACACCAACGCCTGCGCCAGTGCCAACTCGCCCTCGGGCGAGCCCAGCCGTTCATAGGTTTCCCAACTGTGCAGGCAGATCGATTGCGCCTGAGGATCGGCCAAACCGATATCTTCAACCGCCATCCGCGTGATCCTCCGCGCCAGATAGCGCGGGTCTTCGCCGCCGGTCAGCATCCGCGCAAACCAATACAGCGCCGCGTCAGGGTCCGATCCACGCACCGATTTGTGCAGGGCTGAGATCAGATTATAATGCTCATCCCCCGATTTGTCGTATTTTGCGGCCCGCCGCATCAGGCGCGTCGACAATGCATCCGGGTCCAGATCGGCGTCCACTTTCCAAGCAGCTACCTGTTCAATCAGGTTCAGTAGTGCGCGACCGTCGCCATCCGCCATCTCCTGCAGCGCCTCGCGGGCGGCAGACGTTAGTGGCAAGGCGCGGTCAAGCTCTTTCTCGGCGCGTTGTGTCAAACGCTCAAGATCAGCAAGGCTAAGGCGTTCCAGAACCAACACCTGAGACCGGCTGAGTACCGCCGCGTTTAGCTCGAAGGAAGGGTTTTCGGTCGTCGCGCCAACCAGGAGGATCGTGCCGTCCTCCATATGCGGCAGAAACCCGTCCTGTTGCGCTTTATTGAAACGGTGGATTTCGTCAACAAATAGTAAGGTGCCCTGCCCGTTCTGACGACGGATTTTAGCAGCCTCAAATACCTTCTTCAGATCCGGCACACCGGTAAAAATCGCGCTGATCTGTACGAAATGCAGATCGGTCTCCTGCGCCAGCAACCGGGCGATGGTTGTCTTTCCTACACCCGGCGGGCCCCAGAAGATCAGGCTGGACAGGCTACCTGACGCGAGCATCACCCCCAATGGCGCATCTGGTCCCAAAACCTGCTCTTGCCCGATCACCTCAGACAGGGATTGTGGGCGCAAGCGATCCGCAAGCGGCCTGTGCGGCGAAGCGGTTGGTTCCGCAGAACCGGTATCGAACAAGTCACTCACGGATCACAACCGAAACCGCAATGAGATTAACCGGCTTCCCCGCTCAATCTCCATCTGTACCCGGCGACCTGGATCGGTCAGGGCCTGAACGATATCCTCCGGTGTCTCGGTTCTGGTTCCGTTGATACCTTTTACGACATCGCCCACACGCAATCCTGCGCGGCCGCCATAGCGGCTCGGATCAACCACCACGACGCCGGTCTGAGACAGCGACAAGCCAAGCTTTACGATCACCGCCGGATTTACGCCCGAAACGATCAGACCTGGCATGACCGTATCCTCGTCCAGCGTAGTCTCATCCGCCGCAGGCGTTTCAGGCGGTTTGATCAGCGCCACTTCAATATCCGAGCGGTCTTCGCCCCGCAGCCGAGTCAGGACCGACTTTCCACCTACCCCGGCAACAGCCATGCGAAATTTCATCTCGGCCGGAGAATTCACCTCGTCTCCGTCGACATGAGTGACAACGTCACCGACCCGCAGACCCGCTTCTGCCAGCGGACTCAGTTCATGCAAGTCAGAAATCACCACACCTAGAGGGATGGCCATACCCAGAGACTCGGCTATGTCCGCGCTCATGTGTTGACCGGCCATTCCTGCCCAAGGACTTACGAAGCTTTCGTTTCCAGACTGCGCCTGCCGCAGGAATTCGGCTACCAAATTGGCCGGAATGGCAAAGCCGATACCGTTCGACCCGCCCGAGCGGGTCAGGATTGAAGTATTGATACCAATCAGATCACCATTCACATCGATCAGCGCGCCACCGGAATTGCCCGGGTTGATCGCCGCATCGGTTTGAATGAAGTACCCTCGTGCGTTTCCGGTTGCAGTTCCGGTGCGCGCCAAACCTGAAATAATACCTGACGAAACAGTTTGGCCGACGCCGAACGGATTGCCGATCGCCAGCGTCAATTCTCCGACCTCGACCTGATCGGAATCGCGCATCTGCAGGAAAGGCAGATCGTTTGCCTCTTCCAACCGCAAGATTGCAATGTCGCTTTCTTTGTCGCCCAAAACCACCTCGGCAGTGAATTCACGACGGTCGGTAGTCACGACCTGAATTTCCGATGCCATCCCCACAACGTGGTAGTTTGACACCACATACCCATCACCAGTGAGGATCACGCCAGAGCCGAGCGAATTCTGCACACGGGGGCGTGGCGTCCCAAATCCACGGCCAAAGAAGTCCTGAAAGAACGGGTCAGAAAACAGCGGATTTGCCCGCCCTTCGCGCACAATCTTGGCGTAGATGTTCACAACCGCCGGGGCAGCCTGCTTTACGACAGGGGCGAACCCGAGGCTGATTTCGGTCTGGCTTTTTGGTACCTGCGTCTCCGCGGCTGCCGGTATTGCGCCCATCAGCAATACTAGGGAACACAATAGTCTTAGCATCATCGGCCCTCCGGCAATATCGCCAACCGGATATGCGGGGCCGATGCAAAGATTGCAAGCGACATAACCCGCTGCCTTCGACAATGCTGAGGACCTACCGCTTTCTTTTGAGCTATTCGCACAAATATCCTGCTTGAGCATTATGGCTTCGCAAAGCGTTGCAAAAGTTTCACAGGGAATTGTGCTATGTGTTGGACTTGGCGCTGAATCCAATCAGAGGGAACGACCATGCACAAAGACCGGGAATTGACCTTTGCAACGGCCCTTGCCTCTCATCATCAAAATAAGAGCTTTGTGCGGGAAGAGCACGCCCACGAGTATTACCAGGCCTCACTACTGAGTGCCGTCATGCAGGGAGTCTATGACGGGACTGTTTCCATCGGTCAGCTGCTGGAACACGGAGATTTCGGTCTCGGTACCTTCAACGCCCTGGACGGAGAAATGGTGGTGCTGGATGGTGTCGCTTATCGCCTGGATGGGGAAGGCAAAGCGACAATTGCGGATAACGGCGCGCTGACACCATACGCAGCCGTCATTGACTTTGAACCAACGATTTCGCTCGCGTTGGATTCTCCGATTAACAAATCCGGTTTCGAGGAGGGTTTGGATGACATGGCCGATGCAAAGAACCTGTTTTATGCGGTTCGTTTCACCGGATTGATCAAACACATTAGGTATCGAAACGTGTTGAAACAGGAACGGCCATACAAACCTTTGCTGGAAGTGGTCAAAACGCAGGCCGAGTTTGAATTGGAAAACGTGGAGGGAACTATTCTCGGGTTCCGCTGCCCTGACTACGCAGTCGGGATCGGCGTACCGGGTTACCACTTGCATTTCATCTCTGACGACCGGACCACCGGTGGGCACGTACTTGATTACACATTGACCCGGGGAAAGATCGAAATCGATCACACCTCGTCTCTTCATCTGGAACTGCCAGAGACAGAAGATTTCTCTGACGCCAATTTGTCCGCGGGAGCGTCGGCGGATGGTATTCTGAAAGCCGAAAGCAATTAAATTTAGGCCGACTTGAATTTTCACACAGAGCAAAAGAAAACCCCCGCGTCTGCGACGCGGGGGCTGAAACTCAGATATAGCCAAGGCTTATTCTTCGTCTGCGGCCTCTTCGGCGGCAACACGAGCTTTGTCAGCTGCGCCTTTGGCGTCGATGTCGCGGTCAACGAATTCGATGATCGCCATCGGTGCCATATCACCATAGCGGAAGCCTGCTTTTAGGATACGGACATAACCGCCCTGACGCTCGGCGTAACGAGGGCCCAGAACTTCGAACAGCTTGGCGACGTCTTTGTCTTCTTTCAGCTGTGCTGCGGCCTGACGGCGGGCGTGCAGGTCGCCGCGCTTGCCCAGAGTGATCAGTTTTTCAACGATCGGGCGCAGTTCTTTTGCCTTGGGCAGAGTTGTTTTGATTTGCTCATGCTCGATGAGCGAGCCAGCCATGTTTGCAAACAGAGCTTTGCGGTGCTCATGAGTACGGTTCAGGCGGCGATAACCACGTGCGTGACGCATTTTCTAGTTCCTTCTTTCGCGTTTTGCTTTGTCTGGCCGGCGATGCGTGTCACCGGCTCTCCTTGGGGCGGAAGTGCCCATATGGTCCCCGGCAGCCCGGGCATTTGTGAAGACGCGCTTAGAACGCGTCTTCGAATTTTTTGGCCAGATCTTCGATGTTGTCGGGCGGCCAGTCCTCGACATCCATGCCGAGGTGCAGACCCATACCGGACAGCACTTCCTTGATCTCGTTCAGCGACTTGCGGCCGAAGTTCGGAGTGCGCAGCATCTCGGCTTCGGTCTTCTGGATCAGATCGCCGATGTAAACGATGTTGTCGTTCTTCAGGCAGTTTGCCGAACGGACCGACAGTTCCAGCTCGTCCACTTTCTTCAGCAGCAGCGGGTTGAACTCCAGACCATCGTCTTCGTCCTGGCGGCCAGCCGATTCCGGCTCATCGAAGTTGACGAAGATTGACAGCTGATCCTGCAGGATGCGTGCGGCAAATGCCAGCGCATCCTCGGGCGTGATCGAACCGTCGGTGTCGATTTTCAGGGTCAGCTTGTCATAGTCCAGAACCTGACCTTCACGGGTCGGCTGAACGTCATAGGCAACCTTTTTGACCGGCGAGTAGATCGCGTCGATCGGGATCAGGCCGATGGGTGCGTCTTCGGGCTTGTTCTTCTCAGCCGAGACATAGCCCTTGCCGGTGTTGACGGTCAGCTCCATGAACAGGTCTGCGCCATCGTCCAGGTGGCAGATGACGTGATCGCGGTTCAGAACCTCGATGCCAGCGCTTTCGCTGATGTCGCCAGCGGTAACTACTGCGGGGCCTTTGGCATTGATCGACAGGCGCTTGGGGCCTTCGACTTCCATGCGCAGCGACACGCCTTTGAGGTTCAGGATGATGTCGGTGACGTCTTCACGTACACCGGCAACCGAGCTGAACTCGTGCAGGACGTTGTCGATCTGAACGCTGGTGATGGCCGCGCCTTGCAGCGAGCTCATCAGAACACGGCGCAGCGCGTTGCCCAGGGTCAGACCAAAGCCACGTTCCAGCGGTTCTGCAACCAGGGTTGCCTGACGTGCGGGATCATTGCCCGGCTTGCCGTCAAGCTGGGTCGGCTTGATCAATTCTGCCCAATTCTTATGGATCATGTAATCCCTCCATTCCTGTCCGCGCCCCATGACCAACAAGGTGCAGACGCCCGAGGTTCAAAATGACGTGCTGGGGCCGTGCAAAAACACAGCCCCAGCTTAATTCAAAATCGCTTAGACGCGACGACGCTTCGGCGGACGGCAGCCGTTGTGAGCGATCGGGGTCACGTCGCGGATCGACGTGATGTTGAAGCCCACTGCAGCCAGCGCACGCAGAGCCGATTCACGACCCGAACCGGGGCCCTGAACTTCGACTTCCAGCGTCTTGACGCCATGTTCCTGCGCCTTCTTGCCTGCATCTTCTGCAGCCATCTGTGCGGCGTAGGGTGTCGATTTCCGCGATCCTTTGAAGCCCATGGTACCGGCAGACGACCACGAAATGGCGTTGCCCTGTACGTCCGAGATCAGGATCTTGGTGTTGTTGAAGGTCGAGTTCACATGGGCAACGCCCGATGCGATGTTCTTACGCTCTTTGCGCTTAACGCGAGTCTTATCACGTGCCATCGGTCAGACCCTCCCTTATTTCTTCTTACCGGCAATGGCCTTTGCGGGGCCTTTGCGGGTACGAGCATTGGTGTGGGTACGCTGACCGCGAACCGGCAGGTTGCGGCGGTGACGCAGACCGCGATAGCAGCCCAGGTCCATCAGGCGCTTGACGTTCATCTGAACTTCACGACGCAGGTCACCTTCAACGGTGAAGTTCGCATCGATGTGCTCGCGGATGGCCAGAACTTCGGCGTCGGACAGTTCATTGACGCGACGGTGCGCTTCGATGCCTACGGCTTCGCAGATTGCTTTGGCCGAGGTGTTTCCGATACCGGTGATATATGTGAGGGCGATTGGTACCCGCTTTGCAGTCGGGATGTTTACGCCGGCAATACGTGCCACGTGTCACTTTCCTTTTTGTTGCGGTTCCGTAACTCCGGAACCTTTTTTCACAACACTTGACCGTGGCAGTGACGCCAGAGGGTCCAGTATTATTCGAGGTGGTCGGGGCAATTGGGACGAATCCCGCATGCGATCTTGATTCCCTTTAGGGATGGGGGTCGATATGGGCTTTTGGCGGTGCCGTCAAGCCCATATTGATATCAGCCTAGAACCGCCTCGATCGACGCGGTGACTTCCTTGATATCCGCCAGCCCGTTCACCGGACGCAGATCGCCTTTGGCGTAGTAATAGCCTATCAGCGGCGAGGTCTTCTTGTAGTATTCCATCAGGCGCGTACGAAGGCTGTCTTCGTTATCGTCGGCGCGACGGACGAAGTCATTTTCCTTGCCGCAATTGGTGCATTTTCCATCCGCCGGGATCGGCTTGGTGTTGTCGTTATATACCTCACCACACCCGCCGCAGGTTGACCGCGCCGTGATCCGGTCCACCAGCGCGTCATCGTCCACACGCATCTCGATCACCGTATGCAGCGACTGTCCCAGCTTGGTCAGCAAAGCCGACAACGCGTCGGCCTGCGCCAACGTCCGGGGGAAGCCGTCAAAGATGAAACCGGCGCCTTTTTCGGTGGTCAGTTTCTCTTCAATCAGGCCGATCACGATCTCATCGGTGACCAGCTTACCCGCGTCCATTATCGCAGCAACCTTCTGGCCCATCTCCGTGCCCGAGGTTTTCGCCTCGCGCAGCATGTCTCCGGTGCTGAGTTGCACCATACCGCGGGTTTCAACCAGGTGACGCGCCTGCGTTCCTTTGCCTGCCCCCGGGGGGCCGAGAAGAATGATGTTCATCGACGAGCAGCTCCCTTTCTGCCGCGTTTCTTGCCTTTGCCGCGCAGCTGGGACTTTTCAATCAGCCCTTCGTATTGATGCGCCAGCAGGTGGCTCTGGACTTGTTGGATCGTGTCCATGGTCACAGAGACGATAATCAGAACCGAGGTGCCGCCGAAATAGAACGGGATAGCAAACTGGCCCCGCAGGATTTCAGGCAGCAGACAAACGGCCGCCAGATAGGCCGAACCCAGAACCAGCACGCGGTTGACGACGTATTCCAGATACTCGGCGGTCTTCTTGCCGGGACGGATACCCGGCACAAAACCGTTCTGCTTTTTCAGGTTGTCCGCCACATCGTCCGGCTTGAACGAAACGTTGAACGTGTAAAAATAGGCGAAGAACACGATCATCGAAGCGAAGAACAGCAGATAAAGCGGCTGTCCGGGGCCGAAGTTGGCCAGCAGCCACGACATCACCGGGCCATTTGTGGCGCCCGACGAGAAGGTCGAGATCGTTACCGGCAGCAACAGCAGCGAGCTTGCAAAGATCGCAGGGATCACACCCGCCGGGTTCACTTTGACCGGCAGGTGGCTGGAGCCGCCTTCGTAGACTTTCATACCAGCCTGACGGCGCGGGTATTGGATATGGATCTTGCGCAGGGCCCGCTCCATGAACACCACAAAGGTGATCACGGCGATGACCATGATGATCACACCCACGATCACGGCGGGGCTGATCGCACCGCTGCGGCCCGAAGCGAAGAACTGCGCCAGAGCTGCGGGAACCTCGGCGATGATGCCGACGAAGATGATCAGAGAGATACCGTTGCCGATGCCGCGTGCGGTGATCTGCTCGCCCAGCCACATCAAGAACATGGTGCCGCCGACCAAAGTGATCATGGTCGACATACGGAAGAACATGCCCGGATCGGTCGCAAGATCGCCCGATTCCAACGAAACCGCCAGACCATAAGCCTGAACGGTAGCCAGAGCCACGGTACCGAAACGGGTGTATTGGTTGATCTTCTTGCGCCCTTGCTCGCCCTCTTTCTTAAGCTGTTCGAGCGCGGGAACCATCGATGTCAGCAGCTGCACGATGATCGAGGCCGAGATATAGGGCATGATGCCGAGGGCAAAGATACCCATCCGCCCCAGCGCCCCGCCGGTGAACATCGAAACCATGCCGCCGATGCCTTGCCCCGCTTGCTCCATGAACTCGCGCAGTGCTTGCCCGTCGATACCTGGGACCGGAATGAAGGTGCCCAGACGATAGACGATCAACAAACCCAGCGTGAACAGGATGCGGTTGCGCAGATCGGTGGCTTTGCCCAAAGCAGCCCAGCTTGTGTTGGCTGCCATTTGTTCTGCTGCTGATACCATAAATCGGTCTCTCTTATGAAAACACCGCCCGGAACCGTTTTCCGGCTCGGGCGGCGTCTTGGAAAACTCTGAGGTCTATGTAAGCGGGTCTGCGCCCGCTCACAAGCGCTTACTCTGCCGCAGCAGCTTTTGTGACCGTCAGTGAGCCGCCCGCTTTCTCAACCGCTTCAACAGCAGATTTAGAAGCACCGGTGACTTCCAGGTTCACTTTGGCGGTGATTTCACCTTTGGCCAGAACGCGGACACCGTCCAGCTTGCGACGGACCAGACCGGACGCAACCAGCGCGTCCTCGGTGATCGCAGCTTTGGCGTCCAGCTTGCCGGCGTCGACGAATTTCTGGATCAGGCCCAGATTGATAACGGCGAATGCCTTGCGGTTCGGCTTATTGAAGCCACGCTTGGGCAGGCGCTGGTACAGCGGCATCTGGCCGCCTTCGTAGCCATTGATGGCCACACCCGAACGGGATTTCTGGCCTTTGATACCACGGCCACCCATTTTACCTTTGCCAGAACCGGGACCACGGCCAACGCGGGTGCGTTTCGGGCTAGCGCCAGGATTGTCGCGCAATTCGTTCAGTTTCATTTCGCTTCTCCTAAGCCGGATGTGACCCCCGAAGCGTGATGGGCCAAACACGGCATTTCTTGATTTTGATTCTCGTGGATGGAAATCCACCGGAGCGCTCTACAGCGTTGTGCCCTGCGTTGCAAGGTTTGATCCATCACAATTGCCAAAACCAAAAGAGGCGCCAGATTGGCGCCTCTTCAACGGTGAGTGGTTCAGGTGTTACGCGCAATATGCGTGGTCGCGTGCAATATCTGCGATATCACAGCGGCGTACGCCGATATCATCAAGCTCGCGATTGGTCAGACTTTGCAATTCGCGATAGGTGCGGCTGTATTCCGCAGCCCGTGCGCGGTTTTCTTTTACGCGCTCAACAAAGCTCGCAATACGAGCGCTCAGGTTGAAGCCGCCATGTGTCAGTGTAGCTGTATGTGCCATATCTAATTTCCTTTCTGTACCGAGGCGTATTCCCCGGGCGTTTCCATTTGTTCCTTTGTGGACAAAGCTCAGATAGGAGTGTTCGATACCGCTAACAACACGCGTTTTGGTCTAGCGGGTATGCGATGGGGGAATGGCGTCAAATCTGCTTAGATAGTATTCATTTGATTAGGCAAACGGGACGTCACGATGAGAACAATAATCTATAGTTCGATAATAGCCGCCTTTCTGAGCATAGGCTCAGCATTTGCTGAAGAGGGTCGATTTGACATCCTTCTTGACTCGCCGGTGATGATCCAAATGCAAGATACCAGCGATTGGAGAATTAGTTTCGCCGAAAACAGACTCACTTATCGCTGCGTTACTTGCGCGGGAAAGGTGGGAGCAAATCTCACCGTGATTTCGCCCTATGATGTTGGTGGATTTTCTTCTTATGAGGACAGGTACATTCCCGAGCGCAAGATTTTTTGTTCAAACCTAGTTATTCAAGTTGAAGGCCGATGTTACAGCTTCCAGCACATTCGCATGAGGGCTGGCCTCTTGTCAGGATTTCGAGCAGGTCATGTTATTGATGATCGAACCATGACTGAGATCGTTTTGTTTCATAACAATCGATACTTCGGTGATCGATTTGGTCCTGAGTTAATCAAAGCGTCAATATGGTCTGAAGAGAACGTCCCACTTCCAGATGATTTTTCAGAAATTCTAATGTCCCACATGATGCGATTGACAGTTTTCTATTAAATTTCGAGAACACAGGGACCAGTTCCTAGGAAAATGTCCTCAAAATCTTTGAAATTAAAAAACGCCCACGACTATGTCGAGGGCGTTCAAAATTTTTTTCAATGAACTCGCGCTTAGCCGCGCTCTTCGATGATCTCAACCAGATGCGGGATCTTGTTGACCATGCCGCGGACCGAAGGAGTGTCCTCCAGCTCGCGGGTGCGGTTCATCTTGTTCAGGCCCAGGCCGATCAGGGTTGCGCGCTGTTCGGCGGGGCGGCGGATCGGGGAGCCGATCTGCTTGACGACGATGGTTTTTGCCATGGGTCGCTCTCCTTATGCTTCTGCTTCAGCAGCAGCCGGTGCTTCGTCCCGCTTGGGCAGGATGTCAGCAACCTTTTTGCCACGACGTGCGGCAACCGAACGCGGGCTCTGCTCTTTCTGCAGGCCGTTGATGGTGGCGCGGATCATGTTGTACGGGTTCTGCGAGCCCAGCGATTTGGACACAACGTCCTTCACGCCCAGCATTTCGAACACGGCACGCATCGGACCACCGGCGATGATACCAGTACCTTCAGGTGCGGTGCGCATAACCACTTTACCGGCGCCGTGACGGCCTTCGATGTCGTGGTGCAGGGTCCGACCTTCGCGCAGTTGCACGCGGATCATCTGACGCTTGGCTTGTTCGGTTGCCTTGCGGATGGCCTCAGGTACTTCTTTCGCTTTACCTTTGCCAAAGCCGACGCGGCCTTTCTGATCGCCGACAACCACCAGAGCGGCGAAGCCAAAGCGCTTACCACCTTTTACGGTTTTCGACACACGGTTGATTGCGACCAGACGATCTGCAAATTCCGGTGCTTCTTCACGGTCGCGGCCACGGCCCCGACGGTTTTCACGTTCTGCCATTTGGCATCCCTTTTCTCATGTGGCGCATGCGGCGCCGTTTAGTTCAATCCAAGTGAGCCCCGACTGTCGCCGAGGCCCCCGGATCATCGGGGCAGCCGCAAAGCTGCCCGCAAGTCTTAGATCTTCAGACCACCTTCACGCGCAGCGTCGGCCAGAGCCTTCACCTTGCCGTGGAACAGGAAACCGCCACGATCGAAATAAGCCTCTTCGACGCCCGCCTTTTTGGCACGCTCGGCGATGGCCGCGCCCACTTTGGTGGCCGCTTCGACGTTGTTCTTGCCCACAACGCCCAGATCCTTTTCCAGGGTCGAGGCTGCGGCCAGGGTCACGCCACGTACGTCGTCGATCAGCTGAACAGAGATGTTCTTGTTCGAACGGTGTACGGACAGACGCGGACGACCCGCGTTGACCTTGCGAAGTTTGTTCCGAACGCGCAGGCGGCGCTTCAGAAACAGGGTTCTTTTGCTGTTTGCCATTGTCTGCGTCCTTACTTCTTCTTGCCTTCCTTGCGGAAGATGAACTCGCCCTTATAGCGGATGCCCTTGCCTTTGTACGGCTCGGGACGGCGCCATTCGCGGATTTTGGCCGCGACTTCGCCCACCTGCTGCTGGTCGATACCTTCCACAACGATCTCGGTCTGCTTCGGTGCGGTGATGGTGACACCTTCCGGAGCAGTGAAATCAACATCGTGGCTGTAGCCTAGGTTCAGCTTCAGGGTATTGCCCTGCATCTGAGCCCGGTAACCAACACCCTGGATCTCCAGCTCTTTTTTGAAGCCGTTTGTTACGCCTTCAACAAGATTGGCGACCATGGTGCGGCTCATGCCCCACTGCTGACGCGCACGCTTGGACATGCCACGGGGATCGATCTTGACCACGTTGTCTTCAACCGACAACGTAACGTCGTCGGTGGCGGTGAAGCTACGGGTGCCTTTCGGACCTTTCACTTCGATGGTCTGACCCGACACAGAGGCGGTAACGCCGCTGGGCAGCTCGACCGGTTTTTTACCAATACGAGACATTGCAGACCTCCTTAGAAGACGGTGCAGAGCACTTCGCCGCCAACATTGTTGGAGCGAGCGTTTGCATCCGACATCACACCTTTCGGAGTGCTGACAATCGACACACCCAGACCCTGACGGACCTGCGGGATGTCATTGACGCCCATGTATACGCGACGACCGGGCTTCGAGACCCGCTTCAGTTCGCGAATAACAGGGGTGCCTTCGTAGTATTTCAGGCTGATTTCGATGGCCGGATGACCGTTTTCACCGGTCGTCGCTTCGTAGCCACGGATGTAACCTTCGTCCGCCAGCACGTCCAGAACCCAACCGCGCAGCTTGGAAGCCGGGGTGGAAACGGTGGACTTGCCGCGCATTTGCGCGTTGCGGATACGGGTGAGCATATCGCCGATAGGATCATTCATATCTATGTCTCCCTTACCAGCTCGATTTCACCATGCCGGGGATCTGACCAGCAGAACCCAGCTCGCGCAGCGCGATACGGCTGACCTTCAGCTTACGGTAGTAAGCGTGGGGACGACCGGTCAGCTGACAACGGTTGTGCAGACGGGTAGCCGAGCTGTTGCGCGGCAGTTTCGCCAGTTTCAGACGCGCTTTGAAACGCTCTTCCATCGGCTTGCTCTCGTCATTCGCGATTTCTTTCAGCTCGGCACGCTTTGCGGCATATTTGGCCACCAGGCGTTCGCGCTTCTTCTCGCGTTCGATCATTGCTTTTTTAGCCATGTCTCAATCCTCCCGGCGCTTACGCGTTGAACGGCATGTTGAATGCTTTCAACAATGCCTTTGCTTCAGCGTCGGTTTTCGCTGTGGTGGCAATTACGATATCCAGGCCCCAGACCTCGTCGACCTTGTCGAAGTCGATTTCCGGGAACACGATGTGCTCTTTCATGCCCATGGCAAAGTTGCCACGACCATCGAAAGACGGCTTCACACCGCGGAAGTCACGAACGCGAGGCATCGCGATGGTGATCAGACGATCCAGGAATTCGTACATCCGGTCGCCGCGCAGGGTCACTTTCGCACCCAGCGGCATGTCTTCACGGACGCGGAAACCCGCGATCGACTTCTTCGCCTTGGTTGCAACGGCCTTCTGGCCAGCAATCGCAGTCAGATCTTCGACAGCAGCTTTCGCTTTTTTCGAGTCTTTGACGGCCTCAGCACCACAACCGATGTTCAGAACGATTTTTTCCAGCTTGGGCAGCTGCATGTCGTTCTTGTAGCCGAACTCTTCTTTCAGAGCGGCACGGATGGTTTCGGCGTACTGAGCTTTCAGACGCGGGGTGTAGGTTGCGTTATCAAGCATCGATCACGTCCCCTGTGGTCTTGGCGAAGCGCACCTTCTTGTCGCCTTCCATGCGGAAGCCAACGCGGGTTGCTTTGCCGTTTTTGTCCAGCAGTGCCAGGTTCGACAGCTCGATCGAGTTTGCCTGAGGCAGGCGACCACCTTGCGAGGTTTGCGACTGACGGGTGTGGCGGATGGCGATGTTGATGCCATCGACAACAGCTTTACCGGCTTTAGGGTCAACCGAGGTGATAGTTCCCTCTTTGCCCTTGTCCTTGCCGGCCAGCACGACGACCTTGTCGCCTTTGCGGAGTTTAGCAGCCATGATTACAGCACCTCCGGAGCCAGCGAGATGATTTTCATGAAGTTCTTGCCGCGCAGTTCACGAACAACGGGGCCAAAGATACGGGTACCTACGGGCTCGTTGTTGTTGTTCAGGATGACGGCGGCGTTGCGATCGAAACGGATCGCGGTGCCGTCTTCGCGACGGACTTCCTTGGCGGTGCGTACGACGACGGCCTTCCGGACGTCACCTTTCTTTACGCGGCCGCGCGGGATGGCTTCCTTCACCGAGACGACAATAATGTCGCCTACGGAGGCGTATTTACGCTTGGAACCACCCAGGACCTTGATGCACTGAACTCGGCGTGCGCCGGAGTTGTCAGCGACATCCAGATTGGTCTGCATCTGGATCATGTGGTTTCTCCCGACCTGTGGGGGCTGGTCTCGTTAGATCCCCCAGGGTTTCGACAAATGAAAAGTCCTGGGGGCTTACGCCTCCAGAACCTCCCAACGTTTCGTCTTCGATTTCGGTGCGCATTCGATGATGCGTACGGTGTCACCGACCTTGAAGGCGTTCTTTTCATCGTGAGCCCGGTATTTCTTGGACTTACGGATGGTTTTCTTCAGAACCGGATGCGTAAAGCGGCGCTCGACGGATACAGTTACGGTCTGTTCGTTGGCGTCGCTGGTCACGGTGCCTTGCAGGATACGCTTGGGCATCTGATTACTCCTCGGATGCCGCAGCAGCGGCCTTTTCGTTCAGAATGGTTTTGACACGGGCAGCGTTGCGGCGGGCCGCTTTGATGCCGGCTGTGTTTTCCAGCTGACCGGTTGCCTGTTGAAAGCGCAGGTTAAAGCTTTCTTTCTTCAGGTTGGCCAGTTCCTCGCGGAGCTGGTCCGGGGTCTTGTCACGCAGTTCTTGGGCGTTCATCGCCTTTTCCTTTGCTCAAAACACCAGAAGGCCCCCTTACAGGGTCACCTTTGACCTGGTGGATGAATGATAGACATACGAATCGCCCGACAACGCCGGGAGATCGCAGGATGCCGCCGTATAAGGGTTTGGGGGGTGGGTGGCAAGGGAAAGTTTCAAACCGTGTTCGGGCAGATGAAACTACCTGTTTCCAAATTACCACCGCCCTCTGAAACCGGGCAGCAGATCACTACTGCGACCTTTCTGGATCCCGACAAACGCGGCCAAGTGCTCAGGCACCCTTCTCCTGCATTTTCCGAACCATTTTCAGGCGCGCGCGTCGCGGCAGCAACGGCATGACCCAACCCAGCACAAACGCGAGCGACTTATCGTTGATCACCGTGAGCTTGCCATCGATCATGGCGTCATAGCCGACTTTGGCCACGGCCTCAGCGGTCGCCCCTTTTTGGGCAACAAGCTTCGTGCCCTCAAGATTTGCCGCAGCAGCAAATTCGGTCACGACATAGCCCGGCTCCAGCGCCGTCACAGTGACGCCCTTACCTTTCAGCTCCTCCGCGAGCGCCTGACTGAAACTCGAAACATAGGCCTTGGTGGCAAAATAGGTCGCCTGCAATGGACCCGGCATATGCGCCGCAGTCGAACTGACATTCAGTATCTTTCCGCCACCGCCACTGATCATATCCGTGCCGAACAGATGGCACAAAGATACAAGGGCTTCGACGTTCAGCCGGATCATATCCAGATCGTCCGAAAGGCGGCGATCCAAAAAAGCCCCATGCCCTCCGAATCCAGCATTGTTGATCAGGTAATCGACCGTCAGGTCTTTGCACTTGACGGCCTCATAAAGTTTTCCCGCGCCTCCAACAGCACCCAGATCAAGCGGAATCGCAGTGACAGTAACATCGTGGGCTGCCTCAAGCTCTGATCTGAGGGCATCTAACGCATCTCCGCGTCGCGCACTGATGATCAGATTACCGCCTCGCGACGCATGATAACGTGCCAATTCCCGGCCAATTCCGGATGATGCGCCTGTGACGAGAGCTGTTTTGGTCATAGTATCCTCCGACGAAGTAACTGGAGCGCTTTCACCTTGACGCTTTAAGACGCTTCACTCCCATTTATAGTTGAAGCTTACAGAGATCCGCTCGTCTTCGGCCATGTTCATCGGCACCTCGTGGCGCAGCCAGCTTTCCCACAGCAGGACGTCGCCCACCTGCGGCCTCATATAGATGAAAGGCTGCAATTCCCGACGCCCGCCTTTCAGCCTCGTCGGGGCGGCCATCATACGGCCCGAACGTGGGTCTTCCAGTTTCAGTGCACTGGCCCCTTCCGGCATGGACACATAGGTCGTGCCCGAAATGACACTGTGAGGGTGCAGGTGACTGGCATGCATTCCGCCCTCGGGCAGGATATTGATCCACAGATCCTCAAGCTTCAACGCGCGGTCGTCCAGATCAAACTCCAAATCCTTGGCAAAAGCAGCGACGTGCTGATCCAGCACTTTGACAAGATCGGCAAATATCGGAAATCGCCAAGGCAAATCGGTCAGCGAAGCATAACTGGTGTAGCCGGGATATGCGTTCGCTTCACACCAGTCCTGCCCGGCCTCATCATCTTCTGCAATGACGAAGCATGAACTTTCCAATTCCTCCGCGTCGATCCTGGGATCGAATTCGGACAAGTTTGCGCGATAGAGACGGGTGACGAAGAGTGATTCAATCTGTGCCATGGGCCGGGCATACCCCAGCCCTCTCAGCAAGACCAGCCGCTTAGGTCTTGATGGGCCCTTTGCCACAGCGCGGTATCGGGCGACCTCCGTCGGCATAAGCGAGGCACAGCACGATCTCATCCGGTTTCGGCGCATCTGGGATATTCAGCGTCATAGTGTCGAAATGATCGAACGACCACGGATTGTCCTTGTGCCCCAGCGGAAGATCAATCGCGCAACCCGGCGCGCCCAGCTTGGCGTTGGACGGTATCACCGCCTCACCTCCGCCCACCGCAGCGCGCATGGGCGCACCGAGTTTGGGGTGGATCACCGCCCCGCCCTGCTCAAGATCGCCGTTCATGCCGACAATCGCGGCTTTGCCGTACGAAACCGGCGGCCCATCAAGCTGAGAAACTGCCTCAGCGGCGAGTTCCGAACCCAGAATGGCGCCGATCTCGAACAACTCTGAAAGATCGTCCGAGAAGTGCCCGGCCAGAGGGTTCTGCATCACCGCCAGCGCTGCAACCCGACTGATCGGATCACAAGGCTGGCCCAACTGGTCGGTGGTTATGACTTCCTTAATGAGCATCTTTTTGCGCAGCTGAACCATAGGGCCCTCCCATTCCTGCAAGTTAGCCTAGAGGCGGGGTGGCTGGAGGTCGACGTTTTTCAGGACCCACGAAATCACGGGCTGCCGAGCCAAAAGAAAACCCCCGCCGGTTTCCCGACGAGGGTAAATCTTGTGACGAGCGAGGCCATAGCCCCAATCGCTTACCAGTCTTCGCGGACCACAACGCGGGTCTTGATCGGCAGCTTCATCGCGGCCAGGCGCAGGGCCTCGCGGGCGATGTCGTCATTGACGCCATCGATCTCGAACATCACACGACCGGGCTTTACTTTCGCTGCCCAGAAGTCAACGGAGCCTTTACCTTTACCCATACGGACTTCGGTTGGCTTCGAGGTCACGGGGGTATCCGGGAAGATCCGGATCCAGACGCGGCCTTGACGTTTCATGTGACGGGTCATGGCACGACGTGCAGCTTCGATCTGACGCGCGGTGACGCGCTCGGGCTGCAGTGCTTTTAGACCGTAGGTGCCAAAGTTCAGATCGGAACCGCCTTTGGCGAGCCCCTTGATCCGGCCTTTGTGCATCTTGCGGAATTTAGTACGCTTTGGTTGAAGCATATCTTTCCCTCCTTAGCGACGACCGCCACCAGCACCACGAGGTGCAGGGCCGTCCTGGAGTTCCTGTGCTTTACGGTCACGTGCCTGCGGATCGTGCTCCATGATCTCACCTTTGAAGATCCAGACCTTGATCCCGATGATCCCATAAGGAGTCATCGCTTCGGCATGTGCGTAATCGATGTCGGCGCGCAGGGTGTGCAGAGGCACGCGGCCTTCGCGGTACCACTCGGTCCGTGCGATTTCGGCGCCGCCCAGACGACCAGCGACGTTCACCCGGATACCCAGAGCACCCATGCGCATGGCATTCTGAACCGACCGCTTCATCGCGCGGCGGAACGAGACGCGGCGCTCCAGCTGCTGAGCGATGGACTCGGCAACCAGCTGCGCGTCAAGCTCGGGCTTGCGCACTTCGACGATGTTCAGGTGCAGTTCGCTGTCGGTCATTCGAGCAAGCTTTTTGCGCAGAACTTCGATGTCTGCACCTTTCTTGCCGATGATGACACCGGGACGTGCAGTGTGGATCGTAACGCGGCACTTCTTGTGCGGACGTTCGATGATCACACGGGCAACACCGGCCTGCTTGCACTCTTTGTTGATGAACTCACGGATCTTGAGGTCTTCCAGCAGAAGATCACCGTAGTCCTTGGTGTCGGCGTACCAGCGGCTGTCCCAGGTGCGGTTGACCTGAAGGCGCATGCCGATCGGATTGACTTTATGTCCCATTAGGCTTGCTCCTCAACTTGACGCACCTTGATGGTGATCTCCGAGAACGGCTTCATGATCTTGCCGAAACGGCCACGGGCACGCGGACGACCACGCTTCATGACCAGGTTCTTGCCAACCCAGGCTTCGGCGACGATCAGTTCGTCGACATCCAGGTTGTGGTTGTTCTCGGCGTTGGCGATTGCAGACTGCAGGCACTTCTTGACGTCCTGCGCGACACGCTTGTTCGAGAAAGTCAGGTCAGTCAGAGCCTTCTCAACTTTCTTGCCGCGGATCATCTGCGCAACCAGGTTCAGTTTCTGCGGGCTAGTACGGAGCATGCGCGTTTTCGCCATTGCTTCGTTTTCAGCCACGCGGCGGGGGTTCTTTTCCTTGCCCATGACTTACTTCCGCTTCGCTTTTTTGTCAGCGGCGTGACCGTAATAGGTACGAGTCGGCGAGTATTCACCGAACTTCTGACCGATCATGTCTTCCGAGACGTTGACGGGGATATGCTTATGGCCGTTGTACACACCAAAGGTCAGACCCACGAACTGGGGCAGAATGGTGGAACGACGTGACCAAATCTTGATGACTTCGTTGCGGCCCGACTCGCGCGCTGCTTCGGCTTTTTTCAGCACGTAAGCATCGACGAAAGGACCCTTCCAAACAGAGCGAGACATAGATTAACGTCCCTTCTTCTTGGCGTGCCGCGAGCGGATGATCAGCTTCTGGGACGCTTTGTTCTTGTTGCGGGTACGCTTACCCTTGGTGTCCTTACCCCACGGAGTAACCGGCGTACGGCCACCCGAGGTACGACCTTCACCACCACCGTGCGGGTGGTCGATCGGGTTCATTGCAACACCACGAACCGACGGACGAACGCCCTTGTGGCGCATACGACCGGCTTTACCGAGGTTTTGGTTGCTGTTGTCGGGGTTGGACACGGCACCAACGGTGGCCATGCATTCCTGACGGACCATGCGCAGCTCGCCCGAGCTCAGACGGATCTGAGCGTAGCCGCCATCGCGACCAACGAACTGAGCGTAAGTACCGGCCGCACGTGCGATCTGACCGCCTTTACCAGGCTTCATCTCGATGTTGTGGACGATGGTACCGATGGGCATGCCCGAGAAGGGCATTGCGTTGCCCGGCTTGATGTCGGCCTTGGCGGATGCCACGACTTTGTCACCAACAGCCAGACGCTGCGGAGCCAGGATATACGCCTGCTCGCCGTCTTCGTATTTTACCAGTGCGATGAATGCGGTCCGGTTCGGGTCATATTCGATCCGCTCGACGGTTGCCGCGACATCAAATTTGTTCCGTTTGAAGTCAACGATCCGGTAGAGACGCTTTGCGCCACCGCCGCGGCGGCGTGAAGTGATCCGTCCGGTGTTGTTCCGGCCGCCCGATTTGGTCAAACCCTCTGTGAGAGACTTGACCGGACGTCCTTTCCAAAGCTCCGAACGGTCGATCAGCACCAGCCCGCGCTGGCCCGGCGTCGTCGGCTTGTACGACTTGAGTGCCATGCTTTCTGTCTTCCGTTTAGCAAGTGCAGGGATTTCCCCGCTATGTGATAGGTCCCCGTAGGTGCCAAGGGTATAGGGCCCCGAAGGTCCCCGGTTACAAATATCAGAGGCCCCGGAACGAATCCGAGGCCGCAAGATTGGGAGCGTGTAGCAGTGTTGGGGATGGGTGTCTATAGGGTGCGGCCCAAGATTCTTATGGAGACCAAAGAAAAAGTCACCGCAACATTTGCCCCAGGTTTCAATTTCGCAAGTCGCGCGGTCAGTGGGTATTACTTATTCGGCCGGAAGAACTCAGGTAACTTGCCACTCACTGATACAATGCGCGAACCTCGGCGAAGGACAACAGGCGGCGGTGTTTTTCGTCCCACAGGTGCAACCGCGCGTTGGCAAGGCTCTCACGAATGGTCATCCTGTTGCTGTTTGCCAACTCGTCGTGATCGCGCAGCACTTCGGTCAGGCGGTAGAACGGAATGCGGCTGTACAGATGGTGCACGTGGTGGATGCCGATATTGGCACTGAACCACTGTAGCACCGGCGGCAGAATATAATGCGAGCTTCCGTGCAGGGCCGCCTCGTGCAACTGCCAATCCTTGTCCGATTCCCAATGCGTTTCTTCGAATTGGTGCTGAACATAAAACAGCCATACTCCTGCAGTTGCCGCAATCAGGGTTGAGGGCAGAAAAATCAGTAGGACCGGCATCAAGCCGCCATAGTAGTAGACAGCAAAAAGGGCGGTCAGAATAGCTATATTTGTACCCATCGCGCTGACCCAGAACCGAGCGCTACCAGTTAAACCCAAGGGCAGACGGTTTTGGAGCAGGAACAAATAGCCGGGACCAAGTACGAACAGTGTGACCGGATTGCGGTAAACGCGATACCAGAACCGGTTCATGGGAGACTTGGATTGGTACTCAGCCACTGTCAGCGTGTGGATATCCCCCATTCCCCGCTTGTCCAAGTTACCCGAACTGTTGTGATGGTAAGAATGAGTGCGGCGCCAGACATCATAGGGTGTTAGGGTCAGCACCCCGATCACCCGTCCAACCCAGTCGCTGACTGTCCGGTTCTTGAAGAACGCCCCGTGCCCGCAATCGTGTTGGATCGCAAACAGGCGCAGCAGGAAGGCCGCATTCAAGACCGCAATGGCAAATGCCAGCCAGTAGCTGATGGATAATGCCATCCAGGACAGCGCCCAAAGCACAAAGAATGGGATAATGCTGACACCCAGCTCAAAGGAACTGCGCCATTGATTAGGTTCGCGGTATTTGGCAAGCGTCGAAACCCAATCCCGCGCGGCAGTTCTATCCGGGTTTTCCCGGGTCGAGAGAGAGGTTTCGGTCATGCGCCTGCCATGTCTTTTGTTTGTTGGAAGCCGGATAGACTACCCGCGCGACATAGCAAGCGAATTGTGCAAATTATGAGAGTTTAGCGCTCAAATTTTTGTGTCGCCGCGTAAGAACAACCCCCATGAGCACGCCACTTACCTCTCCCCAAAGACGCGTCCAATCACGGACCGCCGGATATATCGATGTGTGGTCTCTCTTCCAGGGTTGCACGTGCTTCTGAAGCGTTTCTGATGAGTCAACGCAACTCTTACCCCAACGACCGCCTTCTGCAGAGCGGCTCAGACTCTACCGCGATACGTTGCTTGAGTTTGATATGACCCAAAACCTCGCGAAATGCGCGGTGCTTGGGTTTGCCTTCCAGATAATCCGCCAGTTTGAGCAGGTTGATCGGGTGCTTCGTAATTAACGTCTCGATCCGCTGCACCGCTTCGTCCAGCACGTAGTGATCCACATACTGGCAGGCCACCTGTGTAGGCGTCAGGAGACAGTAATCCTGCGAGCGTTTCTCAGTATAGCGCGTGATGTCGAAGGGCGACGCACCGAGGGCGTGGAACTTGGGGATGTGCACACGCATCTCGGCCTCGACGTGTTCCAACACCGTACCCGAGGTCTGGCGAAACCCCAGCGGACCAAGCTTATCGACCACATGATTGCGCATCGCCGGAGAGATCATGTCCACATCCGCCCGGTCGTATTTCAGATCGTCGAAAACCGACAAAAGCCCCAGCTTTTCATCGGCGATCTGAAAATAGGGCTCGGCGCTGAAAGCCCGCATCTTCTCCAACACCTGCGCACGCGCAGTTTCAGGGTCTGAAACGAAATCGGCCCCGGCGGGTTGAACCGCCGGGGCCGTGAATAGTCGCAGTAAGCGTCGGATCAAAGACCGGTGCTCACGTCGATTGTGTTACCCTCTTCCAGGGTAACATATGCTTTTTTGACGTCTTTCCGACGGCCCAGCTGGCCGCGGAACCGCTTGACCTTGCCTTTGGTCACGGTGGTGTTCACCGCTTTGACCTTCACACCAAACAGCGCCTCAACGGCCTCTTTGATCTGCGGCTTGTTGCTGTCAATCGCCACTTCAAAGACAACCGCGCCGTTTTCGGACGCCATGGTCGACTTCTCGGTGATGATCGGCTTGCGGATCACGTCGTAGTGTTCTGCCTTCGCGCTCATTTCAGACGAGCCTCCAGTGCTTCGACAGCCGCTTTGGTGAGCACCAGGGTGTCACGCTTGAGGATGTCATAGACGTTTGCGCCCATCGACGGCAGGATATCCAGGCCTTCGATGTTCTTGGACGCTTTCAGGAACCCTTCGTTCACGGTCGCACCGTCGATGACCAGAGCACGTTTCCAGCCCAGGTTTGCAACCTGTTTGGCCAGAGCGGCGGTCTTGCCTTCGGCTTCGGCACTCTCAATCACAACCAGCTCACCTGCCTTGGCTTTTGCCGACAGAGCGTGGCGCAGGCCAAGCTTGCGGAACTTCTTAGGCAGGTCGTGGCCGTGCGAACGCACGACGGGGCCTTTGTAGATGCCACCACCACGGAAGATCGGCGCGTTACGGTCACCATGGCGTGCGCCACCGGTGCCCTTCTGGCGATAGATCTTCTTGGTCGAGTAGCTGGTTTCCGAGCGGGTCTTGACCTTGTGGGTGCCAGCTTGCGCGTTGTTGCGCTGCCAACGGACCACACGGTGCAGGATGTCCGCGCGCGGCTCGAGGCCGAACAGGTCTGCATCCAGCTCGATGTTGCCGGCCTTGCCGCCGTCCAGTTTGATTACATCAAGTTTCATGCTTCACCACCTTCCGCGGGAGCTTCTTCCGCAGGTGCTTCGGTTGCAGCCGATTTCACAGCAGCCGGGAAAGGCAGGCCTTCCGGTGCTTTCTTCTTGACGGCGTCCTTGACGGTGACCCAGCCCGATTTCGGTCCGGGAACGGCGCCTTTGATGAAGACCAGATTCCGGTCGGCGTCGGTTTTGACAACTTCCAGGTTCTGGGTGGTAACACGGGCAGCACCCATGTGACCGGCCATCTTCTTGCCTTTGAACACCTTGCCCGGGTCCTGACACTGACCTGTCGAACCGTGCGAACGGTGGCTGATCGAAACACCGTGCGAGGCGCGCAGACCACCAAAGTTCCAACGCTTCATTGCACCGGCAAAGCCTTTACCGATCGAGGTGCCTGAAACGTCAACTTTCTGACCTTCCAGGAAGTGTTCTGCCGAAATCTCGGCGCCCACATCGATCAGGCCATCTTCGGAGACGCGGAACTCGGCCAGCTTACGCTTGGGCTCGACCTTGGCAGCGGCATAGTGACCGCGCATGGCCTTCGAGGTGCGTTTTGCTTTGGCAGCACCGGCGCCCAGCTGAACGGCAGTGTAGCCGTCTTTGTCAGCGGTGCGCTGTGCAACAACCTGCAGGTTGTCCAGGTGAAGAACGGTCACAGGGATCTGCTTGCCGTCTTCCATGAACAGGCGGGTCATGCCAACTTTTTTTGCGATAATACCAGAGCGCATAATCTATACCCTCCGATCTTACGACTGCAGCTTGATCTCGACATCCACACCAGCAGCGAGGTCGAGCTTCATCAGCGCGTCAACGGTCTGGGGGGTCGGATCAACGATGTCCAAGAGACGCTTGTGCGTGCGGATCTCGAACTGGTCGCGGGATTTCTTGTCAACGTGAGGGCCACGGAGAACCGTGAACTTCTCAATCTTGTTCGGCAGTGGGATCGGGCCGCGCACGTTCGCGCCGGTCCGCTTGGCAGTGTTGACGATCTCTTGCGTGCTGGCATCCAGAACGCGATAGTCAAATGCCTTCAGCCGAATACGGATGTTTTGGCTTTGCATAGATACAGCCTTTTATCAGGCGTTGAGGTTGAGAGGAGGACAGACGCGCATCGCCAACCCTCATCGAACCCAAAAGGCGGGAATCACCCCGCCTTGATGTTCTTATTGAGAACTCGCGCGTATTAGTGGGGTTGATGGGGTTTGGCAAGGGGGAGATTACATGTCGACCCCGATTTCGGGACACGCAGTCAGAAACGGAAGCTATTTTTCAACTCGAGCACTAAAGACAACCGGAAATTGCGCTTCTTCTAGGTTCAAGTGACCAGCTATCAACCACCCCTTCCCAGAGATGTCGACCTCAAATGTGTGCATTAATCGGGCCGCCAAAATGAAAAAGTCAGCTAACTCTTCTTTGGCTTGCTCGAACTCTTGCTCGGTCAAAGTCTTGTAAGAGGCATGCAAAAAGTTACCGCTTTTGTTGTAAAAGTCCTCTGCTTTTATTCGGCTAAGGTGATCTTCTTCAACTGAAACGAATTGGCCTTCGATACCTGTCTCTTTACTTGGCACCACCCTAATGGCTTCCGGGAAAAACCTTGGGTTGATCTTTTCCAAAAGCTTCATTTTTTGAGTGGCACTATAGTTCTTCTGCAAATTCTTAGAAATTGCTTCGCCAACATCCCGATGAGCCGAAACAGACAACAACATCAATTCTTCGATGATCATTCTGAGGTCAAGGTGAGCTTGCCGTAAGGAAACTAGACCAGCACTGCATAAAGGAGTTTTCGCAAGTTGTGTCGAGTAAGCTTCCAACGACAGCATATGGGCCTTAATCAAAATTAGATGCTCAACTGCGTCACGAACTTCAAACTCTTGTGTCATTTCTCAAAATTCTTTGAGTTTGCGAGTATTTTCAATCTTTCTCAACCAATTCTCGACAAAAAAGACCGCCCCATTGTTTGGAGCGGCCTTCATTGTCTCAGCGATGTGCCGGGCTGAAGCCCGGCCTAGCGATTACTTAATGAATTTCTACACACTTTTAGGGCACGTTTCGAGATCATAGAACTCAAACAAAAAGGGCGTCCCGAAGGACGCCCTTTCCGATTGATCATTCGCTTACGCGACTTACTCGACGATTTTCGACACAACACCGGCGCCGACAGTGCGACCGCCTTCGCGGATCGCGAAGCGCAGACCGTCTTCCATCGCGATCGGCGCGATCAGCTCAACGGTGAAGCCAAAGCTGTCGCCGGATAAAACCAATTCGGTGACGTCTCAGTTCCCAAAACCCACAGGCTAGTTCCTAACAAGCCACGGGGCTTCAACCTTCATGCCTTGATAGACCGCGTGCATGAAAAGGTGTGCAAGCACAGGGTCATTTGAAAATGGCGAGAATTGCAGATTTCCCTCTCTGACATCGCCTTCCGCTTCATAGACCACCTCGTCGCCTTTAATCGTTACACGCACTTCAAGCTCCGCCAGTGTTTCCGGATCGACGGCAGTAGGATCGTCCGACAAAATCACAAAGTCCGCGACTTTTCCAACTTCGATAGACCCCTTCTCGTCTTCTTCAAAATGCTGCCAGGCGGGCCAGATTGTCATGGCTTTCAAGGCGGTCATAACGTCGACTCTTTGATGGGGGCCCAAAATGTCACCAGACCGTGTGCGGCGGGTTACCGTCGCGGCGAGAACACGCATGCTGTTCGGAAAGGCGACCGGCGCATCGTGATGCGTGCCGAACATCATGCCACGCTCGTGCAGCCATCCTGTAGGCGAAATATTTTCCGCATTTATCGGCCCGACAGTATGATCCCGGTGCCAATCGCCCCAATAGAACGTATGCATCGGAAAGAGCGACGGAAACACACCAAGGCGCTTAAGGCTTGCGACCTGATCCTCTCGAAGGAACTGACCGTGAATCAGAACGGGGCGGTTGCCGGGATCGCCATACTTGATCTGTGCCTCTTCTAGTGCAGCAATCAGCATGTCAGATGCCCCTTCACCGTTGGAATGCACGAGGATTTGGAAATCGTTGTCGTAACACCAATTCACCGCGTCCTGGAGTTGCTCAATCGTGATGGCTGCGTATCCTGCGTAGCCGGCAGCATAGTTCCCAACCGGATCATAATAGGGCCGATCCCTTAAAGCGGTGAAACCTTGCGGCGAGCCATCAATTGTAAGTTTACAGCCCCCGACCCGAACCCTATTTTCGTAGCTTTTCGAAGTGTTCTCACCAATAAACTCTTTCGACTCAAGAACATCCGGGAAGGCTACTACATCGATTGGAAGAGCTTCTTCCGCAGCGACTTTCCCGAGAACCTCGACAATCTGACCTGATGATCGGCCTTCCTGCCCGGTCGTATATCCAAACTTTGCCCAAAGGTCGGTTCCAGCTCGGGCAAATGCTGCCAGACCCTCTTCACCCAGATTTCCCAGCAAGGGAACGAGAACAGAAAAGAACGCGTACTCCTCCAGAACACCGTTTGGCTCTCCGGCCTCATCGCGTTGGATCACCCCGCCCGGAGGTGCTTCGGAAGCCGCCGTTATACCAGCCAATTCCAAAGCTTTCGAGTTTGCGACACCTATATGCCCAGACTGATGAATAATGACGACCGGCAAGTCCTCAGACACAATGTCCAGCTCTTGTCGTGTTGGGTGACGGAGTTCCTTTAACTGAGCATTGTCGTAACCAAAGCCGATGATCATTTTGACCTGCTCAACGGCTTGCGCATTCTCCTCGGCCCAGTCAGTCAGCGTGGATTGCAGACTGGCGATATCAATGACATCCCCGTCCGGTGGCGCAAGAAGGTTAGCGGACAGGGCCTGCAAGCCGCCCATGACGACATGTCCGTGGCTATCAACGAAACCCGGAAGCATCGCGCGCCCTTCCAGATCATAAGTTTCGGTTTCCTCACCCTGATGCGCCGACAAGTCAGATAGCGACCCAACCGCAAGAATGCGCCCGTCTTTGACTGCGACAGCTTCGGCGGACGGAGCCGTATCGTTCATCGTTACAATTGGCCCGCCCAAATAGATCCGATCCGCAATCTGTTGTGAGGACGCAGAGGTAGATGAGAAAGCAACCGCTGCGACAAGACAAACTGAACGCGCCCAAAAGTGCATCTTATGACCTCTTTCTAATTGCAATGTCTCAATACGAAAGAAGTTAGCATTACTGTTGGCTTAGGCAAAAACGAAAAAGGGCGCCCCGAGGGACGCCCTTTCTTTGTATATTCGCTTACGCGAATTACTCGATGATTTTCGAGACGACGCCGGCGCCGACGGTGCGGCCGCCTTCGCG
>NZ_JBWVBI010000012.1:0-19586 GCF_057221175.1 Ruegeria sp. HKCCD3925
AACCAAGCAGGATCGCAGATACCAAACGTTTCAAGTAGCTTGCCAATTGGGAAGCTGGTTGGATGGTGGCTTCAGTTGCATTGTTCATACCTGTAGTCCCCGTATTCCAGCCAGTTTGCCGAGCCTTCGTTAAAAATCAGAAATTCGGACCTGTCTTCACCAAGAAGGGCGACGACAAATCCGGCCGGTGGCTCAGAGTTTCCGAAGTAGCTGTAGGCTGTCATGGCTCTGATCGACTCGCCGTTAACCGCTGCTCGCGCGTCCCACTCCCCCTCTGGATTGTCCAAAATTACGGGTTCGATCACGCGTTTTTTCGCTCCGCCACCACAATAGACGATGCCTTCGGGCGCTTCGTAGGAGGTCTCTTGGCTAACTTCTGAATCGCACGCAGAACGAAGGGACCGAACTGCTGCGCTGGAACCTTTCAAGTCAAAGATTCCGTAGCTGACATCTTGATCAATCATCGACAGGTTAACCGATGCATTGGCCGCAAGCTGGCCCAGTACAAAACCATAGTCCTCTTGACTATTGAAACTGACCTCGACGGGATAGTTATCAACGATCTGTACGGCAGCGTTTTCTGCGCCAACCTGAAATGCTCCAACTTCGGTGGCTCCGTTCTTCAAGAAACGAATGGAAAGCCCCTGCTTGTCCGTAATGTCCTGGCTGTCCTCATATCCAGCCGGAGCAAAGCGAATACGGTTACACTGAAGTTCCAGCGTCATGTTTCCGGTTTGAATAAATGCATTGGGAATAGGCCCAGAGTTGAACGACCACTCCGCTGATGCAGTGGTCGCCATAACCATCATTAGCGTCCCAGTGGAAATCGTTTTGAAACTCATTTTCTCTCTCCATGGTGTTACGGTTCGCACTGTCATTCAGGCTGAGATTCCGGCCAATTGCCCCGGCAACCAGGTCAGGAAACAGGTTCGCCGTATTCGTTTGCGCCTTCTTCCGAAGGGCGCGTCAACCACCAGATCATCAGAATGGACAGAACCAATTGAAGAATTGAGACAACAACAATACCGGTCACGCCCACGACGGCCGCAGGTCCTCGCAAAGCATCGGGGTTTTCGGCCCCTTGCCCCAATACCGAAAAGAACGCCACCCCACCCAGCATAACAAAAAGCGTTGTAATGCTGAGCGCCATCGGCAGCAGCAAGTACCAGCCAGGTCGTCCTGTATCATGCAGCCTCCGCCAACCGGCGGCCAGCATAGGTATGAGAACAGCCAATTGGAAAACAGAGGAAATGACGCGAGATCCTTGCCCAGTTTCTGGATCGGTCCCGAATATGATCGTATCCAGCACAGCCAAAGCAGCACTCACGAGTACCACAAACAAGAAGAACCACCAGTATTCTGAACGTATAGCCCGTCCGGAGAACTGGAAGTATTTCGAGAAACACGTTTTAACTGCTTCACCAAATCCCATCTTTCAATCCCTTCATTGTTTTTGTGCGGCCTCAAATCGCTTCGCCGCTCAGGGGAACACACTCTTAGCTCCCACTTACTTTTTTGTTTGAACGCAGAGGCCTATCGTACGAGAGCGTAGAGAAATTTACGCGCGGAAAAAATATTGATTTATTAAATATTAGATTCAAACATGCGAATTCGACACAACTTTATTTTACCTCCGTTGTTGTCGTTGCTGCTCGCTGTGCCGAGCCCTTCCGACCGCTGGAGTGAGTGCTGGTGGTCGGAAGGCACTTTACAATGATTGAGCGCTGGGAGGACGCAATGCTCAGACTAAACGTACTCGCCCTATTTCCAGAGTTTACTCTAGCATTTGCCAGTGACTTCATTCGGCCTTCACACGTTAATGTCGGCTTCGATAGTCAATGAAATATTGTCCCGCCGACCAAGCCCACCGCGGTAAGTTTTGGGAAAGGTAGTCACAGGATCAAGGTATATTCAATTGGCTGCACAGACGCGAGAACTTCAAACAAGCCCATCCAATTTCACTAATTTCAAGGGAACCAGAGGGAGAAGAAAATGTCTAACAAGATGGTGATGATTGTAGGCGCGACATGTTTCGCACTGCTCGCGGCCTGCGACGATACGAGTACATCAAGCGCGTCTGCCGAACCCACACCCGCTCAGCAGGCATGTTTGCGAGATGTAGCCAACACGACGAACAATTCGCAAGTCGTGGTGCTCTCATCCGCGTTTAGCGAGGCGGGAACACAGGTCACAGTCGGCGTTGGCGAGGATCGTGCTCCTTGGAATTGCATTGCTTACAGTGATGGCGCGACAGCTGGTATCGAATTTCTGGGCGACGAAGGCGCATTGTGACCTGTCTGCTGCGTAGCTGAAAATGGCTGCGCAGCACTGGCTTGATCTGCTGAGGCTCGACTTGGTTTGTAGAACCACCATCATCGTATTCGCGATCTTTTACCTGTTGGCGTTGACTGCGTTCCTTACAGGTACATTTGGTTGGTTGGGACAAGAAAGAGACCCTTTGTCGGGGGTGTTCCTTTTGCCGTTGGGACTACCTTGGATACTTCTAGCGGACTTAGTCTCGGAGTCAGCCAAGCCGTGGTTTGCGGCGATTGCACCGATGCTCAACCTGTTGGCGCTGGTCTTGATTTGCAGATGGACACGCAGATTGCGCCAGTAGTGGTGGCTGAACTCTTTCTCACCAAAAGGGAGGAAAACATGGGAAAAGTAATCTTGGGAATTGTCATCGGGCTCGTCCTCGGCGTGGTTGGGGCGATGACCTTGGGTGGCGGGGCCGCGGTGGGTATCGGCGTTGCGACAGGCTTGTCCGCCGGTGTCTGCACCACACTGAAAGGAGCACAAGCCGAGAACCTGATCACCGCCGAGCAAGCGGATCAGATCCTCAACCGCGTAAATTCCGAAATGGCATCACTGCAAGGAATTGAAACAACGGGCGAGATCGTCGGCAGCGCACAGGCATGCGATGAATTTCTGTCAAAGTTACGAGAAGCCAAGTGAGGTTCCGATTTGCACGGAACAAAACTCCAAGGATTAGCCAGCAAGGGACCATCTGATGAAATTCGCTGTACTCAAGTTACTCGCACCGATGTTCGCAATCGCAGGCACGGCTTCGTTTGCAATGTCTGAAGCAGACGACGCGTGTATCGATCATTTGCGACAGGTTGGAGGACCAGACGGTCAATCAGGTACGATTGAAAGCTCAGAGTTCTCAGAAGCGGGCACGCTCGTCATGTTACGTGACGCAGGCGGAACACTTTGGCGCTGCATCGCGTACAAGGATGGAAGCATCGGCGAGATGTCGGTTGTCGAAGCGATGGATGATGGCGGTGGAGCCATGGCAGGCGCCGCCGGGACTACTGGTAGCCAACGCGTCAAATTTGATTCTGGTTCAACTGGCGCAGAACTCGTCGGTGAACTCGCGCCCGGAGCGTCGCAGCAATATGTTCTTGGTGCGAAAAACGAACAGTTTCTTTACGTCCGCGTTGCTCCGCGAAATGGCTCCTTGGACTACGTTATTCGCAACCCAGATGGTTCTGAACTGTTGGGATTGATGTCGGCGGACAAGGAGTATCGAGGGCAGCTTTGGCAATCTGGTGATCATATTGTGGAGGTTATCAATCGCAGCAACTCTTCCGTCGACTACAACGTAATTTTCGGAATTGAATAGGTGATCAACCAGAAACCCGGAAATGTATTCCCGAAGAAGCTAGGAAAAACAGATGAAACCCAAGTTCCTATTTGTGATCGGCACGGCGTGTACTGCTGCGCTTACAGCATGCGACGAGAATGACGGATCGGTGGATGCAAGTGCACCAACTGTAGGCAGCGCTAGCGATCTTTCGTCATTTGAAGGGGCAAGAGCGGGCCAAGCTGAAATGGGCATCCAAAGTCTCGGATTTGAACTCATCCGAAGCGAAGGTCTGACCTCGTACTGGTTTAACAAGGATACTGGTGCATGTGCTCGGATCACGACATCCGAGGGAAGGTACTCAGATGTAGCTATGCTGCCATCAAGTGACTGCTGACAAATTTCCATCAATCCCAAATCTGAAAGAAGGAGCTCACACTTGCATTTCGACCTGGCACATGCAGCGGTCATCATTGCCGCTCTAGTAATCACAAACCTGGCATTAAAATCGGCTGGCGTGATCAACGAAGACAACAAGCACCAATGGAACTGGAAAGTTGTTCTAGCCTACTTCGTAGTCGTCGTTATCATCAATCTGGTGTGGCCCATCTAAAGTTTCACAACGGAAAGCTAATCGCCCACTTGAAATGGTTATCGTGAACCAGCCCTTCCGAGAGATTATCAGGTCGGAAGAGTGTGACCATCGAGGGGTCAAGAATAGGAAGGAGCTGGTATGCGGTTTTTGGCGACCCTCATATTTATTGGTGTTCTGACAACCGCTGCGAATTCTGACGTTACCAGTCGAAATGGCGGTCCAAGCGACAGTCAAATGCTATCAAAGGGTGGTGACGGAGGCGTCGATGGTGTCACTTTTTTTCGCCCGGTCTTAAGCGGTGTCCTGTATCGATCCGGTTTCAAGGGTGGCGACAAGGATCGAACGGGCCTAAGTGAGGGTCAACGCGAAACTCTGTGCGGTGAAGGGTTTTCAACCGGGTTTTATGCCGACTTTGGCAAAAACACCGAATACGGTCGCACCACTTGTGGAAACGGATCCTTTGACTATCAAAGTGCCAGATCCTCCCGACCCGGTGCTGTCATGGCTTCCATACACGAGGTGATTCAAAACCCTGGAAAAGGCCCTGTCCTGGTGCATTGCATGTGGGGCGTTCATTCCTCGGGGGCATTGTCCGCAATGGCGCTCGTTCAATTTTGTGGTTGGACGGAAGAAAGGGCCAAGGAATATTGGAATGATGCCCGAAACGGGGCGCCTTGTTCAGGCGGATGCGACAAGTGGATTGACGCAAAGTTCTCCAACTTCAGTGTCGACCCAAAGTTGAAAATCTCCACCGAACAACAGGCAGCGATTTGCCCTAAATGATACCGGGAGGACTATTCAAATGAGGTTCAATCTTCTGGGGTCACTTGCTTTCATTGCACCCACTGCCTTGTGGGCGAACGACGATGTTCTGGGTGAAGCCACGACATTTGATAGTCCCAACGGCATTACTGAACGCTGTATTCGGATCGAAACAGTTCCGACTGGCGAGTACAAGGACAGCGATCTTGAGGAAGAAACTGCCTATTGCGAGATCGATTTCTATGCCTCCGAAATTGCTATTTGCCCAAAAACCTGGAGCACCAGCCCAGGAATGGCCGTCTACGATATCTCGGAAGGACCTTACGTGGGGAACCGTTCTGAATTCGAGAGAAACGCCTGCAAAGAGGGGAAGGCAGCAAAAGATCTGGCCAAGGACAGGGTGGCTAAATTCAAGTCCACCATGAACCAAAAGGGCACCAGTGGAACGTTTTCAACCTCGTCGTTGCTTTACTATCATTTCTCCAGATATTTCGACGCGACTGTCAAAGTTCCAGTCGCCGTTTGGCGTAGCATGGACGCCCAGGCGCATTTCTCCGAGGTTGCAGAGCCTGGCCTTGCGATTTCTGGTGGCTCTCGCGGCGGGCGCATGAACCATGAAGGCTGGCGGGTCTTTGCAGCTGCGGACGCCGACCCGAACTCATACCAACCGACCGATGATCTATTCACCGCAGATCGAACGCAAATATACGGTGTACTGCTTGATAGTCCTGGGCATCGATATGGCTCAGAAATCAACGGCACCCGCAAATCTGGTTGGGGAAAAGGTCAGAACCGCGATTTTCAGGAAACTCCCGCTTTCTTAGCTTTGCGCTCTTCTAGGCCATTGTTAGAGGCAATTGCAGAGGGCGTCGGAAAAGGCCGAAGAGACCGGATGATCAACAAGGATCTCGGCCCCGATGTCAGTGACCTACAGATGGCATTTTGGATGCAAGAACTTACCGAGATTGTTCTACTCGACTTCATCTTCAGTCAGCAGGATCGTGTAGGAAACATAGACTTCACACCCTATTGGTATTGGGTCGAAGACGGAAAGCTGAAGCATAAGAAAGCCAAGCACCATCAGCCGAACGATGGAGATATTCCCGCCGACGCATTATTGATCCGTCGCAGCAATCTAAACGACAACGATGCTGGCGGGCGTGTCGAGTATGCCAACTTCGCGAAATCTACTCAAATGCTGGAGAAAATACGCCACTTCTCTCCAAGCACGTATCGGCGCTTGGTTGCATTGAATAGTGACCTTCAATCCCAAGGCCCGGTCTATGACTGGCTATCGCAAAGCTTTGGTTTGTCAGACAGTCAGATTGCACAAGTTGTCAAAAATACAGCGCTGGCAACGTCCATTCTCCAGAGCAATTGCTCAAATGGCGATTTGATGTTCGACTTGGATCCTGTCGCATTCTTTTTGAGAAATGGCACCGAGGTAGAGGCTGTGGACTGTTATGAACCGTAGGTGTTCTGCTCTTATTGCGGTGTTCATTTGGACCGCTGTGCTAACCTGCAAGGCCGCGGCATTGGATGTCATCGTCATATCGGATCTGAATGGAAGCTATGGTTCAGTAAGATACGATGCGCGCGTCGACAAGGCGATTAAGCGGATAATCGAGATTGATCCAGATCTGGTGATTTCGACCGGAGACATGGTTGCGGGACAGCGCATTCCAAACTTGTCAGACAAACAGGTCAGAGAGATGTGGAAGGCGTTTCACGAGGCCGTATCAGATCCTTTAGAGGCTGCCGGCATTCCATTTGCAGTCACGCCAGGAAACCATGATGCCTCTGCGTACCGTGGGTTCGAGCGTGAAAGAAAAATATACGCAGAGGAATGGGTTCCGAGAAAACCAGACGTCGATTTCCTGGTTTCAGATGACTACCCGTTCTTCTACGCATTTGAGATGCAGGGCATTACGTTTGCGTCTCTGGATGCAACGACCCTAGGACCTCTATCCGGTGACCAGCAGGACCGCCTACAGGAACTGGGTGCAGACGGAGACCCGATTGTCACTTTCAGTCACCTCCCACTTTGGCCGTTCGCGATCCAGCGCGAACGCGAAATCATCGGTGATCCAACACTTGAAAAAATCTACCTGGAAAGCGGTGTTGTTCTGCATCTGTCAGGCCACCATCATGCCTTCTACCCCGGTTGGAAAGACGGTGTGGCTTATGTCTCTCAAGCTTGTTTGGGAGGTGGTCCACGGTGGCTTATTGGCGATAGCGCCAGATCACCTCACAGCTTCACTCATATTACGTTCCAGCCGAACGGAGAGTTTGGGATAGCAGTATATCGAGGGCCTGATTTCGAAAGGTCGGTAAACTTCAAGTCGCTCCCGAAAGAGATCAGATCCCCGAATGCGGTGTTGAAACGCTTAGACCTTGTCAAATGACTAGAGGTTGAGTTTCAGTTCGACTTTTTCAGGGACCAGATCATTTATCATCCCTTCGATCCGGGCTTCCGTCAGTCCACCCGAGGTGATGAAAAGCAATGAAACGCGAGATTTTCCGGGAACGTGGTGTTTTCTGACCAGCTTCCAGCCGGCGTCTGCGGCCATGGCTTCAATGGCACCGCTGACTTTCAATGAGTGCTCTTCATCTGAAGCTTTGAGCGAAACTTCCACGCCCTTGTTTCGCCCTCCGAGCCAAATGAAACACCAACATACAACCGCCACCAGTGTGGCCATCAGCGGCAAGCCCAAACCGACCGCAAGACCAAGAACAGTCACGATTATCATTTCGACAGTGTCCACCGGATCATCGAGATTGGAGCGGAACCTGAGCAACGCTCCGATTCCAAATATGACAAAACCGATCATTGACCCGTGCTGAACCACCAGGAAACCAACCGCCATGCCGATAAGCGCATACAGGAAGAAAAGCCTTGGCATAACTATGTCGCGGACGCTTCTACGGGCTTTACGTCTCACCGGATGATAGACGATCAAGCCAGCCAGAATGATCGTGACGATCACATCGAGAGTAAAGAAATACAGTTCCTGTTTGCCACGAAACTGCGTCCACCGGCGTTCGATAACGATTTCCGACCCCGAAGCCCCGGCCAGCATCGTCGCAGGGTCGACTTGTGACACCGCAGCACCTGGCAACAGCAGCATCAACAACACGGTCACAAATGTGAGGGTCGTATTCAACTTGTCTTCCTTCCTGCTCAGGCCAAAGGCTTACGCTTAACCAAAGGCACATCGTGCCCTATTCAATTCAATCGCAACAGGCGGGATCAGGTAAAGAGATTACAGTGCATTCTTCGGACATCGTATCCGGACTGTGATACGAACGCTGAACAGGGATGTGGTCCAAGCGCGAGAGAATCCAATGACAGAAAACAGAGTGTTTTCGTCAAAAGCTGAAATTTCACGGTGTTTCTGCAAACTTAGACGACTCGCTTTTGCGGCCAGCTTGGTTGCGGCAGCCTTCTTGCCTTGGACCGATTTTGCCTACGCCGAAAGTGCTGGTTTGGTTCTGGTCGATAAATTTAAGGTGGCAGACAAATCAGAGGGATTTTCGGAGCCTTCCGGTTTGGCAATGTCTAACGCTGAAGGCTTCTTGTGGTCTGTAAGTGATGCCGAACCTAAACTGCACCTACTCGGAGTCGACGGGGTATTAGGAAACTCTTTCAAGTTACCAGCATTGGTAGGATCAGATTTGGAGGGCGTCGCATCACGAAAAGATGGGACTGTTTTAGTACTTCAGGAAACTGATCGATCAATTCTAGTCGTTCACCCGACTGACCCCATTCAACTAACTACAATCCCTCTCACATCTCTCAAAGGCTACTCGGACGCCGCTGAATTGCTCGTCGGTAATCCTTTGAACAAGGGACCTGAGGGCATCGCCGTCGACACGGAATCCGGGAGGGTCTTCATTGGCATTGAAGGACAACCAAGGTTGTTAATGGTCGTATCACCAGCGCTAGACGAAATTGTTGAGATCATTCCTTTAGCCCGCGATGCAGGTTTTATCTCCGAGCGTGTAGATGATGATGAACTGGATTTGAGTGGCCTAGCATGGTCCCCGTCCTCACGTTCTCTTTGGATTGTGAGTGACAAAGGCCGTCAAATCTTCGTCTACAATCCAGAGTCCAAGGCCGTAAAGTCTATCAGTTTGACGTTCACAGAAGATGGCAAACAAAAGGAAGTTAAACATCCCGAAGGGATCGCTCTCGATGAGACCAGAGGGCTTCTCTATATCCTGACAGACGATGCCAAGAAATCGCGGCTTTATGTTTTTAATATCCCCAAATTTTGATCGCTAGAGAATGAAGCCCACATCGCCACAATAGCTTCCGCAAGTTATTGCAGCTAGCTTACCACTCCTCTTCGTTGGTCCACCCTAATCAGAACCGAACACTTAAGTTTGCACCCAGGCCATGTTCTTGGCCATTGGAGCGAACCGAATAGCCATATCCTGCCGTTAGTCTGGCCAGCGCAGATATTTGATAGCCCAGTCCTAGCCCAAGCACGAAGCCGTTTGCTCCTCGGTTTTGTCCGACTTGTGTAAACGTTCCAAATAAGGGGCTTGTAACTGTGATTTCGTGCTCACTGTCTTTGTTGGCAAAGAAGTCGTATTCGTATCGAGCAAAGGCGATTGGGGTGAGTAGCCCGTTGTCAGTCAAGAAATCTTGTTGATAGTCAATCCCAATTGATGCGACCAGAGACTCTGCGTTCGCTTTTTCAATCGAGTAATTGAAATCACCACCGCCCGTCTCTGTGCCTGAACCTTGTTGAATACGCCCGTAGTTCAATCCGAAAACCGTAGAAACCCTTGCACCGCTGTCCAGGTTAAACAGCTTCCGTGCCTGGATACCGGCATGGATACCCTCTTGGTCCAAATCAGACTTTGCCTCGCCCCCCGTAAAGCCATCAACAGAAGGGTTATTTCGCTTGGCGTCGGTTTCACCGAACATGTAACCGACCAGCCCGGAGAACTCCCAAGTTCCGGTTGTTGTGCGCCCATAGACGCCCACATGATAGCTGTCGGTCGAAAAGTCCTGATCGACTTGATCGTGTTCATCCATGGAGGATGTCCCAAAACCTGCGTACACGCCGACCACACCTCTATCGGTGCTTGCGACATCCGCTCCGACCAAAATGGTGCCCAGCGAATAGTCGAATGTCCCGAGGCCGTTACTTCCATCAACGTCCCCGCTCACATACGCTGTGTCGATCCACCAGCGCCGATCAGAGCAGTCTATTGCTCCGCTAGGGGTCTGGGCCAAGTCGATATCGCCTGCTGCAACGGGTTGATCCTCATTGCTGAAGCCAACTGCTTGATACTTGCGGCAGTCAGCGTGGCTCAGCACGGTGTTGGTTATCAGGTCAAGTTGCTCCAAACCAACGGTCAAATTGGAGGAATAGGGTTCTGCGTGCACACGATTAAACCCAGCCAAACCTGAATTGGTAAGCGTGTTAACTGCATTGCCCAAGGTTGTGCCGTTGGTCAGAATGGTTCCAGGTGACTTGATTGCGGTGTTGGCCACCGCACCAGCAAGGTTGCTTGCATTGGGTGATCCTACAACTGCTGGATGCTGCGGTAAGCTCGAGACAGGGAGGGTCGAAAACGCAATATCAATTCTACCGTCCGCGGTTGGCGTGTTTGAGATACTCAGACTGGATAGGGCGGGCAATGATCCTCCGGCAACAAGAGTTGGGGAGTTTCCATCGAAACTCGAGGCTTGAAAAACCGTGTAGTCGTTGCCAGCAGCATAGTCCTGCGCAGTCAGGCCTGGACGAGCGGCTTCGACTTGTATGGTGGCGCGGTTAATCCCTGTCACGGGCCCGCTGGATGACACCAAGTCAGCTTTCTGCCCGGCCGTCGGATCGACCTCACTTAAGAGCCTTGACCCAGTTTCAAAAGCGATTCCGCCGCTATTGTTGAGCGTACCAATTGAAAAGCCCGGCGAAAGCACCCCTCCGTTCTTAACTGTGAAGCTGAATGCGTTCACGGTTCCCGTTCCGGCAAGCGTGCCAAAATTCTCAAAGTTTACGGTGTTCAAACTGCTTGCGGCATCAAGCCGAACAGTCGTGCCTGCGGCTATCGTCATATCACTGGTTGAAGAAATCGAACTGTTCGTCAGTGTGAAATCAGAAGCCTCAGCAACCCGAGTTTGGATATAGTACGCCCCGAAAACCACTTCGGTAGCCCCCATAACAGTCAGGTTGTCGTAAGTTAACGGCCGGTCTGACTGGAAGTAAACTTCAGTGGGGTCGATATTCGCGCCGTTGAACGGAACGAACGTCATTGATCTGCCGGAACCAATCGAAGTTCCAATGAGGTTCACTCTGAGCTTCCCGTTGATGTTTGTTGCCAACGCTTCCCGGGATACAAAGTCTCCGCTGCCTGCGGCGACATCAACATTCAGAAGAGTTAACACGGAAGCATTACTTGGAACGGTATTTTGGCCCGGGACATACAACTCTATTTTACCAGAAGACGTGATCGAGGAGTTTCCAATTGTAAGTCCTGTAATGGGTCCGTTTGGAATCGGCAGACACGTGCGTTCCGTCGTTGAGATTGTTTGATTACCGCGAGTGCTTTCAGATCCAGAAGCGTACTCTATCCGGGGAGAACCCAATTCCACGCAGGCCTGTGAGCTTTGGGCTTGTACTTTGGTTGACGACATCAAATAAGCCAAGATTAAGAATGCGAAATTCGCCAGAGTGATGCGCTGAGCAATTCGACTTAGTGGGAACGGCCTATTATTTGTCACCAACTTTCTCCTCTCGCGGTACAAGCGAAGCTACCTCAACTTAGGACTTGAAAAACAGAGATTATCTTTTTGGATTTTATGTTGTGGCATATGAGCAAGCTCACAACACGGGAAGGTCAGCGCAATGCAGACCTGCTCGTGCAATTACTGCGAGGCAAGACAAGCCGGGTTTTGCATTCCGACCATACCCACCTTTGCGTAGAAGCAGTCGCAAAAGGTCAAGCCTTGAAACGATTTTCCCGAGCTTGACGGGCGCTGAACAGCGCCATTGAGTATAGGCATGGATCATTGGATTTCGGAGTCGATAGCTAAGATCAATGCAGATGCTCACCGCTCCGCCGATACGCACCTTTTCAAGCTAGTAGGCCAAAACTTCTGGACCGAGATTGATCTGATCGAGGGCGCGTCCCTTATTCGAGAAACTCGACGAAACCAATTTGAATTTTGAGTTTCAGAGTTTGCCAATTTTCGACAAGATCTGAAAGCTGGTTGACTGAAACCAAGAGAATGAAACAATAAACTGAGCAATGACACGGAGTACGAAGATACTGTTGGCGCTCACCGTATTGACGGTCGGGTTATGCATGTTCCTAGCGGGACGTGCGGTCGAACGTTACCAATATGAGGAGGCCTGCCTAGACTTGGGCGGAGGTCGCCATCCTGGAGATTACCCGATTTGCGTTTTGGAACAGCGTTCTAACTGACGGACGCGTCTCAGTCACGCGGTGATTGGAACAACGAAACTACGAGCACAACGACGCCAATTGCTGCGAGAATGAAAGTCAGCGGCAAAAAGAAGCTTTCTTGCAGAACGCCGTTTGGGTCGACACCGCCATAAAACAGGTGCTCTGAAAGCCCACTTAGTGCTGCAAGGAAAAGGATGACGATACCAAAAAGGCGAAGTTTGGTCATGTCAGGTCTCCAAGGGAAATGGGCCAATAGTTAGCATCGTTTTTCATACCTGTGAATTGAGGAGCCTAGTTCTTCAATACCTTGATTGCATCGCAATCCAGCCGTAGGCGCGTATAATGCGAATATGACAAGAGATATTGAAGCTAACGCTAAGACAATCGCTGATGCCCTGACCTCTGCCCAGCAGATACCTAAACTGTCTTCAGAGGCAGGACAGCTATCGCTGGATGACGCATATTCGATTGCTAGTCGTGTCCGCGAGATTTTGGGCAAAGAAAGAGTTGGCAGAAAAGTCGGCTTCACGAACCGCACGATTTGGCCTGTTTATGGTGTGGATCAACCCATTTGGGGAGAGGTTCACTCAGATGGGCTGTTTTCGACTGATCAGCCGGTAAACTTGGCAAGGTATTCAGAACCGAGAATCGAGCCAGAAATCGTACTTGGCCTCGGCGATGCGCCGACGGCTGAAATGAACAATGAACAGTTGGCAGGTTGCGTGGAGTGGGTCGCTCCAGGGTTTGAAATCGTGCAATCGATTTATCCCGACTGGAAATTCTCAGTCGAAGATTCAATCGCAGCACAAGGATTGCACGGCTGCCTTGTTCTTGGCGACAAAATCGCGGCGACGCATGATGTTTTGATCGGCTTGGCCGAAGTGCCACTAGCATTGTTCAAGGGCACCGAGGCTATCGAGTCCGGCAAGGGTGAAAACGCGCTCGGCGGCCCAATTGAAGTCCTGGCTCATCTTGTGTCTCTGCTCTCCGAAGCCGACCAGATTCAGGGAGGCGAGCTGGTTACAACCGGTACTTTGACAGACGCATGGCCAGTGTCGCCGGGCGAACAATGGTCAGCTGGTTTTGGTGGCGTGATGGACACCGAGCTATCCGTACGATTTACATGAGTCTTTGGTAGAGTGGTGACGCCTACTGCACCAAAGAAAAGCTGCTCTCAATAGCTGACCATGATGGTCTTCCACTGGTTTCATCAATTCTGGGAAGCAAATTACACGATGCTATCCAAATCAGATTACATGATGTTTCTCAGGCACCCTGCCTGGCTATGGATCAAAAAACACTCCAGGCATCTGTTGCCGCCAATTGACCCCTCATTGCAAGCACGCTTTGACGAGGGGCACGCGTTTGAGCCTTTTGCAGAGGAGCTTTTTGGTGATCTCGTTCGCCTCGGTTTTTCAGATTTTGCAGAATACCAGGCTCTGCCCGCGCGCACGTTAGAAGCCTGGAGGAACGGTGCAAACGCAGTGGCGCAGGGACGCTATGAAGATGGAACCATAACTTGCATCTCCGATATCGTGAGCCGCAGCGGCGATGGGTACGTTCTGACAGAGATCAAGAGCGGGACTTCTGCAAAGCCCGAACACACTTTTGATCTCGCTTTCCAGCTTGTCGTGCTTGAGGCAGCCGGGTTCCCCATTGCGCGATGCGAAGTCGCACATGTGAACCGTGATTACATCAGAAACGGCGAAATCAATCCGCAAGAGCTTGTCAGCATCACTGACATCACGGATGCGGTGACTGAGCAGCTCGAAAAAACACGCACGCGTATCGATCAGGCATTGAGCGTCGTTGCCAGCGGTACGATGCCTGATCCGTCCCCCGAACGTGCGCGCCTTAAATCCTATGGTGAATGGCTGGAGATCCGCGAAAAACTCGACCCACCTCTCGCGCAGGACACTATCCACCGCCTTCCGTTCATGAATGCGGAAAAAGCCTCGGAACTCATCGCAAATGGGATCACAAAGATTGACGAGATCAGCGATCCATCTGTATTGGGCAAGTCGACGCAACGCTACTTGAGAGCCACGGCGAATGGTGGGCGCACAATCGATCATCAGGAGTTGAGCAGGTTTCTGAGCGAGATTGTCTATCCGGTTTATTATTTTGACTACGAGACGTCTCAGAGTTTGCTGCCACCCTGGGACGGAACGCGTCCCTATCAGCAAGTGGCTTTCCAGTATTCCTTGCATGTCCAGCATGAGCCTGGCGGAGAAATTGAGCACAGGGAGTATCTCCACCGAGACGCCAGTAACCCGATTCCAGCCTTGCTGAAAAGGCTTCGTGAGGACATAGGAGACGTTGGCTCTTTAGTGGTTTGGTATGCGCCGTTCGAGAAATCGCGCAATACGGAAATGGCGGAAACTTATCCAGAGCATGCAGAGTTCCTGGAAGGCCTAAATGCACGCGTTGTAGATCTGATGAAGCCGTTTGCGGATGAAGTGATCAACGATCCTGCGTTCAAAGGAAGCGCCTCTATCAAGGCCGTTCTTCCAGCGTTTTTGCCAGAACTTTCATACGATGATCTGGACATCAAAGAGGGGGCGAGCGCGTCTCGCCTTTGGAAGGACGTAACACTGACCGAACCGGATGATCCAGCGCGCGAGAAGGTCTATTCTGATCTTGTGGCGTATTGCACGCGCGACACCTGGGCGATGGTCGCAATTCATCGGGAATTGCTGGCGATGTGAGGTGTGCTGCGAACCTCAAAACAACTGGCGGTGCTGCTCCCCTAGGAAACTAGGCGATTTGCCGGAGTTATGGCGCCCCCAACACTTAATCTTGCCACTCCAACCGATACAAGACGTGGTGACCGCGTAGACCTTTCAGGAGTCTTGGTTCTATTTCAGAAAATGAGAAATCGGTTCGTCCTCCGACCATGGCGCGAGTCGCATCTGAAACGAGTATCTCGCCTGCCGCACCAACCGTAGTTATGCGTGAAGCTTTGTTGACCACAGTGCCAAAAAAATCTCCACGAGATTGCACGACATCACCAGTGTGAATTCCAATCCGGACACCGAAAGACGGCTCCTCGGAAGCCGATGCAATAGCCTTCTGAATCTTGACAGCGGCCGTTAGCGCTTCCTTCGCGGACGGAAAGACGGACAACGTTCCGTCTCCAAGGGATTTCACGAACTGGCCATGATACTTTTCAATGATCGCCGCCAAGACTTGGAAGTGGTTTTCGATCAGCACCGACCAACGCTGATCGCCCAACGCCTCCGCCAACGTTGTGCTGCCCTCCACATCAGTGAAAAGTACTGAAGCCAAACCTTCGGTTTGGATCAGCTCGGGTCCATCTTCGCGCGCAGCATCAACCAGTTTTTGGATGGCCAGCTGCTCTTTACCCACGAGTTCAATATTTGGAGTTGGCACTGAAGCGTGGCGATTGATGATCTTCCAGGCTGCTCCCTCCAGGACAAAAATCAGAACGGTGCGGTAAAAGACGGCTTCATCAAAGCCGACAAACTGAATCTTGTGGACGAAGGATGACCATCCCGTCTCTCCGTTTTCGAAGGCCTCAGCTTCAACTTCTTCGAAAACGACTGGTGCCGGGATCTCCGCGAAAAAGCCGCTAACCCCATCGCGAACTGCTTGCCCGCTCCAAAACTCACCTTCTCCTGTCCCAACGAACCGTAGTTCATCTGCTTTCGACAGAAAATCCTGCAACTCGTCAGTATTCTTCTTGGTTCTGAGTATTTCATACCAACGCCTCGAAACCGCCAGCAGCTCAGGTGAGGAACGTATCATCACAAATGACTCGAGACGCTAAATGGAATGAGGCTTACAAGGTCTTGCAACCGGGATCTCCATTTTTCGAAAGATTCAGGTCAATGCTGCCGCTGAGGTTTGGTCAGATCAAGACTTTTGTATTTCTCCAGAACGGAGCGCATAAGACGCAGATCAAAAGACGCACGTCGGTTCAGAGCGAACTATCGACGGAGTTTCTGAGTTCGAGTCCGGATCACAGGGTATCGAATCGTTTCGCTGTCGGAGAGCTACTCGACGCTGTACTGACCCGCAAAATAAGATGCATGAGTGTATCGGGCACACGCTAAGCTAGAAGGTTCCCAGAACTACGCGGTGAAACTCGAAGTGCAGCAAGCGCCGTCTTGACATGGCTATGCGAACTGGTTCAGCTTGCGGTCATGACGTACACACGCATCCACTGCCATCGAATATCGGCCTGAGGTCGATAACCCACGCGAAATCCGTGGGAGGCAGCATTGGTATGCGGGCGAGGCTTATATCCTTGTAATTGCTCCAGATTAGAGTGCACGAGTCGGTTCGATTCCGACGCCTCCTACCATCCTCAGGAGGTGTCCGACATGGCGGGCGACGTCACGAACGCAATTGATTTCAAAGACATCAAACAATCGGTCGAGGAGAGCCTCGGACGCACACCCGAAGGCTGGTCCGGCTTGCCAGATCTCGAGAGGGGTCTTCCATCTCAACAAGACCAAGTTCTGGAGAATGTGACTGATGGATGATGTCGAAAAGCGCTGGAAGGAATTCCGGGAAAAGGTCCGAGGTGTGATCGAGGACCATGGAGCGCCAGATGATCTCCGATCTTTTGACGTCTGGTACAGCGAGGAGATGCGGTTGGTGATGGCGCACAACTACCCAGCTCCGCACGTCTCTGACGTAACATGGTCGACCGAGGGTCTGCATGTCGAGTGTGATGACCTCGAAGTGGTCGACCGTATGATGACTGCTATGGCGGAGGTTTTACACGATCTCAATGAGGCGCGGGCCCGGAGGTCAGTGATGAGCAGTGTTGTCGACTGGAATGATATTCATGGAAGCGTCTTCAAGCAGCTTGGTGAGCATCGTGCCGGGTGGGCGGAGCAGCTTACGCTTGCACTTGAGAAAGTGAAGAGATTGATCGACGAGCAGCCCGAGCTGTTTGGCGATGAACGCCCGTCCATCGTTCAGATCAAACAGAAATGGGGAGGCTTGCGCGTCTATGAGGGCCCGGGCTGCAACCAGGCTACGAGTGAAGAGATTCAATGGCGTGTCGATCAGATTGAGCAAACCTGTGAAGGTTGTTCTAATTCTGCCCAACGCCAGAGCATCCTTGGGTTTGTGACGACGCTTTGCAGCTGGTGCTACAATGATGCTCTGCGGCGGCGATTTGAGGGCGCCGAAGAATCCTGGCCCGACAGCCTGAGGCTGGACATTGTGGAAAACTATCCAGACCTCGTTTCTCCGGATTGCACATCTCTTGTTCCTGCTGTCGGAAAGGGCTGGCTCGTCATGATTTCGCAAGCACTCCACAAGCTTTCCTTCAGTCAGGATTCCAGGGCACTGGACCCTGGAACTATTCAGATCTCAGATATTAAGAAAGGCCAGGATGGCAAGATTTCCATCGGTTTCAGTCGATACCACGATCTCATTCAGGAGTACGCTGACTGGATGGAATTTCGATGCGGTGTGACGTGTGAAGAGTGTGGCCACGTTGGTGACGTCGTTCGGACAACCGACAGGTCTCAAGCGCTTTGTTCTCACTGTTACTGTACTCGGGAGAAGTCTGATGGGTGATGACGACGACGTTGAGGTGGACGAAGAGACGATGCGTTTGCTGAAGCTATTGGAAGCTGAAATCGCGGCCGGTCGAGCAAAACTAACCAAGCCGATCAGCGCAGATGAGATCCGGGCACGCAAGATTGCTGAGCCGAAGGGTAAGGCAGATGAGTAACGAGACTACAGAAGAGGAAAGCCCAATTTTCGTAATCTGCGAGACTTTGGTGAACGGCAAACTTCGAGAGATTGAAGGAAAGGAGATCACTGTAAAACCAAACAAGATCTTAGTCTTGACGACCAGTGTCGAGGATGTTGAGTGATGACAGATGATTTTTCAGAAGAAGAGATCTTCGGGCGCCCGTTACAGGATGTTCCTCTGGATGACTTGATCGCAGAGTTGCAAGCTCGTCGCAGAGAGGGTCCGGAGGTCTGGCTTGCATTGCGCAAAATGATTTTCGAGCAAATCGCCGATTTTGCACAGCGTCCGACCGATGCGCCCAAATGGCGGGATGAATGGGTCAAAGAGAACAACTGGAATCTAGTGACTGACGACGATGATGTCGAGATCACTGATGGCAGCGGCAACGTGTTTGACGACCTCGGGATCGAAGACCCAAGGAAGAAGACTTAGTGATGGGGGACGAGCATTTCAGCTTGATCTTATCCGCTGTGATCATTGTCGCGTTGGCGATCTACGTCAGACACATCGTCTACACCGCTGGAAAAGATCGCGAAGTCGATCCAGAGCGAGTGCAAAGGATCATGCGAGATCTGGACTACAGCCACCTGGACCGAGTGATGAACCGGCGAAGGAAGGGGTAGCGGGATGTTGAAGGTGGTTGTCTATGTTGGTGATCACGAGGTCGCCCGAGCTGTGGCTGAGAACGCTTCAGAACTCGCGGACGTGTCCGATTACAATATCCGGATGAACGAACGTGCTGCCGAGCGGTTTGGCATTCAAGAAAAAGGTCTCAGCGGCCGGATTAAAGGCCACCCTCGAAATCAGACGGTCTGGAGGCTCGTCCGCAAAATCGCAGACCTTTGGCTTGCGGGGACCGGCGCGGGCGAAGAAAGCGCTCAGGCAAAGCTGCTGCCGTTGATCCGTGAGTCCATTCGCGAACCAGACGAGAGGATCGAAAAGGCATCGAACCAGAATGACGATTGGAATGCTGTGATCAAACAGATTTCTGATGACGAGCCGTATTCCCTGGGCTTCTACGCTGACAAATTTGAGTCGTGGACAGCGGACGAGATTGAAGCTCTTCGATGTGATGTGGTTGAAACAGCTACAGAGGAGGAACTACTGGCCGAGATCGAACGCCGGCGAAGAGCTGGTCTACTGCCCAAGGGGCCCTCGAATGATGGCTTCTCAGATCTGGTTGATGATCTCTGGGGCAATCTCGATACAGACCCAGACCGCTAGTACAGTTACCTGCCGCCATTACCCAATATTTTACATACGAAGTCTTATATGGCGACTGTCGCTGTAGTAGTGCGCGCTTCTTCTAAGCGCCTCTCCTGCTAGGAACCAAAGCGCCCCGGACAAGCATTTCGCCAACACTGCTCTGCGGAACCATGTACTACCAGTCTCTACGATGAGCATGGTTGACCGCAACCAGCATGAAGCAGGCATTCACAATCACGCTTTTCAGTTTTGCACCAAGCCATTCACTAGGA
>NZ_JBWVBI010000013.1:0-6273 GCF_057221175.1 Ruegeria sp. HKCCD3925
GAAAATCATCGTGCTATAGTTCTTTTCTCGCTGCAGCACACACAGGGTTTTCCCGGAAGCGCCGCAGAGAGCAGTTAGACAAGTTTCACCGCTTTGGCCAAGAGGCCCGCACCGAAGCTTGAATGACTGGTCAGGTAACTGACACGGTGTAAAACCCGGAGCTTGACAAATCAGAAAATTCTGTGTTAAAGTTCTAGGTTCTGCTCCAGAGAACACAACGTTAAGTTTTTAGCTGTTTTGAAAGTTGAAACGGTTTTGAAAATTTACCCTTGTTTGTGAAGTTGAATGGTTGGCCTTACGGTTGATTGTTCGCCAGGTAGGACGGAACGAAAGTTCTGGTTTAAGCGGGACGAGTTAGACGGTTTAAAACTTTCTAGCTTCTTCAAAAAAACGCTTGACACACCGCCTGATCTGCTTCATAATCTCGTTTCTCTGCTGCTAACACAGCAAGGCTCGAAGCGCTAAACGCGACGAGCCAGCCGGGTTAGTCAGTAGAACGACAGGCAACTGTCACTGCTCTTTAACAATTAACAGCCGATAAGTGTGGGCGCTTGGAATGAGCGAGTCGAACCCTTCGGGGATCGCCACAAGTTTGTATCAAGTGCTCACAAACGAAAGATGAAGAATTACCTTGTGTAACTCTGAATTTTTCTTTGAGACACAATCGGTCTCGTCGCAAGACGGGACAACCACAGAGATTAAACTGAAGAGTTTGATCCTGGCTCAGATTGAACGCTAGCGGGATGCTTTACACATGCAAGTCGAACGGCAGCACGAGAGAGCTTGCTCTCTTGGTGGCGAGTGGCGGACGGGTGAGTAATATATCGGAACGTGCCCAGTAGCGGGGGATAACTACTCGAAAGAGTGGCTAATACCGCATACGCCCTACGGGGGAAAGGGGGGGATTCTTCGGAACCTCTCACTATTGGAGCGGCCGATATCGGATTAGCTAGTTGGTGGGGTAAAGGCTCACCAAGGCAACGATCCGTAGCTGGTTTGAGAGGACGACCAGCCACACTGGGACTGAGACACGGCCCAGACTCCTACGGGAGGCAGCAGTGGGGAATTTTGGACAATGGGGGAAACCCTGATCCAGCCATCCCGCGTGTATGATGAAGGCCTTCGGGTTGTAAAGTACTTTTGGCAGAGAAGAAAAGGTATCTCCTAATACGAGATACTGCTGACGGTATCTGCAGAATAAGCACCGGCTAACTACGTGCCAGCAGCCGCGGTAATACGTAGGGTGCAAGCGTTAATCGGAATTACTGGGCGTAAAGCGTGTGTAGGCGGTTCGGAAAGAAAGATGTGAAATCCCAGGGCTCAACCTTGGAACTGCATTTTTAACTGCCGAGCTAGAGTATGTCAGAGGGGGGTAGAATTCCACGTGTAGCAGTGAAATGCGTAGATATGTGGAGGAATACCGATGGCGAAGGCAGCCCCCTGGGATAATACTGACGCTCAGACACGAAAGCGTGGGGAGCAAACAGGATTAGATACCCTGGTAGTCCACGCCCTAAACGATGTCAACTAGCTGTTGGGGCCGTTAGGCCTTAGTAGCGCAGCTAACGCGTGAAGTTGACCGCCTGGGGAGTACGGTCGCAAGATTAAAACTCAAAGGAATTGACGGGGACCCGCACAAGCGGTGGATGATGTGGATTAATTCGATGCAACGCGAAAAACCTTACCTACCCTTGACATGTCTGGAATGCCGAAGAGATTTGGCAGTGCTCGCAAGAGAACCGGAACACAGGTGCTGCATGGCTGTCGTCAGCTCGTGTCGTGAGATGTTGGGTTAAGTCCCGCAACGAGCGCAACCCTTGTCATTAGTTGCTACGCAAGAGCACTCTAATGAGACTGCCGGTGACAAACCGGAGGAAGGTGGGGATGACGTCAAGTCCTCATGGCCCTTATGGGTAGGGCTTCACACGTCATACAATGGTCGGGACAGAGGGTCGCCAACCCGCGAGGGGGAGCCAATCTCAGAAACCCGATCGTAGTCCGGATCGCAGTCTGCAACTCGACTGCGTGAAGTCGGAATCGCTAGTAATCGCGGATCAGAATGTCGCGGTGAATACGTTCCCGGGTCTTGTACACACCGCCCGTCACACCATGGGAGTGGGTTTCACCAGAAGTAGGTAGCCTAACCGTAAGGAGGGCGCTTACCACGGTGGGATTCATGACTGGGGTGAAGTCGTAACAAGGTAGCCGTATCGGAAGGTGCGGCTGGATCACCTCCTTTTAGAGCGAATGGCTCGCAAAGCGAAAGCGTCCACACTTATTGGCTGTTAGTTCATGTCATGACCATTGAAGGTATCGCCCACTGGTGATAGATGGGTCAGTAGCTCAGTCGGTTAGAGCACCGTCTTGATAAGGCGGGGGTCGTTGGTTCGATTCCAACTTGACCCACCAACGATTACCTCGGGGGATTAGCTCAGCTGGGAGAGCACCTGCTTTGCAAGCAGGGGGTCGTCGGTTCGATCCCGTCATCCTCCACCACCGCTTTTGTGGTTGGTAGATACAGCAAGGTTCATGACAGAGTATAGGGCACAGGACAACAACGGTTGACCTGGCGTTAGATTCAACGAAGAGTGTTCTTTTACAAGAATACTGCTCGTTGGGTTATACAACCCACGAATTGCTCTTTAACAATTAGGAAGAAGCACAACGAAGGTGTGTTGTCTAATAAACGCAAAGCGATTAGTCGCCTTGTGATGACAATACACGGGTTGTGATTGCAACAGAACAAATTATGTTCAACGAAAGTTCTCAAAAATATAGACGTTGTTCAGTCTTCGGATTGGATAACAGCTAAGGATTGATGAACGGCAACAACGTATACTCATATTCCTATAACAGCACCAAGCGTTATAGGATCAAGCGAATAAGTGCATATGATGGATGCCTTGGCGATCACAGGCGATGAAGGACGCGGTAGCCTGCGAAAAGCTACGGGGAGCTGGCAAACAAGCTTTGATCCGTAGATGTCCGAATGGGGAAACCCACCGTAGTAATACGGTATCCCATGCTGAATACATAGGCATGTGGAGGCGAACCGAGTGAACTGAACCATCTCAGTAACTCGAGGAAAAGAAATCAACCGAGATTCCGGAAGTAGTGGCGAGCGAAACCGGACCAGCCTGGATGTTTTAGCGTAGTGAATAGTCGAATGGAATGGAAAGTCCAGCCGTAGCAGGTGATAGCCCTGTAGGCGAAATTCAGTACGTGGAACTAAGCATCGAACAAGTAGGGCGGGACACGTGAAATCCTGTCTGAATATGGGGGGACCATCCTCCAAGGCTAAATACTCGTGATCGACCGATAGTGAACCAGTACCGTGAGGGAAAGGCGAAAAGAACCCCGGAAGGGGAGTGAAATAGATCCTGAAATCGTATGCATACAAACAGTAGGAGCACCTTCGTGGTGTGACTGCGTACCTTTTGTATAATGGGTCAGCGACTTACATTCAGTGGCAAGCTTAACCGAATAGGGGAGGCGTAGCGAAAGCGAGTCCGAATAGGGCGATTCAGTCGCTGGGTGTAGACCCGAAACCAGGCGATCTATCCATGGCCAGGTTGAAGGCACGGTAACACGTGCTGGAGGACCGAACCCACTAATGTTGAAAAATTAGGGGATGAGCTGTGGATCGGAGTGAAAGGCTAAACAAGCCTGGAGATAGCTGGTTCTCTCCGAAAACTATTTAGGTAGTGCCTCGTATATTACTGCCGGGGGTAGAGCACTGTTATGGCTAGGGGGTCACAGCGACTTACCAAACCATGGCAAACTCCGAATACCGGCAAGTACAGTACGGGAGACAGAGCACCGGGTGCTAACGTCCGGACTCAAGAGGGAAACAACCCAGACCGCCAGCTAAGGTCCCTAACTATGGCTAAGTGGGAAACGAAGTGGGAAGGCATAGACAGTCAGGAGGTTGGCTTAGAAGCAGCCATCCTTTAAAGAAAGCGTAATAGCTCACTGATCGAGTCGTCCTGCGCGGAAGATGTAACGGGGCTAAGCCATAGACCGAAGCTGCGGATGTGTACTTTTAGTACACATGGTAGGAGAGCGTTCCGTAAGCCTGTGAAGGTGTTCCGTGAGGAATGCTGGAGGTATCGGAAGTGAGAATGCTGACATGAGTAGCGATAAAGGGGGTGAAAAGCCCCCTCGCCGTAAGTCCAAGGTTTCCTGCGCAACGTTCATCGGCGCAGGGTGAGTCGGCCCCTAAGGCGAGGCAGAGATGCGTAGCTGATGGGAAGCGGGTTAATATTCCCGCACCGTCGTAGAGTGCGATGGGGGGACGGATTGCAGAATGTTATCGGGGTGTTGGATGTCCCCGTTGGCGCATCATAGAAGGCACTTAGGCAAATCCGGGTGCGTAATTCAAGGGTGTGACTGGATAGAGCTTCGGCTCTAAACTAACTGGAAGCAGTTCCAAGAAAAGCCTCTAAGCTTCAGCTCTACGAGACCGTACCGCAAACCGACACAGGTGGACGGGATGAATATTCCAAGGCGCTTGAGAGAACTCAGGAGAAGGAACTCGGCAAATTAATACCGTAACTTCGGGAGAAGGTATGCCTCATTAGTGTGATGTGCCTGCGCACAAAGCATGAAGAGGCCGCAGTGAATCGGTGGCTGCGACTGTTTACTAAAAACACAGCACTCTGCAAACACGAAAGTGGACGTATAGGGTGTGACGCCTGCCCGGTGCCGGAAGGTTAAGTGATGGGGTGCAAGCTCTTGATCGAAGCCCCGGTAAACGGCGGCCGTAACTATAACGGTCCTAAGGTAGCGAAATTCCTTGTCGGGTAAGTTCCGACCTGCACGAATGGCGTAACGATGGCCACACTGTCTCCTCCTGAGACTCAGCGAAGTTGACATGGTTGTGATGATGCAATCTCCCCGCGGCTAGACGGAAAGACCCCATGAACCTTTACTGTAGCTTTGCATTGGATTGTGAACCGGCCTGTGTAGGATAGGTGGGAGACGTTGAAGCGTGGTCGCCAGATCGCGTGGAGTCATCCTTGAAATACCACCCTGGTCTGTTTGCGGTTCTAACCTAGGTCCCTTATCGGGATCGGGGACCGTGCATGGTGGGCAGTTTGACTGGGGCGGTCTCCTCCTAAAGTGTAACGGAGGAGTTCGAAGGTACGCTAGAGACGGTCGGAAATCGTCTTGATAGTGCAATGGCATAAGCGTGCTTGACTGTGAGACTGACAAGTCGAACAGGTACGAAAGTAGGACATAGTGATCCGGTGGTTCTGTATGGAAGGGCCATCGCTCAACGGATAAAAGGTACTCTGGGGATAACAGGCTGATACCGCCCAAGAGTTCATATCGACGGCGGTGTTTGGCACCTCGATGTCGGCTCATCTCATCCTGGGGCTGTAGCCGGTCCCAAGGGTATGGCTGTTCGCCATTTAAAGAGGTACGTGAGCTGGGTTTAAAACGTCGTGAGACAGTTTGGTCCCTATCTGCCGTGGGCGTTGGATATTTGACGGAGCCTGCTCCTAGTACGAGAGGACCGGAGTGGACGTACCACTGGTGTATCGGTTGTCATGCCAATGGCATTGCCGAGTAGCTACGTACGGAAGAGATAACCGCTGAAGGCATCTAAGCGGGAAACTCGTCTGAAGATTAGATATCCCGGAGGCTTGACCTCCCTGTAGGGTCGTCCGAGACCAGGACGTTGATAGGCTGGGTGTGGAAGTGCAGTAATGCATGTAGCTAACCAGTACTAATTGCCCGTGTGGCTTGATCCTATAACCCTTGAGGTTGTAGTGAGTTAAGTTGTTGACCACAGAACGTAATATTGAAGTGCAGCGCAACCCGCGCTCGACACCTTCGTAACCGCTGCTAGCTGATCCGTACTGATCGCTGGCAGTGTGCTTCTTCCAATTGGCTGGGACGTCTCTGTAGAGACGGCCTGGCAACCAGTTACGCTTGACGACCATAGCAAGGTGGTCCCACACCTTCCCATCCCGAACAGGATTGTGAAACGCCTTTGCGCCGATGATAGTGGACGGACGTCTGTGAAAGTAGGTCATCGTCAAGCTCTTATTGCTCAAAACCCCCGCAAGTATCCCTTGCGGGGGTTTTGTTTTTTATGCGCGCCACACGTACACACGGCTGCCCAGCTGTGTTCTGGTGGCATAAGGACCGGATCCCTGCGATCATCTCGTTCGGACGTCCCTTCCTTCCTCCTGGCCCGTTCTGGGCACCTTGTCTCCCTTCTTCTTCTGTACGGCTTACTCGTGTCTGCTTCGGCTTGCCCCTCGG
>NZ_JBWVBI010000014.1:2500-6058 GCF_057221175.1 Ruegeria sp. HKCCD3925
TTCTCCATGCGGGGCCGACCGACATCGGCAGCATGGGTTCCAGGATGGAAGGCGGGAAAGTATGCTTTTGGTTCAGAAGAAAGATCGCCTTTAGTTACCAGCTGGGCGGTCGCGATTGACCTGACTGCGCTCAAGTAGCCGAATAGGCGGTAGCGCACTAAGTTGTGTCTTTCTCTTTCTGGATCAAATCAAGCGCGAGAAGGGCGTTTGGTGAATGCCTTGGCAGCAAGAGGCGATGAAAGACGTGATACTCTGCGATAAGCCATGGGGAGCTGAGAATAAGCTTTGATCCATGGATCTCTGAATGGGGCAACCCACCTGAAAGCTTCATATTGTTATCTTTGATACTCAATATGGGGTTTAAACAGGTACTTAAGACCTGAATACATAGGGTTTTAAGAGCAAACCCGGGGAACTGAAACATCTAAGTACCCGGAGGAAAGGAAATCAATTGATACTCCCCTAGTAGCGGCGAGCGAACGGGGACCAGCCGAGCCAGATAAGTGACTAGAACACGTTGGGAAGCGTGGCCATAGCGGGTGACAGCCCCGTATAGGAAGCTTTGATGGACGTATTAAGTAGGGCGGAACACGTGAAATTCTGTCTGAAGATCGGAGGACCACCTTCGAAGGCTAAGTACTCCTTGCTGACCGATAGCGAACCAGTACCGTGAGGGAAAGGTGAAAAGCACCCCGACGAGGGGAGTGAAACAGTACCTGAAACCGAACGCCTACAATCAGTCGGAGGATCCTCGAGATCTGACGGCGTACCTTTTGTATAATGGGTCATCGACTTGGTCTTACGAGCAAGCTTAAGCCGTTAGGTGTAGGCGTAGCGAAAGCGAGTCTTAATAGGGCGCATGAGTTCGTGGGATCAGACCCGAAACCGAGTGATCTAGGCATGGCCAGGTTGAAGGTAAGGTAACACTTACTGGAGGACCGAACCCACATCCGTTGAAAAGGATCGGGATGAGCTGTGCCTAGGGGTGAAAGGCCAATCAAACTCGGAGATAGCTGGTTCTCTGCGAAATCTATTTAGGTAGAGCGTCATCCGAATACCCCGGGGGGTAGAGCACTGGATGGGTAATGGGGCCCCACAGGCTTACTGATCCTAACCAAACTCCGAATACCCGGGAGTACTAGATGGCAGACACACTGCGGATGCTAACGTCCGTAGTGGAGAGGGAAACAACCCTGACCTACGACTAAGGCCCCCAATTCATGGCTAAGTGGGAAAGCAGGTGGGACGACCAAAACAACCAGGAGGTTGGCTTAGAAGCAGCCATCCTTTAAAGATAGCGTAACAGCTCACTGGTCTAAATAAGTTGTCCTGCGGCGAAGATGTAACGGGGCTCAAGCCATGAGCCGAAGTCTAGGGATGCGTAAGCATCGGTAGCAGAGCGTAGTGTGACATAGTTCCTATCCTCTTTAGCGATCTTCGGATCGCCTTGGAGGATATTTGGAGCTTTCGATGAAGCCGGGGCGTGAGCCATCCGGTGGAGAGATCACTAGTGAGAATGATGACATGAGTAGCGACAAAGAGTGTGAGAGACACTCTCGCCGAAAGTCCAAGGGTTCCTGCTTAAAGCTAATCTGAGCAGGGTAAGCCGGCCCCTAAGCCGAGGCCGAAAGGCGTAGGCGATGGGAACTAGGTTAATATTCCTAGGCCAGGAGGATGTGACGGATCACAGGTGTAGTTCAATCTTATCGGATTGATTGGGCTGCTGAGTGGTTCCTGGAAATAGCCCTCCATCAGACCGTACCCTAAACCGACACAGGTGGACTGGTAGAGCATACCAAGGCGCTTGAGAGAACGATGTTGAAGGAACTCGGCAAAATACCTCCGTAAGTTCGCGAGAAGGAGGCCCGGTTCCTAGGCAACTAGGGGCTGGGGGCACAAACCAGGGGGTGGCGACTGTTTATTAAAAACACAGGGCTCTGCGAAGTCGCAAGACGACGTATAGGGTCTGACGCCTGCCCGGTGCCTGAAGGTTAAAAGGAGAGGTGAGAGCCTTGAATTGAAGCCCAGGTAAACGGCGGCCGTAACTATAACGGTCCTAAGGTAGCGAAATTCCTTGTCGGGTAAGTTCCGACCTGCACGAATGGCGTAACGACTTCCCCGCTGTCTCCAACATCGACTCAGCGAAATTGAATTGCCTGTCAAGATGCAGGCTTCCCGCGGTTAGACGGAAAGACCCCGTGCACCTTTACTACAGCTTCGCACTGGCATCAGGATTGTGATGTGCAGGATAGGTGGTAGGCTTTGAAGCGGAAACGCAAGTATCCGTGGAGCCTCCCTTGAGATACCACCCTTCGCACTCTTGATGTCTAACCGCGGTCCGTTATCCGGATCCGGGACCCTGCGTGGCGGGTAGTTTGACTGGGGCGGTCGCCTCCTAAAGCGTAACGGAGGCGCGCGAAGGTTGGCTCAGAGCGGTCGGAAATCGCTCGTTGAGTGCAATGGCAGAAGCCAGCCTGACTGCAAGACTGACAAGTCGAGCAGAGTCGAAAGACGGCCATAGTGATCCGGTGGTCCCGAGTGGAAGGGCCATCGCTCAACGGATAAAAGGTACGCCGGGGATAACAGGCTGATACTGCCCAAGAGTCCATATCGACGGCAGTGTTTGGCACCTCGATGTCGGCTCATCTCATCCTGGGGCTGGAGCAGGTCCCAAGGGTACGGCTGTTCGCCGTTTAAAGAGGTACGTGAGCTGGGTTTAGAACGTCGTGAGACAGTTCGGTCCCTATCTGCCGTGGGTGTAGGAGACTTGAGAGGAGTTGCCCCTAGTACGAGAGGACCGGGGTGAACGATCCACTGGTGGACCAGTTGTCGTGCCAACGGCAGTGCTGGGTAGCTATGATCGGACAGGATAACCGCTGAAGGCATCTAAGCGGGAAGCCCCCCTCAAAACAAGGTCTCCCTGAGGGCCGTGGAAGACCACCACGTCAATAGGCCGGAGATGTAAGCGCAGTAATGCGTTCAGTTGACCGGTACTAATCGCCCGATAGGCTTGATTTGATCCAGTAATGGAAAGACAAGACCAAAGCATACACTGACCTTGAGTTGGATAACGTCGCAGCGCCAAGCCGCGATGTTGGTTGATTATATAACCGAGTGGCAACGCGCCTTTTGCAAGCAAAAGACGCTGCCTGCCACCTCGTCGCTTTCCTGCAACGCAGGAAAGTCGACATGGGCTTTTCCTCGGTTTGGTGGTCATAGCGCAAGTGAAACACCCGGTCCCATCCCGAACCCGGAAGTTAAGCACTGCCGCGCCAATGGTACTTGGGCTTAAGCCCCGGGAGAGTAGGTCACCGCCAAACCTAGTAAAAGCCCACAGTCTCTCAAACACGATGAAAAGAACACTACCCGGTCTCAAGTAGCCGAATAGGCGATAGACCAACACAAGACCTCAAGTAGCGTAAGCGATAGGTCACTTAAAGTGTCGCGGGATGGAGCAGCCCGGTAGCTCGTCAGGCTCATAACCTGAAGGTCGCAGGTTCAAATCCTGCTCCCGCAACCAACTTTAGAAAATCCCAGAGCAGCCCGTGCAGACTACAA
>NZ_JBWVBI010000015.1:0-4476 GCF_057221175.1 Ruegeria sp. HKCCD3925
GAAACCCCCCGCCAGTTGGCGGGGGTTTATTGATTGAGGTTTATTCAGCTGCGTCCATGTATTCGGTCATTGGCGGGCATGTGCAGATGAGGTTTCTGTCGCCGTATGCGTTGTCGACGCGGTTGACGGGGGACCAGTATTTGTCGACGCCCATGGAGCCCGGGGGGAAGCAGGCCTGTTCACGGGTGTAGGGACGGTCCCAGTCGCCGACCAGATCGCGCACCGTGTGGGGAGCGTTTTTCAGCGGGTTGTTTTCCGCGTCGATCTTGCCGTCGATGATGTCCTGTGCCTCGGAGCGGATGGACAGCATGGCGTCGCAGAAGCGGTCCAGCTCGTCCATGGGTTCCGATTCCGTAGGCTCGACCATCAGGGTGCCGGCCACCGGCCAGGACATGGTGGGCGCGTGGAAGCCGCTGTCCACCAGACGCTTAGCGATGTCATCGACGCTGACATGGGCCGCTTCGTCCAGCGGGCGGGTGTCGAGGATGCATTCATGCGCCACGCGACCCGTTTCCGAGGTGTAGAGGATCGGGTAGGCATCCTTGAGCCGCGCCGCGATGTAGTTGGCGTTCAGGATCGCCACTTTCGTGGCCTGCGTCAGACCCGCGCCGCCCATCAGCAGCACATAGGCCCAGCTAACCGGCAAGATCGAGGGCGACCCAAAGGGCGCCGCCGAGACCGGACCCACGGCAGTGCCGTATTCCGGGTGGCCGGGCAGATGCTCGGTCAGATGCGCTTTGACGCCGATCGGACCCATGCCGGGGCCGCCGCCGCCATGGGGGATGCAGAAGGTCTTGTGCAGGTTCAGGTGGCTGACGTCACCGCCGATGTCTCCGGGACGCGACAGACCCACCATGGCGTTCATGTTGGCGCCGTCGATATAAACCTGACCGCCATGATCATGGGTGATCTGGCAGACCTCCTGCACGGTGGTCTCAAACACGCCATGGGTCGAGGGGTAGGTGATCATGCAGGCGGCCAGATGATCGGAGTGCTTTTCGGCCTTGGCGCGGAAATCATTCAGATCAATGTTGCCCTTCTCATCCGCCTGCACAGGCACAACCTGCCAGCCCACCATCTGGGCCGAGGCCGGGTTGGTCCCATGCGCCGAGGTCGGGATCAGGCAGACATTGCGCTGCCCTTCGCCCCGGGCGAAGTGATAGTTGCGGATGGTCAAGAGGCCTGCGTACTCACCCTGCGCGCCCGAGTTGGGCTGCTGGCTGATCGCGTCATAGCCGGTGATCTGGCACAACTTGTCGTTCAGATCATCGATCATCTCATGATAGCCCTGCGCCTGATCTTCGGGGCAGAACGGGTGCAGGTTGCCGAACTCGGGCCAGGTGACCGGGATCATCTCGATCGTGGCGTTCAGCTTCATGGTGCACGAGCCCAGCGGGATCATCGCCCGGTCCAGCGCCAGGTCGCGGTCGGCCAGACGGCGCATGTAGCGCGTGATCTCGGCCTCGGCCCGGTTCTTGTGGAAGATCGGGTGGGTCAGGTACTCGCTTTCGCGCAGCGCGTAATCCGGCAGGCGATAGGCCACGTTCGAGCTGTCATCCTTGCGGTCGATGCCAAAGGCCCCCCAGACCGCCTCGATGGTCTCGGGGCGGGTCTGTTCGTCCAGGCTGATGCCCACTTTCGTGTCGCCGACCTTACGCAGGTTGACGCCCCGGGCCACAGCGGCCTCCATGACCGTTTTCTGCAGATGGCCAACCTCAACCGTGATCGTGTCGAAGAACACTTCCGGCTCCACAGCAAAGCCTGCCTCTTCCAGACCGGCAGCCATACGCGAGGTCTTGCGGTGCACCGATTGCGCGATGGCCTTGATGCCGTCGGGGCCGTGATACACGGCATACATCGAGGCAATCACCGCCAGCAGCGCCTGCGCGGTGCAGACGTTCGAGTTGGCTTTCTCACGCCGGATGTGCTGTTCGCGGGTCTGCAGCGCCAGGCGGTAAGCCTTGTTGCCCCGGCTGTCGATGCTGACACCGATGATCCGGCCCGGCATCGAGCGCTTCAGCTTGTCGGTGGTCGCCATATACGCGGCGTGCGGGCCACCATAGCCCATCGGCACACCAAAGCGCTGGGTCGAGCCGATGGCGATATCCGCGCCCATCTCGCCGGGCGACTTCAGCAGCGCCAGCGACAGGATATCGGCGGCGACGATGGCAATCGCCTTGTGTTCATGCAGCGCCGCGATTTCCTTGGTGAAGTCGCGCACATGGCCGTGCGTGCCCGGATACTGGAAGATGGCGCCAAAGACCGCGCCCGCATCCAGCGTGTCCGGATCAGCCACCTGCACCTCGATGCCCAGAGGCTCGGCGCGCGTTTTAATCACCGCGATGGTCTGCGGGTGGCAGTTCTTGTCGACAAAGAAGGCTGCATTGTTGGCCTTGGACCGGCCACCGCGCTTGGCCATCGCCATGGCTTCCGCCGCAGCAGTCGCTTCGTCCAGCAAGGACGCGTTGGCCACGTCCAGCCCGGTCAGGTCGCTGACCATGGTCTGGAAGTTCAAGAGCGCCTCAAGTCGGCCCTGGCTGATCTCGGGCTGATAAGGCGTGTAGGCCGTGTACCAGGCCGGGTTCTCCAGAATGTTGCGCAGGATCGGCGCCGGCGTGGTGGTGCCATAATAGCCCTGACCGATCAGCGAAGTCAGAACCTTGTTCTTGCTCGCCACTTCTTTCATGTGAAAGAGCGCATCGCGCTCGGTCATCGCCGGACCCCAGTCCAGCGGCTCTTTCTGCCGGATCGCGGGCGGGACGGTGGCGTCGATCAGCTCGTCTAGCGTCTTGAAGCCGATCACCTTGAGCATGTCGCGCATCTCGGTCGGGCTGGGCCCGATATGGCGGCGGTTGGCGAAGTCATAGGCTTCGTAATCGGTCAGTTTGAAGGCCATGTGTGCGCTCCTCAAGGATAGGTCAGGCCCGGCGGAGACGGCAGGAGCCTCCGGCGGAAGTATTTGGAAACAGATGAAGGGGCGGGGCCGCGCACGGACCCGCCGCCTGAGTTAACCGATGAAGGCCTTGTAGCCGGCCTCGTCCATCAGGTCTTCGAGCTGCGAGGCGTCCGCGATCTTGATCTTGTAGATCCAGGCCTCGCCTTCGGGGTCTTCGTTCAGCGCGCCGGGATTGTCGGCCAGTGCCTCGTTCACCTCGGTGATCTCGCCGTCGACCGGTGCGTAAAGCTCGGACGCCGCCTTGACGGATTCAATCACGCCGATCTCGCCGTCTTTTTCGAACTCGTCGCCTGCTTCCTGCTGTTCCACGAACACCACGTCACCCAATTGCTCGGCGGCGTGTTTGGTGATGCCCAGCGTGGCGGTGTCGCCGTCAACGCTCAGCCATTCATGCTCTTCGGAATAATAGGTTGCCATGTCTCTCTCTCCTGACTTCAACGCTTGTAATTCTGTTTGACGAAGGGCAGCGCCACGATCTCAGCCGGTTGCGGCTTGCCCCGGATGATCAGGTTCACCTTCTCGCCCGGCTCGCCATGGCCTTTGCTCACATAGCCCATCGCCACCGGTCCACCCACCGTGGGGCCAAACACGCCCGAGGTGATCTGACCGATGCTGTTGCCCTCAAGGCACTGCACTTCCACGCCCTGACGCGCTGGCGCACGGCCTTCGGGCTTGATGCCCACCAGCTTTTTGGCGGGACCTTCGGCCAGTTCCTTCTGCACGCGGGCCGCGCCCGGGAAACCGCCCTCTTCCTTGCGGCGCTTTTGCATCGCCCAGCCCAGCGAGGCCTCGACCGGCGAGGTGCTTTGGTCGATGTCATTGCCATAAAGGCACAGACCTGCCTCCAGCCGCAGGCTGTCGCGCGCGCCCAGACCGGCCGCTTCGCAATCCTCATGCGCCAGAAACGCCTTGGTGATCTCGATCGCCTTGTCTTCGGGGATCGAGATCTCGTACCCGTCCTCGCCCGTGTACCCCAACCGCGAGATGCGGCATTCGACGCCGTTGATCTCGGCCACCGTGGTTTCCATGAACTTCAGATCCCGCGCGGCGGGGCACAGTTCGCCCACAACGTTTTCCGCCGCAGGGCCCTGAACGGCCACCAGCGCGCGGTCGAAAATCTCGATCACTTCGACGCCTTCGAGGTGCTCACGCATATGCGGAATGTCCTGATGCCGCAGCGCCGCGTTCACCACCACAAAGTAATGATCGCCCGCGTTCGACACGATCAGGTCATCCATGATCCCGCCTTCTGCGTTCGTAAAGAACCCGTACCGCGCCTTGCCCTCTTTCAGCGTCGCATAAGCCTGCGGGCAAAGCGCTTCCAGCTTCTCGCCCACATTCTCACCCCGCAAAATCACCTGACCCATATGGCTCACATCAAACACCGCCGCCTTCTCACGACACTGCTTATGCTCCCCCATAATCCCCAAAGGATACTGAACAGGCATCTCCCAACCCGCAAAATCAACCAACTTACCTCCCAACTCAACATGCAAAGCGTGAAGAGGCGTGCGTTTTAA
>NZ_JBWVBI010000016.1:0-2630 GCF_057221175.1 Ruegeria sp. HKCCD3925
ACACACATCCATCAGATGGTTGGTTTTCGATTGTGATTATGCGGGTGCTATCGAGCGATGCGGGTATAACAACTTACCACCTCCGAACTTTCAAACAGTGACCAAATCTACGGGTAAGAGTCACATTGTTTACGGGTTAGAAGTGCCCGTTCATAAAACCGCCGTTGCTCGTGCGAAACCTCTACATTTATTGGCAAAAATTGAGTATCAAATTCGCGAGTTAGTGAGTGGTGATCGTGGTTATACGAACCTACTAACAAAAAACCCATTTCACAGTGAGTGGGATGTGTATCAATACAGGTCAGATCTCTACGATATGCCTGAACTCTGCGAGTGGTTAACACTACCTACCAAACTCCCGAAAAGGGCATCTGTCATAGGTTTGGGGAGGAACTGTACTCTCTTTGAAAATCTCAGACATTGGGCATACAGAGAGGTTTTGATGTATCGCTTATCAGCAAATTATCAAACATTTTCTGATGCTGTTTTGCTTCAAGCAATCGCATTTAACTCGTTTCCTGAACCTCTACCACAATCCGAGATCCGTGCTACTGCCAAATCAGTAGCAAAATGGGTGTGGAACAAATACACGGGTCGTGTGAGCGATGAGGAGTTTTCTGCGACACAATCCCGCAGGGGTAGGTTGGGCGGTTTATCTGGTGGTAGGGGTAGAACTACACAAGATGCTGAAAATCGCACCACGGCTCTAAAAATGAGGTCTGAGGGGCATACTATCAAGCAAATATCAGATGCTCTCAGTGTTGCTTACTCTACCGTAGGTAGATGGGTGAAATGAGGAAAAATCTCAATAGGCCATATCAGATATAAGCCAGTGGATAACCGTGGTTGTCCACATGGGGATAAGTGAGATTGTTACAATTTCATCTGTCAGCAAAGGTAGTTGCTCGTAGAGCAAAAAATAACTTCTAAAAAATGCTTTTACAGAGAACATCCACCTGACCGTTTTCAGCACGAAGTGCTAAAACTGGCAGGCATCAAACGAAGTGCGATAGTTCAAATTTTGAGTTGGCTAGATCTTCGATTAACAGCAGTATCTTGGGGGGTAGTCGTTGCTACCCTCTTTTGCTTCGCAAGTTCACTTTGCTGGTTGGAACTTTCTAACTTCTTGTAGTGGTCAGTGAACTGTTGAACTTGTATGTATGTGGGATTTTCATATCCAGTTGCTAACTCAAGTTTATCTTTGAGAGTGTCAATTTGAGCCAGCAACTTCTGATTTTCATCAGTCACTTTTTCAGTTTGTAGAACCTGCTTGAACAACAATATTCTGCTTGCTGATTTGTAAGCAGTGACCAAGTGTTTTTTGACTTTCTTCTGTAAGTTTGAAGGTTTGAGACGATCCCACAAACTAACGTTTTTCAGTTGTTGGTCGATCTCGTTGAATGCTCTTGTGAACACTTTCAACTCATCCTGGGCAATGCTCACATCACGATAGAACTGTCGTATGGTTTTGTGTTTTGCTCTGCTACCAGGTTCACCACGATCAAACCCCAAATGCTTAACAGCATTGTGGTAACTATCTTGGTATTGCTGCATCTTCTTGCGACCATCAAACCAATGGCCAGCACCCAATTTTTGAGTCTTTGGGTTCACTGGTTTAAAGATGATGTGTATGTGTGGGGTTGTCTCGTCGTTATGAACAACTGCCAACGCGATGTTGTTCTCACCAAAGGTTTTTTTTGCGAACTCCCAAGATGCTTTTTTCCACTCTTCAAACTGCTGTTTGGTGTCAAAACGAGAAGCAGTAAAAAGCACATCAACAAACCTACAAGCGTTGGATTTAGTGCCTTTCGGCACATCGTTCAAAAATTTTTGAATGTCATCCAACTGATGAAGAACTTCATTTTTCTGCTTGCGTCGCGGATCAGCATTGTGGACCTCTGCCAAACGTAAATGATGGTTGATTAAGTAGGTGGCAGATTTCACTGTCGCGTGTTTTTTGATTCTTGTAATGGCATAGTTTTTCATAATTTTTTGTTATAAGTTATAGACTTATCATACAAAAAAATTATTGAAAAACAAGTGCTGTTTTTGAGGTCCCCACCAGGCGAACTAGGACATTTATGTCCGTGGGGGTGCTTGCACCCCGTAGTGAGTTACATGACGCGTCATGTAAGTGCCTACGGCATCTATCGCTATCGCAAAAAAACTTACTGATGGACCTTGACAAAGCAAAAAAACCTTGTATTGTTAGTGTCATACATTGACTATACAGGGGCCAACAATGAAAAAAGAACAAATACTATCTGTGCGAACACCCAAAGAACTGATTGAGAAAGCAAACTATCATGCTCAATCACAAGATTTGAGCACCTCACAAGTTGTGCGAAAACTCTTGAGGGAGTGGGTAGCAGAACAAGATAAAAAACACCGTAAACAGCTCACAATCGCTGATTAACGGGGGTTTTATGCTGATACAAGAACAAGAAAAAAAGCAGCTCGAACTTTTCGTTAGCAACCTTCCAGAAAAGCCCTATTGCTCCAATGATTTGAGGTATGGATCAATCATCAGACCTCTACAGCAAGCAATAGAACAGAAATACATACAGCACAACAAACACACATCCATCAGATGGTTGGTTTTCGATTGTGATTATGCGGGTGCTATCGAG
>NZ_JBWVBI010000017.1:0-1429 GCF_057221175.1 Ruegeria sp. HKCCD3925
CCCCATAAAGTTGGACAGTTAAATTAGATGAGCAAGGCCTGATTTCGGTATTGCACCGGGCTCAGGCCTTTTAGCTTTGTTCTAATGCGTTCGTGATTGTAATAGTGGATATATTGACGGATGCCCGTCTGCAGTTGCTCAATGCTCTCGAAGTGGTTCAGGTAGAAGAACTCAGACTTTAGCGTGCCGAAGAAGCTTTCCATCGCAGCATTGTCCAGGCAGTTTCCTTTCCTGGACATGCTTTGCACAACCGCATGCTCATGTAGCAGTTTTCGATACATGGTCTGTTGATACTGCCAGCCCTGGTCGGAGTGCAGTAGCGGTTTTTCCGACAGCTTGAGCCGCGAGAAGGCTTTTTGGAGCATGCTGCTCACCAGGCGGAACACAGGACGCCGTTCCGTGTGCCAGGCGATGATTTCACCGTTATATAAGTCCATGACCGGCGAGAGGTACAGCTTTTGGCCGTTGACATGGAACTCTGTCACATCAGTCACCCATTTTTGGTTAGGCCGCTCGGCTTGGAACTGGCGTTCAAGTAAATTAGGCGCAATTCGACCCACCGCCCCTCGATAGGATCGATATTTCTTGGGCCGCACCAGCGACTGTAAACCGAGCTGCTGCATCAAACGCTGAACCGACTTGTGATTGATCATTTCCCCCGCTTGACGTAACGCGGCTGTTATACGCCGATAACCGTAGCGGCCTTGATGGCGCTCATAGAGCATACGAATCTTCGATTTGATGGCAGCGTACTTGTCCTGTGTACTCATCGCTTTGACATGGTAGTAGAACGTGCTGCGAGACAGCCCCGCCGCTCGTAGCAGTAACCCCAGCGGATAATCTGGCCTTAACCCTTGGAGCACTTGCGCTTTTTCACCAGCGCTGCGTTCCGTTCCGCCTCGGATAAGGCCTTCAGTTTTTTTAGGTAGGCGTTCTCCGCACGCAAGTACGCCAGCTCTTCAAGTAGCGCTTTTTGCATGCGCGTTTCATCGGACGCTTCAGACTTGGATGGGGGAGTTGGGGGCTTCATGGGTCTACCTTTACGACGGGGCGTTAACGCTACTAATCCGCCCTTATCATACTCGCGGCGCCATTTCCCTATAGAACCTGTGCTGCGAATGTCATAGAGCGCGGCAGCATGCCGATCGGATAAGCCCTCGCGCGCGATGTGTTGGAGAACCTTCAGCTTAAATTCCGCGTTGTAAAAGCGGTGCTTTTTCTCTAATCCGGATAGGCCGTGTAGATGATAGCTCGCAACCCAACGGCGTAGCTGGGAGTGTTCTATCCCATAGGCTGAGACCAGCTCTCGATAACCATTGCTTCCCGACAGATACTGCTTGACCAAGTTGATTTTGAACCGTACATCGTATTTCGTCATGAAAAACACCCCAAAGGTTGGATGAGTGTCCAACTTTTGGGGTGCAGTTCA
>NZ_JBWVBI010000018.1:0-1304 GCF_057221175.1 Ruegeria sp. HKCCD3925
GGCAACAGAATGTCGCCCTTGTCGATCACGATGGTGCCGTTGGTGCCCAACTCATTGGGCCAGGTCAGCACAAAACCGCTGGGCCAGTGGTCCCAACGACCGGGCTCATCTACAAAACCGTATTCACGAATCGCAGGGAATTCACCCAGCGGGCAACGCAGATTAGTGCCAGCAGGTGAGGTAATGCTCATTTCCTTGGCGGCCTTGATCAAAGCGGCCGCAGCAGTCACGCGTGCGCGATCTGCTTCGGTTGGCACGGTACGAACCAGAATTTCGGGTGGCTCCACGGCCAGCAGAATCTTGGTACCCGACTTCAGAATGTCGATCTGCTCGGGCGAGAACAACAGGGTCATCAGGTCCAGCACCAGATCGCTGGCTTTCAAGGCGGCGATCGCCGCTTCGTTGCCCGTCAGCGGGGTCGTACCCAAGTACGCCAGCGAGTCACGGCTCAAGGCTTTTTCCGCATTGACCGGCAACAAGTCCAAACGATTGACAATCGCGCCCATGGACTGAGCGGCAATCTGCGCGCACTGCATGGTCTGGGGGTGCGTGGTCGAGCTGGTCAGCAAGGTCACGGTTTGACCCGCTTGCAGCTTGGACAGGCGCAGCACCTCTTGCCATGCTTCGATAAGTTGATAATCACTCACTGCCATTTTGTCTCTCCTTGTGAGAGGTTCCGGCACTGACGCGGAACCTCTGCATCACGACGGGCCACCGTAGCGGCCCCGTCAACATCACACCAAGCGCTGGCCCAGAAAGTCACCGAAGGCTTCGTAAAATCCGGCTTCGTTGTCCCAAGGAATCATGTGACCGGCGTTCGGCACACGAACGTGCTGCACGCCAGAGGCCAGTTGCTGAATCTCGGCCACATCCTCATCACGCACCACATCGCCACGCTCGGCGGTCATCAGCAAAGCAGGCACCTTCAAATGCGGGAAGTCGACGTGGATATCGTCGGTGTGGAACCCTTCAAAGCTGGCCAGAATCGCAGGCTCGTGGCAGGTGTGCAGCCACTGGGCACGCAATTGCAACTGCTCTTCGGTCCAAGTCGGGCAGAAAGCACGCATGTCCTCTGCCGTGCAGCCCTTGCGAGCCATGGCCATGGAATCCACGTACCAGGGCAGCTTGGAGGGATAGGCACGACGATCCGGGCCGGAGACCGGCGGATCAACCATCACCAGACGGTTCAGACCATCGCTGTTCTTGTGAGCCGCACGCAAACCAATGCGGGCACCCATGGAGTGACCGACCACGATGTAGTCTTTAAGACCCAGGGCTTGAGCCAGGGCGATCAAATCATCGGC
>NZ_JBWVBI010000019.1:0-1283 GCF_057221175.1 Ruegeria sp. HKCCD3925
ACCCGTCTGTTCGATGTGGACACGCTGGGCTACCACTCCACCTTCGCCAATGACATCAGCGGTATCGGAGGGTTGCACAAGCGCGGTTACGGCTCTTTGGAGCTGAGCGGTAACAACAGCTATACCGGTGACACCACCGTCAGCGGAGGTCGTCTGGCCGTCAATGGCACGCTGGCCTCTGCCGTAACCGTCGAGCGTGAGGGAACGCTGGGTGGTTCCGGTACGGTCTCCAAGGTTGATAACTACGGCACCCTGGCTCCAGGCAACTCAGTTGGCACCCTGACCGTCAACGGCGACTACACCGCCCATGCCGGTTCGGTGCATGAACTGGAAGTTGGTCCTGCTGGTGCGACCGATCGTCTGGTGGTTGGCGGTGCAGCCCATATAGACGGCACCCTGAAACTGGCTGGTGGCCCCTTCCGCCAGAACGTGGCCTATTCCTTCATGGACGCAGCCAATGGGGTGACAGGTCAGTACAGCCACATTACGTACGACATGGCCTTCTTGTCGCCAACGCTGCTCTACGGCCCCAGCCTGTCCTTGATGATCAAACGCAATGACACGCCGTTCGCTGCGTTTGCCAATACAAGTAACCAGAAAGCCGTGGCCAATGCCTTGGATACCGGCTCGGACCAACCGCCAGCCGCTATGGCTGAACTGTATGACACGGTGCTCAATGCACAATCCGGCAGCGTGGCAGGCTACATGGAGCAGCTACAAGGTCAGATCCATGCCGGCACCACCTCGGCGCTGCTCAGCAATGGCGACCTGCTGCCGCGCACCTTGGGCAAACAAGCCTCAAGCGCACGTAATACAACCGGCAAAGAGACCGTCCTGTGGGCTGAAGTGATCCATCAACAACGAGATCTGGACGGTGACGACAACAGCCAGGATGTACGCCACAAAGTGGGCGGTCTATTCCTAGGCGGGGATACGGCTATCGGCGAGCAAGGCTGGCGTATAGGTGCCTCCTTGGGCTATCTGGAAAACCGCATCAAGCTGGATGATCGCCGTCAGACCTCGCGCAGCAATAGCTACAGCGCAGCCCTGTACGGGACGCAGGCTTGGGAGCTAGGTTCAGGTAGCCTGAATGTGCTGGCTGGTGGTGCTTACACACGCCACAGCCTGGACAGCGAACGCTCCATCTCCGTTCATCAATACGAAACGCTGAAGGCTGACTACAAGGCGCACAGCATTCAGGCCTTTGCCCAACTGGGTTACCGCATGCCAGTCAGCCCACGCGCCAGCGTAGAGCCTTATGCCAGCGTCAATTGGCACCAACT
>NZ_JBWVBI010000020.1:0-1177 GCF_057221175.1 Ruegeria sp. HKCCD3925
ATTACTCGATGATTTTCGAGACGACGCCGGCGCCGACGGTGCGGCCGCCTTCGCGGATGGCGAAACGCAGGCCGTCTTCCATCGCGATGGGCGCGATCAGCTCGACGGTGAAGCCGACGTTGTCGCCGGGCATAACCATCTCGGTGCCAGCCGCCAGGGTCACGGTGCCGGTCACGTCAGTTGTACGGAAGTAGAACTGCGGACGGTAGTTCGCGAAGAAGGGGGTATGACGACCGCCTTCTTCCTTGGTCAGGATGTAGGCTTCGGCTTCGAACTTGGTGTGCGGTGTAACCGAACCCGGCTTACACAGAACCTGGCCACGCTCAACGCCGTCACGGTCGATACCGCGCAGCAGTGCGCCGATGTTGTCGCCCGCTTCACCGCGATCCAGCAGCTTGCGGAACATTTCAACACCGGTACAGGTGGTTTTCTGAGTGTCACGGATGCCGACGATTTCGATCTCGTCGCCAACATTGATCACGCCACGCTCGACACGGCCGGTCACAACAGTACCACGGCCCGAGATCGAGAACACGTCTTCGACCGGCATCAGGAACGGCTTGTCAACTTCACGCTCAGGGGTGTCGATGTAGTCATCAACAGCCGCCATCAGTTCCTTGATCTTCTCTTCGCCGATTTCCGGGTTGTTGCCTTCCATTGCGGCCAGAGCCGAACCTGCGATGATCGGAATATCGTCGCCGGGGTATTCATAGCTGGACAGCAGTTCGCGAACTTCCATCTCAACCAGTTCCAGCAGCTCTTCGTCGTCGACCTGGTCAACTTTGTTCATGAACACGACCATCTTCGGGATGCCAACCTGGCGGCCCAGCAGGATGTGCTCGCGGGTCTGCGGCATCGGGCCGTCAGCTGCGTTCACAACCAGGATCGCGCCGTCCATCTGAGCGGCACCGGTGATCATGTTCTTGACGTAGTCGGCGTGGCCGGGGCAGTCGACATGCGCATAGTGGCGGTTGTCGGTCTCGTACTCCACGTGGGCGGTCGAGATGGTGATGCCACGTGCTTTTTCTTCAGGCGCGCCGTCAATCTGGTCATACGCTTTGAAGTCACCGAAATACTTGGTGATTGCTGCGGTCAGCGTGGTCTTGCCGTGGTCAACGTGGCCAATCGTGCCGATGTTGACGTGCGGCTTATTACGCTCAAACTTTTCCTTTGCCAT